>JAEXGT010000093.1 GCA_023450615.1 Pseudomonadota bacterium | reverse complement strand
TCGTCATGCGGCCCTTGCCGGGCACCTTGAAGTCGGTGGCCTTGTACTGGTCGCCGAAGGCGTGACGGCCGACGATGATCGGCTGGGTCCAGCCGGGCACGAGGCGCGGAACGTTCTTGCAGATGATGGGCTCGCGGAAGATCACGCCGCCGAGGATGTTGCGGATCGTGCCGTTGGGCGACTTCCACATCTCCTTGAGATTGAACTCCTTCACGCGGGCCTCATCCGGCGTGATGGTGGCGCACTTCACGCCGACGCCGTACTTCTTGATGGCCTCGGCGGCCTCGACGGTGACCTGATCGTTGGTGGCGTCGCGGTGCTCGATGCCGAGATCGTAGTACTTCAGATCGATGTCGAGGTAGGGGTGGATCAGCTTCTCTTTGATGAACTGCCAGATAATGCGGGTCATCTCGTCGCCGTCGAGTTCGACGACCGGATTGGCAACCTTGATCTTCGCCATGATCTCACCTTGCGCTTGAAGGGCTGGAACGGGCCTGCCGGATGGCAGACGGGTTGCCGGGGCTATAGCGCGGTTAAGGCTCTGGGGGAAGGTGGGGACCTTGTCCCAATTCAGCGGTTTCTGCCGCTTTGGGCATTTTTCCCTTCCTCCCGGCACAAGGTGGCGCTGAACAAGGAATTCACGGTTGCAGCCTTGCTGCGCAAGCTCTCCTCCACCGACGGGTTTCGGATAAGCCTTGCCGTCGCCTTCAGGAGCGCCTGGTCGCAGGAGCAGGCGCCCCGTCCGACCCGCTCGTAGCAGAGATCATGAGCCCGGCAGGCGGCATCGAGCGCATCAATGGGGGAAGCCCGGTTGGCGTCGCCTGCGCCGCACCAATTGCCGTGGAACAGCGGAGCCGATGTTTGCGGGTTGCTGATGCCGGAGCGCGCGGATGCCGATGAGGCGAGGATCAAGCAAAGCAACATGATAAGGCTGCGCAGCCAGGGCACCTTCAAACTCCGTTGGAATCTTCGTGAGGGCAGGGAGAGCCGCCTAGCGGCAGCAGAGGAAATAATCCCTCGAACCTGTTTGGGTTCCTGATGGGAGCGAACCTATTGCCTAATCTGCTCGAGAACGCGCTGCAAGGGCTCGTCTGAAACCTGGATCAGGCCGGAGGAAGGATTGTCCATGTCGAGGATCAGGCCGAGGGAGGCTGCGATCAGAAAAGACGCTACGACGAAGGTGATGATGATGACCGCGTTCCGAGGGGATCGGTAGCCGAAGCTCGCGAAGATCAGGACAAGCCAGGCGATTACGACCACGATGAGGGGCAGCGGGATCGTTCCCCCTGATTGTCCAACGATGACCCACCGTTGATCGAGCACCTCCCGATAGAGCTGTCTTGCCTCGTTCCAGAGAGCGGTCTGCTGGTCGTTTGTTGCCTGAATCACCCTCAGATCGTTTCCGACTTCCTCGAGCAGGATTTCTGCCTCCCTGTCGGGGGCAACGCCAGGGCCAGCGCTGAGCGCCCTGTCCAGATAGGCGATGAGTCCACGATGAATGTCTTCCCCCGTAGGGCCCAAAGCACGGACGGTCTTGTCGAGCAGGATGAGGTCGGTGGCATAGGCATGAAGGGCGTCGTCCACGGCCTGAAAGGTATTCTTCGCCGAGTTCAGCATGAGGCCGAGCACAAGGGAGGCGATAACCACGAAGATATTGGCGACGATTCTGACGGTGGAATTCGTGTCGTCCTGGAGCTGCTTGGGGGACAGCTTCACATGCCAGAACAGGCAGCCGAGGGAAGTCCCCAGCAGGAGGACGAATGTCAGGGCCGCGACCAGGACTTCATCCGCGACGATCATCGCTTCCCGCCTGCCTAGCAGTTTGCGTTTCTAACTGTGCAGCTTGATTCAGAAATCAATGTGGCGGCCCAAGGTCTTGAGTTGTATGGGGGATGGAACTCTGCATCGGCCCATTATTTCAGACCCTGACACCATGAACCGTCCCGTCATCATCCTCGTCGAGCCACAACTGGCCGAGAATATCGGCATGGTGGCGCGCGCCATGGCCAATTTTGGCCTCTCGGAACTGCGTATCGTCGCCCCGCGCGATGGCTGGCCGAGGAAAGGCGCGCATTCGGCCGCGTCCGGCGCGGTGCATGTGCTGGAGGGCGCGACGCTCTACGATACGGCGCGGGAGGCCATCGCCGATCTGAACTTCGTCTTCGCTACCACCGCGCGGGAGCGGGGGCAGATGAAGCGCGTGTTCGGACCGGGCGAAGCCATGGCCGAAACCCATCGGCGCGGCGCGAAAGACCAGCGCATCGGCATTATGTTCGGGCGCGAACGGACCGGATTGGAGAACGACGAGGTTTCGCTGGCGGATGCCATCATCACCTTTCCGGTCGATCCGCAATTCTCGTCGCTCAACCTCGCTCAGGCGGTCCTGCTCGTGTCGTACGAGTGGTACAAGCTCGCGACCGGCGGGGCATTGCCGTTCTCCGGCGACAGGCTTTCGCCGCCGGCATCGCGCGAGATGGTTACTTCTTTCTTCGACTATCTCGAAGACGAGCTCGAAGCGGTGAACTTCTATCCCGAGGACAAAAAGCCGATTATGGCCCGGAATATGCGGGATATTTTCCACCGGCTCGAGATGACCGAGCAGGACGTCCGCACCCTGCGGGGCGCGATTCGCGCACTTGCGGAAGGCCGCCGGTTGAGAAAGCCTTAAAGATCTTCTGCTCTAGTGTTGCCCGGAGCCGTTTTCTCCGCACATTCTGATCTGAGACCGCCATGCGCCGCTCGTTGACTGCCCTTGTTTTCCTTGGTTCGTGCCTCGCTGCACCCATGGTGTTGGCGGCCTCTCCGCCGCCGCAGCCGGAGAAGGGGCCTGGAGGCAAGGATTACAAGGCCGCCGAGGTCATCAAGACCGGCACCGGCACCGTCAGTTCCGGCTCCTATGTCTTTTACGGAAACAATACGCCCGCCGACCCTCGTCCGGTGGTGGTGTTCTTCCATTCCTGGGGCGCGGTGAACCCGGCGCTCTACGGTGGCTTCATCGATCATCTGGCGCGTAAGGGCTTTCTTGTCATCGTCCCGCGTTTCCAGGAAGTGAATCGCTCCCGTCCGGCGGATGCTACGGTGAGGGCAGAAAGCCTGATCAACGACGCCCTGGTGCAATTGGGGCCCGATCAGAACGCCCGGCCCGATCTGAGCCGCGTGGCCTATATCGGCCATTCCGCAGGCGTGCCGCTGGCGCTCAACGTGGCCGCTGTTGCGGAAGGTCCGGCCGTGCCCGCGCCGAAGCTGATCTTCGGCTTCATGCCCGGCGGCATCGCGGCGACCGAGAAGGAACGCGGCATCATGCTCGGCGATCTCTCGGGCATCGATCCTTCGACCCTCATCATCATCATGAATGGCGACCGCGAGCATTTGCCGAGCGACCGCGCTTCCCGGCGTCTCTTCGAGGCGGCGAGCAGCGTGCCGGTCACCCGCAAGATCTTCATGCGCGCCAGCTCCGACGATCACGGCTATCCGCCGCTCGCTGCGACCCTGGCTTCTCCTGGCTCGCCGAAGGCGGACTACGACGCTTCGGCCATCAAGCTCCAACCGGATCCGCCGAAGGACCCGAAGCAGAAGAACACCTGGAAATGGAGCGCCGACATGTCGTTGTCCGGCCCCCAGACCATCCTGACTCAGCAGCTCGGCAACAACGGCACCGACACCCTCGATTATCTCGCCTATTGGAAAACCTTCGAAATGGCGGCCGAGGCGGCGTTCGGGGGCAAGGATGCCAGTGCTCTCCAGCGCGACCCGAAATTCATCGACATGGGCAATTGGAGCGACGGCTGGCCCGTGCGCCGTCTCTCTGCTCAGACGCCGAAGGTCGAGGGGCAGAAACAGGAAGAGCCAGGACCCCGCCGCAAGATCAACCTCGCCCCCACAGAGACTCAAGAGGGCGGCTTGAACAGCTTCATCAAGCAGCTGCGTTCGTAAGGCTTGCCGATGCGTATCGATCTTCTGGCCGGTGCGTCCTATAACCCGGCTGTCATGCCGTCTCCCGTGCCCACGATCCTCGTCTTCGATTCCGGCCTCGGCGGCCTGACGGTCTTCTCCGAGGTTCTGAAAGCGCGCCCCGATGCGCGCTTCGTCTATGCGGGGGATGACGCTGCTTTTCCCTATGGACGATTGACCGGGGAGGCGCTGACCGCTCGTGTTCTCTCGGTCATGGAGCGCCTGATCGGCCTTTACGATCCGCAGCTCATAGTTATTGCCTGCAACACGGCCTCGACGGTTGTGCTTCCGCCCCTGCGCGAGCGGTTCTCCATTCCCTTCGTCGGCACCGTTCCCGCCATCAAGCCGGCGGCTCTCGCAACCCGGACAGGTTATGTGACCGTGCTCGCAACCCCCGGCACGGTGGCGCGCGATTATACCCGCGACCTGATCGAGGCCTATGCAGGCGATTGCAAGGTCAATCTCGTGGGCTCCCGCCGTCTGGCGGGTTTCGCCGAAGCGGAATTGGCTGGGAATCCGGTCTCGGATGCGGACCTTCTCGAAGAGCTTCTGCCCTGTTTCGTGGAAGGCAAGGATGGGCGAACCGATGTAGTGGCCTTGAGCTGCACTCATTACCCTCTGTTGCTGCCTCGCTTCCAGAGGCTCGCTCCCTGGCCAGTCACCTGGATTGATCCGGCCCCGGCCATCGCGCGCCGGGTGACTCAGCTTATCGGCGCTCCCGTTCCTGGCCACGAGGCCGACGACGACGAAGCGATTGCCGTCTTCACGAGTGGGGCAGGAATGACGCCAGCCTTCCGCGAAGCCTTGGCGGCCAAAGGGTTGCCGGTTGTCCTCATCGAGGAAATGCCCCTTCTTCAGGGATGACGCCGCTAAACCGCGGTCTTGATTGACTTCTCTCCCATTTTCCCATACATCCCCACCCAGTCGCGCGGTCCTCACGGGCCGCGTAACTTTTTACGCT
The DNA here is from genome assembly GCA_023450615.1 of Pseudomonadota bacterium. Classification (GTDB taxonomy): domain Bacteria; phylum Pseudomonadota; class Alphaproteobacteria; order Rhizobiales; family Beijerinckiaceae; genus Microvirga. The sequence continues at coordinate 28,109 of JAEXGT010000093.1, read as the reverse complement.
CCCGTGGCCCGGTTTCGGCCGGCCTGTCGTCCCTTAGGGGAAGAGGAGGGCGCGTTCCTCGCAAATTCGACAACAAGAGGAACAGCGATGTCGAAGCGCATTCAGGCCAAGCACAAGCTTGACCGCCGTATGGGTCAGAACATCTGGGGCCGCCCGAAGAGCCCCGTGAACCGCCGCGAATACGGCCCCGGCCAGCACGGCCAGCGCCGTAAGGGCAAGATGTCCGATTTCGGCACTCAGCTCCGCGCCAAGCAGAAGCTGAAGGGCTACTACGCCAACATCACCGAGAAGCAGTTCCGCCGCTACTACGCGGAAGCCATTCGTCAGAAGGGCGATTCCGGTGAGAACCTGATCGGTCTGCTCGAGCGCCGTCTCGACGCGATCGTGTATCGCGCGAAGTTTGTTGCGACCCCCTTCGCCGCTCGTCAGTTCGTCAACCACGGTCACGTGAAGGTCAACGGCCGCCGCGTGAACATTCCGAGCTATCTCGTGAAGGTTGGCGACGTGATCGAGGTGAAGGACAAGTCCAAGCAGCTCGAAGTCGTGGTCGTTGCATCGCAGCTCGCCGAGCGTGACGTTCCGGACTACATCGAAGTCGATCACTCCAAGATGACGGCTCGTTTCACCCGCATCCCGACCCTCTCCGAGGTGCCGTATGCGGTGCAGATGGAACCGAACCTCGTGATCGAGTTCTATTCGCGCTAATCGTCGCGAACGACCTGAAACTGAAAAGGCCGCCCGGTTGGGCGGCCTTTTTGTTTGAGATTACGAGCTTACTGCTGGGGAGCAGGGCCGCGCGGGCCGGGGCCCATTCCACCCGGGCCGCCCATCGGGCCGTGGTGCCTCATCTCTGCATGGTGATGAGGACCGCCGTGTCCGCCGCGGCGCTGCTTCATGCTCGGGCCGTCATTGGTCGCCTGGCGGATAAGGCGCGGAGCAATCCGCTTCTGGTCTTCGCTGAACGTATCCCAGAGCGGGCGAAGGGCCGTGGCGATAGCCGCAGATGTCTGAGCGCGCTCGGTCTGCATGGTGCTGCGCTGCTCATAGCGCTGCATGAAGTCCGCCGAACGGCGCTGCTCGCGGTTCTCGCGAAACTGCGTCATCCGCGTATAGCGCTGGTTGGCGGCATTGCGGATGGCGGTTTCCACCGGACCCCAAAGGCGCTCCTGGTCACCCGAGAGCTTCAGGCCGGCCTTCAGGCCAGCAATGCGGGCATCCACGAGGCGGTTGAAGTCATCCTGCGACATGCGAGGGCGTTGCTGACGCTGCTGAGCCTGCGGCTGGTCCTGCGCTGCCGGAGGCGCGGCGGGGGGCTGCGCCTGAGCGAAGGCGTAAGTGCCGACACCGGCAAGCATGGCGGCTGCAGTGGCGAGGGTGGCAATCTTTTTCATTCGGGTTATCTCCTTGAACGCCGATGAGATGAGATTGCCCTCATCCTGCTCTCGGCTGGATGACTCACGCATGAACTTTTCGTCATGTTGGATTAAAGGGCGTTAACCTTCCACAGATCGGTCTGCTCGCTTGCGGAGCCTCCCAGCTCATCCTGAGGAGTCATGCAGCGGCCATCCCGAAGGCTGTCCTCAGGATCAGGGCAAAGCAAAATTGAAAAGTGCTGACGCGCGTCAGCCCAGCCGCTTCAGGAATCCTGCAAAACGCATCAGGCCCTCTGGCCAGGGGCCATGGCCGCTATCCGTGTTCAGGTGGCCTGCGTCGCCAGCATCGACGATGGCGGAGCCCCAGGCATAGGCGATGTCCTCCGCCTTCTCGTAATCGCAATGGGGGTCCGTGCGGCTCGCCACGAGCACCGAGGGAAAGGGCAGGGGATCGCGCGGAATCGGCGCGAAGGCGCGGTCGATGGCGGGGATGAAATGGGGCCTTTCCACATCAGGCAAGCTAACCAGGAAGGCGCCCTGCACCTTGCCTTCGAGAAGCTGCGGGGCGGCATGGACGATGGCAAGCACGCCGAGGCTGTGACCCACCAGCACAACGGGCTTCTTGGCCCGCTTCACGTCTGCGACGATGCGCGCGACCCAGGCGTCCTTGTTGGGGTTGTCCCAGTTCTCCTGCTCGACCCGCCAAGCGGACGAGAGCTGGCGCTCCCATCGGCTCTGCCAATGGTCGGCGCCGGAATTCGTGTGGCCGGGAACGATGAGGATGTCGCAATCGGAGGTTTTCATGTCCTCCGAGATAAACGCGCGACGATGCCGGTTCAAGCGCTCCGCTTGAACTCCATCGCTTCAGCCTCTTTCAAGGCGGCTTCCCGCTCGGCAATGTAGTCGCGGGTCAGAGGCACCACGTCGTTGCGGCGGGCGAGCTGGAACTGGAACACGACCGCATCCTGCCAGCGGAAGGCGGATTCGGACATGGCAAGGTAGCATTCCCACATCCGGCAGAAGCGCTCATCGTAGAGCCTGAGGATTTCGTCCCGATGAGCCATGAAGCGTTCGCGCCAGGCCTGCAGCGTGTAGGCATAGTGCAGGCGCAGGACCTCCACATCGGTGACGATCAGGCCCGCCCGTTCGATAGCCGGCATGACCTCCGAGAGCACGGGCAGATGCCCGCCCGGGAAGATGTACTTCGTAATCCAGGGATTGGTGGGATAGGGCGTGCCCGTGCGTCCAATGGTGTGAAGCAGCATGACGCCATCGTTCTTGAGGAGTTTCCGGCAGGTCTGGAAATAGTCGTCGTAGGAGGCCAGGCCCACATGCTCGAACATGCCGACGGAGACGATGCGATCAAAGGTGCCGGTGGTCGCGCGGTAATCCTCAAGCTCGAACTTCAGCCGCTCGGCAAGGCAGGCTGCGGCGGCGCGCTTGCGTGAGATCTCAAGCTGCTCCTCGGAGAGCGTCACGCCTTTGACGGAGCCTGCGCCCGCAACCTGGGCCAGATAGAGCCCCATGCCGCCCCAGCCCGAGCCGATATCGAGCACGCTGTGGCCGCGATCCACCAGGAGCTTTGCCGCGATGTGCCGCTTCTTCGCGAGCTGCGCCTCTTCGAGGCTCGCATCCGGATGATCGAAATAGGCGCAGGAATACTGCTTGTCGCTGTCGAGGAAGAGGGAATAAAGCCGCCCGTCTAGATCGTAGTGATGGGCCACGTTCCGCCTGGAGCGATGGGCATCGTTTTCGCTGCGCAGGGTGAGCCGCTGTCGGATCCTGCGCAGGCGATGGAAAGGAAGCTCGTCGAGTTCGCCGTGCGTATCCTGAAGGACCAGTTGGAGGAAGTCCAAGATGGTCCCTTCCTCAATGATGAGCCTGCCTTCCATGAAGAGTTCGCCGAGCTTCAGCTCGGGATGGAGGCACAGGGCAGCCTGAGCCGCCGAATCCGTGAAGCGGATAGTGACCTTCGGGAGGGTGCCATCGCCGAAGGTGAGGCGCTGGCCTTTGGCGGTGCTCACCCTCAGGGTGCCTCGTTTCACGGCGCGCGCGAAAGCGATGGCGAGGATCTTCTCTGACAGCATGGATATGATCCCCGTGCCGTTTGAACTCCTGCACGGGGATTGTTGCGCTGCGGGCGAAAATGTCCAGACCTGGAGTTATGCTCCTGCGGAACCGAAGACCCGCGTGAAGATCGTATCCACATGCTTGAAGTGGTAGCCGAGATCGAAGCAGGCCTCGATTTCTTCCGGCTTCAGGTACTTCGCCACATCGGCATCGTTCTTCAGAAGAGTAAGGAAGTCGCCTTCGCCGCGCCAGACAGGCATGGCGTTGCGCTGAACCAGCCGATAGGCGTCCTCGCGGGAGGCGCCCTTCTGAGTGAGCGCCAGCAGGACGCGTTGCGAATGGACGAGGCCGCCGAGGCGGTCCAGGTTCTTCTGCATGTTCTCAGGATAAACCACGAGCTTGTCGATGACGTTCGTGAGGCGGGCCAGCGCGAAATCCAGGGTCACGGTGGCGTCGGGGCCGATCATGCGCTCGACGGAGGAGTGGGAGATGTCCCGCTCGTGCCAGAGGGCCACGTTCTCCATGGCGGGCATGGCATAGGCGCGCACCATGCGGGCGAGGCCCGTCAGGTTCTCGGTCAGGACAGGGTTGCGCTTATGCGGCATGGCGGAGGAGCCCTTCTGGCCTGCCGAGAAGAACTCTTCGGCTTCCAGAACCTCGCTGCGCTGCAAGTGGCGCACTTCCGTGGCAAGGCGCTCGATGGAGGAGGCGATGACGCCGAGCGTCGCGAAATACATGGCGTGACGGTCGCGCGGGATCACCTGCGTCGAGACCGGCTCGACCTGGAGGCCCATCTGCTCGGCCACGTATTCTTCCACGCTCGGGTCGATATTGGCGAAGGTGCCGACCGCGCCGGAGATGGCGCAGGTGGAAATCTCACGCCGGGCTTCGATGAGACGCAGCTTGCAGCGCTCGAATTCGGCATAGGCCTGGGCGAGCTTGAGGCCGAAGGTGGTGGGCTCGGCGTGGATGCCGTGCGAGCGGCCGATGGTCGGCGTCATCTTGTGCTCGAGGGCACGGCGCTTGATGGCGGCGAGAAGCTCGTCCATGTCGCGCAGCAGGATATCCGTGGCGCGGGCGAGCTGGACGCTGAAGGTGGTGTCGAGCACGTCCGAGGAGGTCATGCCCTGGTGGACGAAGCGGGCCTCGGGGCCGACGATCTCGGCAAGGTGGGTCAGGAACGCGATGACGTCGTGCTTCACCTCACGCTCGATGGAGTCGATGCGCTCCACGTCGAAGGTCGCCTTGGAGCCCATCTCCCAGACCTTCTCGGCGGCTTCTTTGGGCACGACGCCGAGATTGGCGAGCGCCGTCGTGGCGTGAGCCTCGATCTCGAACCAGATGCGGAACTTAGACTCCGGCGACCAGAGGGCCACCATCTCGGGACGGCTGTAACGAGGGATCATCGCTTTTCACTTCCACGCGGGGGATATGCCCCGCGCGGTAGCACGATAGGCCGCTGATCTCAACGCGCCTTCTCAGCAGCCTCGCGAATAGCCGCCATGTTTGCGGCGTAGGCCGAGGGGCCGCCCTTGAAGGTGGCGGAGCCTGCCACAAGGGCATTCGCGCCCGCGGCAGCCACGAGGGGGGCCGTCTCGACGGTGACGCCGCCATCGATCTCGATATCGATGTCGCGGTCGCCAATCATGGCCTTCACCCGACGAACCTTGTCGCAGACCGAAGGGATGAAGGCTTGGCCGCCGAAGCCCGGATTCACCGTCATGAGGAGCACGAGGTCCACCATGTCGAGCACAGGCTCGATGACGGCTTCGTGGGTGCCGGGGTTCAGCACCACGCCAGCCTTTTTGCCGAGGGCGCGGATGGTCTGGAGCGAGCGGTGCAGGTGCGGGCCCGCTTCCGCATGGATACTGATGATGTCCGCGCCCGCCTTGGCGAAGGCTTCGAGATAGGGGTCCACCGGGGCGATCATCAGATGCACGTCGAAGACCTTCTTCGTGTGCGGACGGATCGCCTTCACGATGTCCGGACCCATGGTGATGTTGGGGACGAAATGGCCGTCCATCACGTCGATATGGATCCAGTCGGCGCCGGCGGCGTCGATGGCGCGGATTTCCTCGCCGAGCTTGGAGAAGTCAGAGGCGAGAATGGAGGGGGCGATGAGCAGAGGGCGTGTCATGAAAAGGGCCGGTAGCACGGGCTTTCTGCGACGGCAACGGACAATGCCGTCGCGCTGTAAACCATTTTAAGACCACTCGGCTGGGGAGAGATGCTTTAGCCGCTTGAAAGCCATGGACGCGCCAGCCGGAAGGAGAGTAAGACTCGGCAGGAAGATGGGGCAGGTGGCCTCCGCTCCCGTCGAGGGGCGAAAATAACAGGGCAGGACTTCATGCGTAAGGATGTGATTGTTCTCGGCGCCGGCATCGTCGGCGTGTCGATTGCCGTGCATTTGCAGAAACGCGGCCGTTCGGTGCTGCTGGTCGACAAGCGCAAGCCGGGTGAGGAAACGTCTTTCGGCAATGCGGGCCTGATCCAGCGCGAGGGCGTCTATCCCTACGGCTTCCCCCACGATTTCGGCGCCCTGCTGCGCTATGCCCTGAACAATACCATCGACGCCCATTATCATTGGTCGGCCATTCCGAAGCTCGCACCCTTCCTGTGGCAGTACTGGATGCATTCGCGTCCCGCCCAGCACAAGGCGATCGCGCGCATGTACGCGCCGCTCATCGAGCATTCCGTTACCGAGCACATGGCCCTCGCCGAGGAATCCGGCTCCACCCACCTGATCCGCCCGACCGGCTGGCTGAAGGTGTTCCGCGACGAGAAGACCCGCGATGCCCAGCTCCGCGACGCGGAGGCCGTGAGGCGCGATTTCGGCGTGAACTTCAAGGCTCTCGACACCAAGGGCGTCGCGGAGAGCGAGCCTCACCTGAAGGTCGAGACCAAAGGCGGCATCCATTGGACGGATCCGTCCTCGGTGTCCGATCCGCATCTGCTCACCATGGGCTATGTGGGCCTTTTCGAGCGCCTCGGCGGCGAGCTGGCGGCGGGCGATGCCAAGACCCTGGAGGAAACACCGAACGGCTGGCGCGTGCAGACGGAAAAGGGCTCCGTTGAGGCCCGCGAAGTCGTCGTGGCGCTAGGCCCCTGGGCGGACGTGGTTACGAAGCGCCTGGGTTACAACCTGCCGCTCGCGGTCAAGCGCGGATACCACATGCACTACAAGCCGGAAGGCAACGCGGTGCTCAACAAGCCGACTCTCGATTTCGACCGCGGTTACTTCCTCGCTCCCATGTCGAAGGGCATCCGCCTGACGACAGGCGCGGAATTTGCGGATCGCGATGCACCCCGTAGCCCGGTCCAGCTTCAGCGTGCCGAGCCCATCGCCAAGGAGTTCTTCCCCCTCGGCGAGCGAGTCGATCCCCATCCCTGGATGGGCACGCGCCCCTGCACGCCGGACATGATGCCGATCATCGGCAAGGCTCCCCGCCACAAAAACCTGTGGTTCGGCTTCGGCCACGCCCATCACGGCTTGACCCTCGGCCCTGTGACGGGCCGCCTGCTCGCCGAGATGATGACCGGCGAACAGACGGTGGTGAACCCCGAGCCCTATCGCGTCGAGCGGTTCTGACGACAGCCTTCGAAGGAGGCGGGGGATCTTCTCCCGCCCCATCTCAATCGGGCCTTGTTCCGGCCAAGGCTGGCGATGACGTGTGCAAAAGCCATTACGTCACCCCAGCCCGCCGTTCAGCGAGCTTGGCAGCCTCGCAGGTGAAGCGACACAATGGCGATGCCGTATCGTCATATGCGCGGAGGCCGGGATGGAGCAGACGATCACCTTTCTGCTGAGCAACTTCACCCTGACCTTCTTCGTGCTGGGGCTCATCGTGGCGCTGGTCTCCCTGACGCGCCAGAAGGGCCGTGGTCATGCGGCTGAGGCGCTGCTGTCGTGGTTCTTCTTCTTCGCCCTCGGGGTGACCTTTCTCTACAACTTCGTCATGCACGTCTTCTTCTCGGAGATGGCGGCATTCTTCATCGGCTGGCAGACGAGCCCGTTTCAGAAGGAAGTCGGGTTCGCCAGCCTCGGCTTCTCCATCGTTGGATTTCTGGCCTTCAGAGGCAGCTTCGGAACGCGCTTGGCCGCCCTGGTTGGCCCGGCCTGCTTTCTCTGGGGAGCCGCCGCCGGCCATGTGGTGCAGATGGTGGAAGCCCACAACTATGCTCCCGGCAATGCGGGAGTCATCTTCTACACGGACATCCTGATTCCGGTCTTCGGGTTCATTCTGCTGTGGTTGCGGTATCGGGCGGGAGCATCGTCGAGCGACCTCTCCCGCGCCTCAGTTGCCAGACGGCTTTGAGGAAATGTCTCTGAGAGGGGATCCGAACCTGTCCCGCCATGCGGGCTGCGCGCCTGGAAACGGCAGAGCGGTCGCCTCATAGACGCCGCGGGCGATGGCCCGCGCCAGGCAATCGGCAGCAAGAGCGCCGATCTCGATGAAGTCTCCTGCTTCGTCCTTCAGGGGCTTCCTGCCCGTCGCGGCGGTGAAGACCGTATCGCCGTCATGAAGCGCGTGGGCGAAGCGTAGGCCCTTGGCGTGACCGTCATGGGAGATGACCGCGAGCCGCTTGGCCTGCGCCTTGGTGAGAACGGCATCCGTCGCGATCAGCGCAATCGTGGTCGAGATGGGCGGCGTCGCCGCTTGGGCACGGCCTTTCCAGTCGAGCTTTCGCATCTCGGGCGTGATCCGGGGCGGATGCCCGAGCCCTCCAAACTCCGCGCCCTCCTCGAATGCGCCGGCCCAGAAATGCGGTCCTTCGCCGATCAGCGCCGAGGACAGGGCATTCACGATGACCAGCGCCCCGACCGTATGACCGGCGCTGGTGACGGCGCTGGCCGAGCCGAGGCCACCCTTCAGATCGACGGTCGTAGCCCCATAGCCGCCTCCGGCCGTGCCAAGGGCGAAGTCGAGACCGGCCGTGGCGGCGGCGTCATAGCCGAGCTCGCGATAGGGCGGGTAGCGCCCCCAATCCTTGTCGCCGCCATTGAGCAGGTCGAAGGTGATTGCCTGCGGGACCAATGGCACAAGGGCAGAGCCGACGGCGAAGCCGACGCCCTTTTCGCGCAGGAAGGCCTGCACGCCGCCCGCCGCATCGAGGCCGAAGGCCGAACCCCCTGAGAGGACGATGCCGTTGATGCCGGTCACGGCCTTGTCCGGCTCCAGGAGATCCGTGTCCCGCGTGCCGGGGGCACCGCCGTTGACGGCATAGGAAGCCACGGCAGGCTCGTCGAACAGGATCGCCGTCACGCCGGAGGCGAGAGCTGCGTCATGGGCATTGCCGACCCGAAGGCCCGCGACGTCGGTGATGAGGTTGCGCAGAGCTGTCATGCCTTAAGCCAACCCTAAAACCGCACGCTTCACAAGAAGGATAGCCCCGCACCCACCCGCTTTCTCGAAGGCCTGGAAAAGGCTAGAAGGTCTCATGCTCAGCGTTTCCTTTCCTGCCGCGGCGCTTGGCGGCCTCATCAGTTTCTTGAGCCCCTGCGTTCTGCCGCTGGTTCCGCCCTATCTGTCGTTTCTTGCCGGTACGACCTTCGACCAGCTGCATGCGGGCGATGACCGAGCCGTCCGCCGCCGTGCGGTTTTGGCCGCGCTGCTCTTCGTGGCGGGCTTTGCTACCGTGTTCGTCATCCTGGGAGCGACCGCCTCCGCGCTAGGACAGGTGATCCGGCAATATCTCGATGTGCTCAGCACCATCGCCGGTATCGCCATCATTGTGATGGGCCTGCATTTCCTCGGAATCTTCCGGATTGGCCTGTTCTATCGGGAGGCCCGCTTTTCGGTCGAGAAGCCTGTGGGGCTGTGGGGCGCCTATGTGATGGGGCTTGCCTTCGCCTTCGGCTGGACGCCCTGCATCGGGCCGGTTCTCGCGGCCATTCTGGCGGTGGCGGGGTCGGAGGATAGCGTGGCCTATGGCGCGATGCTGCTTGCCGCCTATTCGGCAGGCTTGGGAATTCCCTTCCTGCTGGCGGCCTTCGCCATGAAGCCCTTTGTGGCGCTCCTCAAGCGCATGCGCTCGCGCTTTGCCATGATCGAGAAGGTCATGGGCGTTCTCCTCATCCTCACCGGCATCGCCTTCCTCACAGGCTGGATCACGAACATGTCGTTCTGGCTGCTCGAGACCTTCCCCATTCTGGGAACGCTGGGCTAGCGCATCACAGGAAACGGGTCGTTCGAGCGGCTGGGCGCTGCCAGGATGATGGTCTCGACAGGAGATCACCATGACGTTTCAAATACGCGGCCTCGAGGCCGAATCCTTCGCATCCCTTTTTCTGCTCGGCGACACGGAACTTGAGGCCATCGGAGCCCGGCGCATGTATGCGGACGAGGCCGATGCCTATCCTTGCCGCATCTCTCTTATGCGCGTTCCTGTGGGCGAGGAGCTATTGCTTCTCAATCATGTGCACCAGCCTTCCGCCTCTTCGCCTTACCGCGCCAGCGGACCTATCTTCGTCAGCCGCTCAGCGGCGACCGGGCATTACCGGGGCGAGCTCGCCCCCATGTTGAAAGACCGCCTTCTCTCCTTGAGAGCCTATGACGCGGCGGCGCTGATCGTCGATGCGGAGGTTGCCGAAGGCGATGCGGTCACGGAGGTCATCAGGCGCTTTCTCGCGGATCCTCAAGTCGCCCATGTGGACGCCCATTTCGCCCGCCGGGGCTGCTTTGCAGCCCGCATCGAGAGAGCTTGAATCAGCCTTCGATCTGGTGGCCTGCTGCTGTGAGAGCCTCCAGCGCCCGGTCCAGATCGCTCGCTTTCACCAGCACATAATCCGTGCTGAACGTGGAGGAGGCGAAGATGCCGACGCCCGCCTGTGCAAGCGGGGACAGCACCGATGCCAGGATGCCCGGAACGCTGAAATCGAAGACCTGGAGAATGCGAAAGCAACGCCAGCCGGAATCGATCTCGGCTGCTTCCGGAGCCTGATCCGACGGGCAGACCAGCGTTGTTTCCTCGACGGCCTGGATCAGAAGCGAGAACGGCCCCGGCGTGGGCGACGGTGCGGCGGCACCCGCAGGCAGGCGGCAAACAGCGTAAGGGGCATCGAGAAGCTGAAGGGTGAGGGCGGGCATGATCGCTGCGGCTTCACAGAGGAGTTTCAAAGAAAAACCCGCCCTGTCGCCAGGGCGGGTTCGTTCGGTTGGCTTTCAGGCCAATCGATTACATGCCGAGCTCGTTGCCCGAGTAGTCGATCTTGCCGTCAGCAGTCTTCTTCCAGACATACACGACGTAGTCCGGACGGGTGATGTCGCCCTTCTTGTCGAAGGTGAGATCGCCAATCGCGGTCTTGAAGGGCTTGCCTGCCTTGATGGCGTCAGCAATCTTCTTGCCGTCCGTGCTGTTGGCCTGCTTTGCAGCTTCGGCCAGAACCTGGGCCGCGGCGTAGGAGTACAGGGTGTAGGCCTCGGGCTCGTAGTTCTTCGCGCGGAACTTGGCGACCACGTCCTTGGCGTTCGGGTTCTTGCGCGGATCGGGAGCGAAGGTCATCAGGGTGCCTTCGGCGCCCGGGCCGGCGATCGAGGTGAACTCGGCCGACACGATGCCGTCACCCGACATGAGCGGGGCGTTGAGGCCCTGGTCGCGCATCTGGCGGATGATGAGGCCGGCTTCCGTGTGGAGGCCGCCGAAGTAGACGACGTCAACGCCGGCCTGCTTCAGCTTCGACACGAGAGCGGAATAGTCCTTCTCGCCCGGGTTCACGCCTTCATAGACGACTTCCTTCAGGCCCTTTGCGTTCATGGCCTTCAGGGTCTCGTCGGCGAGGCCCTTGCCGTAGGGGGTCTTGTCGTGGATGACCGCGACCTTCTTGCCCTTGAACTTGTCGGCGAGATAAGCGCCGGCAACGCCGCCCTGCTGGTCGTCGCGTCCGCAGGTGCGGAAGGTGTTCCACATGCCGCGGTCGGTGAAGGTCGGGTTGGTCGAGGCCGGGGACACCATGACGATGCCGGCTTCTTCATAAACGGACGAAGCCGGGATCGACACGCCCGAGTTGAAGTGGCCGACGACCATCTTCACGCCTTCGGCTGCGAACTTGTTAGCGACCGACACGCCCTGCTTGGGGTCGGACACGTCGTCACCGACGACGAGTTCCAGCTTCTGGCCATTGATGCCGCCAGCCGCGTTGATGTCGGCAACTGCCTGCTCGACGCCGTTCTTCAGCTGGGCGCCGAAAGCAGCGTTCGGGCCGGTAACGGGGCCAGCAACGCCGATCTTGATCTGGGCGCTGGCAGCGCTGGAGAAGGCGAGGCCAAGACCAAGCGCCACGCCGGTCAACAGCAGTTTTTTCATGAGGTCACTCCTCTGGGTGGTTTTATAGGCCCCTCTTCCTCGTGGGGCCGGTTTGACGGTTAACCCGTCATCCAAGGTGCATCATGCCGGTTTTTGGACACTTGTCACCTGGGAATCTTTTGGGCTTAGCCCTTGGTAGCAGAGGCCTTTTCCCGCCAGGAGAACGGGCCGCTCCGCTCGTAGAGCCAGCGATATTGCGTGGTCATCATCCGGGCGCGGCGGTACTGGAAACCCAGAGCGCCGATGATCAGCAGCACGATCGTATCCACCGCGTAGTAGTGGACCGACAGCAGCGTCCCGCCGAACAGAGCGAAGTGGATGAAGCGCACCGCCGCACCGAGGATGAACAGGTAAAGGATCAGCGTCCAGAAGGGCCGCCAGGTTATGGCGATGGCCCGCCCGGTCATCCAGGCAGCCCAGCCGCCCATGATCACGGTGATGAGAAGGAAGAGCCAGAATGAAGGCTCTTCGTAGAGAATGCCCTGCATCAGTGCCCCCCTTCGAGATAGGCCGCGCGAACCTGCGGATCGTTCAGAAGATCCTTGCCGGTGCCGCTCATGGTGATGTTGCCCGTCACCATCACATAGCCGCGATGCGCGAGCTTGAGGGCGTGATAGGCGTTCTGCTCCACGAGGAAGACGGTCATGCCATCCTTCTCGTTGAGTTCCTTGATGATGTCGAAGATCTGTTTCACGATCAGGGGCGCGAGGCCGAGGGAAGGCTCGTCCAGGAGGAGAAGCTTCGGCCGGCTCATGAGCGCGCGGGCGATGGCCAGCATCTGCTGCTCGCCACCGGAGAGGGTGCCGCCGCGCTGCTGCAGGCGTTCCTTCAGGCGCGGGAACAGGGTGCATACCCGCTCGAGATCCTGATCGAAATGGACCATGCCATTGATCGAGGCGCCCATCTGCAGGTTCTCGAACACGGTCATGCGCGGGAAGATGCGGCGGCCTTCCGGCGACTGCGCAATCGAGAGCTGGGCGATCTCGTGGGTCGGCATCTTGGTGATGTCGCGGCCCGCATAGGTGATCGTCCCCTCGCGAGCGCGCGGGTTGCCGAAGATGGTCATCATCAGCGTCGACTTGCCGGCGCCGTTGGCGCCGATCAGCGTGACGATCTCGCCTTCGTGGACATCCATGTCCACGCCCTTGAGGGCGATGATGTTGCCGTAATAGGTCTTGACGCCGCGCACGCTGAGAAGCGGCTGACGGCCCGCATCGATTGCGGTCTGTTGAATGCTTGCAGCGGTCATACGCCGATCTCCGCTTCCACTTTCTCGACTTCCTCGTCGGCCACGCCCAGATAGGCGGCGATGACCTTGGGATCGTTCCTCACGTCGGCGGGCAGACCGTCCGAGATCTTCGTGCCGTAATCGAGCACCACCACATGGTCCGAAATCTCCATGACGACGGACATGTCGTGTTCGATCAGGAGGATCGAGGTGCCTTGGTCCTTGCGGATCGAGAGCAGGAGCTCGTTGAGCTCCAGCGACTCACGCGGGTTGAGGCCCGCCGCCGGCTCGTCCAGGCAGAGCAGGAGCGGGTCCGTGCACATGGCGCGGGCGATTTCCAGGCGGCGCTGGTCGCCGTAGGGCAGGTCGCCCGCCGGGTCGTCAGCGCGGTGCATCAGGCGGGTCTTCTCCAGCCAGAACTTCGCCTTCTCGATGGCTTCCTTCTCTGCCCGGCGATAGCTGGCGAGCCCGAGAATGCCGGCGAAGGTGAAGCCTGACGAGATCATCAGCGGGTTATGCTGCGCCACCAGCAAGTTCTCGAGCACGGTCATGCCGGAGAACAGGCGGATGTTCTGGAAGGTACGGGCGACCTTTGCCTTCCAGTTGATGTCGAAGCCCGGGAGCCTCTCCAGCAGCAGGTTCGAGCCGTCCGGCTTGCGCAGGGCCAACATGCCTTCCGTCGGCTTGTAGAAGCCGGTGATGCAGTTGAAAACGGTCGTCTTGCCCGCTCCGTTGGGGCCGATGAGCGCGGTGATGTCGCCGCGCCCGGCCTGGAAAGAGAGGTCGTTGACGGCGACGAGGCCGCCAAAGCGCATCGTGAGATGCTGTACGTCGAGGATGGGATCCTGCAGCCAGCGCATTAGCCGTGTCCTTCCTTCACGAGCGAGCCGGAGATGGCTTTGCGCTCTTTCAAGATCACCGAGGGTTCACGTTCCGAAATCAGTCCGCGCGGACGCCAGACCATCATCGCCACCATGCCGGCGCCGAAGAGGAGCAGACGGTATTCGTTCGGATCGAAGCCTTCGCCGAACACGGCCTTCAGGAAGGTGAGGTTACGCAGGACTTCGGGCAAGCCAACCAGAACGATGGCCGCGATGGCGACGCCGATCTGCGAACCCATGCCGCCCATGACCACGATGGCCAGGATGATCGCCGATTCCAGGAAGTTGAAGCTCTCCGGGGAGATAAAGCCTTGACGTACCGCGAAGAACGAACCCGCGAAGCCGCCGAACATCGCGCCGATGGCGAAGGCCGTCAGCTTGGTGTTCGTGGTGTTGATGCCCAGAGAGCGGCAGGCGATCTCGTCCTCGCGCAGTGCTTCCCACGCGCGTCCCACGGGCAGCTTGCGCAGGCGCATGGTGACGAAGTTGGTGAGAAGCGCGAGCACCAGGATGAGATAATACAGGAACACGATCCTGTGCATGGTGCTGAACTCGAGCCCGAAGGTCTCGGCAAAACCGCCTTCGCCCGCCGTGAACGGGATTCCGAAGAAGGTCGCGCGCGGGATCGAGGCAATGCCGGCGCCGCCGCCCGTCACGTCCACCCAGTTGATGAGCACGAGACGGATGATCTCACCGAAGGCCAGCGTCACGATGGCGAGGTAGTCGCCGCGCAGGCGCAGCACCGGGAAGCCGAGGATCATGCCCCAGAAGGCGGCCAGGATGCCGGCGAGCGGCAGGCAGATCCAGAACGACAGCCCGAACGTGGTGGAGAGCAGGGCGTAGGAATAGGCGCCGACCGCGTAGAAGGCGACGTAGCCCAGATCGAGCAGACCGGCGAGGCCCACCACGATGTTCAGGCCCCAGCCGAGCATCACGTAGGTAAGGATGAGGATGCCGAGATCGATCCAATAACGGGATTCATTCAACCCGCCCTGAACCAGATAGATCAGGAACGGGAAGGCCAGCGCCACGCCCAGGAAGAAGGGAATGGCGAATTTCGACACATGCTGGAACGCGCTCGGCTCCGCATGGACCGCCTCCGTCGCCTGATGGGGGCTGGGAGTGGCCTTCTTGTAGGCGCGGGACGCCGTGAAAGCATGGATCAGCAGGCGCAGACCGAACACGATGGCTGTGACGATGAAGGACAGGCCCCAGCGCGAGCTCAGGAACAGGTCGGCGCCACTCTGCTCCGTCTTGAAGGACAGGATCGGAATGGACAGGCCGAAGGTGATCAGAGCGGCTTTGGAGGCGTCCTTGAGGGCCGCCTTCAGATCGAAGGTTTTCGTAACGGCCTGTGTCTGGGCCGAGGTGGTGATGGAAGGAGCGTTCATGCTCATCTAGCTCCTTAAACCTTCTCGACTTCAGGCCGTCCGAGAATACCGGAGGGCATGAAGATCAAGACGATGGCCAGGATCGAGAACGCGGCCACGTCCTTGTACTCGATCGAGAAATAAGCCGACCAGAAAGTCTCGATGAGACCGATGATCAGGCCGCCGAGGACGGCGCCCGGCAAGGAGCCGATGCCGCCGAGAACCGCCGCCGTGAAGGCCTTCACGCCCGGCACGAAGCCGTCGGCGAAGCTCACGACGCCATAATACAGCAGATACATGGTGCCCGCGACCGCCGCGAGAGACGCGCCGATCACGAAGGTCAGCGAAATCGTGCGATCCACGTTGATGCCGAGCAGGGCAGCCATCTTGCGGTCTTGCTCGCAGGCGCGCTGGGCCCGTCCGAGAGAGGTCTTCTGGACGATGTACCAGAAGATCGTCAGCAGAACGGCGGTCACGACCATGATGATGATCTGCCTGTAGGAGATCGCGACATTATAGCCGCTCGCGCCCTGGAACAGGACAATCACGTCCTGAATCATGGGAGGGGTCGGCTTGTTGCGCGCGCCCTGGGCCACTTGGACGAAGTTCGACAGGAAGATCGACACGCCGATGGCGGAGATCAGCGGAGCCAGACGGAATGAGCCGCGCAGGGGCCGGTAGGCCACCCGTTCGATGGCCCAGCCCCAGAGCGAGGTGAGCACCATCGAGATGAGCAGCACAATGAAGAGCGCCAGCACGACGGAAGAGATCCCGAGCCATGTGGTCAGGATGAGAAAGAAGATCAGCGCGATGAAAGCGGAGAGCATGAAGACGTCGCCGTGGGCGAAGTTCACCATGCCGATGATACCGAAGACCATCGTATAGCCGATGGCGATGAGGCCGTAGATCGACCCCAGCGTCAGCCCGTTGATGAGCTGCTGCACAAAGATTTCCATGTCCTACCCTTAGCCCTCTGGAAGCGGGTCTTGCTTGGGAACTGCTCAACAAAGCACGATTACGTGTGCAAGGCCAAGCCGGTACCTCTGGGAAGCGCGTCTCTAGCAAACGGATATTGCTTCGACAACGGACGGTTAAGATTCGGATCACGGATATTGATGGAATAGGCGGCAGACTTTGGTCCAATAAGCAGCAGAATGCCCAAGGTGGCTTTCAAAGCCGGGCTGTCGGCCCCATATGCACGCTACGCCTTGTGCTCCGCTCGAAAGAGTGGGAGAGGCTTCTGGAAGAACATGTTGAAGACTCCCGCTCCTCCCTCATCCGCCGAAACCGATGCACAGCGCCTCGATGCGGTCCTCTTCCGTGAGGGCATGAGCCGCATTGCCGCAGCCGTTCATGTGGTCACCACGGATGGGCCTGCGGGCCCCGCCGGGTTCACGGCAACCGCCGTTACGCCCGTCACGGACGATCCGGCCTCGCTTCTGGTCTGCGTCAACACGGCGGCCCGCTCCGCACAGGCGCTCCTCTCGAACGGCGTTTTTTGCGTGAACGCCCTGGCCGCCGAGGATCGGGCCCTGGCGGATGTGTTTGCCGGTCGCACGAATCTCCAGGGGCCGGACCGCTTCGTCAGCGGCGAGTGGGATCGTCTCGTCACCGGCGCTCCCGTTCTCCGAACGAGCCTCGCATCCTTCGACTGTCGCCTGAGCGACGCCCGGGTGGTCGCCACGCACCACGTGCTTATCGGAGAGATCGTCAATATCCGTCTCGGCGAGATCAGGCCCGCGCTCATCTACCAAGGGCGGCTGTACCGCGAGCTTTGATCCTTCAGGACTGGAGGCAAGGAACCTTAGCCTGAGTTCCTCTTTTAAAAGCATACGCTTTTAGAGGTACGCCCATGTTCAAGCTCATCCGGAATATCATTGTTCTGCGCCAGGCCTGGAAGCTGCTGAAGCGGCGGCGTTGATCCTTTTCAGCCACGGCGGGCCGGCCCCGGCGCATAAGGGCTCCAGCCGGTAATCTGGACGAGCCCATCCCTCGCCGCGATGACCATATGCCTGCGGTGCTTATGAACCAGGGTGCCTGGCCGGAAGCCATGCTTCTCCTGCCAGCCGCTGGCCTCCCAGACATAAATGTACCGGGAATCAACCTGTGCGAAGGCCTCGATCGAGCCGAAGGCGCGAATCGTTCGCAGCACATCGCTCACGCTTCCCGTCCATTTGATTGTTCTGTCGGTCTGGGTGATGCGCGGCCAATAAGTTCCGGGGCCCTGCGACTTGGCCTCTCGCCAAAGCTGTGGAAGATCTTCCGCCAGACGGATCGTCATGTCCCTGGCGGCCATTTGGCACTTGGCGAGCAGGGTGTCGTGGGTTTCCTGCGGGCTCAGGGCAAAACGCTTCTGCGCAAGGATGGGGCCTGTATCGAAGGCAGGCTCCAGGGCATGGGCCGTCACGCCCCATTCGGGAGCCGCATCGAGAATCGCCTTGAAGAGCGGGTAGGGGCCACGCCCATCGGGCAGGGGCGAGGGGTGGAAGTTGAAGGCATAGGGCACATAAGGTTCCCAACCTTTGATGAGCCATGGATAGCCTGCCACCACCAGGGCATTGCAGCCTAGGGCTTTCAGCCCTGCGAGATCGGATGGGAGGATGCGCGACATCTGGATCGGGATGCGCAAGTTGCGGGCGCGGGCAACGGTGGCATCATTGAAATCATAGATGCTGTCGCAGGGCCTGCTGAACAGCTTCACGGGTTGCCAGCCCCTCTCGATCAGCGTCTCGAAGACATCCCCGAGAAAATCGATCCCGGCAAAAGCGAACCGCATTCCGGGTCATCTCCTTTTCCGGCGGTAGGGGCTTAGTGAAGGCAAGTTCGGGACCTAGCGCAAGCCTGCTTCTTCGCCAGCTTGTCGTTGACTCCATTATAATGGAAACGCATTCTATTTTTATGGATGAAAGCTCAGACATCAATGCACATCTCGCCGGCCGCCTGCGCAGCCTTCGCACGGGACATGGGCTGACCCTTGATACCTTGGCCGAGCGAACCGGCGTCAGCCGCTCGATGATTTCTCTCATTGAGCGGGGCGAAAGCAGCCCTACGGCGGTGATTCTGGACAAGCTGGCCGCAGGCTTGGGCGTGACGCTGGCTTCCCTGTTCGCGAGGCAGGAGAGCGCCGCAGCTTCACCCCTGGTGCGCCGGGCCGAGCAGCGCGTCTGGCGGGATCCGGACAGCGGCTACCTGCGCCGTAACCTTTCGCCTTCCGGATTTCCGTCACCTATCGAACTGGTCGAGGTGATCATGCCGGTCGGCGCCCGCGTCGCCTACGATACGGGGCCTCGCTTCGTGGGCGTAAGTCAGCAGATCTGGATCATCGAGGGCGAGATAGAGCTGGGGGTCGGCAATGAGACCTATCGGCTCTTGGCCGGCGACTGCCTCTGCATGGACATCGAGCAGCCGATAATCTTCCGCAACCCTTCAAACCAGCCCGCCCGGTATCTGGTCGCGTTGACCACCGACACGAAATTTCCAACCCGCTAGAGGTTCCGATGAGCGATGCCGTTACAATCCGCTCCCTGTCGCCGCAGGAGGCTGCCGAGCTGGTCGGAGCCTTGTCCGACGTGCTGATCGATTGCGTGGAGGGCGGAGCTTCCGTCAGCTTCATGCTGCCGATGACGAAGGACAAGGCAGACGCTTTCTGGAGAGGGGTCGCCGAGGGCGTGGCGGCGGGAGAGCGCATTCTCCTCGTCGCCGAGGATGGCGGCGAAGTCGTCGGCACGGTCCAGGTTGTTCTCAAACAGCCGGAAAATCAGCCGCACCGGGCCGACATTTCAAAGATGCTCGTGCATCGCAGGGCGCGAAAGCGCGGGATCGGCGCCGCTCTTATGCGCGCTGCGGAAAAAGCGGCGGCGAGTGCGGGAAAAACCGTGCTCGTGCTCGATACGGTGACCGGAAGCGCCGGGGAGCGTCTTTATACCCGCCTCGGCTGGCAGCGTGTGGGCGTCATCCCGAATTATGCCTTATGGCCTCAGGGCGGCTTGTGCGACACCACCTATTTCCACAAGCAGATCACATCGGCCTGAGCGGCCTCCTTGAGGCCTTGCGGGAACCCTAGATCGCGCTCAAGATTTAGCCTTGAGCATAGGGCAGGACACCGCCCTCATGATCGGGTGAGTGCCTGCCTCTCAGGACTAGAGAGGGAGTTCGCATGGCATCCAAGGATTTCATTCGCCAACTGGAAGGTTACGGGCTGACGACCGCTCAGATCCTCTATCGGATGCCGGATCATCCTACGTTCCTGCAGACCTATATCTGGCAGGATTACGACCTCGCCCCCCGTTTCCCCGTGCTCATCGATTTCCTCGAGTTCTGGAAGCGAGAACTTGCCGGGCCTCTACACTCCGTCACGGTCACCCACGCACAATTGATCCGCCCAGCCGAATTTCGCGCAGTTGCCGGAGAGATCAATATCCACTGAAAAGCCTTGCTGCGCCTGAGCCTGCCCAATCGAATGGACCGGTGGGCCGGGCAATCAGGCTGCATGAGAATGATCTCGAAAGTGCATTCCACTTTTGGGCCTGATGCTATAGAGAGGCTCGTCGCCTCGAACTGGCCAGGGCTCCTTGTTTTCCAACGCTCGCACATCGCAGATCCTGCTTGCCCTGGCTTCCCAGCCGGGCGAACGCCTGACCGTGCGCGACATCATGTCCGTGCTGCAGGACAGGGCCTTCGCGCTCCTCATCGTTCTGCTGGGACTGCCCAACTGCCTGCCCATGCCTCCGCCGATCCCTCTGGTCTGCGGTCTGCTTCTGGCACTCGTTGCCATCCAGATCGTATTCGGTCGCGATGCGCCCTGGCTCCCGGGCCAGCTCATGAACCGCTCGCTCGCCCGCGCCGACGTGGAGCGTGCCGTAGGGCGGGCGATGCCCGCTTTCCGCAAGCTGGAGCGGTTCTCGCGCCCTCGCATGACCTTCCTCGATACGCCTGTCGCCATGCGCGTCATGGGTGCGATCATTCTCATTCTGGCGCTGGGCCTTCTCTTCGCGCCGCCCTTCGTGGGGCAGATCCCTCTCGGTCTCGCGGTCTGCCTCGTAGGCCTCGGTCTCGTGGAGAGGGACGGCCTCGTCATCATCGGCGGCCTGATCATCGGCTCCATCGGCATGACCCTGAGCCTCGGCTTCGTCTACGCCATCTTCACAGGCCTCGATACGTTCTTCTGAAAATGAAAATGCCCGGCACGAAGCCGGGCATTCTGCTAGATCGATGCAGAGGCTTTAGTCATCCTCATCGAATTCCGGTGCCGCTTTGAGCTGATCGACGGGCATGTTCAGCATGAGTTGCATTGTGTTGGTCTTGGACGCGCCGCTAGTGGTGGAACCTGTCGTCGAAGCATCTGGCGCGATCTGGAAGACGTTCATGGGCAATGCCACGGTGCGATTGCCCACCCCTTCCTCGACCTCGATGACGACGCTGGCCACCTGACCGTTGCGATCGAGGATCACATCCTCGACGTCTCCGATGTCGTTGTTGTCCGGACCGATCACGTCCAGATCCATGAGGTCCGACAGCAACATGGAGCCGGCGGGCAATTGCGTCATGAATTGGGACGTCTTCGCGGCCGGTGGCGTGGTCGTGGATGGCGCAGTTTGCGCCATAACGCCCGTTGCCAGCAACGCCGAGCCGAGCAAGCCTGCCATCAGGAAGGACTTCATCGATCTTCTCCTCAGTCACGTATCTGTGAGAGGGAAACGCGACCGGCTGCGGCTGGTTCTGTCGGCGGCTCAGATGAGCTGCAACCCCTTCAGGCTCGCATGGCCTTGGCGGCCGACGATGATGTGGTCGTGGACGGTGATCCCTAACGGCTTCGCCGCGTCGATGATCTCCTTCGTCATCCTGATATCGGCCGAGGAGGGGGCTGGATCCCCCGCGGGATGATTATGGACCAAGATCAAAGCGGAGGCCGAGAGTTCGAGAGCCCGTTTCACCACCTCTCGGGGATAGACGGGCGTGTGATCGACGGTGCCGGATTGCTGCACCTCGTCGGCGATCAGGGCGTTGCGCTTGTCGAGGAATAGCAGGCGGAACTGCTCCTTCTCCATGAACGCCATGGCGGTGCGGCAATAATCGAGCACCGAGGTCCAGGAGGACAGAACGGGCCGCTTCGCCACTTCGCCCTTGGCGAGACGACGGGCAGAGGCTTCCACGATCTTCAGGTCGGTGACAACGCGCTCGCTGACGCCGTCCACTTCCATGAGGCGGGTGGGGGAGGCGGCGAGCACTTCGGCGAAGGTGCCGAAACGCTTGATCAGCTCTTTGGCAAGAGGCTTCACGTCCCGGCGCGGGATGGAACGGAAAAGCAGCAGTTCCAGAAGCTCATAATCCGGCAGCGCATCGCCGCCCACTTCCGTAAAGCGGGCGCGCAGACGGTCGCGATGGCCGTGATAATGAGGTGTCTCGTCGCCGCTCATGCTGCCGGAATCGCCGCTCTCGCAATATAGAACGGCAAATCTTTACCCGAGCCGGCGTGAGATACAACGTTGCTTGTCAATCAGCCCAAGCTGTACGGCGGCTTATCCAAGCCCTTAGGCGAGTAGGTGAAGACTTCGACGCCTGTCTCCGTCACGCCGACCATGTGCTCGAACTGAGCCGAGAGCGACCGGTCGCGGGTCACGGCGGTCCAGCCGTCGGAGAGCACCTTCACCTGCGGACGGCCCAGATTGATCATGGGCTCGATGGTGAAGAACATGCCGGGCTCCAGCACCACATTATAGGCGGGCTCCACATAGTGGAGAATCGTCGGGAAGGCGTGGAAGGACTTGCCGATGCCATGGCCGCAGAAATCCCGTACCACCGAGCAGCGCTCGGCTTCCGCATAGGCCTGGATAGCCGCACCGATGTCGTTGGTGGTGGCGCCCGGCTTCACCACGGCGATGCCGCGCAGCAGGCACTCATAGGTAATCTCGCACAGGCGCTGCGCCCGGCGCGGAACCTCCCCTACATAGTACATGCGGCTCGAATCGCCGTGCCATCCGTCGAGAATCAGGGTGACGTCGACATTCATGATGTCGCCGTCGCGCAGCGGCTTGTCGTTGGGAATGCCGTGGCAGACCACGTGGTTGATCGAGGTGCAGATTGTCTTGGTGTAGCCGCGATAATGAAGGCAGGCCGGATAGGCGCCGTTGTCGCGAATGAAGTCGAAGGCGAGCTTGTCCAGGTATTCCGTCGTCACGCCCGGCTTCACGTGCTCGGTCAGCATGTCCAGGCATTCGGCCACCATGCGCCCAGCGCGCCGCATCCCCTCGAAATCCTCGGGGCCATGCAGCGGAATGTCGGAGGAGCGCTTGCGCTCGACAACGTCGGTCTCGGTCATGCTCGGTCCTTGTTTTGAAGCCGAATGTAAGGATCATCCTGCCCTGCGCAAGCAAGGATACCTTCTCCATGGCTTGCGAATAAGCCTCAGGGGTGTCATGAGCAACCCTGTTCATCCGGTTTGGTGGCTTTGGATACTCCCGTAATGAATGACCCCCGTCCCTTCGGGACCTATGCGCCTGCAGGCCTCACCCGTTGGGTGATCGACCGCACACGCGGTCTGCCGGGCGGTTGGGTGGGGCGCCGTATCGCCATGATGCTGCGCCACGTGGTCATGCGGAAGCTGAAGGAACTGCCCATCGATCTGGAGACATTCGGGGTCCGCATGCGGGTCGTGCCTTACAAGAATGTCTGCGAGAAGCGGATCATCTTCACCCCGCAATATTTCGACCTCGAGGAGATCAAGCTCATCGCCGCCCGCAACCGGGAAGGGTTCACCTTCATCGATGTGGGCTCGAATGTGGGCTGGTACGCGCTGCTCGTGGCCCGAAAGGTCAATGCCTCCTCCCGGATTCTGGCCGTCGAGCCTCAGCCGGAGATATTCGAGCGGCTGATCTACAATATCCGCCTGAATCCCTTCGGTACGATCAAGGCGGTGGATTGCGCCGTCGCCGACAAGACCGGCGAGCTCACCCTGTTCCTCGATCCCCGGAACAAGGGCGAGGCCAGCCTCAAGATCGTGAATTCGAGCCAGACGGATACGATCCGCGTATCCGCTGTCACCCTGCTCGACCTCATCAAGCGAGAAGGTTTCACCCATGTGGATGCGGTCAAGCTCGACGTGGAAGGTGCCGAGGATCTGGTCCTCGATCCGTTCTTCCGCGATGCGCCCGCCGCGCTTTACCCCTCGCTCCTGATCATCCCGGATGTCCCTGACCGGTGGCAGGTCGACGTGCCGAAACTTCTGCAGGAGAAGGGCTATCGCCAGATCCTTCGCACGCGCATGAACCTCGTCTTCGAGCGGGCCGAACAGCCTATCTCGGCGTGACGATCTCCACGGGATGGTCGATGACGACCTCCTCAGGCGTGATCCGGCAGACATAGGCGTAGGATTCCACTCCCGCTGCGAGGGCATGGCGGAAGGCCTTGTCATAGGCCGGGTCGATGTCCCTGGCCACGTCGAAGCGGTTTGCATCCATCTGGATCACATAGACAAGGGCGGCCCTGGCGCCGGTCGCGGCCATGTCGGCCAGCTCATAGAGATGCTTGGCGCTGCGGGCCGCCACGCAATCGGGAAATTCGGCAAAGCCCGCTTCCCGCATCAGGTGGCAGTTCTTCACCTCCAGATAGCAGGGCGGCTCGCCGTCCTTCTCCAGGAAGAAATCCACCCGGCTGTTCTTGCCGTATTTCACCTCCGGCCGGACACGGTCGTAACGGGAGAACGGCGCGAGCCGCCCCTCGCGCAGGGCTTCCGCGACGAGCAGGTTCGGGCGGGAGGTGTTGATGCCGATGAGCTGCATAGGGCCGCCTCCGGCTGCGACCTCCACGAATTCCCAGTTGTACTTGAGCTTGCGGGACGGGTTCGAGGCTCTGGAAAGATAGACGCGGCTGCCGGGCTCCTTCAGACCCATCATCGCCCCCGGATTGGCGCAGTGGGCGGTGACGATCTCGCCGGTATCGAGTTCCACATCGGCCAGAAATCGCTTGTATCGCTCAATGAGGCGGCCGGTGAGGAGGGTTTCGTGAAAACGCATTCAATCCATCACGTGAGAAGAAAGCTCTTCCTAACAGGGGAGAAGCCTTGCCTTCAACTGAACCCTTGCTTGAGAATTGCCGTTCCTGAAGCTAAAGGCCTTCAAAAGGGATCGATGCGCATGGCCGTTTCCGTCACAGCCGCCCTTCTCATCATCGGCGATGAGATCCTCACCGGGCGCACCAAGGATAAGAATATCGGCTATATTGCCGAGTATCTCACCGGCATCGGCATCGACCTGCGCGAGGTCCGCATCGTTCCGGACGTGGAGGAGGAGATCGTCTCCGCCGTCAACGCCCTGCGGTCACGGTATACCTATCTGTTCACGACCGGCGGTATCGGGCCGACCCATGACGATATCACCGCGGATTGCATGGCCAAGGCCTTCGGTGTCGGCATCGGACACGATCCGCGCGCCGTCGCCATGCTGCGGGAGCGCTATACGCCGGAAGAGCTGAATGAAGCGCGGATGCGCATGGCCCGCATTCCGGATGGGGCCGATCTCATCGAGAACCCGATCTCCAAGGCGCCCGGTTTCAAGATCGGCAATGTCTTCGTCATGGCGGGCGTTCCGTCCATCATGCAGGCCATGCTCGACCTCATCGCGCCGACGCTCCAGACCGGCACTCGCATGACCATCGAAACCGTCGAGGCCGAAGGGCTCGCCGAAGGCATCTATGCTGCGGGCCTGAGCGAAATCGCCGTCACCTATCCCGGCACGTCCATCGGTTCCTACCCGTCTTTCTCGACGGCAGGTTTCCGCAATCAAATCGTCGTCCGGGGCAAGGACCCCGCCGAGGTCGCCAAGGCCGTCGCCGATATTCACGCATTGCTCGGACGCCTGAAGGGCGACCGAGCACCCCTTTAAGTCATTGACCCCAACACAACAGACAAACGAGCAAGCCGATGTCTCCTTCCTCACCCAAAGCCTTTCCCGTTTCCTGGGATCAGTTTCACCGTGATTGCCGCGCGCTCGCATGGCGCCTCGCGTCGGCGGGCCCGTTCGAGGCCATCATCTGCATCACCCGTGGCGGCCTGGTACCGGCGGCCATCGTCGCCCGTGAGCTCGACCTGCGTCTCATCGAGAGCGTCTGCGTCGCGAGCTATCACGACTACAAGAGCCAGGGCGAGCTGAAGGTGCTGAAGGACATTGCCCCCTCCATCAAAGCTCTCGGCGACGGCAAGGGTCAGGGCGTCCTCGTGATCGACGATCTCACCGATACCGGCAAGACCGCGAAGATTGTGCGCGACATGCTGCCCAACGCTCATTTCGCCGCCGTCTATGCGAAGCCCGCGGGACGTCCCCTCATCGATACCTTCGTCACGGAAGTGAGCCAGGACACCTGGATCTATTTCCCCTGGGATATGGGCCTGACCTAACAGGCTCCGATCCGCGAAGGCTCGGCTGGCTGAGCGACCTCAAGGAGCGCCCGTGGCAGAGTTCGATATCGCGCGGACGCGCAAAAGCCTGTTCGGCGCGCTCCTCGATGCCCGCGACGAGTTCGGGCGGAACAAGGTCGCTTTGGAGGACCTGGAGCGCCAGCCCATCACCTTCGGGCGGCTCGTACTCGGCTCGCTTGTGCTGGGGCGCAAGCTCGCAGGGCTGACGAAGGATCGCGAGACAATCGGCGTGCTGCTGCCGAACGTCCAGGCTATCGCGGTGACCCTGTTCGGCCTGAATGCCTTCGGTCGAGTGCCTGCTTTCCTGAACTTCACGGCAGGGCTCAAGAACCTCACAGCCGCCTGTGATATCGCAGGCATCAGAACCATCATCACTTCCCGCCGTTTCGTGGAACAGGGCAAGCTCGACGATGTCGTCGCGGCTTTGGGCCAGGGAAGGCAGATCCTCTGGCTGGAAGATGTGCGCGGCACGCTAACCAGTTTCGACAAGCTCCGGGGCCTGATCGATTCCTGGGGCGCGCGCCGGGTTCACGCGAAGGCGAATGTCGGGCCTGATGATCCGGCCGTCGTGCTGTTCACTTCAGGCTCCGAGGGCGTGCCGAAGGGCGTGGTTCTGTCCAATGCCAACCTCGTCGCCAATGCCTATCAGGTAAAGGCCTTGGCAGGCGATGTGCTGAAGCCCGATGACGTGTTCTTCGATCCGCTGCCGATTTTCCATTCGTTCGGCCTGTCGGCGGGACTTCTGACCGCCATTCTCAACGGTATGAAGTCGGTGCTCTATCCAAGCCCGCTGCACTACCGGCAGATTCCGAAGCTGATCGCGGGCACGCGGGCCACCGTACTGCTGGCAACCGACACCTTCCTTCAGGGCTATGCCCGCGCCGCTGGTGAAGGTGACCTGTCGAGCGTGAAGCTCGTCATCGCGGGGGCTGAGCATGTCAAACCCGAGACAAGAAAGCTTTGGGCCAAGCATGGCGCGGAGATCGTCGAAGGCTATGGCGCTACCGAGTGCGCGCCCGTCATCGCCTGCAATCTTCCTCATAAAAACCACCCGGGTTCCGTAGGGTTCATTCTCCCTGGCATCGAGTGGCGTCTTGAGCCGGTGGAGGGCATCCACGAAGGAGGGCGCCTTTATGTGCGCGGCCCCAACGTGATGAAGGGCTATCTCGATCAATCTGCTCCGGGCGGCATCAGATCGCTCGCCGACGGCTGGCATGATACGGGCGATATCGTCACCATTCAGGATGGAATCGTCACCATCCGCGGGCGGGCTAAGCGCTTCGCCAAGATCGGCGGGGAGATGGTGTCCCTGGCGGCCATCGAGGCGACCGTGCAGCAGCTCTGGCCCGATTCCAGCCATGTGGTCGTGGCCTTGCCCGATCCCCGGAAGGGGGAGCAGATTGTGCTTGTCACCGACAAACCCGATGCGGATCGCGATGCCCTTCTGGCTCACGCGCAGAGCCAGGGCTTTCCGGAGCTTTGGGTGCCGAAGGCTATTTTGATCTCCGGTATTCCTGTCCTGGGCTCCGGCAAAACCGACTACCCAGCCACCGTTGAAATGGCACGCCGCCTCCAGGCCATGCTCTGAGCTGCTGGCCTAGGACCAAGCTCCCAGCCAAGTTGTAACAAATACAGCGCTTTTGCGTTTACTCGCCATAACGGCCACTTCTTGCCGGTACATATCGATGGATGGACCATGAAAAGGATCGTTCTCGCTTTGGCCTTGCTGACCTGGGCTTCGGGAGTGCAAGCGCAGCAGCGTATCTCGACGCTCAATCTCACCTGCGGCCAAGTCCAGCAGACAATCCTGTCCCGGGGGGCGGTCGTCCTGAGCACCGGCACCTACACCTACGATCGCTACGTCAGCGACAGGCGCTTCTGTGAGCGGAACGAGACAACCCAGCTGGATTACGTCCCTACGCGGGATACCCCTAAATGTCCTGTATATCGTTGCGTTGACTATGATTATTTCTTTGACGATTGATACGGGAAGAACAGATCTTGGCCTTACCTTACGTTGTGGGATTCGGGGGCAGGTGTCCCTTGGCCAGTTCCAGCCTGACGGAGGAGGGGCGAGATGTTGAATTTAGGACACACCCTCTGAGAAAGCTCTCCGGCAGGTCCGAAAATGCCTGTTTAATATGCAGATTCGAGGGTTAATAGGCAGCTCTTACATTTGTGGCGATTGCCTGAATCTGCTGGGTCAGTATTGTCACGATTGCACAGGGTTCCTGGAGCCCAAATTTTGTTTCGGAGATAAAACCATGAAGCTCGTTAAGAGCCTTCTTCTCGGTTCGGTTGCGGGTCTTGCCGCCATCGCTGGCGCTCAGGCCGCCGACCTTCCTGCAAAGAAGGCCGCTGCTGTCGAGTACGTTCGCGTCTGCTCCACCTACGGTTCAGGCTTCTTCTACATCCCCGGCACGGACACCTGCCTCCGCGTTGGCGGCCGCGTTCGCGCTGAGTTCCGCTACC
>JAEXGT010000091.1 GCA_023450615.1 Pseudomonadota bacterium | reverse complement strand
CGCCGTTGTTGACACTGTCGTAGATGCGCTCGTTCCAAGCATCGATGTCCGTGCGCAGGGCTTCCGGATAATAGTCGCCGGGCTTCGCGCCGATTGCGTCGAAGCTTGCATTGAACATGCGGATGATCTCAGCGGATTCGTTGCTGACGATGGTGTCCGTCTGCTTGTCCCACAGCACGGGCACCGTCACGCGGCCCGTATAGGACGGGTCTGCCGCCGTATAGATCTGGTGCAGATATCGCGCCCGATGGATCGGGTCCGGGATGACGCCGGGCCCATCCTCGAAAGTCCAGCCATGTTCCATCATCCGCCAATGCACGACAGAGAGGCCGATCATCTCCTCAAGCCCCTTGAGCCGGCGCAGGATGAGGGTGCGGTGCGCCCAAGGGCAGGCCAGCGACACATAGAGGTGATAGCGCCCGGTCTCCGCCTTGAACCCGCCCGTTCCCGTCGGGCCCGGCGCGCCATCGGCTGTGATCCAGTTCCGGAAAGCCGAGGAGCTGCGAACGAAACGCCCGCCGGTGCTCTTTGTGTCGTACCACTGGTTCCACCAGACCCCATCCACAAGCAAACCCACCGCATTCCTCCTGTGACAGCCGATACTACACCTATCCTCAACGGAAGTAGGACGCTTGAGTTCTCCCCGAGAGCCCAGGCAGCGGCCTCGACGGGATAACGGGGGAGGGCACCTTGTATCAAACAGGGGGTGACGAACGCCTCTCCCTCGGCTAGATGATGTTCGACCTTCCTTGGAAGGGCCTGTAGCTCAATGGTTAGAGCCGGCCGCTCATAACGGTCTGGTTGCAGGTTCGAGTCCTGCCGGGCCCACCATCTTCCATGTTGCTGAAACTCCTAAGCAAATCAGCATTTCAGGTTCAATCATTCTACCCCAGCAACTCGGCTGCGGCAACGATTACGGCAATGATTTCCTAGGTTTCTTCCTAGTGATGGCCGATGCCGCCCCGGCCATGAAATCGGGGTGATGCTTTCCATAGGTCCGCTCCAGCACGTCAGTGGACATGCCGAGGAATCCAGCCGCTTCCCACTTGTCCACGCCCTGTTGCATGAGCCACGTCGCTGCCGTGTGGCGCAGCGTGTGGGGAGGGGCCTTCTTCTTGATCTTGGCGAGACTAAGCGCGCGGGCCCAGGCAACCTTTATCGATTTGACCGGCAACCCTTCCCACTCCACCACGTGCGTGGCTATGATGCCCTTCTCTTTCCAGCGGCGGACATGAGCAATGAGGCGCGGCGGGAGGCGAACGGGCGGCTGCCGCTTGCTCGTCTCTTGCTTGCCCTCAGCAAGCCGATAGAAGACCCCATTCTCCAGATCGATATAGCTGCGCCCCGGGCCCTTGAAGATCGAGGCCGAGAGCACCGCTCCGGACCTGCTCCCAGTGTAGAGTGAGAACAGGATGAAGCGGGCGAGGTGGCGCAGATCATGCCACGTGCTTTCGATCACTTCGCCCTTGTTCTTGCCCCGGGGCAGGCGGACAGTCCGGCCGTGCCGGTAGCAAACCCACACAAGCCGAGCGACCTCTTCGCGTGTCAGCCATTCCTCTCGGGCCTTGCCCTTGGGCGGAAGATCCACGATCACGAGCCCAACATGAAGGTTGCGCCGGGCGTGATGATTGATCGCCGCGCGCAAGTCCTCCAAGTCGCGCCGAGCGCCGCCTTTCGTGCGTTCGTCCGCATATTCCCGGCAGGTCTTGGGTGTGACCTCCGAGAGCATTTTGGCGCCCCACCATTCGCCTAGTCGCGTAATGCGCTCAGCCGCCTTGGCGACATTCGCCTGCTTCGGAACAACCTCATCCAGATAGACGCTGAGCACGTCAGCCACCGGCACTACCGATGGGCTACGCGGGCCTTCTGCCTTTGCGGGCTCACGCTTGGCCGCGAGGTATTCGGCAAGTTTCCTTTCAGCCGCTCCAGCCTCAGGTTCAGAGCAGCCTGTGCTGATCTGCTTTCCTCGATCAAGGATGACCCAGACAGCTCCACGGTCGTGGCTGGCTGGCTTGAGCCACAGGCGGGCTGGCTTGGCTTGACGCGGCATCTTTCCAACATCTCTCGAATAGCGCGAAGGGTCGTCATGTGCTTCCCGGCGATCCGGAAGACCTCAAGGTTGCCCCTTGCAGCCTCCCGGCGCAGCCCGGAGAGCCCGATAGAGCCGTCAGGGAAGGCGAGGCGGGCCGCAAGATCAAGGCGCAGCGGCATGTCATCCGTCACATCTTCACGGCGAAGTTCGTGCGCCATCATGACCCTCCCATCACCGTAGCTACATCCGCCCTTCCTTCGCTCTCAGAAGGGCAAGCCTTTCCAATCAGGCAGTTAGTCAGATCCATCATCTATCCCCCTGGTTAGGGGTGGGGGCGTACTTGGATCGGGCATCGCCAAGATGAGCCTCATAGGCGGCGTGGATTTGGGCTAGAACCCTTCCGGTCGTGCCTGGGAAGATGATTGCCATCACGATCATAAAGCTGAGTGCCCCGCTCATACCCCTTCTCCTTCTGTCTGGGGAAGATCGGGATTGCAGGTCGGACAGATTTTGGTGCCAGGGAGAGGGGTCCAACACTCAAAGCAGCTATCGGGCGTCCAGCTTCGCTGCGCGCTGGCATGCTGCGCACTCAGCCCGTTCCGGTCTTCGCCCGTTGGGTGCTCATCGCTGACGCGGAGGGCGGACTTAGCTACTAAAGCCGCCTCTTGGCAGCCCTTGCAGCAGGTATTCTTGGCGATGCTCTCCAGCGCAATCCTATAGCGATCCCGCTGGCCTCGCATGGGCTGGCTTGTATACCCGCCGACATGGCAGATCACACCGGCATCCATCGCGGCCTTGTGCCACTTCTCGATATCCCTCGTGAGCTTGACCCGATCCAATTTTACGGCGGCAAGTTCGCCCTTGAGCTGGTCGATTTCCTTCGATTGCTCCCGACCATGCTGCTCGCAGAACTTCAGATCATCCTTCAAATGCCCGACACGCTGAATATACCAGTCTAAATCTGCCTTCAGTTCAGAGACATTGTCAGGCGGCGCGACCGTCTGACTGGCCTCGACTACCATCGAGCTTTCCTGAGGAGCCGCAGGCGACGGAAGGCACCCCTCTAATTCTCCCCCTGATGAGAAGGCGGGAAGGGCAAGGATGGCGTCATACATGGCGATGATCGAACGAACGTCATCCATGTCTATGCGCAGCGTACCGATGGACTTCTCGGCGTAGGGGCGGATGTCCCGAACGAGCGTCGTCAGGTTCTTGTCCGCAAGGATTTCCTCTCTCGTCTTACTCGACATGGCTTGTCTCCTTGAGGGCGGTGTTCTTGTCCTCCTCCGTTTTGAGAGAGGAGAGGGTGATGGCTTTGATGGCGTTGAGACGTTCCTGCAATTCCTTACGTGTGGGCTCACCATGAACGAAGCCAACATCCAGGGCGGATCGTTCGCAGGTTGCCGCAATCTCCTCCAGCGCGGCTCTCAGGGCTTCTTCTCGGGCCTGGGAGGATTGGGCCTTGCGGTCAGCTTCGGTTCTGGCGCGTATCTCGCTTACGGTTAGGGCGATCTTATGCGTAAGCTCGCTCTCCAGCTCCTTCGCCTTCTCTTTGAGGGTGAGGAGTTCGGACTCGGCTGTGCGCAGTCGGTTTCCGAGTTGGATCGCTATGCGTTCAACGTCGTCTCGTTCGAGATGGAGGATGGCGGGCGTTCCTAGTTCTCTTGCGAAGAACGTCAGCTTCTCAATGTTGAGGCAGGCAACCTTCACCGCCGCATTCCGTTCCTTCCGCGCCTCTGCCAGAGCGTCTTGCAGAGAGGTGAGGCGTGGCGCGAGCAATCGCTGAAGGCGGCGTTCGATTACTGCGTCAAGTCCATTGCGCCAGTTCTGGTTTGAGTTGATGCCGCCCTCGACATACTCAGTCACCATTTGGGCAAGTGAGCTGGCGATCTCCTCTACACCCGTATCTGATAGGAGGGGGGAGGGAGAGGGCAAGGGCGTCTGCCTTTCAGGCACCGCGCTGGCATGCTGCGCACTCAGCCCCTTCGGGTCTTCGCCCGTTGGGTGCTCATCGCTTACGCTGGGGTGTGCGTGTGTCATTCTGCGGCCTCAAGGAAAAGATCTGACTGCTCCGGTTTCCGGCGGGCGCGGGCCTCGACGAAATCGGTGACGACAATCTCAGTTTGTGGTGAGGTTCCTCGCCATTGGTCCCGGTAGATCGAGGTATCAATCCCGCAGTTCATTCCAAGCTCTATGCCGGTGGCCTCGACAAATGCCCGGTAAGTGTCGCTAACGTCTTCCCGATAGTGCCGCTCGCCGCTATACCGGAATGGCGCCGACATTTGCGGCAGGATGAAAGCCCCGTAATCCCCGAGGTCGCTGGCAATATCGATCACATGATATTCGAACGAGTTGCCCGCATATCGTGGGGCGTTGCGTGAACGCTTGATATTGCCGAATGGCGGATTGGATATAACCGCATCGAACCGCCCAAGGTCAGGAAGGCTGAAAATATCCCCTACGATCCAGCGGGCTTCAGGAACAATCTTTCGACCAACCTCGGCATAGTCGGCATTGAGTTCGACGCAAACAATCTCACTCGCTTGGTGCGTGACCATAAAGGTCAGCGCACCAATGCCAGCGCATAGATCCAGAATGCGACCGTTCGGCACTTCGATAGCGAGGTCGCGAGCAAGCCCCCAAGGGGTAAAGAACGCGCCTGCAATGCTATTGATGTGCTTTGCCGACTCCTGCCAGTTCTCTAGCACGAAAAGCTTATCATCTTCGGTGAGAACGTCCTTAGTGAGAATATCGCAAGCCTGCTGGTGCAACTTCGCCTGAGCTTTGGTCAGTTTGCTCATTCCCCTCCCTCCATAGTCAGGGTCGGGGAGGCGGGAAGCATGGCACGATCACGCTGCTCGATCTCAGCGACGATCAGAGCGGCCGCCTTCACAAGACGACGGCGCTCATCATCGGCTTTGATCCACTCTTGCGACCATGTGGGCGGCCAGCACTCCAGAGCCTTGCCTTCATCCCACCCAGACGCGAGAAGCACAAAGGTTGCGGCAGCATCCGCCAGCGAACCGTCATCGTGCTGATCGTCATGCTCGGGTGTCCACCCTTCGGCTTCTACCTGACGACGGCGCTCTGCCAGAACGTCGCTTGCGGCGCGGCTCGGCACCCTCACCATATCCCGCTCTCTCAGAGCGGCGATGATCGTGTCGAGGTTGTTGACGAGGGTTGTGATAAGCGCCGCATTAGCGTTCGCAACGGATGCCTCGTCTTTGGTGTCGATGATCGCCAGAGAGAACCCTTCGCTGTCCCATATCTGCGCGAGGATGCAATGTCCGCGCACGCCCTCTTGCACATCGGGCTTCCACGGTCCCGGCGTAGCCTGCGTTCTCAGTTCTTCCAATCGTTCGACAAGCTCGTTCATTCTCGTACCTTTCACGAGGCTGCCGAGCGCGGATCGCATTGCATCGCGCCTTGCCTCTTCGAAGTTCTTCACGGTGATGTCGGGACGCTTGCGCCAGGTCTCGTCAAAGGCTGCTATGGCGCGGTCTACTTGCTCTTCGGAGGGGATCATTTGGACCTCCGAACAAGTGTTCCATCCATCCGACGCTTCCAGCCGCTATCCCGGCTGCCGATCATCGGCGGGCCTTTGCGCTGTTTGATCCCGATGTGATGACGCTTTCGCCTCTTAGCTTGTGCGCCGGCGCTGTGATCTACCGCATCCTTGGCAGCCTTGTGCCAGAGATGGGCAGGGCCAAGATTGCCACTGTCGTCCTCATCCGAGCCGCCGTTCTCGAGCGCGATCAGATGCTCAATGAACCAGTCTTCGCGAGCACCATCGATAGGCTGATGGCAGAGGACGCAGACGCCCTTGTGCATCTCCCAGAGTTTGAGGGCCCTCCGCGGCGTCATCTTCCGGCGCTTCGTCGTGCCAACGTCTTCGCAGATACGGAAGGCCATTAAGCTGCCCTCTCGTACTTGAGCCAGACCAGATAGTTGCCGTAGAGCTCGGTCCACGTGGCGAAAGACTCAGAAGCCGGGGTCACCTCGCGCTTGCTATCCACGCCGAGGTGAGCCTTGATCCAGTGATCGCATGTTGCTGCATCGACCAAGCCGCTCGCGCGATAACGGAGCGTCAGGAACTCGCGGAAGCTCTCTGATTGACAGGCAAGAGCTATCTGCGAAGCGGCGGGCATCTGGTGCCAGCGCCGTCCCTCCGTTGGCTCTTCCCTCTGTTCCTGCTTCGCCTCTGCGTGAAGGCGAGCCACGGCAACCCACCGCTCGTCAGCAGGGTTCGGCAGGCCGCCAAGAGCCTGAAGGGCGGCGTCGGCTTGCTCAAGAGGAACCTCGATAACGATCTGCGCGCACTTCCGTCCGCGAATGAGCTTGAAGTCACTGAAAGTTCCTTGGAAAGCTGCTGCACTCATGATCAGCTCGCCTTCTTCGGCAGCCAGCCGAGTTCAACCATGCGCTGCTTTGCGAAGGCACGGATCTCCTCGCGGAACATCTCGGCCATATCGGCCAGATCCTGTTGCGTAGTCGGGAGGAGCATCAGATCGGTGACAGCATTGATTGTCTTCGCGTCCCGTATCTTATCGAAGTATTCTCTCACCTCTTCCGGGTACTTGTTCTCGTTCGCGGTGGGCTGATCGACAGCAGGCCGCCCCTGCTTGAACTCGTCCGCTTCCTCTTCCGAGTACACATCACCGGAAAGCTCGATCAGCTTCAGGATCACCCGGTCCTTGGCCCGCTTCTCCGCCATGGCATAGGGATAGGCTGCCTGCTTGCCCGAGACGCGGTAGTTCATGCCGATGGTGGCCTCACCGATGGACCATTCCAGCCGGTCGCCCATACGGCCAACGACCATGAGAACGGCCTCTTCCTTCTCGGCGCGAAGGACAGTCGGAACGTCGAACTGGATCTTGGCTTGGGCGGCAATGCGCTCGAGCGTCTTGTGATAGATGACTGCCGTGCCCTGAACGCGCCAGATGTTGTCGCCCATGGGCTCGCCAAACTTTGCGAGTGTATCGGCAATCTTTTTGTCTTTGGGGTTCATCAGCGCACCCGAACGGTTAGAGTTTGAGAAGGTGCCGAAAGGGACGCGCCGGGGACGGCCTCGCCCTGCTCAAGAGCGGCTTTGATGGCGTTCTTGTCGGGTGCGACCGTCGTCTTGCAGAGTTGGCTTGGAATGGCCGTCTCATCCTCGATGACCACGCTCGGACGGGTCGCGGTGAGGGACGCAGAGAAGTCCGGAGCCTCGATCTTCGGAAGGCCGAGGGTTTGCATCGCCTGCTTGGCGACGGCACGAAGAGTTTCCGCCTTGGCGTCGAACCGCTTCCGGCGTTCCCGGTTTTCTTCCTCGATCTCCTTCAGCGCCTTGCTGTTGGCTTCGGTGTATCGCGCAGCGCGGAGGATGCGGCGGATGCGCTCAAGGGCGTCACACTCGCTCTCAATGAGCGTCTCATAGTCAGGATCATCCGGCGTAATGCCAGCATCTTGCAATGCCTTCACGACCAGCGCAGCCGTGGCGATCTCCTGAGAGAATGACTGTTGTGCGCTCATGGCTTACCCCGCAGCGATCAGTTGAGGCTTGTGGGCGTTGGTGATGCCGTCGATCTCAAAGCCGATCTCGGTCAGAAGACGTCGGATCGTGCGCAGATCCTCCAGCGCGAGGGCGTCAAGGCGATACTGGCCGCGTCCCACGTGCAGGCGGGCAACCCATCGGGCCAGGTCTTCCGTGTTTTCCTTGCTGCGGGCCACGAGGCTTTCAGCGATCAGGTCGGCATTGTCGGGGCTGACACAGAAGCGGATTGTCATTGGTGCTTATCCTTCGGCAGCTTCAGGAGCGGCTTCTGCCAGCCGCATTGCTCGGAGAGTTGCGCGATCTTCTCGATGCGAAGGCGCTCGGTGCGCTTCGTCTGAGGGCCGCGAAAGCGGGGAGTGATGACGACCTGTTTCATGGACGCAGTACCCAGATGTGATGAAGCAGGACGCCAAGGGCTACGAGGGTCACGGCCCCCAAAAGGATCAGCGTGAGGTTGTAGGCCACACGGCTGAAGGCTCGGCATGAGGGAAGACGGAACGTCATGCTTTCTTCCCTCCAACAGGGGCGGCAACAGCAGGGCTAGCCATGACACCCTTGCGGACATCGTCCATGCTCGGGCCATAACCCCACAGGTCGCCGTCGCAGATGTACTCCGGCCAAGGGCCGAACCATCCGGCGCTGATAGGCTCGCCTGTTCGGATGTAGTCGCGAAGGGCAATCACCAAGGAGCGGAGCGTTCCGCCTTCTGAGAAATAGCGCCAGCGTCCGTTGTAGTGAGTGTAGATCGGCTTGTCGGAATAGCTGTCGCGAAACCAGATCATCCCGCGAGCATCTACCTCGAACTGAGAGGTGCGGTCCTTGTGATAAAAGAACCGGCGTCCATGCTTTGAGATGATCTTCAGGACGCGGTTGGCTTCAGCGAGGCGCTCAGCTTTTGCGCTCATGCTTTCTTCCTCTGTGCTGTTGCCTGTTGGCTGTGGTGGTTGTCGGATTGCTGGAGCTTGCGGAGGATGTCCTTGAAGCGACCACGAACCTTTGGATCGCGAGCTTCACTGGCGAAGGCTTCCACAGCCGGGATGAGGACAGATCTCTCTTCTTTGCTGAAGCGGGGCATCAGGCGAGCCCTCCCTTCGCCTTGGCGAACTGGCTCATGCACATGCCGAGGTTCTTGAACTTAGGGAAAAGAGCCCGCTCCAAAATCAGAGCGGCTTCCTCCACATCGCCTCTCCGGAGGCAGTCGAGCGCTCTCTTCGCTTCAGCCTCTTCGCAACCCAGCGCCGGACCTTGGATCTCGCGCGAGCGAAGCTCAGCGAGGAGGTCTTCGTTCGTCAGGTTGTCGAGAAAATCGTCAACGTCGATATCAACATCGACCGTAACCTTTTGGCCCCGCATCATCACGCCGCCCCTCCGAAGTCGTTGAGGTCGATCCGATCCTCTTCCGTGCCGCCGCAAGGGCAGGGGGCAACGGAGAAGCCATAGGCATCCGCCGTGAAGATCCAGCCGCGGCCTTTGCAATGTGCACAAAGCTCATTGCCCATGGTGACGTTGAGAATGTCGCGAATATCGATCTGCTCGACGGTGATCATCGGGCGAGAGCGGGGGCGGAAGAGAATGACCTCACCCATCTCAGTAGCCCCCGCCGATAGCTACACATCCGAGATAGGCAACGCCGATCACAAAGGCGCAGCCAATGCCATCGCGTAGAGCTTCAAGAGTGAAAAGGGAGAGGGGTTGCATGGGGCTCATCCGTTGTTCGGTATGAGCTGATGTAAGCACGGCTTGCATTACCCCGCAAGCGAAAAATGAAAGTATAGCTTTTATTTTTCCGGGCCCGCTTTTAAAGCTGATTGTGGACTGCTGTGGAAAACGTTTTCCGACTCGACTCCTCCTTAACCTTCCGCCAACTTGAGAACAGAACAAGAACAGTAGGGCTATTATGGATGCAAGGCACTATGTGAGTGAGCTACGGCAGGCGAGGGCATTGGATATCGTCTGCGAGGATTGTGGGCGTACCCGGCGCTTTCAGCGACGCTACCTCCTCGAACTGGATATGGAGGGCTTTACGAGCTTCCATCAGCTCGGCAGCAAGCTGGTCTGCAAGCACTGCCGAGAGCGGCGCGGGGAGGGGCGGAATATCTCCCTCAGGCCGCGCTGGTTCACGCATCTGCGGACAACAGGGCAGCACTAGGCAACAAAAAACCCCGGCTTTGACCGGGGTCTTTCGGGAAACGTGACAATATCAAGGATACTCGGAGCTTGTCATCGCTCAGTGAGCACCCTGCCTAGCAAGCTAGGTCTTAAAGCCCGACGACCGGGAAGCATGGTGGCCTGAGGGCTTATCTTGATGACGAACAAGCCATAGCCCGAGCGCTCCGATCAGCAGACCGCCGACCGGGAACATCAAAAACGAAAGGAACTGTGATGTGGTCACTTTAGGCTCCTCAATACGGCCCTTGCAAACAAATGTAGTATGGCGCTGCTCACTAAGCAAACAACGAATATGGCAGAAGTTCCCGTCCCGGGCGAACTGGAATCAGAGTTGAGGAGGGCGACAGTAGGGGCAATGCCACCAACGGCGAATAAGGCAATGGCTATCCCATTCAGATAGGTAGCCGTCAATTTTACTTGCTCATTCGGGATGAGCGGATTGCTAGGTGCTCCACCATCCGAGCCCCCGCCCTTGGTCCTGTCGTAGACCAGTCGGAGTGGACTTCTCCTGTAATGAGCTTCTGTTGGTTGGGGCCCTCCATGCTCCTTTAAGGCATTCACAGGCTTTAAACCCCTAGTAGCTCGTCCTGCGGGATAACCCGATGTAGGGCCTTAACCTCGTCTACGCTGAATTCAAGCTCTTTCCTAGGATTGAATTGCTCGAGCACAACGCGGGTTGGTGTCTTTCTCAGCAGCCTTTTGATGTAGCCCCGGCCCGACTCGCCATCTTCGCCGTGAAGCTCCACGACCACGTAATCCATGGTGCGGGGAGGGCGGTGAGGGTCCACATAGAGGCGATCCCCGGGCTCGAATTTCGGGTCCATGCTGTCGTTCTGAACATAGACGACA
Organism: Pseudomonadota bacterium; assembly: GCA_023450615.1. Taxonomy (GTDB): domain Bacteria; phylum Pseudomonadota; class Alphaproteobacteria; order Rhizobiales; family Beijerinckiaceae; genus Microvirga. Next base: position 64,614 of record JAEXGT010000091.1, on the reverse strand, counting down.
TAGATATCCTTCTTGCCCATGATCCCCGGTGGCCTGGGCTCGTGGCCTAGGTTTGCATCCGCCGTGAACCGGAAGTCGCCGTCTTCTTCGCTGCCACCCAGGGCGGTGCCGCGCACGGGCACATCCCTTGGGCCGCCAAAGCCGCGAAAGTTCGGGATATCTTCGGTTTTTGAAAGGTCTACGTCAGGCTTGGGCGGAAGATGCCTGCCGCTATCTTCCGGCATGCTTGCGACCTTATATCCCTGCTGCTCAATCCGGCCAACAGTCAGCGTCAATGGGTCGATGTCTAGAAGCTGGCATATCTTGAGAAGGTTCTCTGTCGAAGGCTCGGTCTTGCCCGTCTCCCATTGCTGAACAGCCGGGTATGAGACGCCGACCTGCCGAGCTAGTTCGACAAGCGTGAGTCCTCTCGACTTCCGGGCTTCCCGGATGGCTTTCCCGAAGTGCTCTCCCATGAGGGGCACAGTAAGCATTGCTTTCATTCCTTCAATGAAAGTTTTACTTGCATCAAAATGAAAGCGATGCTTATAATCGCTTTCATGAGCAAAGCAGCACTCGTTAAAGCACTTGAAGTCGTAGGCGGGCCGGTCGCACTGAGCCGCCGCCTCGGGATATCCTCGCAAGCTATCGCTCAGTGGGATCAGGTCCCGCCTTTGCGCGTACTGGCTGTTGAGCGGGCGACGGGTGTTCCTCGCCATGAACTACGACCTGACATCTACCCGGCCCCTCGTGTCCGAAAGAGGGCCGCGTGATGAATTCCCTGTCCTCCCGCATCGGCACAACGCCCCGAGCCGATGCCACCTGCGCGGGCGATCTCCTTCCAACCAATTGTCTGGTCGCCCGCGCCTTTTGTCTTCTCTCCACCCTTCGGCAGCAGCTTCTTCAGCACCCGGCGAATGTGAGCACGAACCTCCCTGTCGCTCGCTCCCTTCGCCTTGCCGTTCCCCATCGTTCCGCTCCCGCTTCCCTGCCTACCTTTATCGGCGGGAACGCGGCCCTCGTCATTGCAAACATTCCCATGGACGTTGCATGAACTCCGCTCGCGAATTGCCCCGTCGTGACTATGACGCTCTCAAGGACGCCACGAAGGCTCTGGTCGAGAGCTTCGCTAATCTGGCTGAAGCCGTCGAAGTGACTGCTGGCCGTTCTGACAAGGCCCGCCTCTCGCGTTACGGCAATCGCCACGAAGAGGGCATGTTCGCCCCCATCGACGTGATCGCGGATCTCGAGGCACGGCTCGGCAAGCCGGTGGTGACTGCGATCTTGGCTGACATGCTCGGGTTCGTGCTCGTGCCGAAGGAACAGGCCAAGCGTCAGCCGGACTTTGCTCAGCACGTTGGCAGCGTGGCGAAGGAAACGGGCGAGGCCGTCTCCGCTCTTGCAATGCTGGTCGATCCCTCGGCTCGCACGCCTCAGAACATCGCTAGAGCTCAACGCGAGATCCGCGAGGCTGAGGAGCGTCTGGCCGGCGCCGATCAGGTGCTTGAGGTTCTGGCAAGCAACGTCACCCCCATTCGTGGGAGCGTTGCATGAGCGCCAGCGAACGCTTCGCCATCAAGGCCCGAGACATCGTTGAGTTGGTTGCCGACAAGCACGGCGTCACGGTCGATGACATCTTCGGAAAACGCAAGTTCCAGCACCTCGTTGAGGCCCGCGTCGAGGCCATCTCGCAGGTTCGGCGGGCTCGTCCGGATTGGACGCTCCGCCGCCTCGCCATGTTCTTCGAACGCGACCACACGACCGTAATCCACGCCCTGCGCAAGACGGGAGATCACGCATGACCTTCGACAGCCAAGACTTCGATAAGGCCGCTGAAGGCGGTGTCAATCTGTTCCAGCAGGATCAAGATGTAGCAGCCAGCCAGCTTAAGGCCATCATCGAGCGTATCGAGCGCCTGGAAGAGGAAAAGGCGGGCCTGAGCGAAGACATTAAGGGCGTCTATCAGGAGGCCAAGGGCAACGGCTTTGATACGAAGATCCTCCGCAAGATCGTGGCGCTGCGTAAGCGCGACTATGCCGAGCGCCAGGAAGAGGAAGCTCTTCTTGAGATGTACATGCAGTCGTTGGGCATGGTGTAACCATGAGCGATATCTGCATCCTCGGCGTTGACCCAGGCTCCTCCGGCGCAATCGCCCTCTACTGGCCTTCTGCTCCTCACATGATCATCGCTGAGGATGTGCCGACCGTTGATGGTGTGATCAACCCGGCAGCCTTGGCCCGTCGTCTGGAAGAGGCCCGCCCAACTCTGGCGATGGTCGAACTCGTCGGCGCCATGCCGAAGCAGGGCGTGTCCTCCACGTTCAAGTTCGGTGTCGCTTATGGGCTCGTTCGTGGCGTGATCGGCTCCGCGTTCATCCCCATGCACCTCGTCACCCCCGGCAAGTGGAAGAAGCACTTCCGTCTCTCATCCGACAAGGAAGAGGCGAGGGCGCTTGCTACCCGTCTCTGGCCGGCAGCGACATGCTTCTCCCGCAAGAAGGACCATGGCCGCGCCGAAGCCGCTCTGATCGCCCGCTATGCCGCTGAGACGATGTTCAGCGACGTTCGCCCGAGGGCTTCGGCATGAGCGAGCGTCCCTCCATCGATCAGCAGATCAGTGCTGTCTCCTGCGACATGCTCTCCCGTCGTGGCTTCCTGGAAGCCTCTGAACGCCGGCTGATGAGCCCCAAGCTCAAAGACGCCGAGCGCCAGACGATTGAGCTTGATCGCTTGAACACTCTCAAGTCCCAGCCAGCCCTTGAGGCTGCCGTTGAGACGCTGAAGTGGCTCCGGGACAACATCGAAGACTTCCGCGCCTTCATCGCCAGCAAGAGAGGTGCAGCATGAGCATTGTTGAACTCATGCGTCGCATGCGCGAACTCGGCGCTCCTCCTGAAGCCATTGAGCTTGCCGTCGAGGCTATCGAGGCTGAGCAGAAGAAGGACGCTGAGCGCCGTGCGAAGCGTGCTGCTCAGAAGGCGAAGGAGCGGGCGAAGAAGGATGAAAAGGGGAGCGACAGTCGCGCGACAGTCGCGCGACATGGTGGCGACAGTCGCAGCGACCTCCCCTCCGATGGTTCCCCCCAAGAGATAATAACTCAACCCCCCTCCTTACCTCCCCACAGTTCCGATGCTGACGCATCGGCGCTGCCTGCCGTCAGCGACCCGGCTGAAGTTTCGATCAACGATCAGATTTGGAATTCGAAAGCCGCCCTGGCCGACCTGTCGGGCAAATCCGAGGCCAGCGTCGGCAAGTGGATCGGCAAGGCGCTGAAAGACCATCCGCCCGATGTCGTGAAGCAGGGCATCGACGCCGCCCTGCATGCCGGAACCCGCGATCCCTTCAGCTACGCCCGCAGCGTGATGCTCAACTCCCGAGGCCCCCGAAATGACCAGCAAGCAACTCGCAACGGTCGAACCTATCCCGCCGCTCAGCCCCGAGGCACCGCGTCTCGACTCGCTTCCATCATGGGCTATGACCCTGAACCAGAAGTGCATGGATCTGAGGAAGAACGACGCGTATCGGATCGGGGCACATGGTCGAAAGGTCGTCACGCTTCCGGCTTCATCGATGCCGAGCCAGACGCAGCGGGCGTTTATCGAGCGTAGGGTTGCCGAGCTCGAGTTGCTGAACCAGCCGGGCCCGGTGAAGGAAATCGACGCCACCATTGGCGCTCTGATGCTCCGCTACGCCACCGCTCGCCAGGACGACGACATGATGCGGGCTCGTGTCGAGGGCTATCGGATTGTTCTGCGGGAGTTCCCGGCATGGGCTGTGCGCGAAGCCTACGCCCGCTGGCTCAAGGGCGAGATTGGCCGCGAGCATGATGCGTCCTTCCCGCCGCCAGAGCGCGTTCTGCATGACTGTGCCAAGACCCTGACGCTGGCCGCCATGGGCCAGAAGATCGGTCTGCAACTTGTTCTCGATGCCGAGGGCTATCAGCCCCTGACGGACGAGGAGATGGCCGAGCGTCGGCAGCGTCTGGATGAGCTGATGCGGGACGTTGCCAACAGCACGAGCCCCGAGGATCGCGGACCCGGCAAGCCCAAGCGCCAGAGTGAAACGCCCGAAGAGCAAGCCCGAAAAGAACAGATCCTGAAGAGCCCAGGCAGGGGCATCCTCGCCGGTCTTCGCGAACTCCAGGAGGCAGAGCATGCAGCAGCCGCCGAATGACGAAGCCACAACAGAGCAGCGCGCTCGTGCCGTCCGCTATTGGGAAGAGGTTGTGAGACCCGAGATGAACACCCGCGAAGTTGCCAAGCCGAAAGAGACGCCGTTCCAAGCGCTGGAGCGGCTGAAGGAAGAGGCCAAGACGCCGGTTTCTATCGGGCCCGACCTGTCCAAGTTCCTCGCCACCATGAAGAAGGGAGAGGCAGCATGACGATCCCCAACAAGCTCAGCGCGCGGGCCGTGGCTCAGGTCAAGAAGGCCTGGGTCGAGGGTGTGAGCATCAACGACATTGCCGCAGAGCATGATGTGACGCCTCAGACCATTCGCTATCACGTGAAGGGTTTGGCGCGGGAAGCGTTTCCTGCCCTTGGCCGACCGCGGTCAATCGATCACGACAGAGTCGCGGAGCTCTACTCAAAGGGCATGTCTCCTTCGCTGCTCGCTGAGCGCTTCGGCGTCAGCCGCGTCTGGATTTGGCGCGTGGCTCAGCAGGCGCGTCGTCAGCAGGGAGCAGCCGCATGACCCATCCGAAAGACGACATCGTATGGCTCTGGAACACGACTCGGCTCTCCGCAACGCAGATCGGCCGCAAGTACGGCATCAGCCGCAGCGTGGTTCTCGGCATCGTCCACCGCGATCCTCGCGCCAAGATGCGCCGGCCCCCAACGCCGATGCAGAAGGCTCAGAAGGAGATCAAGGCGCTCCGGCAAGAGGTCGCCCGTCTTCAGGCATTGGAAGCATCTCTCGCCCGCAAGGAATGGAAGGCAGCAGCATAATGAGCGATCCTTACCTGATCCAAGGGCCGGCCCTTATCAGCTTCAGCGGCGGCCGGACGTCGGCTTTCATGCTCTGGAACATTCTACAGGCCCATGGTGGCTCGCTGCCGGATGATGTTGTTGTTACCTTTGCGAACACCGGCAAAGAACGCGAGGAAACCCTTCGCTTCGTCCACGAGTGCGGAACGCGCTGGGGCGTCAAGATCCACTGGCTGGAGTGGCGGGACGGCAAGCCCGGCTTCGAAGAGGTGGGCTACAATAGCGCCAGCCGTAACGGAGAGCCCTTTGCCGGTCTGATCGCCAAGAAAGGGTACCTGCCGAACGCCGTGACCCGGTTCTGCACCTCCGAACTGAAGGTCAGGGTCATGAAGGCTTTCTGCCTTTCACTCGGCTGGAAGCATTGGACCAATGTCGTCGGGCTCCGGTACGACGAGGGGCACCGTGTCCTGAAGCAACTCGCCGCTAACGATGCGAACAAGGAACGGTGGAAGACGGTCATGCCTATGTCGAAGGCGAAGCATACAAAGCGGGGGCATGTTCTGCCCTTTTGGGCAAGCCAGCCCTTTGACCTCGGCCTAGAGGACCATGAGGGCAACTGTGATCTCTGCATGCTGAAATCACGCGGCGCCCTGAAGCGTCTCATCAGAGACAACCCTGACATGCCCGACTGGTGGAAAGAGCAAGAGCGTCTTGTGAGCACCCGAAGCGCCAAGGCTACAAAGGCCGGCGCTCGTTTCGTCACAGAATACAGCTATGCCGATCTGGAGAGGGAAGTGCAGACGCAGCCCTTCATGCCCGGCCTACTGGATGAGGAATACGACGTGGAGTGCGGGCTCCTCTACTCGCCGGATTATGTTTTAGAGGCAGCCGAATAATGACGAACCTCCCCCGCTTCGCCCTGTCTGCCGATGTCGGTAGCGTTCACTACGCCAGAGCACGCATCCGCCCGCGACCTCTCCGCACGCCTGTCGTCTCACCTACATGGTATGTCGTCCTCACCAACCCCAAGTGCGAGGAGCGGGCGAGGGCAGGGCTCGACGCTCTTGGTTATGCCACCTTCCTCCCGACAGAGACGGTATGGGCTCGTGTCCCCAAGCATCGCCAGAAGCCGGGGCAGCCGAAGAAGGTGAAGGTCACGCGCCCACTCTTCCCAGGCTACTTGTTCTTCGGCCTCGACAGGGGAGTGCATCCCTTTGAGCCGGTGCGTCTCACGGATGGCGTTTACTCAATCATCCAGAACAACGGTGAGTATGTCGCTATGCCTGCCGGCGCCATCGACCGGATGAGAGAGGCGGAGGATCTAGGAGAGTACGATAAGACGATCAAGCTCGCTGAGAAGCTGGCAGAATTGATCGGCAAGCAAGTATCCGTTCCAGAGGGCTATCTCGCCGGATTTGTCGCCACCATCAAGAAGGCGACAGAAAAAGGGCTGGACTGCGAAGTAATTCACAGCGGAAAGAGGATCAAGGTGAGCCTAGGACTTGAAACTCTGCAAGGGCTTTGATAGTTATAACACTTAGGACGGCTAGCAAAAACAGAGCGCCCTTCTGGGCGTCGGCAGGTTCGGTGAGGAACGGCAACAGATCCCGGTCCTCTTAATCCTCAGAAAGCGGCAGGGCTGCCCCCCGCCGCTAAGGTTTTTGTCGTCTTGGAACAGATCACCCCTCCCGTTGGCTTTTACGTATATCAGCTCATCGATCCTCGCGACGGGCTGCCGTTTTATGTCGGCAAGGGGCAAGGGTGGCGAGCATGGCACCACCAGCGGGCGGTTCAGGCAGGTAAGCCGGGGAGCAACGCCCGCAAGGTTGCCAAGATCAAAGAGATACTCAGTCGAGGCGACGACGTTCAGATCGAGATCGTTGCTGTCTACGATCTGGAGCTTGATGCTTTAGACCACGAATATCGGCTCATCGATAGCCGCCCGACGCTTACCAACATCATGGAAGGCGGCGGGATGGGACGGCGTTGGACGCCGGAAGAACTACAGCGGCGGGCTGAGATCCACCGCAAGCGGATGCTGGAGAAGCGCCAGCGCGCCCGAGAGGCCGCACGAGAGCGCGACAGGGCAAGACTCGCAGCCGTGGTAGGCAGGATGCGGCAAGCCCCCGGCGCTGATCTGCACGCTAAACAGATTGACGAATGGGCGACGGGACTGACGGAGCAGAAGGCTCCAAAGAAGGGTCGCAATCGCCGCAAGACACACCGGAAGCCAGGGTATCAGGGTCTATTCTCCGGTCCTCGGCAATCCTCAAAGGCCAGCAAAAGAGCCTTGGCAGAGTTCAGGGCCAGCAAGCCGATCTAACATTTCGCCCCGAGCCCCAGCGGTGTCGGGGCTTTTTCATGCCCTAACAAGACCTCGCCCGCCTCTCCACGATGCGCACCCTGCGAGGTTACTCATGCCTCCATGCCCAAACGCAAGACCTACATCCGAGACGACGGCGTACTCATGATCGAAGTACGCCCCAACCTCTACGTAGAAGAGAGCATCGCTGAGAGGCTGGGGCTGTTGAGGTAGAGCATGGACATCGCTCTCCCGATTATCGCCTTTCTCTCGGGCCTGCTCATTGGCTTCTGGGTGGCATAGCATGGACATCCTTCTCCGCTTCCTCACCCTGACACTCAGGGAAAACATGGATGAGCTCCAGCGATCAGAGATGCTGAGGGATCAGCTCCGGATCATCGCCCGAGACATTCACCTGGCCTGACCCCGCAAGGACACCCGACCATGGACCAAGACCAGATCGCACGCGCCCTCAATGAATGGATGCGCCGATACATTGCCGACCCTGCCGCATTCGATGCTGAGTTCCAGACGGTAGGCGAGTTCCTCAAGGACGAGGAAGAGGGCCGTGAGCCGAGCTACGGCGAGACCGGCGCGGCCTACATGAAGAAGCTCCTGGACGAGTTGCAAGCCGCGGCCTGATGCCCAAGCCGTTAGACCATCGCATCCGCCAGAGAGAACACGACGCCAAGCGCAGGGCAGAGAAGCCATGGAGGGCTTGGTACGGCACTGCTCGATGGAAGAGCCTGAGGAAGTACCAGCTACGAGCCGAGCCCTGCTGCCGCATGTGCGCCAAGAGAGGGCAGGTCACCCCGGCTGCTGTCGCGGACCACATCACCGCTCACCGTGGAAACCCTGACCTGTTCTGGTCGCCCGCTAACCTTCAGAGCTTGTGCTCTCCCTGCCATGATGGGGACAAGGCGCGCATCGAGAAGGGTGGCAAGGCACGGCAGGCGGTCGATGCTGATGGGTGGCCCATCAGGTGACCGGGGGGCGTCTCAAAGTCTAGGGCTTTGGGGAGGTCTACCGACAGGGGGCGAAATCTCTCGCAAAACCAGATTAATGTTCTGAGGTTTGAATTATGGCGGCTCGAGGAGCCAAGCCGAAACCAGCGCACCTCCGCATCATTGACGGCACCCATCGGGCCACTCGGCACGGTGAAGAGGGCAAGGTCAAAGAGGCGACAGAGGCAGCAATCCAGAGTTTCGGCAAGCTGACCAGGCCCAAGCACCTAAAGGGCGAGGCTCTGGCGGCGTGGAAAAGATACATTGAGCCCGCGTCCTGGCTGGATGCGGCACGAGAGCCAGCGGCGATAGCGTTCTGCGAGCTGTGGCATGAGTTCCGGTTCAATCCGACCGGCTTCCCCGCCTCCAAGCATGGGCAGATGCGGGCTTACATGAGCGAACTCGGCCTGACGGACGAGCGGAACCGCGGCGACATCGAAAAAGATGACAAAGACGAGTTCTTCGACGACTGACCGGGCTACGCTCTACGCTGAAGCGGTCGTCAGGGGCGAGATCGTTGCCGGGCCCCACGTTCGGAACGCATGTCGGCGTCATTTGGATGATCTGAAGCGGGATGACATCACGTTTGACCCGGCTGCGGCCACCAAGGCTCTCCGGTTCTTCGAGGAGAAGCTGAGGCTCAGCGAGGGGCAGTTCGAGGGCAGGGCGTTCAAGTCCCAGCCCGCGCAAGATTTTATCATCGGGTCGCTCTTCGGCTGGAAGAAGTTGGATGGCCGTCGCCGGTTTCGACGGGCCTATATCGAGCAGGGCAAAGGCAACGGCAAATCGCCCCTTGCTGGCGGCATCGGGCTCTATGGCCTGATGGCTGACGGCGAGGCGGGTGCCGAAATCTACTCGGCTGGCGCGACCAAGGACCAAGCAGGCATCCTGTTCCGGGATGCCGTGAAGATGGTGGACAAATCGCCAGACCTCGACAAGCGCCTGAAGCGCAGTGGTGGCCCCGGTAAGGAATACAACCTGGCATATCTCGCCAAAGGGTCGTTCTTTCGGCCCGTTTCGAGGGAGACGAAGAAGACAGGTTCGGGCCCACGCCCGCATTTCGCGCTGGTGGACGAGGTTCACGAGCATGCGGACGGCGGTATCATCGAGATCCTGGAGCGCGGCTTCAAGTTTCGTCGGCAGCCCCTCTTGCTGATGATCACGAATAGCGGCTCCGATCGCAACTCGATCTGCTGGGCCGAACATGAGCATGCGGTGAGAGTCGCCGCGGGTAATATCGACGCCAAGGATGAGGACGCCCACTATCTGGGCGAGGTGCTGGACGACAACACATTCTCCTACGTGTGTGCCTTGGACCCCGGCGATGATCCGCTGAATGATCCGTCTTGCTGGATCAAGGCCAACCCTCTGCTGGGCGTCACGATCACGGAGGAATACCTCCAGGGCGTCGTTGCCCAAGCAAAGGCGATGCCGAGCAAATTGAACGGTATCCTGCGCTTGCACTTCTGCCAGTGGACCGATGCAGACACTGCCTGGATGACGCGGGCGGCGCTTGAGCCGGCCATCGCTGATTTTGAGCCCGAGGAGCATCACGGTAAGCCGGTTTGGATCGGCTGCGACCTGTCCCAGAACAGGGACATCACCGCCTTGGCTGCCGTCGTGAAGACGGGAGAGGTCGAGGTCACGGCTGAGCGCAATGGGCAGACGCAGACGGTTCGCAAGCCGACTTATGACGCTTGGATTGAGGCTTGGACCCCCGGCGACACCTTGGACGCCCGCTCTTTGAGGGACAAGGCCCCTTATCGGCAATGGGCTGACGCGGGGCACATCCACGCTCCGAAGGGCGAGAGCATTCGGTACGACCACGTTGCGCAGGCATTGGCCGAATACACGCACGGCTTCAAGGTCGAGTGCGTGGCGTACGATCGCTACGCCTTTCGCCGAGGCTTTGAGCCGGAATGCGCCGCGTTGGGCATCGATGTCGAGTTCGTGGAACATCCCCAGGGCGGCACGAAGAAGGGCAAGCCCAACGAGGCTATGGCAGAGGCCGCAAAAGCTGCTGCCCGCGAGCCGGAAGGCTTGTGGATGCCTGGATCGGTTCGCGAGCTGGAAGACGCTCTCCTCGAAGGCCGCATTCGCTTGAAGCGAAACCCCGTCCTGATCTCGGCAATGATGAGCGCGGTCACAGACAATGACCGTTGGGGCAATTACTGGCTCGCGAAAGAGCGAGCCGTCAACAAGATCGACTGTGCTGTCGCGCTCTGCATGGCCGTAGGCGCAGCCGCTTCTTATGAGGGCGCCAAGCCAATGAACCTCGACGCCTGGATAGCGAGCTACGCATGAACTGGCTGAAACGAGCTCTCCGGCTATCGGGCACGAAGGACATTGAGCCCTGGCGATCCGGATTGGCCTCGACCGAGAACGGCAACAACTTCGTCACCAATCAGGTCACGGTCGCGGGCTACCGTGATTTGCGTTTGGCAAGCGGTTCGGCCGCTGTGGGCCTTTCGGCAACCTGGGCTTGCGTGCAGCTTATCGCCGGAACCATAGCCTCGCTTCCGCTCATGGTCTACCGGACGGACTCGCGCGGCATTCGCACCGTCGCCCGAGACCATCCGCTCTATTTCGTGCTGCATGACAGCCCGAATTACGACCAGACAGCGGTCGATTTCTGGGAGTTCATGGCGGCGGCGGTCGAGTTGCAGGGCAATGCTTACGCCCTGATGGAACGTCGCTCTGACGGGGCTCTTAATGCCCTGCATCCGATCCGCCCGGATCTGGTTCGGGTGCGCCGGCTGGACGACGGCAGTCTCGAGTACGAATGGACGGAGGATGGCCGCCGCATCGTGAAGCCTGGCGAGCAAATGCTCCACATCCGCGGGGCTATGAGTGACGGGATCTCAGGCACCTCGACCCTCTCGGCCTGCCGCAGCGTCTTCGAGGACGCTCTTGCGGCAGAGACGGCGGCCGGGGCGATGTTCCAGAACGGGGTGAACCCAAGCGGCATTCTGAGCACGGCTGACAGCGTGGCCCTCTCAAAGGAGCAGCGCGAACAACTGGAGAAGCTCCTGCAGGAGAAATACGTAGGGGCAATGCGGAACGGTCGCCCCATGCTGCTCGACAACGGGCTCAAGTGGACGCAGCTCTCTATCAATCCGCAAGACGCCCAGATGCTGGAAAGCCGCAAGTTCAGCGGTGAGCAAATTTGCCGACTATTCGGCGTCCCGCCCGCCATGGTGGGGTTCGGTGACAAGGCGTCGAACTGGGGCACAGGCAAGGAGGTCGACGTTCTCGGCTTCCAGAAATTCACGCTTCGCAAGCGCCTGAAGCGCATCGAGCAAGCTCTTCTCAAGCAGCTCGTGCCGCTGGCCGAGCGGCGGGCGCAGGGCATCACCATCGAGTTCAATTTCGAGGGTCTTCTGCGCGGTGACACCGCGAGCCGTTACGAAGCCTATGAAAAGGCAATCCGCATGGGGATCGCGACCCGCAATGAGTGCCGCGCCCTGGAAAACCTGCCGCCGATTGAGGGCGGCGATGTGGTGACGGTGCAGATGCAGGACATCCCGCTCGCCCAAGCCATCAACGGAGATCGCGATGAGCAAGACAGCCCCACTCCTTGAGATCAAGTCCCTCAAGGACAGCGGCGAGTTTGAGGGTTACGGATCGACATTCGGCGGCGAGCCGGATGCCTATGGCGATGTGATCGCACCCGGCGCCTATACGGACAGCCTGAAGGCTCACAAGGCCAAGGGCACCATGCCGAAGCTCTTCTGGCAGCACGACCCGCACGAGCCGATTGGTAAGTGGCTGGACGCGAGCGAGGACGATCACGGACTTCTAATGCGCGGCCAGCTTAACATGGGCGTGCAGCGAGGCCGCGAGGCCCATGCTCTCCTCAAGGAAGGCGACATCGACGGTCTGTCCATCGGCTATCGCATCAAGGAATACAGCGTCGATACCGAGACGGGCGTCTGGACGCTCGAAAAGCTCGACCTCATCGAGGTCAGCATCGTGTCGGTTGGCGCGAACGAGAACGCGGTCGTGCAGAGTGTGAAGGCGGCGAAGGCTGCGCACGACCTCACTGAGAAGCTGAAGGCCGGGGACCGGCTGACAGAGCGAGAGTTTGAGACCTGGCTCAAGGGGCTGGGCTTCTCCAACTCGCAGGCGGAACGTGCCGCACGTCTCCACCTGAAGGGGCAGGGGGAACCTGCCGTGGCGGCTGACGACGCGCTCGCATTCCTGCGAGCCCTCAAGGGCTGACGCCCAGCATCAACCAAAATCTGGAGGTTCCCATGTCGGAACAGAAGAGCGCGGCCGAACTGGCCGCCGAGGTTAAGCGCGACTTCGAAACCAAGCACGACAAGGTCAAGGAGATTGCTGAAAAGGCACTCGCTGAGGCCGAAAAGGGCACGCCCCTGGCGACGACCGCCAAGGAGCTTGCCGACGAGGCCATCAAAGGCATGAACGATGCTAAGGCTCGCCTCGATGAGATGGAGCAGAAGATGGCCCGCCGCCGCGAGCAGGCAGATGGCTCGCGCACGGCCGGCGAACGCTTCGTTGAGGACGAGGGCTTCAAGACCTTCGCAGGTCAGACCCGGCCCCGCGGCCGCCACATCGTCGAGGTCAAGGACATCACGTCTCTGACGACCGACGCTGCTGGTTCTGTGGGTGCCCTGGTTCCGAACGATCGCCGTGGCCTTCAGGTCGAGCTACCGCAGCGCCGGATGACGGTGCGCGCGCTGCTCGCCCAGGGCAATACGAACAGCAACCTGATCGAGTACGAGCAGGAGAAACTGTTCACGAACAGCGCGGCTCCGGTCGCGGAAGGCGCGCTCAAGCCGCAGTCGGAACTGCAGTTCGAGGACAAGACCGCTCCCGTCCGCACCATCGCGCACTGGATGCGGGCCTCGGTCCAGATCTTGGCTGACGCTCCGGCCCTGCGCTCCATTATCGACCAGCGTCTGCGCTATGGCCTTGCCACGGTCGAGGAAGCCCAGCTCCTCAACGGCTCGGGCACTGGCCAGAACCTGACCGGTCTCGTAACGGCGGCGACCGCGTATGCGGCTCCCGGCAGCCTGACGGCCACGTCCCAGGTGGACATCATCCGTCTGATGATCCTTCAGGCAGCGCTCGCAGAGTACCCGCCGAACGGCATCGTCATGAACCCGATCGATTGGGCTGCAATCGAGATGGCGAAGGATGGCGATGGCCGCTACCTCATCGGCAACCCGCAGGGCACCGTCTCGCCCACGCTGTGGGGGCTGCCGGTGGTCGCCACCCAGGCCATGGGCGTCGATAAGGCGCTCGTCGGTGCATTCAACCTCGCCGCTCAGATCTTCGACCGGCAGGATGCCACCGTCGAAGTCTCGACCGAGGATCAGGACAACTTCGTCAAGAACAAGGTCACGATCCGCGCTGAAGAGCGGCTCGCGCTCGCGATTTATCGCCCGCAGGCCATCGTCTACGGCGATCTCGGCCGCGTGACCTGATCCGTTCGGTTCATCAAGGAGGGCGGCTCACGCTGCCCTCTCTATGAACTGAGAGGAGAGAAGCCATGACTGCCATCAAGGCCATTCTGACCAAGCCCCTCGACGGCTTTCCCGAAGGCTCCGAGCGCGAGTTCGACAAGGCCGATTTCGACCGCCTTAAGGAGATGGGCGCCGTGCGTGCTGCTGGCGAGGCAAAGGCAGCCCCGAAGGTAGCCAACAAGGCCGCCCCCGCGGTCGCGAATAAGGCCGCTGACACTTCCAAAACCAAGGCTTGATCCGTGCTCATCGTCCTGACGCCAGCAGAGGCCACACGACTGACGACGGTCGCGGCCGTCCGTGCCCGGTATGGCATCGCGGACGGTGACGCCGATGATAAGACCCTCGAGGCTCTCATTGACACCGCAAGCCAGATGGCTGTCGACTTCTGCAATCGCACATTTGGGCGGGAGCAGGTCAGACAGACCAACTATGCAGGCGGTGGATCGCGCATTCTCTTGGAGCGGTCGCCCGCGACCATAGAGGAAGTGCGAGAGTCTGGTGAGGTCGTGCCTGCCGATGGCTACTATCTCGAGCCAAGCCTCAACGTCATCGTTCGTCTCTCGGGCGATGTGATCACCTGCTGGGGCGGCAAGGTTGAGATCACCTATCATGCAGGCTGGGTTCTTCCCGGGCAGGAAGGCGCGAACCTTCCGGCGACCATCGAACATGCCGCTCTGCTACTTGTCGGCGCCCTGTGGGCTTCCAATCAACGTGACCCGCTCGTGAAGAGCGAAAGCGTCGATGGCATCGGCCGCACGGACTATTGGATGCCGGGGCAGGCGAGCCGCTTGCCTGATCCCACTGCCGAAAGCCTCCTGCAGACTTATCGCCGGTATTTCTGAATGACCCCTCAGCAGGCCATCGCAAAGCTGGATCGCGCTGTCGCTAAATTTGGCCAGACCGTGACCCTTCGCAGAGGCAAAGACACCGCTCCGTTGGCCATTGCTACCGTGAAGGCTCATGTGCGCGGCTTCAAGCCGGACGAACTGATCGGCGGCATTGATCAGAATGACAGCAAGGTCATCCTGTCTCCGTCAGGTCTGACAAACTGGCCCGGTGGCGCTCCCATCAAAGGAGACTGGGTCACCATCGACGGGCGTGTGCGCTCTATCGTAGCCGCGGAGCCGATCAAAATGAACGACGTGCTTGTCCGCATCGAGCTCCAGGTGAAGGGCTGATGGCTATAAGCACAAAAATCAACGCCATCGAGAAGGATATCGACCTGCTCCTGAAGGAGGAACTGTCCCCGGAAGCAAGGCGGGCCATGATGGCCTCCTTCGCCCGCGAGGAACTCAGCAAGGCGCAGGCGGCCAACCAGCAGGCATTGGGACACGAGCCGCCATATGAAACCTTCGTCGATGGCCGGCGCGGGGCAGCGCTGGAGTCGGTCAACGCTGACAACGGTACGATCCTCTTCGCCTTTGAGCTTCTGGATGATCTGTTCGAATGGATCGGCGAGCAACTCGTGCTTCATGCTCCTGTTCTGACGGGCAAGTTCAGGAACTCGTTCCGGTTCTATGCGGACGGGGCCGAGATCGACCCTGGAGCCAATGTGCCGGCTGCCCGCGAATATGTGTTTCTTTCGACGGTGCCTTACGCCCGCAAGCTGGAGCGGGGGCATTCGGATCAGGCGCCGAACGGCGTCTTTGAGGTCGTGGCCGCGCTCGCTAAGGGCCGCTTCAGCAACCTCGCTAACATTCGCTTCAGCTACCGGACGCCCGAGGCTTCCGCGGCTGACACCGCGAAGGCGCGAAAGACGGCCGACCATGCGAGCCGCTCGCCCGCCATCGTCATCACTCTGAGGTAAGCATGGCTCGCCTAGCCGTTGTGAACGCCGTCGAGGAATATCTCGCCGCCAACTGGAGCCGCTCGCCGATCGTGGGAATGGTGCGCAAGGATGACCGTCCGGACGAAAGCGAGTCGTTCCTCGTGGTGCAGTATCCAGTCGCCAATACCATCCGCCCCGGCGTCGGCAGCCGCTACTATGTCGAAGAGGGCGGCGTGCGCCTCGTGCTGCAGATGATCCGCGATGAAGACCCGGCGACGATGATGCAATGGGCCGACGAACTCGCTGGCCTGTTCCGCGACAAAACGATCGATGGCGTGCGGTTTCGGCAGCCAACAACCCCGTTCATCGATGACAGCAACGACGAGGGCAACTTCTTCACCTTGTCCCTCGTGGCGCCGTACGAGTTCCACTACCGCGACTGAGAGGAAAAGCCATGCGTATCCAAAACAACACCCGCGAAACCCTGAGCTTCAACCTGAAGGGAAAGGCGAAGGACGGCCATCCCCAGACCGGCTCCATTGCACCTGGCGAGATCGAGGATCTCGATGTGGATCCGGCAGACCCGCAGCTTCAGGGCCGCATCTTTGCCGGGGCGATCAGCGTGCCGAAGAACGTTGCCGAAAAGGTCGAGGCCACCGTTGCAACTGAGGCCACCCCAAAGGGCAAGTAAGCCCGCTCCCATTCCGTTCAAACGGATCGGCCCCTCTTGCCCAGCGGGGCCTTTTTCATGCCCTCGCTGCGGCTCTGGGCAGGCCGCATATTCAAAAGGTTAAGACGATGGCTGAGACCACGGATACCAATGGCGTTAAAATCTTCATCGCTCCGCAGGCGGCGACTGTGCCGGCCAATGCGGCGGCTTATGCGGCCCTCACATGGACCGAAATTGGGCTTGTCGAGAGCCTCGGCGAATACGGTGACGCTGCGGCGGCCGTAAACTTCACCTCGCTCGGCGACGGCCGCGTCCGCAAAGGCAAGGGCTCCCGCGATGCCGGCGATCTGACGATCACGTGCGGTCATGACGCCAGCGACGTCGGCCAGCAGGCGCTTGTTGCTGCTGAGGCGACGAACTTCCGTTACCCCTTCAAGGTACAGTACCCGAACAAACTGAACGCCACCGGCACCGACGAGATGCACTACTTCGTCGGCAAGGTCATGTCGAAGCGCAACAGTGGCGCGGCGGTTAACGATGTGGTGCGCCGCACGTTCACCATCGCCATCGACAGCGCCATCACCGAAGTCGCGCCGACTGCCGGCGCTTAAAGCATCGCTCGCGAGCGAGGGCGGGGGCGGCTCGTCGGGTGCTGCTCCCGCTCACCCCCGACGAAACCCGGCAATCCGACACAAACCCGATTGGTGAACCATGAAACTCAACGATATCAAACAGACCGGCAAGCGCATCGAGCAGGGCGCATGGGTGCGCAATCTACCGAACCTGCCTGGAGTGGCCGTAAAGGTGCGCGGCTACGGCAACAGCGACTATAAGCGCGTGATGGCCGAATACCGTGGCAAGCTCACGCCTGAAGAGGCGAGCGACCCGGCCACGCAGGACAAAATCCAGATGCGCCTCCTTCACGAGACGATCCTCGAAAACTGGTCGGGCATCGACGACGCGACCTATTCGCCTGAACTGGCAAAGTCCCTGCTCGAAGATCCTGACATGGGTGTCTTCCGCAGCGCGGTCGAGTATGCGGCCGGCATCGTTGCCCAGGACGGCCACGAGACCCTTGAGGCCGACGCAAAAAACTAAGCGCCGCCCTGCGTTGGGAACTGACGTGGGGCCAGAAGATCGAATATTACAGAGGTTTCGGGCGAGAATGCCCGGGGCCTGTCCCCCCAAAGCCTGAAGTGCCTGCCCGCCTAGCGTTCTACTGGACCGCTTGGCGTGAATTGAGCACCGACAGGGAAACCGGCATGAGCCTCGGACGCATCCCGTTCACGGCCATCGCCAAATATGCCGAGGCTTACGGCATCCTTCCGGACATCGACGCCTTCGACCGCTTCCGCATCATCATTCGGGCGATGGATGGCGAGTTCATCGCAGTCTCAAACATGAAGCCCGGCGAAATCTCCGCACAGGATGCCGATGGCGTCAAAGGCCTGCTCAAGCGGGCCGCCGAGGGCAAGCAAGGTTAATCCATGGCCACCGTTCAAGCGATCAAGGAACTGCTGATCCGCGCCCGCTCCGAGGGGGTGGACAAGGTTGCGGCTGACCTTGAGAAAGCTGCATCCGCACAGAAGAAGGTTGCGGATGCAGCTTCTCTCGTCGCGAAGGTGACCGAGGACGCCACCCGCTCGCAGCTTTCTGCGGCGAAGGCTTATGAGAGGACGGTGGCCTCTGTAGATCCGGCTTTCCGGTCCCTCCAGCAAATGGCACGGGCTCAGTCCGTATTCGACCGAGCATTGGCGCAGGGCGTCATCTCGAACGATCAATACGCGGCCTCGCTTCAAAGGCTTCAGACTCGATACGGGGGGCTAGGGGCAGCCAACAACAACCTCGTCATGCAGAGCAGCAACCTTGCTGCTCAGTTCCAGGACATCGCGGTTCAGCTTCAGGCCGGCACAAGCCCTTTCACCATTGCGCTCCAACAGGGAACGCAGATGGCCGCTGTGCTCGGCGATACGCCCGGTGGTGCGCGAGGGGCAGTGAAGGCCCTTGGCGCTGCGTTCATGTCTGTCATCAGCCCTGTAAGCTTGCTCACCATCGGCGCCATCGCCGCCGGTGGCGCGCTGTTCCAGTATTTTACAGGAGCGGGCGAGAAGGTAGAGAAGCTGGATGACCGGCTGAAGGGGCATGCCGATCTCATCAAGAGCATCGCTTCGGCCTATGGCGAGGCTGGGAAGGGGTTAGAAGAATATGCCGCTCAAAGCGGCATCGTCCTAGAAGGCCAACTGCGCGCACAGACCGAGCGACTTCGGGGCGACCTGCAGCGCCTCATTTTCGAGATGCACGCCGCCACCTCAACAACGACTGGCCCGGCATACGTTGACCCGATGGGGACCGGTTTTGGTGGGGCCGAGACTGTAACTGCTTCAAAATACGCCCCCTTCCAGAAGGCTATCGATCAACTCAACGAGTCCGTAGCCCGTGGCGAGCCGAACATCCGCGCTTATCGCGAGGAAGTTGCTCGCGTCATGAGGGAGGCCGCGAACAATGCGGCCATTCAGGCCCTAGGCGATGAACTGCTGAAGGGCTCTGAGAACGCTGCGAAGATCGAGGCGGCGCTCAATAAGGCAACTCAGGCGATCCGGCTGGCCGCAGGGGCAGCAGGCGAGGGCATTGGTGACATCAAAGGTTTCAACAAAGCCCTTGAGGATTTGTCCCGTATTGCATTGCCAAAGCTGACCCCTCAGCAGGAAGCTATTGAGAAATACCGTGAAGCCATCGGAAAGGCTGGCGGGCGCGAAGATCGAGCCGCAGCGCAGGCAGCCCTCGATGCCGCGTTGCAGCGTGCTGCGCAGCGCGATGCCGAAAAAGCTGCTGAAGATGCTCAGCGACAGGCCGAAGCCGACGCCAAGCGGCGCGAGCAGACATGGGCCCGCGCCATCGACCGTGCGCAAGACCAGACGCGGGCGCTCGAGCAACAGGCCGCCACCTATGGCATGGGAGCCGGTGAGGTTGCTCGCTATCGCACGGAACAAGAGCTTCTGAATGCCGCATGGGAGGCAGGCAAGGCAGACACGCCGCAGCTTCGTGCCCAGATTGCGGCGATGGCGGACCAGGCTGCGCAAGCCGCGCAGAGAATGGAGCAGCTGCGCGAAGCCTCCGAGTGGTCCGATTTCACGAAGGGCACATTGAAAGGGTTCATCTCCGATCTCCGCCAGGGCAAATCGGCGGCGGACGCTTTTGCAAACGCGCTTGAGCGCATCGCGGATCGCCTGCTGGATATGACGCTGGACTGGATGTTCGGCGCTCAAGGAGGGAGCAGCAACCCATTTGCGGGTCTATTGCAGGCTCTCACAGGCGGGAGCGGCCGCTCGAATGTCATGGCGATGCCAAGCGCGAACGGAGGCGGTGTGGCTGCTTTCAGCGGGCTTGGCAAGCTGCCAGAAGTGGTTTCGTCGTCGGTAGGGCCCATTACGCAGGCAGCAACTCAGGCCGCTACGCAAGCGGCAACCACTGTGAGCGCCAAGTTCTTCACCAGCGGGCTCAGGAGCCAAGTCGAGGAATATGTCCGGTCTGGCGCCCTGTCGCGAGGAATGGACCCTGACATCATAGCTAAGGGCATCAACCAGGAAAGCGGCTTCAACCCCTTCGCCCTCGGAGACAACGGCAAGAGTTTTGGCGTCATGCAACTCTATACGGGAGGCGGTCTAGGCAACGTCGCTCAGAAGCAGGGTATCTCGCTTGACCCATCCAACTGGCAGCAGCAGGTCGATTTCAGTCTCGATTACATGAAGCGGAACGGCCACGGCCAGTGGTACGGCTTCCGGGACAGCGGCATCCGGGATCCTTGGGCTGGCATCAATCGCGGTAGCGGTCCGCAGGCACTCATGGGGCAGGCTGGCAACGACAACTTGCTCGGGGGAATCGGCACCGACATGCAGGAGCTTTCTGGAAGCTTCGACACGCTGTCACAAACTATGACCAGCGCCACTCCGCAGATCACGCAAAGCCTCACCAATCTCGGCGGCATCACCCAGCAGGGCGGGGATCTCGTCGGTACTGCCTTGGAGAGCACCGCAGACACCATCGGCCAGGGGGCGAATGGAGTCGGACAAGCCATCAATCAGCTTGGTCAGTCGCTAAGCTCCAGCGGCAGCGGAGGTGGCGGGTTCGGGAACCTCTTCAGTCTCTTCGGCGGTGGCGGTGGCACATCATGGAGCGGGATGGAAATGTCATCCTGGACTCTGCCGGACATGTCAGGTCTGAGCTTCGGATTCCACAGTGGGGGGCTGGTTGGCCGCGATCATTCCTTCAAGCGCATCATCCATCCTGCCTATTACGACGATGCCCCGCGCTATCACTCGGGCCTTCGCCCTGATGAGGTGCCGGCAATCCTGCAAAAGGGCGAATGGGTGCTCTCTCGTGACGATGTGGCCGCGATCCGCAAGGGCGGCGCAAGCGGCAGCGCGGGCGTGACGGTCAACAACAACGTGGTCAATCAGTCGGGCGCCCAGGTGGAAACCCGCGCGACGCAACGCGAAGACGGAACGATCGATATCCAAACCATGATCTACGAAAACGTTAAGGGGCGGCTGCAGCAGGATGTCAGCCGGAACGGCCGCATGTCCAAGACCCTCAACACCGGCTTCAACGGGAGAGGCTGATGGCAAGCTGGCCAGCGAATTTCCCGACTGAGCCCGCTCTTGAAGGAACGGGCATCGGTCTCCTGAACCAAGCCCCGATCCGCACTGAAATGGAGGACGGCCCCGGCCGGGCCAGGCGCCGCTCAACCACGACATGGAGTGAGGTCGATCTGCGGTTCCCTTTCGAGCCGTTCCTTTTCCCATCCTTCCAGGCTTTTCTTCGCGACACGCTCGACCACGGCGCGGCGTCTTGGACGATGCGTGTCTGGAAGCCGGGGCTTTCGGCTCCGTATCCGGAAAAGACCGTCAGGCTGCGGGAGGACCCGACCTATGAGATTACAGTGCCTTACGTCTTCGTGACGCTACCCTTGCTCGTGCGTGGATACTGACATGGTCTCCCGTCTCACCTCAGCGATGGAAGAGGCCTATGCGTCCGCTCCTGCGAACGTCGTGCTTTTCCACACGCTTGAACTCTATCATGCGACATTCGGCGGCCCGGTCCTGATCTTGACGGGGGAAGAAGGCGTCGAACCCGCGAGCACCATTTCGCTGTTTGCCGAAGCGACCGCATGGCGCCCTGCTATGTGGTGTGACTTCACTGCGCTCGCGTTCGACGTAACGCCCCCAGGCTATGACGACGACGGCCCGACTCCAGCAAAAGTTCGCATTGATGGGGTTTCGGATCTGCTCTTCCCATTCATCGAAGCGGCTGCCGGCGCGGCCAACACGATCTCAGTTATTTACCGCACTTATCGGTCCGATGTTCGTTTCGAGCCGGGGGATGTGATCGCGGGGCTCAAGATGCGGCAAGTCGTCGTGACGGCTACGAGCGTCGAGGGCGCCTTGAGCTTTGACGAAGTGGGCGAGCAGGCTTTCCCGCGTGTCACCTATAACCTTGATGATTACCCGGGGCTGTTCACTAGATGATGCCTGTCCGCATGGCGTTCCTCAACGCTCTCGTGTCAAAGCCGTGGACGCAAGAGAACAATTGCTGGCACTTCGTTCGATCCGTCCGCAGGGAACTGTTCGGGGTGGATGATCTGCCTATAGTGAGCGACGACCTGGTGTCTCACCCTGAGCGTCGGCGCGAAGTATTCGAGGGTCATCCGGTACGATCCGCTTGGGCCGAGGTTGGAGTTCCACAGGATGGCGATATCGCCATCATGAGCAGACCGCGTGATCTTCATGTCGGCATCTACCTTATCAACTGCGGACGCGGGCTCGTCTGGCATTCTGATATCGGTCACGGCGTCGTGGCCGACACCATCCTTGAAGTGACGCAACTCCGTCGCTGGAAACTCGTCTTTTTCCGACGCAATTCATGACCCTTATCGCACAGCGCACCATCACCGGGGCCGAGGTCTGCTCGGACTTGCGGCTTAAGGACCGTCGGCGGCGTAAACTGTCGACCATCGTCCGCCGCCAGGCCGACCACACACGTCCCTTCATCGTCTCCGTTCACCGGATTGGACAGCCGGTCGCAGCAAACGACCTCGATGTCGTGTTGCGCTCGGAATGGGATGAGCGCCGCGTTGGATCGCACGATATCGTTCTGATCACCTATCTGCCGAGGGGCGGGGGGCAGGGTGGCGGGGCATCGATCCTCATGGCCGTTGCTGCCATCGCATTGTCGATCATCGTTCCCTTCGCCATTGGAGCCCTCGGAGCACCATTCGCTGCCGCTGGTGGCGGGCTTACGATGCTGGGCAAGCTCGTGTCGACCGGCATCATCATGGGAGGCATGGCGCTACTCAGCCATGCATTCAAGCCGAAAGCAAACAAGCCTGAAGAAGAGAAGCCGATCTACGGCGTCTCCGGTGGCGGGAACCTGCCGCGTCCTGGCGATCGCATTCCGCGCCTCTACGGCAAGTGCTGGACTGTCCCGGATCTCTCTCAGCCGGACTATTTCGTCTATGAGGGCGAGAACCAAATCCTCTACAAGCTCATGACGGTGACGCTTGGCAAGGCAAAAATCCACAAGATCCGCATCGGCGATCAGCTCATGTGGACGGATACCGGAGGCATTCGGGAGCCGTTCGCCGGCAGCCGCGTCGAGATAGTCAACCCAGGAGAGAAGTGCTCGCTCGTGCCGCGTGGGATCGTAACCTCCTCGGCGGTGCAGGGCCTCGAGTTGCCTCGTCCTGACAACGTGCTTGGTACATGGTCGGGTCCGTTTGTCATCTCGGCTCCAGGCGTAACTGTAAATAAGATCCAGATCGATCTAAGTGCGCCGCAGGGCGCGATGACGAACTATGTCAACTCGAAGGGCGCACAGGAGGGGCCAGCCGCCATCGGTTGGGAATTCCAATATGCGCAGGTGAATGATACGGGTGGCGTTGTCGGACCATGGAAAACCCTTGACTGGTTTGGTCAGGAGATGAAGAGCCGTCGCCCGCTGCGGTTCACGCGCATCTTCTCCGTGCCCGAGGGGCGCTATGCGGTTCGGGGGCGTAACAACTACAACAACACGCCCTTCAATGACCGCGTGTCAAACGTATCCAATGCCCTGAACTGGGACGCGCTTCGGGGGCATACGCCGGACAGCACCGTCCGGTCGAAAGTCACACAAGTCGCGATTGTTGTCCGCTCCAATGCTGCCCTCGGTGTGACCTCCTTCGCGGACGTTCAGATTGAGGCCACCGGCATTATTCCGGTTTGGAACGGATCGGCATGGGTCGAACAGGCCACCCGAAAGGCCGTCTGGGTTTATGCCGATGTGATGCGGAACACGGTTTACGGCGGGGGCATTCCCGATAGCGCCTTCGACAAGGAAACAGCCAAATTCTACGCCGACACGGTCAACAGGTATGATACCTTCGACGGTGTAATCAGAGGACCTGATAGCGTCTGGAACGTGGCCTGCGCAGTTCTTCTGCCTTTCCGGTCTGAGCCTGTCCATATGGGCAGGATCTGGTCGCTCGTGCGCGATAATCCGACCGACGCCAGGCGCCATGTGATTAGTTCGCGCCAGATCGTGAAGGGGTCGTCTGGAATCGCCTTCGACACCGATCCCGATGATGGCTCTGCGCATGTCGTGGCGGACTATCATCTCGCGGGCGATCCGAAGCGGCCGATCGAGTTGCCGGATATCTATTACGGCACGAAGTCAATCACCCCGACCCGCCGACATCTGTTCGGCGTGACCGGCGACGGCCATGCACGGCATATCGCCCGTTGGTTGGCGGCAAGCGCCTTCTTCCGGCGCCAGACCGTCCGCTTCACCACCGAGCACGATGCCCGAATTTACAAGCGTGGCGACAGCATTGCTGTCGAGATTTGGTTTGCGAGCAAGGCGAAACCGGTCGGTATTCTAGCCGTAACTGGAAACACGCTCATTCTTGACCGGAACGTGCCCTACACCCCCGGCGATCATCTCATCATCCGCGATCGCAGCGGTCGCGAATGGGGGCCGGTCGCACTAGCAGGGCAAGGTGGAGCATCAGATGAGCTCGCGCTTGATGCTGGGTCGAGAGCGCTGGTGGAAAGCCAAACCGGGCTCCCACTGGGGAGCGTCCTGGCTCTTAGCAATATGGAGGCCACCACTGCGCTCATCGGGCCTGTGACGTTTCTGCAGCGCAACTACCTCGTCAAATCCGCCAAGCCATCAGGGCGCGATCGGATCGACGTTGAAGCTGTGATCGACGCGCCTCAGGTATGGGCTGAGATCGGGGCGACGGAAGAGGAGAGCCCTAACGACGAGGGCCGCCCGACAGAAGATATACCCCCGCCGACCAATTTCGCCTTCGCCGAGCGTGTTTATATAGACGACACCGGCAAGCCAGGGAATGCGGCGACAGTAAGCTGGACAAAGTCCATTGATTGGAGGGCGCTACTGTACGAGGTCGAGTATCGGGTCCAACCAGGATCGGTGGTCGATAGCTGGCGTGATCCGGACGTCACGATCGAGACGTCGGCAACTGATGGCTTTTGGCTTCCCGCAGGTGCGACGGCTGGTTCATCCATCGATATCGATGACCTTCCGCCGAGCACGGTCGATTTCCGTGTGCGGGCAGTCTATACGGCTTTGGAAGGTTCAGTCTGGGTCTATCTCAGAAACGTGCCGGTTCTAGGGCTCCAGGCCCCGCCGCCTGACATAACGGGGTTCGCCGCGTCGGTTGTCGGCGACTACATGCGGCTGACCTGGGATGCGGCAGCCTCGCCGATCCTCTCACACTATGAAGTCCGGTTCTCTCCCCAGATGTCCGGCGTGACCTGGGGCTCTGCGGTGCCGCTGGTTGAAAAAACCACGGCTACCACCGAGCAAGTACCGGCTGCCGTGGGCACATATCTTGTGAAGGCGGTCACAACCCAAGGCATCCTAAGCCGAAACCCTGCGGCGATCGTGTCGAATGTTGCCGCAATCAGCAAGCTCAACGCGGTCGAAGAGCTGCTCGAGTCGCCCACCTTCCCCGGCGTGAAGACCGGCATCGTCGTCAACGGTGGCCTGGGAGGGCTTCAGCTTGGCTACGCCGACAACATCTTCGGGCGTTCCAATTGGTTCTTCTCCGGAGATTTCTTCCTGGGGTTCGCGACCGGCATCGGCTTGTACGGCGAGGGCATCTATTCGTTCGCTCAGTCCGTCGATCTCGGTGCCGTCTTTACCTCCCGGCTTTCCGCTTTGGTGGATGCCTTCGGCCTCAACCTTTCGACAAATATGTTCATCTGGACGGATGTCTTCGATCGTGAGGACTTTTTCCAGACCGAGCCCGCGGCAACCTGGGATGCTCGCCTTGAGTACCGCTCCACCAATGGGAACCCGTCAGACGCGCCGATCTGGTCTGAATGGAAGCAAGTCATTGTCGGTGATGTGACAGCACGTGCGTTCCAGTTCCGCCTGCGCCTCATGAGCTACCAGTTCGGTATTTCTCCGATCGTTCGTCGGCTTGAAGTGTCGGTCGATATGCCTGACCGCCACGAGGGAGGCGATGACCTTGCGGCTCCGGTTGCGGGCCTGCGGGTCGAATTCATCCCGCCGTTCCTCGGGCTGAAGGGCCTGGGTATCACGGCGCAAGGCATGCAGACCGGCGACCGCTACGAGATCACCAACAAGGATGAGACCGGCTTCAACATCCGCTTCTTCAACTCCAACGACTTCTTCAACAGCGCCGGCACGGCAGTCGCACGCACCTTCGACTTCGTCGCAGTCGGATTTGGGCGAAAGGAAACCTAAGATATGAGCCAAGCAACTACCTGGAGCGTCCCGATTGTGGGGCCTGCCACGCCGACCGATTACGCGGCGCGTGATAACGCTGCCCTAAACGCCCTCCTGTCGTGCCATAGTGGGAACACGGCTCCACCCTATGCAGTGCAGGGCACGATCTGGCTTGATACATCGGGTGGTGCCCCAGGGGTGCTCAAGCGATATACCGGATCGGCGTGGCTGGTAATCCCCTATGGGACGCCAACCCCTTTTAGTGCAACGGGAGGCGATGAAGCAGCCCTTCCAACCACTCTGTCAAATCGGCTTGCGGTTGATTTTGTCGCCACAGGACCGACGATAGACGCCACAGTTCAATGTACTTTCAACCTCCCTGCGACAGCCGGAATTTATTGTTACATCGCGGGGCAGGTGCTGAACCAGACCACAGGTGGCACAGTAGTTGTCGCCAACACCGAAACGCCCGGCATGATCACGGCGGCGCGAGCCGGCCACGGTGTTTTCCTTTCTCAGCGTGTGGTCGCGTCCGGGCTCACAATTGGGAGCACATACCGGGTATGGCTGCGAGCTAGGATCAATACCGGCGACATCGTTACCCCGCAGTTCATGCGCATCGCAGGAGTTTGCCAATGATCTATCAGATAATCGTTGATGCGAATGGCGTGATCACGACAGCCATTGCCAGCAATGTGGTGGCCGACGATGCGATCGTCGTAGACGAAATCACCTATCAAGAAGCTTCAGCTAAAGCCAATCGAGCTAAGTGGCTCGATAATCGCGTTAGTGACCTGCCGCCGTCGCAAGAACCAGAACTCCCTGTTCGGGTGTATAAGGCCCCGATGTTCCGCAAGATGACCGACGCAGAGTACGATGCCTATCTGCAGATCAGGGCCAGCTTCGCGCCACGCTTGCAGGCGATCTTCGATGCCGCTGAATATCTATCACCAGATGATGAATTTTGGGCTGATCTTCTTGGTGCGGCAGAGGACGCCTACGGTGCAGAGCGGGCGTCTGAACTTCTAGCGCCAACTATCTAGCAGTGCATCACCTTTGGATGTTCAGCCGCTCGTTCCGCATTGAATGGTTACGTTTAGGGGCACAGCGCAGTTCTTGCGTAAGGAACTTTCTGGAGGATGCGAATAACGATGAAGCTCAAGGTCATAGCTGCGATCGTTGTGACCGGGAGCCAAATCCAACTATTCCCTGTTGCATAGGTTATCCCTATCTTCTGCAGCACATACAGTGCAAGGAAATGGACGAAGTATATCCCAAAGCTGGCTTCGGCAATCTGAGAGATGCCCTTACGAATGAACTCTGACCTGCTCAGGACGGGAGCAATTAAATCTCGGATCGCGACGAAGGCACCAAGCGAGCCAAGGAGAACGCTCGGTGCCCAATATTCGTAGAACAGTCCATTGCGGACGCCAGTGCGAAGAGCCCAATAGGTCGCAAGGAGGCTCGTTGCATACGTCATCCCCACCCAGACAAGAGTGGCGAAGCAGGCGATAATCTGTGTGCGAGGGACGTAGCGAGTAAGCATTGCTCCTGTGAAAATGTAGCCCGCGTAGATCGGCATGAAGGTAAAGAATATGCCGAGCACGGCCATGTCGTTAAGGTAGGACAAGAATACGATGAGGCTTGTTCCAAAGAACCAAGTGCCGACAGCGAGAACGTGATTGTCAAGGGTGCCATGCTTGTAAAAGGCTGAAAGCATGGGAATGAACGGATACGCCCCAATCAAGACATAAAGAAACCAGAGATGAGGCGCGACCGGCTGTCGTAATATGGTTGTAATCCATGCTTTTGTATTGGTGCCATCATAAGTATACCAAGACAAATAGATGAACGACCATAGTACAAGCGGTAGTGCGACTTTCCAGATACGCTTGAACAAGGCCCGAGGGGTGTGCTCTCGGCCTAAAAGAAGGCACCCGGTGACCATAAAAAATAGCGGAACACCACTTCTTGCGAAGCTCTGGAAAGCGTTGACGGCATTCCATCGTTCACCACTTTCTGCCGACCCAAACGCAGCCGCATGGGCGAATACTACCATTAAGGTCGCAATGGCGCGGATTGCATCTAGAGAGAAATCTCGCCCTGCAAGATCGTGGCGGGCGCTACCTTGGTTTCCTAGGGTATATGGAAGGGGCGCGCTGTATTTGTAGTGCATATAGGTAAATATAGCCTGCGGCGGGGAGAAATTCGGCATCTAGTCTTAGGTAAGAGAATTTGTCGGGCTGCGCAACGATTAGCTTCTAAACGCCATTTCAACTGCCGCCCTCACCGGGCGGCTTTTTCACATCCACATCACGAGGACACCATGACCACCGAGAACTTCGGGCGAACTCGAGGTAGTGTCGGAAGTGATCTTGAAAGGGAGAACTTCCCTCTCGAGAGAGAGTTTGGGTCTCACCGAAATGCCCTCTGGCGCCTCGGCGCGCTTAGTACAGGATTGAGCTTGGTAGAGTGTAGCCGTCAGCACCAGCGTCTTGCGCGATCGGGCATTTAGTGGGGACAGGTCTGTGTACAAACCGGCCAAGGGCTTGGACCGGAAAGAGAACAAATTCAGACTATGCCTCAGTGATTTGCAGATCCCCTTCATGGGGGTGCGCTCTTCCTCACCAGAGGGGCGGAGTCGCGAGATGCATGGACAGCCCTCAGAAAGCACCATGCACCTCGCTAGAGCCGGTGGATTGGTCATCCGCCAAACAAGAGGATTCCTAGCATGGAATCATTTGACGTGAAGCCTCTCCTTTTTGAGGGGGAGTATTTAGTGCGTACTGTCGAGCGCGGTGATGACGAGCTGTGGTTCGTCGGCCTCGATGTCTGCCGAGTTCTCGGTATCAAGGACCATAAGCAGGCTCTTGAGCGACTGGATGATGATGAGCGGGGGTGGTGTACTGTACCCCCTCAGCCTGGAGAAGATCAGGCGCGCGGCATGATCGTCATCTCTGAACCAGGGATCTATCGACTGGTCTTTGCCTCTCGGAAGCCCGTGGCCGAGCGGTTTAAGCGCTGGCTCGCTCACGAGGTCATCCCATCAATCCGAAAGACAGGGGCCTACGGGCAAGCTCGTGAGGAGGTTCTGCCCCCTCCGTTTGCCGAGAAGCGTCCTTTCCCAGACTGGCCGATGGAAGAGCTTCGGACCAAGAAGGGCGTCGTGGATATGTACCGGCTCCTCTACGGCAGCATGGCCGCTCAGTGGCTGAGCCCACAGCTTGGCTTCCCCACGCCTCCGCTGGAGCTTGTGGAGCATGGCCGGCAATACACCCTAACCCTTACCCCTAATCTGATGGCAGCCGAGTAAGCACCATGGATGACCTGCAAATTGTTAGCCAGGGCCGCAACGGCGGCCTTCAACTGAAGATCACCCGTCTTAAGCAAGCTCTTGGCGACGCGAACCGCAAGATCGCAGAATTGCAGGGCCAGCTTAAGGAACGTCATGCCGTCGCCCATGAGCTGAGGGATCTGGTCCGAGAGCTTACCGCCTTCGACCAGCTCCAGAAGGCGAGGGGTGACTAGCACTAGGCCGCACTCATTCGGCTTCTCCACAGGGTCCGCTTCGGCGGGCCCTTTTTCATGCTCACATCCCAAGAGGACTACCATGGCTACCGATACATCCGGGAGAGTGCTTTCGCGCGGCTGGACTGAGATTGATTACGATGTTGCGATGGAGATCGCCTCCCATGAGGCCATCGTCCGGCAGGCGTATAAGGATAGCGTCGGCAAGTGGACGTGGAGCGTAGGGCTGACATCCGCCACCGGGCACAATGTCGAGCGCTATATCGGCAACCCTCAGCCTCTCAAGAAGTGCCTGGCCATCTATGCCTGGGCGCTGGAGAAGTATGCTGAGGAGGTGAGGGAGGCTTTTGCCGGCCATGCTCTGAGCAAGGCGCAGTTCGCGGCCGCTTTGTCGTTCCACTGGAACACAGGAGCCATTAAGTCGGCCACCTGGGTGAAGCTCTGGAAGGCCGGGAGCATCGCCTCAGCCCGCAAGGCCTTCATGGACTGGAACAAGCCCGCCGAGATCATCCCGCGCCGGGAGAAGGAGCGCGACCTCTTCTTCGAGGGCAAGTGGTCCAACAAAGGGACCATGCTCGAATACACCCGCGTGACGGCCAAGGGCACGCCTGATTGGTCGAGCGCGAAGCGGATCAACGTGGAGCAGGAACTCCGTGCCGCGTTTGCCCTGCCTCCTGCATCCGCCCCTGTTTCTGAAGCGCCCCCGCCACCGCCACCCGATATCGAACCCATCCCGGTTCCCGTTTCCCAGCCCGCTCAACCGAGCGGGTTTTTCTTTGCCGCTCTCAAGAACCTGCTTGAGAGCCTGTTCGGAAGGAAAGCCTGATGCCGCCTATCATCGGATTGTTGCTCCAATACGCCCCTGACCTGATCGGCATGTTCGCGGGGGATAAGACCGGTGCTGCGGCTGGGAGGGTCGTGGATGCCGCGAAGGTCATCTTCGGCACCGACGATCCCAAGTCGGCACAGGCTCAGATCGAGGTGGATCCGAAGCTCGCCGAGGTATTCGTGGAGCAGGCGCGGTCGGCGCTCGAGGTCTTCCGGCTGGAGATCCAGGACATTCAGGACGCCCGGGCCCAGACTCTCGCTTTGAACGCGAGCGGTTCCGTCATGGCCTGGGGTGCCGCCATCGTGTCGATCCTCGTGACGCTGATGTTCGGCGGGGCGCTGTTCATGGTGCTGGCCGGCCCGCTCTCCCTCGATGAGCGAGGCGCGACGATTGCCAATATCCTGCTCGGCGTTCTCGGCGCGGCTCAGATGCAGGTCATCAACTACTGGCTCGGCAGCTCCTCGGGCTCCAAGCGCAGCGGGGATGCCGTTCGGACCATTGCCGAGCGGGCCATCGCTGAAACCCTGCCGGGCGCCCACAAGGCGGGGCACTAGGCATGCCGCACCGCATTGTTCTCCGCATAGGGCACGGCATTGCCGAGCACTTCCCGGTTCGCGTCTCCGAATGGATCATGATCGTCCCGCTCTTGGGATGGGCGTGGACCCTCCTGCTGGACCCGCTCACCTTCGACAAGTCAACCTCGTTCGCTGAGATGGCCCGATGGGCGGACGAGGTAACATGGTCTTGGATCTGCTTTGCCGCAGCCTTTCTCCGGCTCTTGGCCTTGGTGGTGAATGGCACCTTCAAGGACCGCTTCCCCTATTCTCCGCATCTGCGCGGGCTCGCCTCCTTCGTGACCTGCGTTTTCTGGGGGCAGATCACTCTCGGCATTCTGGTGTCGGTGGCGAACAACGGAGGCGTCATGACGGGCTTCTGGGCCTATTCGGGCTTCATGATGCTCGAGATGTGGAACTTGCTTCGGGCTTGGATGGATGTCGGGGCACTCAAGGCGGCTCGTGCAGCATGATCGATTTCACCTCACCGAACACGATAGCCTTTCTTCAGTTCCTCGGTGTCGGTATCCTCGGTCTTCTCGCTGCCTTCGGGCAATGGTTCGGGAAGCGGAAGGAAAATGCTCCGCCTCAGTCTAAGGATGTGGTGGTCCCGTCCCTCGCGATTGCTGACACCCACGCCATCACCCACATGGCCGATACCCTGCGGGATGCTACTCGGGTAGCTCGGGATCATCGGGAGCACGACACGGAGATCCTTTACGAGCTCAAGGCTCTCAGAGAGAGCCACCAGCGGATTGAAAGCATGCTTGGCCGGATGTTGGACCAGATGCGAGGGCCGGTGAGGAGGCGGTGAGATATTGCCGCCAATCCCTATAGCTCTATGTCGTCTCCTCCCAGGAGATGCGGCACATCACCTGAATAGCCCGCTGGTCACGCTGGCGGGGCTTGCCGCCGTATCCGGCGCCCCGCTCGCCGTACCGAATCGAAGGCATCGATCTCAGTCATTTTGTCCTTCGCTTGCGTTCCGCGCTTTACGAAAGGGCCAGAAGATTACATTCGGGGATGCCAAGCGCTCCAAGGAAGACATCATGTTTTTGTTGGCAATCCGGAGCCTAGCAGCCGTCGACCGGAGGAAAGCCGCGTTCTCTTCAATGTCGCGTCCCTCAAGCATATCAGCCGCAATCTGGTCGAATGCATCAGCCATCTCAGGCATACTAACCGCGCCCCGGTTGTCTGGCAGCCGTTTACGGTTCTCAGTCATCTGTTCATATCCTTGGTGGGGGAGGCGGCAAGCTGGCTTAACCCATAGGTCTTTTGACGCTGGCTCATCGCCCGTTGCCGCTGGAAAAACTCATGATCATCAGGGCCGAATGGCTCCGTCCTGAACTCCCCCTCTCTATGCTGGTCTAGGGCGGTGATGGCCTCTTTGGCGACAGCCAGAAGATCGAAGCTCCCATCCATTGGGGTCGCTCGCCGAATGCCGCCCTTGGCACCCTCGAAGGTTTCATGAGGGGATTGGAAGGGGCCGACGGCGGCCCCAGGCAATCCAGACTCGGCCAATCCAGAATAAAGCGCTCTTGCTACAACCTTAATCTCTTCTTCCGTCATGTGTTTGTATCCTTTTGGGCGTCGGACGCGCTGTCGTCTTCGATCAAGCCCTTCGGTCTTGACCCTGATGGGCTTCCATCGCTGACGCTATTTGGTTGCCCATGCGCCTACAACAATGAGCGCCGTAATCAGCGCAGTGCCACCGAGTATGACAGGCCATAGCCAATAGAGTGCAGCGGCTCCAGCCAAGACACCCACGCCCGCTGCTATAAAGCAAGCCCCGGGCGGGCTGCCGGGCATCTCTCTCGCGAGAGCGCGAACCTCGGCTTCAATATCGTCAGGTGTCATCTTGGCCTCCCATCACACCATAGCGACCGGGTGAGCGGCTGAACACCACTTTCCCGAGGAGCGAAGCGACGGAGGGCACATATTCATCTCACTCATTGCTCTCGCTCCTGGTCATGAGAAGGGGCGGGAAGGGCTGCAACCGCAGCTTCGGCAGCAGCCAACTCTGCGCGAGCGCGCTCAAGCCTCTGCTCGGCGGCTTTCCGCGTGAACCTTTGGTGATGTTCAGGCCAGCAATCGTCACAGCAGGGCATCCGCTTATCTGCCATGTAGATCTCAGCGCAACCGGGGCAGCGCCCGCTATACCAACCGGGGTGAAGTTTGCTGATCTTCATCCTACGCCCTCCTATCCGTAAGAGGGGCGGGGAGAGGCTCGGGGTAGAGCAACCGGCCATCCCAATCGCCACCAGGGCGCGGGAAGGTGCCACCTGGGCTCTTGGTGTGGCCGTTCCATTGCCAACCCCTCTCCGTCTTGAGCCACGCCCCGCCCATGATCGCAGGTGCCTTGGTGCCGAGAGGCGCTTCGCTTAGACGATCCCTGCTCATCCCATCCTCCCGATAGCGAGAGGGGCGGGAAGGTCTACGGCAATGAAACGGCAACGAAACCCCGTGAACAAAGCGAGACTTTTGCGGATTAGCGCTTTCACAAACCCTTGTGGCACAAGCCTTTCACGTTGAAGAAAGGCGCTCATAACGGTCTGGTTGCAGGTTCGAGTCCTGCCGGGCCCACCATTTCCCCATTCCATACCATGCCGATTCAGGACGAGGCGAAAGCCAAGGGGCGCGAATCGGCTATGTGATTGATTGAGCGAGATAATCCTCGTTTATCGAGGCCATCCGGGGCCCGACGATTGGATTTGCGCCTTCTCCGGCTTGCCCGATCTTCCACCGCCGAAAATGAGACCGGAGCGCACTCTTTAATGTGCGCGCCGCCATGGGAAACGGGCCGCAACGAATGGCGGTCCGTATCGCCCACGGTGCGTCCGCTGACGTGCCTCCTCAAACAGGACGAGGAGGTCGCTTCCCGTGGAAGGGATTCAAGCTATCACAGGCCGCTAGCGAGTGGGGCTCTCACACATCAAATCACATAGAAATCGGCCTGCGAGAGGATGGTCCCGGGGTTAACTTTCGCGAACGCGACTGGTGCCGCCGAACCGTTGCCGTCGGCATCGTACGAGACCGTGCCAGTGGCCGTGTCGTACAGAATGCGATCGTCAGCATCCAGTGCGCTGCCCGCCCTGAAGAAAGTGGCTTGCAGAACCAGAGGGTTCGTCGCGGACGCATTGGGCCGCCCGACGTTGAAGATTGCGTTTTCCAGGAACAGCGCCTCGGTCGCCAGATCGATGTCGGTAATGGTGTCGACGTTGCCAGCAGCGGGAGCTGTATCGAAAATGAATCGATCCGTTCCGCCGCCGCCCGTGAGAGTGTCGTTTCCAACGCCTCCCCGCAGCCAGTCCGCACCAGCGCCGCCATTCAACTGATCGTCGCCAGCGCCACCATTGATGGTATCGTTGCCGCCAAGGCCGTTGATGATCTCATTGGCCGCTGTCCCGTTGAGAGTATTGGCCGCTGCAGTGCCATTGATCGTAATTGCAGTGTCGTTGTCCGTGATGGTGATCACGCCTTGAGAATCGGCGATGGTGGCCCCGGTCGGGTTGGTGATGTTGAAGTTGAAGCTTTCATTCGCTTCCACTGACGAGTCGTTGATGGTTGCAATCGTGACCTGTTTCACGGTCTCGCCTGCCGCGAAGGTCAGGCTCCCGCTGGCGGCTACGAAGTCGGCTTGTGATGCTGTTCCGGCCGTGGTTGCGTAGGCCACCGTTACCGGTCCGGTGGCACTTCCCGACAGGCGGACTTCCACAACGGCGTTGCCACCTTCGATCACGGTGACGTCAGAGACACTGAGCGTCGGGAGCGGAGCTTGATCCTCGTTGAGGATCGTTCCAATTCCCGTTGCCT
Source organism: Pseudomonadota bacterium (assembly GCA_023450615.1). Classification (GTDB taxonomy): domain Bacteria; phylum Pseudomonadota; class Alphaproteobacteria; order Rhizobiales; family Beijerinckiaceae; genus Microvirga. Next base: position 30,004 of record JAEXGT010000091.1, on the reverse strand, counting down.
TCGCGCCAAGCGTGGCTCCTGAAGGGGCGCTGAGGGCAACGGCAAAGGTCTCGTCGGGCTCAACATTGCCATCCTGCGTGGTTTGCACCGTGATGAGCTTCGATGTCTCGCCCGCCGCAAAGGTCACGGTACCGTTGGCAGCCGTGAAGTCATTCGGAGATGCCGTCCCTCCCGTTGTATTCGTGGCGTAATCGACCGTTACCGGCCCATTGGCAGGAGCAGACAGCGTTACCGTGAACGTGGCCACGCCGCCCTCATCTACGGTGGCATCGTCAATCGTGACCGTTGGAGCAGGCGGCGGAGGCGTCTCCTGAGAATCGATGAAGAGAGTTGCGCCGTCGCGGTAGAAAGAAGCGCCGCCCTCCGCGGCGGATTCAAGGCCATCCGCCCTGAAGACGATGCCGACAATGCCACCGTTCGCTTTCGCGGCCTGGACGGTCGCTGCATCAAGTGTGATGTCCGCAAAGGCGCGACCCTGCGAGCCGCTGGTGGTGAAATTTGCGGCGCCTGCCTCTGTGCCTGCATTCCAATCTGCTTGCGTGACCTGTCCATTGCCTGTGTAGACGTAAGCCTTCATCTGCTCCGGCGAATCCCATACATATTCCATGGATACCCGCAGGACCGCGCTGGTGATGGTGCCCGTGACCGATGACAGGTCGAATTCGAGAGCGCCACGAGTTTCCTCATTTGTTGAGGCGCGCTGAAATGTGGTCAGGGTGGATGTGAGATTGTCAATGCTATCCGGACCCGCTCCATTAGAGAGATCGTCGCGAATTTGACCCGTAGCGATTGCTGTGAATGGACTGCCTGCCGGCGGAGCGGGCGCTCCGGCATCGTCATCGTTGATGGTCAGTGTGCCGGTTGCCTTGGCAATCGTCGCATTGACCGGGTTCGACAAATTCACTTTCATGGTTTCGACGGGCTCGGAGTTACCGTCGTTTTGCAGTTGGACAACGACAGACGTCGTAAGGCTGTTGCCGGGGAAGAAGCGAATAACGCCCTCCTTGGCAATGTAGTCTGCCCCGTTCAATGCCGTACCGTTTTCGGTCGCGTATCGAACCTCGACGGTTTCGGACCACGGTTTCGACATGGAAACGGTGAAGATCGCCCGGCCGTTCTCGTCCACCGTGATGTCATTAATGGAAATGGTCGGAAGGTTCGATACGGGTGGACCATCGCTGATGATGCCAGTGGCGACGGCCCGCGAGATGGTTGCGCCAGATGGCGCCTGTAGGTTCATGGTGACCGTTTCGTTCTGCTCAACCTCAGTGTCGGGATTGGTCTGGATGCTGATCGTCTTCGTCGTCTGCCCCGGGTCGAATGTCAGAACTCCGGCAGCGGAGGTGTAATCCGGCGTGCTGATCGATGACCAATATTCAACGGTGACCGGACTCGTCTGTGCTGCGCTCAACGTTACCGTGAAGGTCATAAGGCCGCCTTCAGTTACCGTCGGAGCATCGGAAATGCTGATTGTCGGCAAGACCGGTGCAGGGTCATTGTCGAGGATCCGGACAAACGCGCCATCCTTGTAAAGTGTTGCGCCGACAGGGTCGGACAAGCTGACTGAAAATGTCTCGGGTCTGGATTCATAGGTTGAATCGTTGATTGTCGCGATCGACAAAGTGATGCTGGTCTGACCAGCCGGGATAGTGATCGTTCCCTGTGAGCCTGTGTAGTCGTCTCCATCTTGCGCGTCGCCTCCCACCGTGACGTAGTTGACTGTCACAGGAGTGTCCGATGCCTTCGATAGGGTGATGGTGAAGACAGCGTCGCCGCCTTCCGTCACATCCGGGGCATTGGCAATCGAGATGGTCGGCAGGTCAGCGGGAGGTGCATCATTGTCCAGGATGGTGCCGGTCGCGCTGGTCTTTGCGCCCAAAGTTGCGCCACTAGGGTTGGACAGTTGAAGGGCAACCGCTTCAAGCGACTCCTGATTCTGGTCGTCGATCGTGTTCACCAGAAAGGTAACGCTGGTCTGTCCGGATGGAATGGTGACCGTGGTGGAGGGCAGCGTGAAATCCGTACCGTCCGTAGCCGTGCTACCTGCCGCAGAGACAGTCACCGTCACGTCCGTTGTCGCGGCCTTATCGAGGGAAATCGTATAGCTTAGCGCTCCGCCTTCAGTCACGGCTGCGGCGTCGGAAATCGTGATGACCGGAAGAGCAGGATCCGTCTCCGGGACAGTGGTCTCGCTGATGACGTTCCAGTTCCCGTCGAATGTGCGCGTGGTGATGAACCCACCCTCAGTGATGACCGATATCGCACCGGTCATCACATAGGATGCGTTAAACTCCATCGTGGTTACGGTTGTTGCATTGGGCCGATCGACTTCGGTGGCGCCCGTGAATGTCCAGTCCGCCGTGAAGCGGGTTGTGATCGTGCGATTGCCATCCTGGGTTACAACCGTCCACGCCCCGGTTACGGGGTCTTGTGTTACAACTGGTTCCATAACGACTCTCCCTCTTGCCGCCGAGACTGTTCAGACAGATTAAAATTGCGGGCAGGGACTGGCAGCGCGGAGCACGGTCGCATGCGGAATGTGTTGGTAAAGCGCCGTGCCATGCTCTTCCCCTTCTCTAGTGCCATCTCATTCCCGTGCCCCGAGCTTCGTCGACCGCAGCTACCACCCACGCACTGTTCACCAATAGGCTTTGGTAGATGTCGAGGATTGGAATGAAGGGGATCAAACTGACATCGTCATCCTGCTCGAGGATGTAGATCATGGCCGTCATGATGTTCAGCAGACCAACGGATCCGATCCAGGCAATAACGAAGTCCATCGCAAGGCCCGACGCGACCGAATAGACGATTGCCATCCAGAAATAGAAGTTAAGCAACGGAATCAGGTAGATATCCACCGGGTACAGGATCATCATCACGATCCCGAGCATTGGCGCTTTGTCCCTGCTCAAGCCTCGCAGAATGCGGATGTAAATCGCGTAAACCTGCCACGTGCCGCGCATCCAGCGATAGCGTTGGCTCATAAGTGCTGAGACGTCTTCCGGGCACTTTGTATAGGCGTATGCGCGCGGCTCATAGACAATGCGGCCACCAAGGGCGAGCGCAGACAGCGAAAGCTGAAAGTCTTCTGCGAAAGTCTCTCCCGACATCGGTCCATACACGATGCCATCGCCATGGCGCTTCATGGCTTCCGATGGCTGGTTCCCTGGCAGCTTGGCGATCTCCGCCATGATCTCGCGCTTGTAAAGGCCAATGGGGCCGGGAACGACCGTCACTGCGCCAAGATAGCTCAGTGCCATGCGCATGCCGCCGTTGCCGAGCAGATATTCCGCTGCTTGCAGACGAGTCAGGAAGTTGACGCGATTGCGGATCGTCACCTGTCCGGCTACTCCGACAACTCCTTTTTCAAACAGACGCGGCACCATCACCTTGAGCGCGTCCTCAGCCAGCCCGGAATCGGCATCCACGCACAAAATCAAATCGCCCTTGGCTTTTTGGTAGGCGAAATTCAGGCTGCTCCACTTGCCGCCATTGGGCTTCGTGAAAACGGACAACCTGCAATTCTTGTATTCGCCCGCCATCGGAAAGGCTTTGACGTAAGTGTCGTCCGTTGAGCCGTCATCGACAAATATCACTTCGTAGCTCGGATAATCGAGTGTCACGAGAGATGTGATCGCGCTGATGACCGTATCGGACTCGTTATAGGCAGGAACAAGAATCGATACGAATGGAGCTTTCTCCTTATCGAGTTCCGTCGGAGGTGTCCTGCGCAACCGATCGTGTTCATAGAACGCCAGCGCTTGAACCGTAATCCAGCGAAGCATGACTATGGCGCCGATCACGATCAGAAAGATGCCCCATAATGTCGGCAGGAAGCCCTTGCTCAAGAGGCCCTTGTTCTGTTCGAAAACGGCCTCATGAACGGTCCAGGGCAGGGTGAATGACAGCGTCAAGCCATAGAGAAAAGTAACCACCGCAAGGAAGTTGATCAGCCATCGTGGGTAAGTGCGAGGGTGCGCGCGAAACTCCCCGATTACGGGCACGCGATTTACAAGTTCGCTCATGAATGCTGCCTTGCTTACGCGACGTGCGCGATGGTCACCTGATCGCGAACGATGCCGAGAACTGCGATGACGGATGGGTCTTGGACATTGCTGATGGCGTCTTCAAGTTCACCGTCGAAGACAATCTCGTTGCGCAGAGCCAAGACAGCAGGTTCGCCAATCTGATCGATGAGCTTAATGATCCCGCGCACCAGATCAGGGTCATTCTCGATGTTGCCTGAGCGGAGAAGCTCGTGAAAGCTGCGCGCCACTTCTTGCAAGCGCCGATCCCGAGCCTCGTAGTCGATCTGAGCCGGCCGGAGTTCCTGGTCTTTCCGCGTGCCACGGGTCGCGGCGACGAGCCCCCCGAGGAGACCAAGTGCAGCAAGGCCGAGACTGCCCACGAATGCCTGGCTTTCCATCAGGTTCGGACGCCACAGGAGGCGCACTGGAACTGGATTTCCGGCGCTGGCCAGAAGCGTAATGGCTTCGAGCGGAAGCTTGGCGTCGAAATGAGCAATAACTCGGTTCTTTTCGAACGGAGCCTCCACAAATGAATGGTATTCGCCTACGAAGAACTTGTTCAGGATTGGCTGCTCAAGAGCGAACTGCACCTTGCCTGCGGCACGAACCTTTTCGACCTCGTCGATGGGGAGCCACACGCGGGCGACGAAGCCGCTGCCTTTCGATACGGCCATGACCGGCGTGTTCTCTGGAGCAAAGCCTGGAGCGGGGTGACGATATACGACCTCGCCCGTGAAAGGGGCTTTGACCTGGGTCACAGCGATGGTGGCTACGCGTTCGGCTTGCAAAGCCTCGAGCTCGTGGCGAGCTGCATCCTTCTCCCGCTCGGTCGCATCGTGCGCTCGCTGGCGATCTTCGATAACCTGCTTTTCGATCAGCGACAGATGTGCCGTCAGACTCTCCAGGGACTGACCGACACCCTTTAGATCCCTATCAACATTGGCCATCTGAAGGTCCAGGGCCCTGATGGTCTCGCTATAGCGGTTGTCGACGGCCGCCTTGTAGCGATCGAGAGAGGCGATGCCGGACTTCGCTTTGTTGAGGGCTAGGGTCTGCGTTAGAACTATAGAGGATTTCTCTTCCGATACGCTGACCGTGGCGATGCCGGTCTTACGCAGGTTTTCTGCGCGCTCGGACGCTCCCTGCGCGATCCGCAGTTGTGCGGTTGCAGCGACAAGCTGCTCGCGGTGTTCTGCCATCTGCAGATCAATTTGACTCAGCTCCTTCGCCAATTGGTTGCGGACATCATTCAGGGATTTTTCGACTTCGCGGCGCGACTTCTGAAGATCGAACTGGAAGGTCTTGGCCTGATCGATCTGCGTGCGAAGCTGTGCTTGTCTTTGGAGCAACAGGGCGTCCACCGGAAGTGCACGAAGATCGAACGTCTGAATTTTAGCTGCGGATTGCTTGATGTGGCTGTCGATCACCGCCAGCTGACCTTCGATGGCGGGCGGGATGAATTCTACAAGACGCTCCCCCTCGTCGATGTGCCCTTCTGGCGCCAGCTTGTCAGTCGTGACGTTGCGCTTGGCATGGACCACAAAGAGGTCTTGCCCACCGACAATGCCATTGCGCTCTGAAAACTCCATGTAGGCCCAATTGCTTGCCGCGCCAAAGACGCCAAGGATAAATGCAAGGAAGCTGAACCGGGTAAAATTATTTGGCTTCGTTCGATTTCGCTTGAACCAAACACTTAATGCATAAGAGACGCAGAAAACGCCAAAGCCGATTAGGCCGCTAATTACTGCGATCCGCAGTACATCGCCTGCTTCGATCCCGTTCATGGGTACAAATACTCCTTCTTCGGAATCGTGGGATTCCGGAGTTCTGTTGTACGCTTTGAATTTACATTGTGTTTTCTTCGACGCGACCGCAGTAATGCGGCCGCCTGATTTGAGAGCTGGCTTGAAACCTCTTCCAAAGAAGATTTAGGAATACACCGCGTCGCGCTGTGGTTGTGGAAGCATTGAAGGTTGCTGAGCCACAGAGCAATTACAGTAACCTACAATTAAGACAAAGTTCAAGCTGTTGGAATATTTGTGCCATGCCATGAATATGTTTTCAGTATATTGGCATAATGGCATCTATCCCTTACTTACATAAATAAGCCCCTTGCCTGCGATTGTTGCGATTCACGGATAATTTACTACGCCAGCTTGGCTCTGCCCGGCAATGATGGAGAAGTTGCTATTTAGTATAATATTACTTCTTAAGGGGTATTTGATATCCAAAAGAGTATCGAGCAGAATGACGCTATCTAATATTTAAAATGAGCTACCTATTGTAGATATTTCCTATTATTGATCGATCATATAATTAAAGTTTTAGATTAAGGCAGTCTCATATACTTTTGTGACTGTGGGATTATGTGTTTCAAGGCGGCTTCGGATAACCGCCTATACGATCCCGTTCTCCTGATCGCTTGGCATGGCTATTAAGCTGCCCGGTTGGCTGCCCCCCATAATAGGCTTGGTCGACGGATGCCAGCTTGGGTTCTTCCCGGGACAGCTCCTTCAGTCCTCATATCCAGCGGGTCATGCCTCAGCCGCGACCCAGCATGTAAAACTCGTCATTGGGCCGCATGCTGGTGACATTGGCCATGCGGTTCGACATGCCGAAGAAAGCGGCGATCGCAGCGATGTCCCAGGCATCTTCCTCGCTGAAGCCATGGGCGTTCAATGCCGCAAGATCGGCGTCGTCGACGGCATAGGCCTCAAAGGCTACTTTCATGGCGAAGTCGAGCATTGCCTTTTGCCGATCGGTGATATCGGCTTTTCGGTAGTTGATGGCGACCTGATCGGCGATCAGCGGGTTCTTCGCCCTGATGCGCAGAATCGCACCATGTGCGACGACGCAATATTGGCACTGGTTGGCGTTGCTGGTCGCCACCACGATCATCTCGCGCTCGGCCTTGGTAAGGTTGCCGGGCTTGTCCATCAGGGCATCGTGATAGGCGAAGAAGGCGCGGAATTCGTCCGGGCGGCGAGCGAGAACCAGAAACACGTTCGGCACGAATCCTGACTTCTCCTGGACGGCGAGGATGCGCACGCGGATATCTTCCGGTAGATCGGAAATCTCGGGCGTCGGGAACCGGCTGATGGGGGCTTTGTTCATGTGGCTTCCTTCCCGCCCTGCGTGGAGCATGTTCTGCGCTTGAGCATATTCGGCTTGGAACCTAGCGACAACATGCCTAAGTTTGACGGGACGGAAGAGGTGATCCATGAGCGCGCAGCAGACCGTTTCCGATGAATCCATTCTGATCCGTGAGGAGAGGGATGGCGTTGTCACCCTGACATTGAACCGGCCCGGCCAGTACAATGCGCTGTCGGAGGAGATGCTGCGGGCGCTCCAGGAGAACCTGGATGAGCTTGGCGATGACGAGAGCATCGGCTGTCTCGTGATTGCGGCGGCGGGCAAGGCGTTCTGCGCCGGGCACGACTTGAAGCAGATGCGCGCGAACCCGCGTCAGGATTATTACGAGGATCTGTTTCAACGCTGCGGCCGCGTGATGCAAGGCATCGTGAACTTCCCCGTTCCGGTGATCGCCCGCGTGCAGGGCATGGCGACCGCTGCGGGATGCCAGCTCGTCGCATCCTGCGATCTTGCCGTTGCCGCCGAGAGCGCGACATTTGCGGTATCCGGCATCAATGTGGGCCTCTTCTGCTCCACGCCGGCAGTGGCGCTCTCGCGCAATGTCGCGCCGAAGAAGGCGTTCGAAATGCTGGTGACGGGAAAGTTCATTTCCGCTGCCGATGCGCTCGCTTACGGCTTGATCAACCGGGTTGCCCCCGATGCCGAACTCGATGCGGCTGTTGCCTCGCTTGCCTCGGATATCTGCTCCAAGAGCCCTGTGGCGATCCGCACCGGAAAGGCGATGTTCGGCCGGCAACGCAGCATGGGCCTGGAAGAGGCCTATGCCTATGCCGGGCAGGTGATGGCCTGCAACATGATGGCCGAGGATGCCGCAGAGGGAATCGACGCGTTCATCGGCAAGCGCAAGCCCGTCTGGAAGGGGCGCTGAAAGCTTCCTCTCAAGCCGCTCCCGCATGAGCGCGCGCCATTTCGCGCAGCTGGAACTTTTGGATCTTGCCGGTGGAGGTTTTCGGCAGTTCGGTGAAGATCACATTGCGCGGGCATTTGTAAGAGGCGAGGTGCTGTTTGCACCATGCAATCAGATCTTCAGGCGACACGGCCTGACCGGGCTTGACCTCAACGAAAGCGCAAGGCGTCTCGCCCCATTTCTCGTCGGGCATGGCGACGACGGCAACCGCCTGCACCGCCGGATGCTTGTACAGCGCATCCTCAACCTCGATGGAGGAGATATTCTCGCCCCCTGAGATGATGATGTCCTTCGAGCGGTCCTTGAGCTGGATATAGCCGTCGGGATATTTCACGCCGAGATCGCCGGAATGGAACCAGCCGCCGGCGAAGGCTTTCGCGGTCGCGGAGGGGTTCTTGAGGTAGCCCTTCATCACCACATTGCCGCGGAACATGACTTCGCCGAGTGTCGATCCGTCCGCCGGTACAGGCTGCATCGTGTCCGGGTCGAGAACATCGAGCGCTTCTAGCACCGGATAGCGCACGCCCTGCCGGGCCTTCTTTGCCGCATAGTCCTGTGACGGCAATTCGTTCCAACCCTCATGCCATTCATTCACGACGGCAGGCCCATAGACTTCCGTCAGGCCATAGAGGTGCGTCACGTCGAACCCGGCGGCTTTCATAGCGGCCAGAACGGCTTCCGGGGGCGGAGCCGCCGCCGTCATGAAGCGGACGGTGTGCGGCAGGTCGCGCTTTTCCTCTGGAGGCGCATTGAGCAGCGTCGACATGACGATGGGCGCGCCGCACAGATGTGTCACTTTGTGGTCGGCGAGCGCGTCGTATATCGGCTTCGCACGCACGGCGCGCAGGCAAACATGGGTGCCTGCGACGATCGACAGAGACCATGGGAAGCACCAGCCATTGCAGTGGAACATGGGGAGCGTCCACAGATAGACCGGATGCTGGCTCATGGCGCCGGTGACGATGTTGCCCAAGGCGAGCAGATAGGCGCCGCGATGGTGGTAGACGACGCCTTTCGGATCGCCTGTCGTGCCGGATGTATAGTTCAGGGTGATGGCGTCCCATTCATCGCCCGGAAGGCTCCAGGCGAAGTCCGGATCGCCTTCCGCCAGAAATTCCTCGTACTCGATCTCACCCAGTCGTTCGCCCGGACCTGTAAACTCAGGATCGTCATAATGGATGACGAGCGGCTTCACGGCGACGAGTTCGAGGGCGGCCTTCACGACACTGGAGAACTCCCGGTCCGTGATGAGAACCTTCGCCTCGCTGTGATCGAGAGAGAAGGCGATGATCTTCGCATCGAGGCGGGTATTGAGCGTGTTCAGCACCGCTCCCGCCATGGGCACGCCGTAATGACATTCGAGCATGGCCGGAGTGTTGGGTAAAATCACCGACACCGTATCGCCGCGTCCGATGCCGCGCTGTCTCAGAGCCGAAGCGAGACGCCGTGAGCGGGCATAGAAATCGCGATAGCTGCGCTTCAGGGAGCCATGGATGATGGCCGTTCGCTCGGGATGAACGCCTGCGGCGCGCTCCAGAAAGGTGAGGGGCGTCAGCGGTTGATAATTCGCCGGGTTCTTATCGAGATTCGTGTCGTAGGCCGTCGAAGTCACGAGCGTTTCCCTGAAATCTGCCGATGAAGTATTTGAGAGCAGGATTCTAGCAAATGCTCGCAGGCCCGTCTTGGATTGTTCGGGCAAACGACCTTAGCAATAAGACGGCCATAGGGGCGGCATGAGCTAGCCAATCAAGCCGTCCCGCGCGCAGCATTGTTGCGGGTCAGTCTTGAAGGCGGGCAGCGATGTCGCGCCCGATCCTCATGAGCGCAGCGCTTCGATGCTCCTTTTCGCACCAGGACGCGAGGTGCGCCGGCCCTCAGAGAGGCAACCCCTTCAGGGATGAAACCGCCGTCATCACTCCACGCAATTCCGCGAGCCCTTTGAGGCGGCCAATGGCCGGATATCCAGGATGGGTCGGCTTGCCCACATCGTCGAGCAATTCGTGTCCATGGTCCGGTCGCATCGGGATGCGCCAGCGCGGATCGCCTGAATCCCTGCGGCGCTTCTGCTCTTCCAGGAGGACGCTGACGAGAGCCACCATGTCGGTGTCGCCGCCGAGATGATCCGCCTCCATGAAAGAGCCGTCCGGCTCTTTGGCGACATTACGCAGATGTGCGAACCAGATGCGGTCCGCAAAGCGCCGCGCAATGCTGGGTACGTCGTTGGAGGGGTTCGCGCCCAGGGAGCCACTGCAGAGCGTGACGCCATTCGCGGGAGAGTCGACCGCGCCGATGATGAACGCGAGGTCGTCCGCATTCGAGACGATGCGCGGAAGGCCCATCAAGGAGCGCGGTGGATCGTCCGGATGAATACACATGCGGATTCCGACCTCTTCCGCCACCGGAATCACTTCGCGCAGGAAACGGCTCAGGTTCTCGCGCAGCGCAGCTGCATCGATATCCTTGTAGCGCGCAAGCATCGCCCGCAGACCCGGGACGTCGTAGCGGTCGTAAGCACCTGGAAGGCCCGCCATGATGTTGGAAAGGAGTTTATTTCGGTCGGCTTCCGACGAGCGGTCGTACCATTCTTTCGCTCGTGCCATGACTTCGGGTGATTGCTCCTCCTCAGCGCCCTGACGCTGAAGCATGAAGCAGTCGAAAGCTACGTATTCATGCATATTGAAGCGCAGGGCCGTTCCGCCACCCGGAAGAGGGAAGGCGAGTTCGGTGCGTGTCCAATCGACCACCGGCATGAAGTTGTAGCACACCGTCGTGATGCCGCATTGCGCGAGGTTACGAAGCGACTGGCGATAATTGTCGAAGAGAGGGGTGAGATCGCCTTCGCCGATCTTGATGTTCTCATGGATCGGAAGGCTCTCGACGACACTCCACCGCAGGCCGAGGGAACGGTCGGCTGCAATCTCGCTTTTCCGCTTCTCGATCTCCTCCACGCTCCACACGACGCCATAAGGAAGGTGGTGCAGAGCCGTGACGATCCCCGTCGCGCCGGTCTGGCGGATGTGGGGTAGCTGAACGGCATCATCCGGGCCGAACCAGCGCCATGTCTGTTCCATGAGATCACCTTACACTGAGGGCCGACCTCGCCGATCGGCTTTGCCGTTGAATTTCTTTTACCCGCTCACATTACCGCGCCGATCTGCCAAGGCAGAAATTCGGCATCGCCATATCCGAGAAGCTCCGATTTCGAGCGCTCACCCGAGGCGACCTTCAGGATCGTTTCGAAGATTCCCTGGCCCTTTTCGGCAATCGAAACGCCGTCGAGAATGTCGCCGCAATTGATGTCCATGTCGTCCATCATCCGGTGATAGACGTCGCTGTTCGTGGCGAGCTTGATCGATGGCGTCGGCTTGCAGCCATAGGCCGATCCGCGCCCCGTGGTGAAGCACAGAACATTTGCGCCGCCCGCCACCTGTCCCGTCGCCGAGACGGGATCGTAGCCGGGTGTATCCATGAATACGAAGCCCTTCGTGGTGATCGGCTCGGCATAGCGATAAACGCCGTTGAGTGTCGTCGTGCCGCCTTTGGCCGCGGCGCCCAGGGATTTCTCGAGGATCGTCGTGAGGCCGCCTGCCTTGTTACCGGGGGAGGGATTGTTGTTCATCTCGCCGTTGTTGCGCGTCGTGTACTCCTCCCACCAAGCGATGAGCTCGACGAGTTTCTCGCCGATTTCGCGCGTGGCGGCGCGGCGGGTGAGGAGATGCTCCGCGCCATATATCTCGGGTGTTTCCGACAGGATTGCCGTGCCGCCATTCCTCACGAGAAGATCGGCGGCAGCGCCCAGGGCCGGGTTGGCCGTGATGCCGGAATAGCCATCCGAGCCGCCACATTGCAGCGCAAGCATCAGCTCGGAGGCAGGAACCGTCTCGCGTTGAAAGCGATTGGCGAGCGGAAGCATGTCACGGATGGCGCTAATGCCCGCCTCGACCGATTTGCGCGTGCCGCCGGTGTCCTGAATGGTCAGCGAGCGGAAAGTGTCGCTCTCCTGGATGTTGTAGATCTCTTTCCAGCGACCGATCTGAAAAACCTCGCAGCCTAATCCCACCATGAGCACGCCGGCCATGTTGGGATTGGAGGCATAGCCCCATTGCGTTCGCTTGAGGATGTCGGCGCCTTCGCCCTTCTGGTCCATGCCGCAGCCCGTTCCGTGCACGAGCGGAATGACTCCGTCGATATTGGGATAATCGTCGAGGAGGCCGGACCGCTCGACCTCTCGCGCGATGAAGCGGGCCACGGAGGCCGAGCAGTTTACGCTGGTGAGAATTGCCAGATAATTGCGCGTGCCGACCTTGCCGTTCGCGCGCCGATAACCCTGAAATGTCGCCTGCTGCTCGACCGGCAGAACACGAGTGGGCTTTGCATCTTCGGAAAAATGCCAGTCGCGTGCGAAGGCGTGCATCTCGACATTGTGCTCATGCAGCCACTCGCCCGGCTCGATGGGCTGCGATGCAAAGCCGATGATCTGGCCGAACTTGAGAATTGGCGCGCCCTGCTCAATCGGGGCAATGGCAATCTTATGGCCTTTAGGCACGCGGTTCTTCGCGGTCGCACCATAGACGACCGATCCTGGCGTGAGGGCATCCACGGCCACAACGAGGTTGTCGCGTTCATGGAGGCGTATGACCCGTGGGGCCAGTGTCGGTTGGTCCAGCATGGTCAATCCCTCCCGCCGAGCTCGACCCTGAAATACCGACAGCTCATGCGCTGAGAACTTCCGCAGAGACGTCAGCTTCGGATTCGAAGAGATTTGGATGCTGCTGAGCAAGCTCCGGCAGCGAGCGCAGGATTTCGCTCAAATGCTGATGCATGGCCGCCTCTGCCTCAACCGGATTCCTCTCCTTAATAGCATTCACGATGAGGACGTGCTGATCGAAAACCACATGGCGCGGCACGGCTTTCGCCATATCGAGGAACCGCACCCGGTCCATCTGCGGCTTGACGTCTTCAATCATCTGCCAGGCCTTGGGCCGACCCGCGGTCTCGGCGAGCAGTCGGTGAAATTCTTCATCGAGCAAGAGAAACTCTTCCGTGGACGCTGAGCGCTGAGCGCGGCGCTGTCGTGTGAGACTGGCGTTCAGCTCTGTCAGCATGACCGGCGTCGCCTTTAGGGCCGCCTCGCGCACAACCGCGCACTCCACCGCTTCGCGAATGAAACGCGCATCCTCCACGCCGGCTCGCGAGATCTTGACCACTTGGGTGCCGCGCTGCGGGAGAACCCGCACGAGACCTGCCTCGCTGAGCTTGATGAGTGCCTCCCTGACCGGCGAGCGGCTGACCCCGAATTTCTGTGCAAGATCTTGCTCAGAAAGCATTTCTCCCGGTGGGATCTGCATCGTGACGATAGCTTGGCGAAGGGCGCGGGTGACCCTTCGGGCCATGGGCTCGCGGCTGTCGTCGAGTTTCACAAGGGGGCTCTTATTAGTCATAAGTGGCACACTACCATACTAGTAGACCATTGCAAAGCCGGCTGGAAGGCTCTAATCTCCCTTACGTAAACTAAAGACGACCGGTGAAGGTCGAGATGAAGCGCCTAGGGAGAACGCCATGCTGATCCATCCGGACCGGCTGTTCCCTGTCGAGCCTGAAACACGTGCTGTTGCACGAAGGCTCTATGAGGGAGTCAGGGACCTGCCGATCATTTCGCCGCATGGCCATACCGATCCGCGCTGGTATGCAGATAACGAGCCTTTTCCCGATCCGGCGACGCTTTTCGTCATTCCCGATCACTACATTTTCCGGATGCTCTACAGCCAGGGCGTGCGTCTAGAGGATCTCGGCATCCCGACCAAGGATGGCGCCGCTGTCGAGAAAGACCCGCGCGCGATCTGGCGCCGTTTTGCGGCGCATTACCATCTCTTCCGCGGCACGCCCACGCGTGCATGGCTCGATCACACTTTCGCAACGCTCTTCGGTTTCACGGAGCGTCTTTCTGCGGACAATGCCGATTCCTATTACGACCGCATCGATGAGGCCCTGCGCACGCCGGAATTCCTGCCGCGCGCCCTGTTCGAGCGTTTTCGCATCGAGGCCATCGCCACGACGGAAAGCCCGCTCGATCCGCTGAAGTATCACGAGATCATTCGGCGCTCGGGCTGGGGAGGGCGCGTCGTCACGGCCTATCGCCCCGATCCGGTCGTCGATCCGGATTTCGACGGCTTTCGTGAGAACCTCGTGCGCTTCGGCGAGATCACGGGCTGCGACACATCAAGCTGGAGCGGCTATCTGGAGGCGCACCGCAAGCGCCGAGCCTTCTTCCGCGAATATGGTGCGACCTCGACCGATCATGGTCATCCGACGGCGAGGACGGCGGATCTGCCGCGCGCCGATGCCGAGGCTCTGTTCCGCCGCGTTTCGACGGGGGATATGGGCCCCGGCGATGCCGAGCTGTTCCGTGCTCAGATGCTGACCGAGATGGCGGTCATGAGCGTGGAGGACGGAATGGTGATGCAGATCCATCCCGGGTCCTTCCGCAATCACAACCGGCAAATCTACAGCCGCTTCGGCCGCGACATGGGAGCAGACATTCCCTCGCAGACCGATTACGTGAGCGCGCTGAAGCCGTTGCTCGACCGCTTCGGTAATGAGCCGAAACTCACCGTCATTCTGTTCACTCTGGATGAGACGAGCTATTCCCGGGAGCTTGCCCCGCTTGCTGGTCACTATCCGGTCCTGAAGCTCGGCCCGGCTTGGTGGTTCTTCGATGCGCCGGAGGGCATGCGCCGGTTCCGCGAGCTCACCACGGAGACGGCGGGCTTCTACAACACGGTCGGCTTCAATGACGACACGCGCGCCTACCTTTCCATTCCGGCGCGCCACGATGTGGCCCGCCGTGTCGACTGCGCCTATCTCGCCAGCCTCGTGACGACACACCGCCTCGATGAGGACGAAGCGCACGAGCTGGCCTACGACCTCGCATATCGCCTCGCAAAAGAGGCCTACAAGCTGTGAGAACGGGCATGGCCCTCGACGGCTATGCTGCACAGAACGGGAGGAAGACCATGACGAACCTGATCACAAGACGTAACTTCGTCGGCGGGGTAGCCGTCGGCGCGGGCATCGCCACCCTTGGCGGAAAGGCCCTGGCTCAACAATTGGCGCTGCCGACGAGCCCTGTGACGCTCAACATCATCGACGTCGCGGGCAATCTGGCGCTGACTCAGAAAGCCATCGAGAACTATCGCAAGGCGAAGCCCAACCTCGTTTCCCGCATCACCTTCACCAAGGCTCCCGCGCCTGAACTCGCGGGCAAGCTGAAGGCGCAGCAGGATGCGGGCCGCGTCGATATCGACCTCGTGCTCACCGGCACGGATGCATTGTCCGCCGGTATTGAGCAGAAGCTCTGGGTGGAGGTCATGGCGCAGCATGCGGGCGCTCTGCCGAAGCTCGATGACATCTATCTTCCGGCTGCCGCGAAGATGCAGACGCTGGCAAAAGGGCAGGGCGTCGTGGTGACGTATTATCCCTCGGGCCCGCTCCTCGAGTATATGCCCGACCGGGTGAAAAAGGTGCCGACCACGGCGGAAGAACTCCTGGCCTGGACCAAGGAGAACCCGAACCGCCTGATCTATGCGCGTCCCGCAAATTCCGGCCCGGGCCGCACCTTCATCATGGGCCTTCCCTATATCCTCGGCGACAGCAATCCGCAGGATCCGGCGAAGGGCTGGGACAAGACCTGGGCCTATCTCAAGGAGCTTGGGCAGAACATCGAGTACTACCCGTCAGGCACGGGCGCGGTGATGAAGGAGCTGGGCGAAGGCTCGCGCGACATGACGGTATCCACCACGGGCTGGGATATCAATCCGCGCGTGCTCGGCGTCGTTCCGAAAGAAGCGAAGGTTGCCGCGCTCAAAGGCTTCCACTGGGTGGCCGACGCGCATTACATGTGCATCCCCAAGGGCCTGTCGAACGAGAAGGTCGCCGTTCTTCTCGACCTCATGAACTTCCTCCTCACCAAGGAGCAGCAGGCCTACACCTACGACGAGGGCTATTTCTATCCGGGCCCTGCGGTGAAGGACGTCACCCTCGACATGGCTCCTCCTGAGAGCCAGGCCGCGATCAAGGAATTCGGACGTCCCGAATACGAGAAGTGGATCGCCGAGAACCCGATCGAACTGCCGCTCCAGCCGGAGCAGATGGTGGTGGCGTTCCGCATGTGGGACGAGCAGATCGGCGGAGCGAAGCGCAAGTAATCCAAAGGACCCGCGATGACCATAGCTCTCTCTCAGTTCAACGAAGTTCGGCTTGATCGCGTCAGACGCGAGTTCGGCGCGCTCAACGCTCTTCGCGATGTCTCCCTGACAATCCAGAGGCGTGAGTTCATCGCGCTTCTCGGGCCGTCGGGTTGCGGCAAATCGACGACGTTGAACTGCATCGCGGGTCTTCTCCCCGTCACGGGCGGCGCGATCTGGCTCGACAAGAACCGGATCGACACGATGCGTCCTGAGGAGCGCGGGTTTGGAATGGTGTTCCAGAACTATGCGCTCTTTCCTCATCTCAATGTGCGCCAGAACATCGGCTTCGGTCTCAAGATGCGCGGCAGGCCTAAGGCGGAAATCGACCGCAAGGTGAACGAGGCGCTGAGCCTCGTCCGCCTTGAAGGTCAGGAGAACAAGCTGCCCGGCCAGCTCTCGGGCGGTCAGCAGCAACGCGTGGCGATTGCCCGCGCCATCGTCATCGAGCCGCCGCTCGTTCTCATGGACGAACCTCTCTCGAACCTCGATGCAAAGCTGCGCCTCGAAATGCGGGCTGAGATCCGGCGCATTCACAACGAGCTTGGCGCGACGACGATCTATGTTACCCACGATCAGGACGAGGCCCTGTCGCTCGCGGACCGGATCGTGGTGTTGCGCGATGGCGTCATCCGTCAGGTCGGAACGCCGAAGGAACTCTATGATGCGCCGGCGCATCTCGATGTTGCCGATTTCATGGGCTTCCGCAACAAGCTCAAGGGAAAGGTCGTCTCGGTCGAGAATGGGCGGGCTCTTCTCGATGTGGATGGCGCACGGATCGGCGGCATTGCACGCGAGAGCCTATCGGCCGGTTCGACTGCCTATGCAGCGATCCGCCCGGACGATCTCATTCTTGGCGAGGCTGGCGAGAATGCCCTGAGGGTCAAGGTCGACACCATCGAATATCGCGGACGCGAGTTCGTGGGAACGGCGCATTCCGAAAGCGGTCTCGATTTCGTTTTCCGTTCCCATCAGCCGGTCGAGCTGGGATCCGTTGTCCACCTGCAAGCCGACCAGCAACGGGTTCTCGTCTTTGCCGAACCGATCAAGGGGAGACAATGATGGAGGCCATCGCACCAACAGCCCATATCGAGCACGGCCCCAGTCTGCGGCAGCGGTTGGCGGCGAAGGGCTTTGACGCTGTCACCCTTCTGGTCGTTCCTGCGGCCATCTTCAGCCTGCTTCTCTTCGTCTATCCCTTCGCCTTCGGCTTCGTTCTATCATTCGAGCCGAAGAATGGCGGAGTGCTTGCCAATTACGAGCGCTTCTTCTCTGATTCATACTTTTACGACACAATCGCCAACACCCTGCTGCTGTCTATTCCCGTCACGCTGCTCAACCTGCTTCTCGCCGTTCCGATTTCCTTCCGCGTCCGCCTCATGCGGCGGCAGCGCCTGCTGACTACGATCCTTGTGTTGCCGATCACCCTTGGCACCGTTCTGGTGGCGGAGGGGCTCTTGAACTACCTGGGGCCTCAAGGGTGGTTCAATCGCACTCTCGTGACACTCGGCATCATCGATCAGCCCCTGCGGCTCGTGCACAATTACTGGGGCGTTTTCGCCTCTCTTGTGATCACGGGATTTCCGTTCACATTTCTCCTGATCCTGTCCTATGTCACCGGCATCGATCCGGCTCTGGAGCAGGCGGCGGCAACGCTCGGGGCGAGCGCATGGCAGCGCTTTCTCCATATCTACCTGCCGCTTCTGATGCCAGGCTTCGCCATCACGTTCTGCCTGTCCTTCGTGCAGGCCTTCTCGGTGTTTCCTTCGGCCGTTCTGCTCGGCGAGCCTGCGGGCTCGACGCGCGTGATCTCGATTGCGGCCTATCAGGCCGCCTTTGAGGAATACGATTACTCCATGGCCTCCGCGGTGGCGATGATCATGGGTTTCGTCCAGCTCGCCATCGTCGTTCTGGTGCTCGCGTCCCGCGGGTTGTTCTACCGTGGCCCGGCCTCCGGCGCGAAAGGGTAAGATGATGATCCGCGATACGACGATTGGCGCGAAACTGTGGGCTGTGGCTGTCTGGAGCGTGGTCGGCTTCTTCATCGTCAATCTGCTTGCCATGATCGCGACGGTGATCACGAGTTCCTTCGCCACGCGTTGGCTGGGAACATGGCTGCCGGTGGGTTGGACGACCCGCTGGTATTCCTCCGCCTGGAACGAGTTCCAGCTTTGGGACGTGCTGCTCGTCACCTTTCAGGTTGTCGGGGTGGTGGTTCTGATTTCGGGCGTGCTCGGCGTCACCGCTGCTTATGCGCTCGCGCGCCGCGATTTCCCGGGCAAGCGCCTTCTGGTGCTGCTCTTCCTGCTGCCGTTGCTCATCCCGCCGATCACTTTCGGCATTCCTCTCGCAACCGTTCTGTACCGGACGGGCCTTGCGGGAACATTCTGGGGCGTGGTCGTCGCCAATCTCGTGCCGACGGTTCCTTTCGTGATCCTCGTCATGATCCCGTTCATCGAGCAGATCGATCCGAAGATCGAGGCGGCGGCGCGGGTGTTCGGCGCCAATACCTTCAAGCTCTTCATCCATGTGCTCCTGCCGCTGCTGTTGCCCGGCATTCTCGCGGCACTTCTGCTGGTTCTGGTGCGCACCATCGCCATGTTCGAGCTGACCTTCCTCGTAGCAGGCCCGACAAGCCAGACCCTGGTGGTTGCGCTCTATTATGCCGTCTTCGCGGCAGGCGTCCGCGCCGTGCAATCCATCGACGCCATGGCGGTAGTCTACATGGCCACGACGCTCATATGGCTCATCATCGCCCTGCGCTTCGTCAACCCGACGCAGATCGTCACCCGCGCCAAGCAACAGCCGGCGCATTGAGGATGCTATGTCGAAGCGCCTGAGTGAAACGAGCCTTCCCGATCTGCCGCAATCGATAGCGCGCCCACGCTACGACCGCAGCGCCCTCACGACGGGAATCGTGCATCTCGGCGTGGGCGCGTTTCACCGGGCGCATCAGGCTGTCTATGTGGATGATGTCCTGGCGCAGGATCCAAGCTGGGGCATCGTGGCGGCAAGTCTGCGCAGCCCCGATACTTACGATGCGTTGAAACCGCAGGACGGGCTCTACACGCTTTCCATCCGCTCGGGCGACGGCGAGAGGCTGCGCGTCATCGGCTCGATTCGAGACGTCATCGTCGCTCCGCAAGCCATCGACGATCTCCTGCGGGTCATGGCGGATCCGAAGACGCGGATCGTCTCCCTGACCGTGACGGAGAAGGGCTATTGCCATGATCCCGCGACGGGAGCGTTGAACGAGGCGCATCCGGATGTCGTGCACGACCTGCGGAATCCGCATTTGCCCCGGTCCGCTCTCGGCTTCATTCTCGAAGCGCTGCGCCGCCGCCGCATCGCGGGCATCCCGCCCTTTACGGTGCTGACCTGCGACAACCTTCCCGCGAACGGGCGAACGGTGAAGCGGGTTCTCACGCGATTTGCGGAGCTGAGCGATCCGGCTTTCGGCCGCTTCGTGGCGGAGCATGTGTCCTGCCCGTCGACCATGGTCGATCGCATCGTTCCCGCGACAAGCGACGAGGATCGTCGGCGCATCCGCGAGAAGCTGGGCGTGGCGGATGCATGGCCCGTCGTGACGGAGCCCTTCACGCAATGGGTGATCGAAGACAATTTCCCTCTCGGCCGTCCGGCCTGGGAAAGGGTCGGCGCTGAATTCGTGGCGGATGTGGAGCCCTATGAACATATGAAGCTGCGGCTTCTCAACGGGAGCCACTCGACGCTCGCGTATCTCGGCTACCTCGCCGAATATGAAACCGTCGCCGACACGATGGCCGATCCGGCTTTCGAGCGCCTGATCACAGGGCTCATGAACGAGGAGGTCACGCCCACGCTGCACATGCCCGAAGGGGCTGACCTTGCAGCTTATAAGCGTGCCCTCATCGAGCGCTTCAAGAATCCGGCTCTTCGCCATCGCACGTGGCAGATCGCCATGGATGGATCGCAGAAACTGCCGCAGCGCCTGCTCGGTACGGTGCGGGACCGGTTGGGCGAGAACGCTTCCATCCAGCGTCTCGCCCTCGGCGTCGCCGCCTGGATGCGCTATGTGACCGGCAGCGACGAAAAGGGCGCTCCCATGGATGTACGAGACCCGATGGCCGCGCGCTTGCGGGAAGCGGCGGATCGCGCTGGAGGCTCGCCTGAGCGACTGGCTCAGGAACTGCTCGCGTTGCGGGAAATTTTCGGAGAGGATCTGCCTCACGACGAACGCTTCACCGACCCCGTAACGGCTGCGCTGCAGCGCCTTTATGCCGAAGGGGCGAAGCGTACGGTCGCCGGTTGGGTTTAGCTTTTCAGGCCTTCGATATTGTAGATGGGGATAGGGCGGCTGAGACCCCTCAGGTGATAGTCGCCGAGGGAACAGGCCGTCGCCATATCCTCGACCTCGGTCGCGATGCGCTGCGTAACCAGGATCTGTCCATCGCGCGCTTCCGAGCATAGGCGTGCGGCCACATTGGTGACGGTGCCGATGGCCGCATAATCGAACCGGCCCTCGAAACCGATCCGTCCCAGGGTCGCATAGCCTTGCGAGACGCCAATTCCGAAGCCGATGGAATAGCCCCGAAGCTGCCAGTTATGGGCAAGCGCCTGAGTGCTGTTGCGCATGGCTATAGCGAGCCGCACCGCCCGCGCGGCAGGATCGGGGCAGGGGATGGGGTCGTTGAAGAAGATCATCATGCCGTCCCCGGTAAACCGCTCGAGCGTTCCCTGCTCCGCATGGATCAAAGGGCCAAGGGTCGAGTGGTAGGCCTTCAGCAGCTCCATCACCTCTTCGGGAGCTGCGATCTCGGCAAAGCTCGTAAAGCCTCGCAGATCGCAGAAAAGAACGACGATCTCGCGGCGATGATGCTTGAGAATTTCGGCGTTGTTCCCCTTCGAGGCAATCATGTCGGCCACCTGAGGCGGCAGGAAGCGTCTCAGGTCGCGCAGGCGTTCAAGTTCCTGCACCTGCTGCTCCACGCGCGCCTCAAGATCACGATTGAGGATGGACAATTCGGCGGCTTGCGCCTGAACCGTGTCATAGAGAGTCTTGATCCGAAGAAGCGAACGCACCCTTGCCACAAGGGTCGCGGGCTCGAAAGGCTTGGTGAGGTAGTCGTCGCCTCCGGCGTCGAGGCCCGCGACAACATCCTTGATGCTGGATTTCGCCGTCAGCAGAATGATGGGAATTGGGCGGAGAGCCTCATCGCTCTTGAGCCGCTTCGTGACCTCGATCCCATCCATCTCCGGCATCATGATGTCGAGCAGGATCAAATCGGGACGAAGCGCGCTGGCCTGCTCCAGAGCTTCGCGTCCGTTTGCGGCAGTGGCAATCTCGTATCCTTGCGCTTCCAGGCGCACCCGCACGATCTCGATGTTCTCCTCGATGTCGTCGACGATCAGAATGAGGGGACGCTCGCGCATGGGCGTCATTCCAGAAGCTCGCGGACCTTCGCGAGAATTTGACGTGGGCTGAAGGGCTTGGCGATATAGCCGTCGCATCCGGCGGCCCAGGCTTTCTCCTCGTCTCCTGAAAGAGCATAGGAGGTGACTGCGATGATCGGCGGCGGGTCGATGGCGCTGTTGGCCTTGATGTGCCGGATGGCTTCATAGCCGTCGAGAATGGGAAGCTGGATATCCATCAGGATCAGATCCGGACGAAACTCCGCCGCAGCCAGAACGGCAGCCTGCCCGTCATGCGCTTCATGGATCTCGAAGCCCGCATTGGTCAGCAGGTCGCGCAGAATCCTCCGGTTATCTTCCGTATCCTCCACGATCAGGATCCGCTTCTTCATCAGGCGGCCTCCGTAGCGGGCCGGGATTCCATGGGGAGGTCAATGGTGAAGGTGGAGCCTTGCCCCAGGGTCGAGCAAACATAGATCGTGCCGCCGTGCATCTGCACGATCCGTTGCGAGATCGCGAGGCCGAGACCCGTTCCTGTGCCGCCGTTCATGGCGTTGGACCCTTGCTGGAAGGCCTCGAAGATGAGTTTCTGGTCCTTGGCCGGGATGCCGATGCCCGTATCCTTGACGGCGATTCTCAAACGTCCGCCTTCGACACCAGCCGAGACCTCGACGAAGCCATTGCTCGTGAACTTGATGGCATTGCCTACGAGATTGACGAGCACCTGAGTGAGCCTGCGTTCATCGCCAATGCCATAAGGCAGGGTTTCCGGAACAGACACGCCAAGCGCAAGGCCCTTGGCGGAGGCAAGCGGCTCGGCTGTCGTGACGACGGCATGGATGAGATCCGCTACCGAATAGGGCTCGGAGGCGATCAGAAGTTCGCCGGCCTCGATTTTCGAGAGGTCGAGAATATCGTTGATGAGGGCAAGCAGATGCCTGCCGTTCACCTGAACGCGGGTGAGAATGCCATGAGCCTTCTCAGGCAGGTTGCCATAGAGTCCGTCGATCAGGAGTTCGGTATAGCCGAGCACTGCATTGAGCGGCGTGCGAAGCTCGTGACTGACATTTGCCAGGAAGCGTGATTTGGCCTGGCTTGCTTCCTCCGCCTGCTCTTTGGCTTGGCGTAGAACATCCTCGAACAGCTTCAGGTCCGTGATGTCGAAATAAGTCAGCATGCGCCCGCCATCTGGCAGGGCGATGATGTGGTATTGAAGAACCTGGCCGTTCCGCAAACGCATCTCGCTCGTTGCGGCAATGCCGCTCTTGATCTCCCCGATGCGCCTTGCCTTGTAGGCCTCCCATTTCTCATCGGGCACGTCGTAAGTATCCAGTTCCCGGCTCTTCTCCATGTCGTCTTCCAGAGAGCGGGAGGTCTCGTAGAAGCCTTCGGGCATCTGCCAGATCTCGCGGTATGCGCGGTTGGCGAGGCGGACATTGAAATCGGGATCGAGGAACAGGATACCGTACTGAATGGTTTCCAGCACTGCGTTAAGGTCGCGAAGGGCAGATTCGGTTTCCTTCTTCGCCTGCTTCAGCTGAGCCTCGCGTTGCTTCAGTTCCGTAATGTCGTTGAAGGCGAAAAGAAGCGCTGGCGTCGATTCATAATCGGCAAAGCTCGCATTCACCAAAGCCCAAAACTCGCTCCCATCATGCCGCTGCAGGCGAACCTCGACATCCTGAACGCGGCCTTCCTTGGATAGGACGTCAAGGAGGCGCTCACGGTCGGCAGGGTTTGCGTAATAGTTCGGTGCCGGAGTTCCCCGTAGCTCCTCCTGGTTCAGTCCGATGGCCTCGGCGGTGCGGGCGTTGGCATACAGAATTCGCCCATCGGACATTCGGGTCACGACCAACGGATAGGGAGCCATTTCCAGAAGGCGGCGCTGGCGCTGCTCCGCCAGCGCGATGGCGTCGAGAGCCTGCTTCTGATCGGTGATGTCCACATAGGTGAGCATCCTCCCGCCGTCCGGTAGCGCCACGCAATGATAGCGCAGCACCCGGTTGTTCGGCGACTGAATTTCGGTCGGCACCTCATCGCAATGCCGAATGTCCTCCATGCTGCGCTCAATAAACGCGTGCTCGTATTCATGTTTCATGCCGAGCGCACGGCTGTGATGGGAGATCACGTCACGAATGGGCGTGCCCTTGGTGAGCTGCGCTTCCGGCACGGCCCACATGGTTTTGTAGGCCCTGTTGGCGAGGCGGATCTTCAGGTCGGGACTTAAGAAGAGAATTCCGTAATCGATGGTGTCGAGAAGGGCGTTGAGCTCTCTGTGACGCGCAAGTTCCCGTTCAGCCTTTTCGCGCTCGCTAAGCTCGTAAGCCAGTTCCTCGTTCAACTTGGCAAGGCTCGCGCTACGCTCGCTGAGCGCCGTCTCACGGGCGTCGAGCTGCCGGGCCATGGTCGTGAAGGCTTCAGCCAGCTCGCCGATTTCATCCTGTCTTTTCAGGTTGAGATGGGTCTTGAACTCGCCCTTCGCCACGGAGCTCGTGGCCCGTACCAGGAGGCGCAGGGGCACGGCGATCTGGCTTCTGAGGGTCGAACTCATGATGGCGATTTCGAGAAGCAGCGCCAGCACGCCCATGAGAAGAATGAGGCGCGCGGTCTTCCAGGCGCTTTCAGCCGCGAAATCGAGCGGGTAGACCGTGGCGAGCGTCCATCCCGGCCCGCTTAGCTTCGTGACGGCGATCACCTGATTGTCGGTCTGATCGCGGATGACGGTCTGCTTGGAGGAGCGCTCGTGCGTCAGCCGGTGAATCTCCTTAAGATTCGGATCGTTCGTCTCTGATACCGGAAGCGATCCGCTGCGCGCCTGAATGGCGTCCATAAAACGGGGATGGGCGATGACCCGCCCCTCTTCGGAAAAGAGGATGTTGTAGGTGCCGTCCAGATCGGTACTGACGGCGCGCCCGATCAGATCGTGAACGAGAATGTCCTGTCCTATTTTTATAGCCGGTCTTCCCTCCACGTGGGCCGGACGTGTGACCGATACAAGCCAGTCATTGATGCCGTAGTCGAAATAGAGTTCTGACCAGCGTTCCTTGATGGAGCTGCCGATTGTCCCGGTGCTGGCAACGAGCACGCCATCCTTTCCCTCCGACAGCAGATTGAGCTTGCCTGCGATTTCCCAATCTCCTGCGCGTAGTGCCCAGGGCTGTTCCGGCCAGTACATGATGACAGCGCCTTCGGGCGTCATCACATAGAGATTGGCGAATTGGCTTTTCCAGGCCGGACCGAATTGCGTGATCAGGTCGAACGCTACGACGAGACGCCGCTTAAGATCACGATCGATCATCACATGCTTGCCGATGAAGCCTGTGACGCCATAGGTTTTAAAGACGTTCTCCGTCAGGCGCGTGGTGCCGTCTGGGCGTTGCTCGAAGAGCATTGCGAAGCGCTGTTCGGCCCCGAGAGGGTCCATTTGGCTGATCTCGCGCAGATAGCTGTCCGAGAAGGTGCGGATGTTGCTGCTGGCGAGATCGAAGATGGCGCTTTCACGAACGCGCCTTTGCTCCACATAGCGCTCCAGGTTCTCGGTCGCCTGCTGCTCGAAGCCGGTTTTCACATGCCAGTAACTCAGGATGGTGGCAGCCGCGACAACAAGGCTGATGCGGATCGCGATCTTGCGAAGCGTCTGCAGCGTGAGCGAGCGCTTGGGGCTCGTGATCCTTGAAGGTGCAGCCGGCTGATGAGTTGTCATGGAACGGCCCTGGCGAGGGGAGGCAGATCCGTAATGCCGAGCTGGCGGCCGATCCTGTCGTTGAAGAACAACTCGCCTTCGCGGTTGTGCGAGAGAGGAATGTCGCTGGGCTGAACGCCCTCGAGGATACGAAGCGTCGCCTGGCCCACCCAGCGCCCCTGCTCCTGCGGACTTTTGACGACGCCGATGAGGCTCACTGCGGTCAGCCATTCGAAATCGGTTCCGCTTGGTATCCTGCTGTTCTCCTCGACGAAGCGGGTTGCATCGGCGAGGTTCCAATCTGGCAGTGCGCCGACCCCCAGGATCAGGAGCATGTCGACCTCCTGCTGCGCGCGCAGAAAGGCCTCCTTCCACTCCGCGAGAGACCTCACGAAATAGGTTTTCTCGTAAGTAATTCCGAAGAGGCGCTGGTGAAAGCTGAGCTCCTTGTGCTTTACCAGTGTATCTTCGGACAGGAAGCCAAGCCGTGAACCATGCGCATGGCGGCGCATCAATCTCACGATTTGCGGGATCGGCGAAACCTCTACCATGCCGGTGGTGTTGCGATAGGGGAGGCCATAGATCGAGGCGTCCCAGTTCAGCCCGCAAAAGACAACCGGAACCGCAGCATCTCGCAGGTATGGCATGATGACATGCTGCGTGGCGGGGTCGTCATTGGTCGTGACCACATCCGGCTGAAACTCTTCGATCATCCGCACGGCCTCCATGGCCGACGCATGGATGTCGTCTTCAGATGGGCGCCGCTTCGTATCCATATGGAATACGCGCAGATTGACGGCTTTGCCGCTCAATGTTTCCCGCAGGGCAGCCACGATCCGATCGTTCCACTCATTGCCCGGATGGTAGGAATCGATATGAAGGACCTTCCTTGCTCCTTCCTGCGCCAAAGCATTTTCCAGAGGAAGGAGAGCGAGAGCGCAGATGAAGAAGCGGACAAGTGCCGCTTTCCGCATCCCGAAACATGAAACTCCGAAACGTCGTGACATGGCATAATCCGATCGGGTGAACGTTCGATAGCCTTTGACGGACGCTTGTCCTTCTCACATTGCGCCGTGGGCTTATGCCTTGCTTGTGAGTTTCGCTGCTCGAAATATACTATGCCGCGAAACTGCCGCTCCCAACTCTTTTGCGTCCTCACACCCCTTAAGGGTTAGTTTCAGTGTCACGATTTCTATCAAGGTTGGTGGGCATCGAACGTGCTTCTCTATGAGGTTTTTCTCAGGTCCCTTTCATCACATGTGCCGGAGCGGGCTCGACGGAAGCTGGACTGCAGGCTTCGCAGATAGCAGCGATGTGCCGAAGGTCGGTTCCGCAACATCCTCCCAGGACGCAAACCTTTTTCAAGGAGTTGCGCAGGGATCGATAGTGAAGCCCGAGCGCAATCGGATCTCCTGCATCAAGCTCCGTCACAGCATCAAGCTCGGCATGGCTCAAAGCGGAAGCATTGGCCCTGATCCCTCTGATCCGATCCAACCATGGCTCCTGGGATTTAAGAGCATCCTCGAAATGTCCCGGGTGCGCACAGTTGATCATGTAGTAAGCGGGCCCGGACCCGGTGGCTGCATCAACCCGCTCGATCGCGTCTTTCAGGGTATCTCCGGAGGGCAGGCGCCCGTCGATCTCGACCGTGAAGGAAATCACCGCCGGCATGCCGTTCTTCTGCGCCGCGCGAACGATGCCGATGGCCTCTTCGGGATAGGTCATCGTCATGGCGCTCACCATGTCCGTTGCCGTATCGCTAAAGACCTCAAGCAGCGGTGCATGATAATGCTCCGCTTCTGCGGCGCTCATCCGGTTGTCTGCCTTGTAGCCATCGCCGCGCGGCCCAAGGATGCCGTTGATGACGATGGGCGTGCTCTCCGTCGCATGAGCCTCGCGCAATTCGCTGGCGAAAAGGACGGATTGGCGTTGGACATTCGCCAGATCGTGCGTCGAATAGCCAAGCTTCTCGCCCCAATCCGCATTGGTGCGCCAAGTAACGGTGTCGAGAATGAAGCCGAGCTGTCGCTGCCGGGCCGTTTCGAGATAGGGCCTGAAATAGCGCCGCAACGTCTCGCGCCCGCTTTCGCTCATCACGAGCGGAAATGCGGCAAAGCAGGGCAGATCAATTCCATGATGGAAGACGAGCGTCGTTTCCAGTCCGCCATCGGACAGGAAATCGCCTCCTGAGAGCTGCGGCAGCTCGTGTCGATACAAAGCCATGGCTCATCTCCCCTTGAAAGCAGTCCTGCATTCTGAGGGGAGCGAGAGTTTACTTCTGTGATGCGGGTCACACGGAGTTCTGCGTTACGGAGCTGCTCCCGCCGGGAGGGCGGTGGAGATGCGATGGGTGGAGAACGCGAATGCAGTTGCGGCCCAACTCCACCCATCCCATGCGCCGCCAGCTTTGAAGCTGCCGGTTCACGCTCTCGCGGCTCGCACCCACGAAGACGGCAAGTTCCTCCTGGCTCACATGCAGATCGCGGCCGTAATCCTCGCTGAGTGCTACAAGGCGGTGAGCAAGCCGGGTTTCCAACGATTGCAGAGCGCGCTCCTCCATCTGCGAGCTCATCCAGCGGATGCGCTCGCAAAGCAGCTCGATCAGACGCGTTGCGACGGACGGGCGCTGCTCCAGAAGGCTGAAGAAGTCTCGTCGAAAAATCGTGTAGAGTTCCGTCGGCTCGACGGCCACGGCATCGGCTGTGCGCGGGCGTCCGTCGAGCAGCGCAACCTCGCCGAAGACGTCGCCTGGTCCCAGCAGGTTGAGCGTCAGCCGCTTGCCGGAGGCGCTACCTGTGGAGATTCTGATCTGACCCCGCCGGAGCGCATAGAGCGCATCGCCCGGATCTCCTTTGAGGAAGAGCGTTTCACCCGGATCAAGGCGTCGGGACACGCAGAGCACCGCAATGGCCTCGATGGCTTCGTCGCCAAGCCCGGCGAAGAAGGGATTGGCCTTGAGCATAAGTGCGAGGTTGTGCGGTCCGGCCATGGAAAGTCCTCTGCCTGTCATGGCGGCACGACTGCAATGTGACCAGCGTCACAGAACACCGGACGCAGGTGGCACATCATCGACAGTGCCGATGATCGGGCAATGCCTTGTCTTCATCGGCGCAGCCGGGCCTCGGGTCCGGCACAGTCTAGCATCAAATATGCTGGGAGGCATGCCATGATGCAGAACACCGATCCGATGCACATGTCCGACTTTTCCCATTTCGGCTGGCTTGCGCGCGCCTCCGCGGCGAGCGCGGTCAGGTCGGGCCGTTACTTCGTTGTGCTTATGAGAAAAGCCGCATTGCGGGAGCAGACCCGCCGGGAACTGGCGGAGCTCGACGAGCACGTGTTGCGGGACATCGGATTGGACCCTCTCGATGTCTATTACGGCTGGCGCGGCCCCGCCCGGTAGCCATTGAAGCCTTTCCTCGCGCGGAGAACGACAATGAGCTTCTACTCCCGCCATATCGGCCCGAAATTCGTCAGCTGCCTCTGCGCGATGGACGATATCTCTGCGGAACGCGAGCGGATCATCCCTCTCGCCCGTGGCATGGTTCTCGAGATCGGAATGGGGCCTGGGTTGAATCTGCGATTCTACAATCCACTCGAGGTGACGAAGGTCATCGGCGTCGACCCGAGCGACGATTTCCTTCATCTCGGCGAAGCGCGGCAGCGTAGCAGCCGCGTTCCGGTCGAGATCGTGCGCGCTCCGGCGGAGGCGCTGCCGCTGGGAGACGACACCATCGACACGGCGGTGATTACTTATACTCTGTGCTCGGTCGAGGATCCCGAGCAGGCGCTCAAGGAAGTCAGGCGCGTTCTCAAGCCCGGGGGCAGGGTGCTCTTCCTGGAGCATGGCCTGTCGCCGGAAGAGGATGTGGCGCGCTGGCAGCGTCGTCTCAATCCGATCTGGCGTTCTCTCGCCGTGGGCTGCAATCTCACGAGGCCGGTTGCTGAACTTCTCAGGCGGGCCGGGTTCTCCATTCAGGATATGGAAGAATACTACCTCGGCGGCGCTCCTCGCGTTCTTGGCTTTCATTGCCGCGGTGTCGCACAGGCGGGCTGATCCCTCGCAATCGCATAGGGAACCGCTGAGCTGGTGGCTTCGAGGATAAGCGGCCCTAAAACCTTCCCATGAAACATCAATCATCGCTCGCAAGGACGGCGTAGCGAGCACGCAACGGCCCATGCCATCGACATTTTCGGTTTCGTACTGGCCAATGGGCAGCAGGTCATGGTGCAAAACGACTGGAAGGGAAGCGAGCCGCGCCGTGCGACTTTCCTGCAGGCCGTGCGCGATAGAGCCTGCACCTTCGTCGATGCCGTGCTGAGCCCCGATTGCAACGAGGCGCATGATGATCATTTTCATTTCGACATGGGCGCGTACGGCACATGCCGATGAGGGACGCCTCAGAGCCTTAATTGACGGCGTATGAGGGCGTGTCGCCCATGAGAGCCGCCTTGGCGGCCAGCAGCAGCGCCTCGCCGAGCTCGCGCGCATGCTCCGGCGTCATCGCCACCGGCAACTGCCGGCGCACGCCGCTCTCATACTCCTCCGGCGTCGTGGCCATCTCGATCACCATCATGGCATCGCGGCCATCGAGCGTGCCCA
>JAEXGT010000083.1 GCA_023450615.1 Pseudomonadota bacterium | reverse complement strand
TGGGCACGCTCGATGGCCGCGATGCCATGATGGTGATCGAGATGGCCACGACGCCGGAGGAGTATGAGAGCGGCGTGCGCCGGCAGTTGCCGGTGGCGATGACGCCGGAGCATGCGCGCGAGCTCGGTGAGGCGCTGCTGCTGGCCGCCAAGGCGGCTCTCATGGGCGACACGCCCTCATACGCCGTCAATTAAGGCACCGCCGTATTCCTGAGTGATGGCGGCCAGGAATACGGAGCTGTGACGATTTATTGCGGCGCACCATATGGTTTTTGCGTTGCAACAAAACAGACCATCGGGTGTTATCAGTCTTTCATACTTTCTTTGAGAGATAGCCCCGATGCAGCGTTTAGGCACTATGATCCGCCAATTGGCCAAGCACCGCAGCCAATGGGAAGGATTGATGAAAGCTGGAGCCGCAAGCGCAGCTTCATCCGGAACCTCACAGCCGATCTCCAGCCGCCTCGTTGAAACGCACAATTTCGGTGCCAATCCCGGCAATCTGCGCATGTTCACCTATGCGCCGCCGAAACTTGCCTCCTCTCCTAGACTCGTCGTGGTTCTCCACGGCTGCACACAAACCGCCGCGGGTTACGATCACGGCTCCGGATGGTCGACCCTCGCCGAGCGCTACGGCTTTGTCGTTCTCTTCCCTGAGCAGCAGGAGGCCAATAATCCCAAACGCTGCTTCAACTGGTTTCAAACCGGCGACACGGACCGTGAGCAGGGCGAGGTAGCCTCGATCCGCCAGATGGTTGAACGCGCTATCCGCGACCACGGCATCGACCCGAAATGTGTCTTCGTCACCGGCTTGTCGGCAGGCGGCGCGATGGCCGCCGCTTTGCTGGCCACTTATCCGGATGTGTTTGCGGGCGGAGCCATCATCGCCGGTCTGCCCTATCGAAGCGCCACCAGCGTCCCGGAAGCGTTCGAGGCCATGTTCCAGGGGCAGGAAAGACCGGCAGCGGCGTGGGGCAACCTGGTGCGCAATGCCTCTCCTCATCGCGGCCCTTGGCCGAAGGTGTCGATCTGGCACGGCAGCGCGGATACCACGGTGAAGCCCATGAATGCGGGTGAGATCGTCAAGCAATGGACCGACGTCCACGGCTTGCCCGCTCAACCAAGCCGGACCGAGATCGTGAACGGATATCCGCACCGCGTGTGGACGAACGCTGCCGGAGACGATGTGATCGAAGAATATGTGATCACCGGCATGGCGCACGGCACGCCGCTTGCCACAGGCGATGAAGAGAACCATTACGGCGCAGCAGGCCCATTCCTTCTGGAAGCCGGAATTTCGTCGAGCTATAACGCCGCTAAATTCTTTGGCCTGGCGGAACAGGTAATTTCGAAGAAGACGAGCGCCATCCCGGAAACCGCTTCGTTCCAATCCGTCCCTGCGCCACAGCAGAAGGTGGCGGCGCCCGCAAAGCCGGCCGCATCAAAGGTTCTGGATATTGGAGAGGTCATTGCGAACGCCCTGAAGGGTGCGGGCCTCATGCGGTGAGAGGTTACGGATTCTTTTGAATATTGGGATTGTCGTCACTCTTCTTATCGCCTGTCACGCAGTTCATGCGCTCCTGGGTTGGAACGAGCTTTGGATGGTGATCCGCATTATCGGCGATCTCCCGCATGATCTTGGTGCGGATGACCATGGCGAATTGCTCAGGGTCGTGCAGGGGGATCATGAATGAGCCGGCACCGCCGATGACGCATTCACGGTAATAGATATCAAGCCCATCCATCTCCGGGCTGTTCTGCGTGCGTCCGAACATGATCGGCAAGCCGTTGATGACGATGCCGTCGGCGACAGCCTCATCGCGTGCAAGCACCACCTTGCGTCCATCGTTATTGGGACCGTCGCCCGAAATGTCGATGACGCGCCGTGTCGAGATCCTGCCGAGATCATCGAAGAGATCGCGGCTTAAATCGATGATGCCGGAAATCGAGGTCATGCCTGCCTGCCGTATCGGCTTACTGGCGAGGACATTGGAAAACTCCCTGGCCTTCTCCGGCCCGTCGATCACGGTCCAGGGCACGAGCACCGTCTGATCCTTGGCGCCGGACCATTCCACATATGTGACGGCGATCCGACCCAATGCGCCGTTCTGGATGGCTTCATGCACCAGCGAAGAGCGGAAAGCTGCCACGAAACCGGCACGCTGCAATCCCTGTTCCTCTGCTTCCATGGAGGAGGAGACGTCAACGGCGAGAACCAGAGCCAAGTCCAGTTGGGGCTCGGCTGAAGCTCTTCCTCCCGCGAGAAAACCGAAGGCAAGAGCGATATACGCGAGAGAACACCAGAAACGACGCAGCATGACGACCTCCGCCCCTGCTCTCAGCCGATGCGGCCATACCCCTTGCCCTTCTCTCAACGCGCCAAGCTGTACTTCGATGCGCCGGCACGGCGAAGAAAGATCACGCCGTCAGAAGCGCGGGAGGTCACTTTTCATGTCATGCGCAGAAATCGGCACCTGCGAAATACGCCTCACAGCTTGGCCCTTAAGCGGCAAAGGCGGATTTTTTGAGCATGCCCCTGCGAACCGGCAGATCGCCTTCGTCCATGGGAGCGTCGATCGTACAGATGACGCCGCTGGAGGCGAAATCGATCCTGACATTGCCCTGCAGATCGTAGGCCAGGCTCCGCTCGATAAGGCGAGTTCCAAAGCCGCGGCGCTGCGGCGGCTGAACGGGTGCGCCGCCCTTCTCCTCCCAGCGCAGATGGAGGCGCGCTGGGTCAACGGAAACATCCAATGACCACGTGATATCGACCCGCCCCGATGCATTCGCGAGCGCACCATGCTTTACAGCATTGGTCGCAAGCTCCTGCAGAGCCATGGAGATGGCAAGCGCCATGCGCGGCGACAGGCGGACCTCCGCCCCGTCGGCATTCAACCTGCTCTCGCCGAGCCCACGATAGGGTTCAATGGATTGCGCAACAATTTCACGCAGCGATGCGCCTTCCCAGTTCTCGCGGGTCAAAACGTCGTGGGCCCTCGAAAGGGCGAAAAGACGCGCCTCAAGGGCCATGCGCGATTCCTGCGTTACGTCAGCATTGCGCAAAGTCTGCGCTGCGATGGACTGAACGGTTGCAAGAGTGTTTTTGACCCGATGGTTCAGTTCGTGGATCAGCAGCTCCTGGTGCTCCTCCGCATTCTTTCGATCTGAGACATCGCGAAAATAGATGGAGAGCCCCCCATCCGACGTGGGGAAGATGCTGATCTCCAGCCAGTGTCGATTGAGGGCGTCCATTGTTTCCAAGCGAATGGGAATCCGCCCTTCCATTGCCATCATGTGAGCCCTGTAAGGCTCACTTCCGACGATGTTCGGGAACTCGTCCCAATAGACCTTGCCCATAAGGTCTTCACGCTTGCGCCCCCACAATTCTTCCGTCTTGCGGTTGACATAGGTGAAGCGCCACTCGCGATCGACCGCGTAGAAAGCGTCGTTGATGCTCTCCAGGATATCGCGCATCCGCTCTTCGCTCTCGCGCAGGGCGGTCTCCATCCGCGCGCGCTCGACCGCTTCCCAGGTTCGTTCGGCAACCTGCCGCACCAGAAGCTCTTCGTCTTCACGCCAGTGGCGCGGCTCGACCTGATGCACGAGCAAGGCCGCCTCCATGCGGCCTCCCTTGATGAGGGGCACCGTGATGCCTGAACGCGCACCAATGGCGACATAGGTCGCGGCGATGCCCTCGCCCGCCGTCAACTGATCGTCGAAGGCGTCGTGCAGGCACACGGTATGCCCGACCTTCAATATCTCAATAAGGGGAGCGCCGAACGCCGCGACAGGATATTGCCCGACCAAGCTCGGCGCCTTTCCATCGGTCCAATCCCGCTCGACGATGAAGATCTCTCCGTCTGGCGTGTCTTCGATATAACCGTAATTGACACGGGATGCGTTCATGTGGCGCCCGAGCATCTCCGCCGTCACGGCCATGACCTTACGGGGATCGTTGATGTAGCGAAGCCGCTTATCGAGCTCGAGTCGGAATCTCAGGTGATGCTCGGCCCGCTCCTGCATCACTGTCGCGCCGTAGACCCAAAGGGTACCTGCTACGTGCTCAGCGTCGCCATGGATGGGCGTGCATGAGAAGCTGTACCGTACCTCGCCTGAATAGCCTGTCCGTCGCGCGACGAATGTCAGATCATCCAAGTGAGCAGCTTTGCCTGCGGAAACCTTGTCGATGATGGCGCTCGCCTCTTGTGCCAGATGAGGCCAGACGTCTGCGAAGGGCAGGCCCAAGGCCCTCGGGTGACGGTGCCCCAGAATGGATGCGTAGCCCTGATTGTAGATCATCGTTCGATCCGCACCCCATAGGATGAACATGGGCTGGCGCGAACCGAGCATCAGGCTGACGAGCGTGCGCAGATATTGCGGCCATGTCTCCGGCGCGCCAAGCGAGGTCACTTCCCAATAGCAAGCCTCGATGGCGGACCGAACATCCGGACCCATCGCAGAATTCGTGCCTCTGCCGGACAGGGAAATGGTTTCAGTGCTCATGCCTCAAACCCGCAAACATGGCCGGAGGTACGATAGGCTGCGATCTGAGACGCCATTAACGAAAAGCTCACACTCCCTCCACCGCATCGACCTACGCCCGGCGGTCGGCGATTGATCCTGAGATGCAAACGAGCTTCTCAGGAATAATCGCAGGCCGCCACGACATGACTCTTTATAACATAGTGACTTCTACGGAACCTGTCACTATGATACTATATATCAATAGTCGTGTGTAGGGCGCATAAGTCATTGAAGAAGCACGCAAAGCAAAAATCGTGCATTCTGCTTCGGGCCAACTTTAGTCGATGCGTCTCGGCACCGGCAGGGCAGCACCTTGCCGATTAAGAGCAAGGCGCGCCGATAATTTTCGGACAGGATTCGAGCGATTGGCGGCAGGGTCAGGTCTGTCTTGAGACCTCAGCCAGATAAGGACGGATTTTTTGATCTGAGCCCCGAGATTTTATCGCTTCCGAAGAACATCAGGAGCCAGTTTCGGGCTGGTTTTCCCTGCATTTTCAGCATTGTAACAAAATCCACTCCCCAGGTGGAGAGCAGACAGGGTTTGGGGGAAGGGATAAGTTCTAGCCAACAACGTAGGGGCAGAACAATGAAACCTGACATGGACCTGATCGGCGCACTCACCTCATTTT
>JAEXGT010000079.1 GCA_023450615.1 Pseudomonadota bacterium | reverse complement strand
TGTCGTCGTCACGATGATCGCTGTTCTCAAAAGCCATGACGAACGCCTTGAGCAGGCTGCCGGAACGCTGGGAGCCAAGCCGTGGCAGGCGATCAAGCGGATCACGATTCCTTTGGTCCGTCCGGGATTGATCTCTGCTTTCCTCTTTGCCTTCGTAACGTCCTTCGACGAACTGACAGTCGCGCTATTCGTCACGGGTGGGCTCAGTGCCACTCTGCCAAAGCAAATGTGGGATGACGCATTGCTGAAGGTCAGCCCCATTTTGGCGGCAGTCTCGACGGTCATTCTGATTGCAGTGACGATTGTCGTTTTCATCGGGGAATTTTTCCGCCGACAATCTGCTCAACGAACGCTCGGTGAGCGCTGAAGGCCCGCCAGGCAAACTGCGAGAAAAATTCAACGCGGGAATGTGCTCGGAGACATTCATGAAGCCTGAGTATTCTCTTTAGGAAGAATCATATGACACGTCCTGTTATCATCACCTGCGCTGTGACAGGCAGCGCGCCGATAAGCGCCAGGAATCGGGCCCCCGTAACGCCTCAAGAAATTGCCGACGCCGCTCTTGCGGCGTGGCGCGAAGGAGCAGCCGTCGTCCATATCCATGTCCGCGACCCCGAAACCGGCGCCCCAAGCGGCGAGTACGGATTGTACGAGGATGTGGTTAACCGCATAAAGGCAGCCAATGCCGATGTCCTCATCAATCTCACAACGGGTTTTGGAGGCCGCTTCATTCCAGATGAGATGGATCCAGGCCGGGGTGGGGCGGGAACGACCCTGATTCCTCCATTGCGTCGGTGTGAGCATGTTTTGAAATTAAAGCCCGAGTTATGTTCGTTGGACATGGGAAGCCTTAATTTTGGTCCCTCTGTCTTCATCAACACCCCTACGCATATCGAAACGATCGCAAAAGCAGTGACCGCCGCTGGCGTGCTGCCCGAACTGGAGGTATTTGAGTCGGGACATGTTAGCCTCTCACGGCATTTGATCGAGAAGGGGATCCTTCCGGCACAAAGCTATTTTCAGCTTTGTCTTGGCATTGCGTGGGGGAGCGTAGCGACGACGCGCTCGATGCAATTCCTCGCCGACGCATTGCCTTCAGGCGCGATTTGGTCTGCTTTCGGTATCTCCGAGGCTCAATTCCCAATGGCTGCACAATCGGTTATCCTTGGGGGGCACATCAGGGTAGGGATGGAAGACAACCTCTATATGTCGCGTGGGGTCCCCGCTACCAATCAGACACTCGTTCAGCGTGCTGTCGAGATTGTCAAATCTATTGGCTGCCGCGTGGCGTCTCCGTCCGAAGCTCGAGAGTTGCTGCCTCTCCTACGGTCATCCTGATGCGCTCCTGCACCATGCAAGTGCCTCAGAGAGAGCTTTGTGGTTTCGTAAGATCGATACCCTCGACCCACTAGGATTTGCAACCAAGGCGACTAGGAGAGTGCTTCAGTCGCCCTGCGTGAGCAGCTGCATTTTTGGACCTGCTCCATAGCATTGCTAAAGCCATATTGATCGAAGGCTGCCTGCCCATCACTTGGTTTAGCGGCATATCCGTGTCAGCTGGAAACAGGGGTGATACGCCAGCTATCTCATGAAAAACCAAGGTATCCTTTAGCGCAGTGAGCCTGAATTGCCTTCCAGAACGACGTCTCAAGAAGGAAAGAAGCTGATTTCACTTGCGTGAATCACTTCCAGGCCCGACACGCTGGCGCGTAAAGACAAGCTGCTTTGAAGGTTGGGGATCTTGGACTTTTCATTCTGGGCGCTGCTCGTCATGAAGATGCTGACCAGCGCGGCGATTGTGGTCGCGGCCTCTTTGGTGGTGGAGCGGAGCGGCCCATTCCTGGGGGCCATGATTGTAACTTTGCCCATTTCGGCTGGGCCGGCCTATGCGTTCCTCGCTGTCGATCATGGCGCTGATTTCATCGCAGTCAGCGCTTTGGCAGGACTGCCCGTATCTGCGGCGACGGTCGTCTATATGGCGGTCTATGCAGCCGCCGCCCAACGGTTCAACACTCTGGCGAGCATCGGCTGTGCTCTAGGGGTGTGGGCTATCTCCATAGCCATGATCCTCAATCAGCAATGGTCTCTTGCCGGCGCACTCGCGTTGAACATGGCAGTTTATGCTCTTGCCATTCCTTTCGCGCGAAATTTCGCCACTGCGGGCATCAAAGTTGCTCCAAAGAAGCGCGCATGGGACGTTCCTTTCCGCGCGGCCTTGGTCATGAGCGTTGTGGGCGTGACGCTCCTGGCGGGAAAGACGCTTGGTTCTTCAATGGCGGCCGTCGCTGCCTTGGCCCCAGTTGTCCTGATCAGCATGGCACTGATCCTGCAGCCTCGTGTCGGCGGCGCGGCGACGGCGTCCGTGGTGGCCAATGGAGTGCCCGGAATGTTTGGCTTTGTGGGCGCATTGACCGTGCTTCACTTGTGCGCCCCGCGCCTTGGAAGCGCCGTTGCTTTGGTTCTGGCTCTTGCCGTAAGCACCGGGTGGAACGCATCATTGATCGTGCTGCGACGCCGAAATTCGCATGGAGCGCGTCGCGTGCCGTAATCATTCCGGCTATGGTGATTGACACAAGCTGTCTGTGATCGCCGAACGAAACCGATGATCGATTTTAGAAATATTGAAACATTCTTTTGGGCGGCTGCCCTCGGAAGCCTGAGAGCGGCGTCCGAGAAGCTCGGAACGACCCAGCCTGCTGTGTCGCAGCGTATCGCGTCGCTGGAATCAACCCTTGGCGTACGCTTGTTCGAGCGGGATGTGCGAGGCGTAACGCTGACAGCGAAGGGGCAGGAGATGCTCTCGCATGCCGAGCGCATGATGCAGGCTCGACGCGATATGTTGAAAGCGGCCCAGGATCAAAACGTGATGAGCGGCACAATTCGCATCGGTGTCGCAGAGACGATCGTCCAGACTTGGCTGTCCACGTTCATC
Source organism: Pseudomonadota bacterium (assembly GCA_023450615.1). GTDB lineage: Bacteria > Pseudomonadota > Alphaproteobacteria > Rhizobiales > Beijerinckiaceae > Microvirga. The sequence continues at coordinate 48,823 of JAEXGT010000079.1, read as the reverse complement.
GAGGAGGTTCACGCCGCCTATCCTGCCCTGGTTTTGGAAATCGAGGTGGACAGCACGCATGTGCTTCGTTCTCAACTGATGTCCCGACAGATCGATATCGCCTTCCTGATGGGGCCTGTCCTTGAGGAGCGCGTCGAGAATCTGCCGCTGTGTACCTATTCGCTCTCGTGGGTTGCCAGTCCGTCGCTGCAACTGGGAGGCTCGAAGGTTACTCTGGAACATATTGCCACCCGACCGATCATTACTCATCCGTCAAATAGCAGCCCCTATCAAGTCGTACGCGATATGCTGATGCGAGCGGGGGTGAAGACGCCGCGTATGTATGGCAGTGCACCCGTTTCCATGATTGTGAGGATGGCTCTGGATGGAATTGGAACAGCGGTCATCACGCCCGTGTTTCTTGATCGGGAGCTTTCTTCAGGCGAATTGCAGATCCTCGATGTGGAGAGCGATCCGCTGCCGGATCTCAGCTTTACCGTGAGTTGGATCAATGGGCTCGAAAGCCGCCCTATGCGATTGATTGCCGAACTGGCGCAGGACATCGCTGCCCGCAGCAAGGGCAGGGCCCCGAGGGGATATAAATAGAACTTATATCCCCCATTAAAACATACGAATAGACAAGCTAAAGGTACTTAGGATGCAATGTGGCGAAGCTGAGGAACGACAGCAGGGTTACTGAGTGGCGGGCGCACTTTAGCAGCATGAGTCTTCCGCTGCTCGCCTGAGGGGGCCTAGAAACCGGAAACGGAAGAGGCGCTTCGATACGGCCCGCATGTGTCTTCGCTCAGTGATAAAACTGAACCAGAGGATGACACATCATGAAAAGAATCGTTTATGCCGTCGGAGCCGCAGCCCTGCTGAGCTTGTCTGGTGCAGCCCAGGCGCAGGATCTGCCGAAGACCAAGCTTCAGATCGTCGGCGGCCTCAGCAATCTTACGGCCTATAACGACTTCGAGAAGCCGTTTTGGACCAAGACGATTCCTGAACGTTCAAACGGGCAGGTCACTGCGGACATCAAGGGCTTCAATGAAATGGGCCTCAAGGGGCCTGAGATTCTCCGCCTGATGTCGCAGGGTGTCATTCCGTTCGGGACTGCCACTCTCTCCTATTTCGCGAGCGATAACCCGATCAACGAGGCAATCGACCTTGCCGGACTTGCTCCCGATGTGAAGACTGCACGCGAAGTCACGGAAGCGTTCGAGCCGGTTTACAGCAAGTTCTACGGCGAGGGCTCGAAGGTAAAGCTTCTGGGCATCTCCACCTATCCGGGGCAGGTTCTGTTCTGCAATGCAGAGGTGAATGCCCTTGCCGACCTGAAGGGTAAGAAGGTGCGCACCAGCAGTCGCACCCAGGCCGAGTTCGTGGAAGCCTTCGGCGGCTCGAGCGTGACGATGGCGTTTGGCGAAGTGGTGCCAGCCCTTCAGAACAAGGTCGTTGATTGCGCCATCACGGGCTCGCTCTCCGGCTATTCCGCCAAGTGGTACGAAGTCTCGACCCACCTGTATGCGCTTCCGATCAACTGGAACCAGCAGATCCATGCCGTCAATCAGGCTGTCTGGGACAAGCTCGATCCGAAGGTTCAGGAACTCATCCAGACCAACATCAAGACCTTGATGGACGACATCTGGAAGGCTGCAGCCGAGCAGACCCAGCAGGGCTATGACTGCAACACGGGCGCCGCAGCCTGCAATCTGCCTGTTAAGGGAAAGATGAAGCTGGTCGAGCCGACTGCTGCCGACCGTGAGCTTCTGAAGAAGGCTCTCCAGGAATCGATCCTGCCGAAGTGGGCGGCACGCTGCTCGGCCGATTGCGTGAAGAGCTTCAACGACACGATCGGCAAGACGCTGAACGTCACGGTTTCCAAGTAATCCAACTCGACGCGTCAGGCCGGCATGTAGTCTGACGCGTCTTTCCGTGCCTTTGGCAGACCAGTCTTTGGTCCAATGGGTACGCTTGCGCCGACACAGGTATTTTCATGGCACCGACCATACAACCTTCTTTTCTTGGCGGCTTGAGCCGCGCAGCAGAGCATATGTCGCGCTGGGCCGTATGGTTCGGCGGCGCTATAACGATCGGCAGCGTGCTGCTGATTTCCTTCGATGTCTTCGTTCGTAAGTTCTTCGGCTTCAGCACGGGCGGCGCCGATGAGCTTTCGAGCTACGCTTTTGCCATCAGCACCTCATGGGCGCTTGCCTTTGCAACCCTTCAACGGGCGAATGTGCGTGTCGACGTGATCTATCAATATCTTCCGGTTCGCATTTCAGCCTTCCTGGACTGGCTCTCACTCGTGGCACTCGGCATCTTCATGGTGGTGCTGACCTATTATGCCTATGACGTTGCGGCGACCTCATGGGTGCAGAACTCCGCTGCCAACACGCCTCTCGCAACTCCGCTTTATATCCCGCAGGGTCTTTGGCTGATGGGGTTGATTTGGATGTGTCTGGTTCTGGCTCTCATGCTCGTGCGAGCATCAGTTGCGCTAGTCACCGGCCGGATCGACGAGGTCAAAGCTGTCGCGGGCGTTCGCTCAACCCAAGAAGAAGCTGAAGAAGAAGCCGCCGCAGGCGAGCGCATGGTTAAGGGGTAAGGCGATATGGTTGCCACTGCACTCATCCTTCTGCTCGTCCTCATTGGGCTGAGCATTCCCGTCGGCGCAGCTCTAGGCGTCCTCGGTCTGGTTCTGGACCCTCTGTATTCCATGCTGCCTTTGACACGCGCTGTTGGCGAGCTGGCGTGGAGCACGAACAATGAATTCTTGATGGTGGCGGTTCCTCTCTTCATCCTGCTAGGAGAGATTCTGCTGAGGGCTGGCTTTGCCGAGCGGATGTACAGTGCCATGAGCCTTTGGCTCTCGTGGCTGCCTGGCGGCCTGATGCACGCGAATATCGGCGCTTCGACTTTGTTCTCGGCAACATCCGGATCGAGCGTCGCAACGGCTGCGACTGTCGGCACCGTCGCAATCCCGCAGATCAAGCGTTATGGCTACAACGAGCCGCTTTTCCTCGGTAGCCTTGCGGCGGGCGGAACGCTCGGAATTCTCATTCCGCCATCGATCAATCTCGTGATCTATGGCGTCCTCACCAACTCATCCGTTCCCCGGCTTTATCTCGCCGGCATCATCCCCGGATTTCTGCTTGCCGGTCTGTTCATGCTGGTGATCGCCGTCAGCTGTATCGCAAAGCCTTCCTGGGGCGGGCACAAGATTCGTGCCAGCTGGGGTGAGCGCTTCAAGAGTCTTGTCCATCTTGCTCCGCCGCTTGGCATCTTCTTCCTTGTGGTGGGCTCGATTTATGCCGGTCTTGCCACTCCGACGGAAGCGGCGGCTCTCGGTGTGACAGGCGCGCTCATCCTTGCTGCGTGGTTTGGCAAGTTGACCTGGACGATGCTGCGTGAGGCCGTCGAAGGCACGATGCGGTCGACGGCCATGATCATGCTGATCGTCATTGGCGCGGCCTTCCTGAACTTCATCATGTCGGCCACCGGCCTCACGGACGCAATCACCAGCTCAATCACAGGCCTTGGTGTTTCCCCGGGATGGATGCTGCTGATCATCATCATCTTCTATCTGGTTCTCGGCTGTTTCATGGAAACCCTTTCCATGATGATCACCACGATCCCGATTGTCGCCCCGATCATGATCGCACTCGGCTACGATCCGATCTGGCTCGGCATCATCATCATCGTGCTGGTCGAAGCGGCTCTGATCACCCCGCCTGTGGGTCTCAACCTCTTCGTCGTGCAAAGCCTTCGCAAGAGCGGGTCGATGGGGGCCGTCATCACAGGTGCTCTGCCGTTCGTGCTGGCGATGTTCATCCTGCTCGCGCTGCTGTCATTCTTCCCAGGTCTCGCGCTCTGGCTCCCGAGCGTCTTCAGCTAAGCGCCCGCGCCCAGCGAAACCCTTTTTAACCTGTTACGGATTTTCATCATGAAGCTGTCATTCAAAGCTGAAGCCCAGACCGGCTCACACCAGATCGAGGTCGAGATCTCCTCGCTCGTCGTCGCAGGGTGGGCCGGGCGCGATCAGCACGCCATCGAGCATCACATCGAGGAGCTGTTCGCCATCGGCGTACCCCGGCCTAGCTCCGTTCCGCTTTATTATCGTGTCGCGGAAAATCAGCTGACCCAGGCCACACGCATCCAGGCCGTGGGAGACCAGTCGTCCGGTGAAGTGGAGACGTTCGTTTTCCAGTCAGGCGGCGAGCTTTATGTCAGCATCGCATCTGACCACACGGATCGGAAGCTCGAGACGCACAGCGTCGCCCTGTCGAAGCAGGTCTGCGCTAAGCCGGTTGCAACCGAGGCATGGCTTTATGCGGATGTTGCCGAATATTGGGACGAACTCGTCATCCGGTCTTACATTCAGGAGAACGGTGAAAAGGTGCTCTATCAGGAGGGTACGCTCGCCTCGCTCCGTCCACCGCTCGAACTCATCTCCGGCTTCGCGGGCGGGGGATCGCTTCCCGAGGGAACGGCTATGATCTGCGGAACGGTTGGGGCAATCGGCGGCATTCGCCCCGCACCCTCGTTCACGATGGAACTGTTCGACCCGCGCCGCAATCGCACCTTGAGCCACAGCTATGATATCGAGGTTCTGCCGGAAGTCGCTTGATACAGGGCCAGGGCAGAACGCCACGATGGTAGATGAGACATGATTTCGACTGTGAACGAACAGCAATTGGCGCTCTCCGAGGGCCGCACCACGTCCTTGGCTCTCACGGAGGAGGCACTCAACCGCGCCTCTGATCCGGCCGGAGAAGGCTCGCGTGTTTTCACGCGGCTTTACCCCGACGCGGCCCGGGCCGCTGCGCAGGCCTCGGATCTCCTGAGGAAGGCCGGCCTGGTCCGCTCGCCCATCGACGGCTTGACGGTGTCGATCAAAGACCTGTTCGATGTCGCCGGCGAGGTCACCATGGCGGGATCGGTCGCGCGCGCCGGTGAGCCGGCGGCGACTGAGGATGCCGTTGTCGTCAAGCGATTGCGTGCCGCAGGTGCAGTGATTGTCGGCCGCACCAATATGACTGAGTTCGCCTATTCGGGGCTTGGTCTCAATCCGCATTATGATGTGCCGCGCAATCCCTGGGATCGCGCAACCGGGCGTATTCCGGGCGGCTCTTCGTCCGGCGCTGCCGTATCCGTCTCTGACGGGATGGCGGTTGCAGGGATTGGTTCGGATACGGGTGGGTCTGTCCGAATCCCTGCCGCGCTCTGTGGTCTTGTCGGGTTCAAGCCGACTGCTGCAAGGGTGCCTATGACCGGTGTTCTGCCGCTTTCGTTCAGCCTCGACTCCATCGGAGCCATCGCTCCGTCTGTCGCGTGCTGTGCAACGCTCGATGCAATCATGGCTGGGGACGAGGAACCGCTTCTGCAGCCGGCAGATCTCAGCAGGCTCCGGTTCGCTGTGCCCATCACTCTCGCGCTTGAGGGGATGGACAAGGATGTTTCGCGCGCGTTCGAGGCGGCGCTCTCAAGCCTTTCGGCGGCAGGCGCGCGCATCGATGAGATCGCAGTGCCTGAATTCGCGGGGCTTGCCGGCATCAACGCCAAAGGCGGCTTCACGGCCGCAGAAGCATGGGCTTGGCACCGTGACCTGATCGAGCGCAAGGGCGACCGTTACGATCCGCGTGTCGGCTCCCGCATCATGCGAGGCCGGGAGATTTCCGCCGCCGATTATCTTGACCTTCTTGCCGCTCGCAAGGCCTGGAGAGCAGGCGTGGAAGCGCGGATCAAGGATTATGATGCGCTGCTTCTCCCCACGGTGCCTGTTGTGGCGCCCGCTGTTGCGGAACTCGTGGCAAGCGACGAGGTCTATTACGCAACGAACGGCCTGATCCTGCGTAATCCAACCCTGATCAACTTCCTTGATGGAGCAGCCTTGTCGGTGCCGTGCCATGCACCTGGCGCAGCGCCGGTTGGATTGATGATTGCAGGGCCTTCCGGCTCCGACCGCAGGATCATTGCCATAGGCATGGCTGTCGAGGCCCTGCGCTCGCAACAGCAGGCATAAGCACGACTGGCAGAAGGATTGGAAGATGTCCGTAACGATCGAGAATGGCGCCGCCTATCAAGCCCGCTTGAATGCGCGGGCCGGGATTCTGACCGGTCCGACCGCAAACATCGCGCCCGGGCATGTTCAGGCCAATCTCGCCATCCTGCCGGAAGATCTGGCGCACGACTTCCTTCGCTTCTGCCAGCGTAACCCCAAGCCATGCCCGCTCGTCGCAGTCTCCGAAACCGGCGATCCATCGCTGCCGGAACTGGGACGCGACATCGACATCCGCACCGATGTGCCTCGCTATCGGGTGTGGAGGAATGGCGAACTGGTGGCGGAGCCCACTGATATTCGGGATCTGTGGAACGACAAGCTCGTGTCGTTCCTGATCGGCTGCTCGTTTTCCTTCGAAGAGGCCATGCTGGCAGATGGCCTGCCTGTGCGCCACATCGAGCAGGGGAGCAACGTGCCCATGTATCGCACGAACGTGCCGACTGTGGCGGCGGGGCCCTTCTCAGGGCCGCTTGTGGTGTCCATGCGCCCGCTGAAGGCAGCCGATGCGATCCGCGCGGTGCAGGTCACGTCCCGCTTTCCCTCTGTTCATGGTGCTCCGGTGCATCTGGGCGACCCTTCACTGATCGGCATCAACGACATCAACAACCCGGATTATGGCGATCCCGTCGAGATCCGCGAGGGCGAGATCCCGGTCTTCTGGGCCTGTGGGGTTACACCTCAATCTGTTATCGCGAACGTCCGGCCGGAATTCTGCATCACTCACGCGCCGGGACACATGCTGGTGACGGATCTCCTGAATTCTGCGATCGCCGTGCTCTGAGACGGGCGCGTCAGTACGAGGTGCTGATCTTCGGCGATCAGAAGGGCCCCCGCTTGGCAAGAGCTTCAAAGCCGCGTCTGAGTTGCTGAACGCGATCCTCATAGGCTTTGCCGAGGCAAGCCAGATCCGCGCCACAGCCGGCCCGCCGCTTGAGCCAAGCAGCCTGCTCGTTCTCCAAGTCCCCGCGCGCGCCCATGCCGAGGAGCGGTTTCAGTTGCGTGTAGAGGACGGCCATTTCAACATCCGCATCGTTCAATTTGCTATCGGTGCAGATGGCCTTTTCATCCGCCGATACGGCCTTGGCGCAGTCGAAGCTGGCAGCCTCACTGGACTGTCCTGCGCAGGACAGCACCAATGCAGAATAAGCGGCAAGGCGAAGAGTGCTTCTAACCATTCGAACATCCTCAAGAAATCCCAGGCACTGGGACAACCGTTCCGGCTGGAAGATGCTTCCGATGAAAAAGGCAGATTATGATCAGGGTTAACAAAGGGTACTTGCCCTTGAACCAACGAGCAAGGGTTGCTCTCGGCTGCTTAAGTCTGTCGGCTCATGATCGGCATTTTGCTCATTCTATCGCAGGGACGGATGGCGAACTGGAGAACGTATCTTCCAGCCCGCAGTAAAGCTCTAGCGAGCCCAGCGCAGTGCCAATGCGTCGAGCTCCGATGCCAGTTCCAACAGCTCTTCCCGACTCGCTTTCGGCACAGGTGGCAGCGGCGCGCGAAGGGCATCGGAGCCGATGATGCCACCTGCGTGCATCAGGATCTTCGCCGCAGCGAGACCGCATTGGCGGTTCTCATGATTGATGAGCGGCAGCCAGCGGCGATAGGCCTGCCGCGCCGTATCGCGGTCGCCTGCGAAGTATGGATCAATGATCTGACGGAAACCATCGGGATATCCGCCGCCTGTCATGGAGCCCGTCGCACCTGCGTCGAGGTCGGCCATGAGAGTAATGCCTTCTTCCCCGTCCCAGGGTCCCTCGATAGCCTTTCCTCCGAGCGAGATGAGAGTGCGCAGTTTCGTCGCCGCGCCCGCGGTCTCCATCTTGAAATAGGCAACGTTCTCAATTGTTCTCGCCATGTCAGCCAAGAACTCGGGTGAAAGAGGGGTCCCCGACATCGGCGCATCCTGGATCATGATAGGAATAGAAATTGCGTCGGAGAGCGCCTGGAAGAACTGCCGAATCGCCGTCTCACCGGCGCGGAGGGTCGCACCGTGATAGGGCGGCATCACCATGACCATGGCGGCACCCGCTGACTGAGCGTGGCGTGAGCGTTCCGCGCAGATCCGTGGGCTGAAATGGCTGGTTGTGACAATCGTCGGAACACGGCCCGCTACGTGGTTGAGGATCTTCTCCGTCAGCATTTCTCGTTCGCTGTCGCTCAGAGAAAACTGCTCCGAATAGTTTGCCAGAATGCAAAGGCCGTCCGATCCAGCATCGATCATGAAGTCGACGGCACGCAGTTGGCCTTCCAAGTCGATTTCGCCGTCAGCCCGGAAGATTGTGGGAACAACAGGGAATACGCCGCTGAAACGGGCCTTGGGCATGGTGAGAGTCTCCGAATGGACAGGGTGGATGAACGGCAGGCGGAAAGAGACAGCCTTCCTGACGATGTCACTGTGCCGAAAATTGCAATGATCAGCGACCGGTGAAAACTGGTGTGCGGCGAGCAAGGAAGGCGTCCATGCCTTCCTTCTGGTCGGCGGTTGTGAATGCGAGCCGGATCGCAGCCCGCTCCACATCAAGTCCGGCGCTGAGCATTGTCTCGTAGGAGGAGAGCACGGCTTCTTTCGCGAGGCGGGCAGCAGCTGGCGGATTGCCTGCTATGGTTCGCGCCATTTCGAGAGCGCACTCGAGTACCGTGCCGTCTTCCACAATGTCGCTGATAAGACCGGCGGTAAGGGCTGTGGCCGCATCGATGGGCTCGCCGGTGAGGATCATGCGCATGGCGAGCGGCTTACCGACGATGCGTGTAAGGCGTTGTGTCGCGCCATCACCGGGCAGGATCCCCAGCTTGATTTCAGGTTGAGCAAAACGCGCCCCGCGACCGGCAATGACGATATCCGACAGCATGGCGAGTTCACATCCGCCTCCGAATGCATAACCTTCCACAGCCGCAATCAAAGGCTTCGGAAAACGTTCAATCGCGCGCCATGCCGTGCGCCTCGTGGAATTGTCGATTGCCGAAAAGCCCTGCTCGTGCATCTCCTTCAGGTCTGCGCCCGCGGCAAAGAAGTCGTGTCCACCGGTCAGCACGACGCAGCGGATAGTATCCTCGTTGGAGGCCTGCTCAAACAGCGCTCCTAGCTCGGCAATCATTGCATTGTTCAGAGCATTGCGTTGGCGTGGACGGTTAAGGGTCAGGAGGAGCACGTTCGGGATTTCTCGCGACACATGGACCAGGGCCGCTTGGGGGCTTGTTCCAACATTACGCTGATCCATTCTCTATCCTCCAAAATCTGAAATCGTTTTCAGAAAGAGCTAGCACGCAATGCTGGAAGGCTGCAAGGCCGGATCTCTGGGCTGAATTCAGCGAGGCGCGCTGCGAATGCCGCGGGGCGCGCCGGTGGAGCCCCGCATAATCAGGCGGTATGGCATCGGCGTGACTTCGGGGATCGGTAGTCCTGCGAGGGCGTTGATCAGATGATCTGCGGCGGCCCGTGCGATTTCCGCGGCTGGAACGCTCACGGTCGTGAGAGCCGGTTCGATTTGAGCGGACAGTTCTATGTCGTCGAAGCCGGTTATGGAGAGCGCCTTGGGGACATTCAGCCCGATCGCGCGCGCCTCCGTCAAGGCGCCGATCGCCAGCGTATCGGTCGTGCAGATAATAGCGGTGATCTCGGGGCAACTTTCAATCAATCGTCTCAGGCCGTATCGCCCTTGGGCGAGAGAATGGTCTGCCTTGATGATCCGGTCGTCTTCCAGCGTGATGCCGGCATCGCGCAGGGCGCGAAGCGCCCCGTCGAGGCGGGCGCGAGAGCGGTCATTTGCGCTTGGTACGTTGGCGATCAGACCAAAGTCGCGGTGACCGAGTGTAAGAAGATAGCGCGCCATGTCATAGGTTGCGCGCTCGTTATCAATCCCGACAGCAGGGACACCCTCACTGGCCATGCTGACATAGGTGGTAACGAAGGGAACGCCGCTCTTGCGAATGCGTGCGTACAGCTCTGGCCGATGCGAATCGCCAACGAGCACAAGGCCGTCGACGCCGCGCTCGAGCAATATCTGTACGTCTTGCATCTCCCGCTCGGAATCGTACTGAGCATTTGAGATCAGCAGGGTATAGCCGTGTTCGCGCAAGCGGTTCTGCAGTGCTTCGACACCTTCTGCAAAAATCGATATGTTAAGGGTCGGTACGACGATGCCGATCGTGCCGGTGCGGCGCGACTTCAAGGCGCGGGCGGCGCTGTCGCGCGTATAAGAGAGTTCCGCAATGGCCTGGAGCACCTTTGTGCGAAGCTCCGGCCGGACAATCGACGGATTGTTCAGTACCCTGGACACAGTTGCGGGGGAAACATTCGCCCTGTTGGCCACATCGGCGATCCGTGTCTTCTCGGAGGCTGAGCGGTCGCTGTCTACTTTGTTATCGGGCATTTCCATTCGCAGATGTGTTCCTGCTTGCTGGCGTAGCAGGTGCTTCATTTTCCAGCACTTCAGAAGCCAGCATAGATGATCAGCGCCCCAAATAGCTAGATTTTTCAGAAAATCATCCAAAAAAGCAAGGTTGACGTACAGGAAACACCCTATAAGATTGACTGAAATCGGTTTCAGAAGAAAACCGGATCGAGGTGGAGCGTCCTTATGGATCATCTAAAGGGTATACGCATTCTCAGCTTCAACCATTTCCTGATGGGTCCGGTCGGGGTGCAGTTCCTCGCCGACCTGGGGGCGGATGTGGTGGCAATCGAGCCGCCGGATGGAGCCTTTCAGCGCAAGTGGGGCGGGGCCAACAAGAATGTGGATGGCCAGACGATGCTGCTGCTCTCGGGAAACCGCAACAAGCGCAGCCTTGCGGTGGACCTGAAGCATCCGGACGGCGCTGAACTGGTGCGTCGGCTGATCGCCGTTTCCGATGTGATCTGTGAGAATTATCGTCCCGGCGTAATGGATCGGTTGGGCTTTGGCTATGAAGCAGCCCGCGCCATCCGACCCGACATCATCTATGCCGCGGCATCGGGCTTCGGCGCGGATGGGCCCTATCTCAATCGGCCTGGCCAGGATCTGATCATCCAAGCGATGTCGGGAATTGCCGCCATCACGGGCACGCGGCAGGGTGGTCCGCGCGCGGTCGGAGTGTCCGTAGTCGATCATCATGGGGCCGCGCTTCTCGCAGGCGGCATCCTGGCTGCGCTGCTCAAGCGCGAGCGCACGGGCGTTGGCGGGCGCGTCGATGTCAGTCTGCTTCAGGCGGCAATCGATCTGCAGCTGGAATCCTTCACCTGCTACCTTAATGGATCGACGCCTGACGACGTGCGGCAGCCAGAATCCGTCGCAGGCTGGTATTACGGTGCTCCGTACGGGATCTATGCGACGGCAGACGCCCATGTTGCAATTTCGTTGGGCGCCTTGCGGCCGATCTACGATGCGTTGGAGATTCCATCGGAAGATCGCGTGCCCGATGAGGAGCACTATGAGCGTCGCGAAGAGGCCGCTGCTGGTATCGCACAGCGCCTGAAGATGCTGACGACCGCCGACTGCATCGCTCGTCTGGAGGCGGCGCGCGTCTGGCATTCCCAGATCAACGATTACGCGGATGTGATCCAGGACCCTCAGGTTCAGCATAATCGCAGTTTCGTAACCGTGCCCGGGGCAACCGGCGCACCGGTTACATTGGTCAACCACCCTATTCGCTATGATGGTGAGGTGCCTGAAGTGCGCCTTCCCCCACAACGGCTCGGGGCCCAGACAGAGGAAATCCTTCTGGAGCTGGGTTACGGGACGAACGAGATCACTTCTCTGTGTCAGGCCGGAGTAGTGGTGGCCGGGTGACAATCATGGGCTCGGGAATTCTATCAATCAAAGGGAGGAAGAAATGAAAAAAATACTGACATCAATCCTGGCCGCAGGCGCCGTGACTGCGGTCACGGCGCCTGCATCTGCCCAGACGAAGCTGAGCATTTGCTACATCAATCATCCGGTTCAAGCGGCAAGTGTCGGCCTGCTTGACAAGATCGCACCAAAGCTCGGCCTCACACTCGAAAAGACAGTCGTATCCTATAGCGTCTATCTGCCCAAGATCACTCAAATGCTGTCAGCTGGAGCGTCCGACCAGTGCGACATCATCTGGAACAATGATGATTGGGGGCAGGATCTTGCTCAATATCTGGTGCCTCTCGACGATATTCCGGAAGTTATGAATGTCGCGGAAGAGCAGCTCATGCCCTTCATGAACAGCGACAACAAGACGACGGCGCTGTCGATCACGACAACGGCAGGCATCTTCTACTATCGCACCGATCTTGTTTCTGAGAGTGAAGTCCCCAAGACATGGGACGAGCTGGTTGCGGTCAGCCAGAAACTGCAGAAGGCCGACAAGGTTCGCTGGGGCTATGTCGGCGGCATGAGCTACACCAACACGTTCTTCAGCTATTGGTGGAGCCTATGGAACAACCAGTGTGATCTTTTCTCGCCCCCGTACGAGCGTAACAACAAGGTGCTCAGCGAAAGTGGCTGGAAGCCTATGATCGCAGAGCCCTGCCAGGTGCAGACTGCGGAATTCTGGTGGGATGCGCTTAACAAGCACAAAATCAGCCCGCCTGGGATGACTGCCTATTCCCGCGACGAGGCTAACGCCATCTTCCAGGCCGGTGACGCAGCCTTCACCGTCGCCGACACGGTGTTCCTGGGACAGTTCAATGATCCGGCGAAGTCGAAGGTTGCCGGAAAAGTCGGCATGGCTCACTTCCCGCAAGGACCGATGAGCAAAGGGCACCGCAACTGGATCGATATCTGGGCGTGGTCCGTTCCCAAAGCAATCCCGGCTGACCGTCAGGCTGCCGCTAAGAAGCTGCTCGCGGCAATGATTGTCGATTATGACGGACAGATCGAAGTCTGGAATAAGACGGGTGGCCCGCCGCCGAACACCAAGGCCTGGGAAAAAATCTCCAAGGATGACAAGACTTGGCAGACGGTTTCGAACATCCTCTACAACTCCGAACATGCACACGACGCCTATTACTATCGGAGCTGGACGAACACCCACAAGATCTATTCCGATACCCTTATCAAGGCAACGAAGGGAGCGCGGGAAGATATTCCGAAGGTGCTGAAGGCAGCTGAGCAGGCCCTTCAGGACAGCGCAAAGCAGGCTTCGGAGTAAGCCCATGTCCCAGTCCGGCAACGGACGCTGGTTTCTGGGAGAGAAGGAGCGTTTCATGCTCCTTCTCATCGCCCCAGCAGCTTTTGTCCTCGTTTCCTTCGAAATCATCCCCATTCTGCTCGGGATGAATGCGAGCTTCCGTGACTGGTCGCTTGTCAATCCGAGCAAGGAGTGGATCGGCCTTCAGCACTACATAGCGGTGCTTACGGATCCGGTCTTTCTCCAGGTCGTACTTCCGAACACTTTCCTGCTGACCCTGCTGTCGGTTTCGTTCTCGCTCGTTTTCGGGCTTGCATTGGCGATGCTCCTGAACAAGCCGTTCTTTGGACGGCTCCTGGTCCGCACCGTGATCCTGCTGCCGCTGACAGTCGCGCCGGTCATCACGGCCACCATGATGCGCTGGTCTTTCAATGATCAGTTCGGTGTGATCACGACTTTCATTGCGTGGTTGGGATTGCCGGAGGTTCTATGGCTTTCTGATCGCTGGCCGAGCTTCTTCGTGATCGTCCTTACCGATGTCTGGATCTGGACACCGTGGTTTACGATCATTCTTCTGGCGGCTCTGCAGGGATTGCCGCGCGAACCATTCGAGGCCGCGCAGATCGATGCCGCTGGTTCCTGGCGTACGTTTACGCATGTGGTGTTGCCGATGCTCAGGCCGGTCATCGCGGTCTGCGTCCTCATTCGCTCTATCGATGCGTTCCGAACCTTCGATCAGGTTTGGGTTCTCACGGGAGGCGGTCCGGCGCGCAGCACCGAGGTATTCAGCGTTTATGCTTATGTGGAAGCATTCGTGAACCTCAATTACGGGCGCGGTGCGGCAGCCGCCGGTCTCGGCGCCTTCATCATGCTGCTGGTCGGCATTGCACTTTATCGCCTGATGAACAGAGCCCTGGAGGTGTCGCGATGACGAGCCATGTCACGCTTGCTGCCATCGAAGCGACGCCTAGTGAGGGCCTATTCTCTCGCCTGGCTCCGCCAGCCCGGCGCATGCTGCTGATCTTGTCGGTTCTTGCCGTACTGATGATCTTCCTGGCGCCGGTACTGATCCTGATGGTGACGTCGTTCCGGCCGCAATGGGGCGTATTCTACGTCTGGCGCGGCACGGAGTTCACTCTGCAAAACTACATTGACGTGGTCTCGCAGCCGCGCATCGTTCATGCGATGGTGAACAGCTTCGTTATCTCGACGCTCGCAACGATCATCTCACTCGGGGTAACTGTAGGCAGCGGCTACATGCTGTCGCGCTTCTCAGGGCGAATTCAGAAAGGATGGTTCGCCTCGATCTACATCTTCCGTACAGTGCCGTATATTTCTTTCGTCCTGCCTCTTTACCTGGTGACGACGAATCTCGGAATTTACGACACATATATCGGTCTGCTTCTGCCCCATATCGCCGTCCATATCTGCTTCTTCTCCTGGCTGATGAAGGGGTTCTTCGATGGCATCAATCCTTCCATGGAGCATGCGGCGCTGATCGACGGCTGTACACGATGGGGTGCTTTCTACCGGGTGGCGTTGCCATCGGCGATCCCTGGTGTCGCGGCACTAGCCATTCTGTGCTGGCTATGGACATGGAACGAATTTCTGTTCGCCCTGATCCTGACGGGTCAGCGCACACCGATGATCACGGCGACCATGGCGCAGTTCGTGACCGAGACCGGCACGGAATGGAATCTGATGAGCGCTACTGCGGTTCTCGCAATGTTGCCGGCTCTGATCGTCACGATCTTCGGTCAGAAATACGTCATCAGCGGCCTGCGGATGTAATCTGGATACTTACAGGGAGTTCTTGCGATGGCTGAAATCACCATCCGCAATCTTGAGAAGCGCTACGGGGCTCTGAAGGTCGTACATAACATCAACCTTGATATTGCCGACGAGGAGTTTGTTGTTTTCGTCGGGCCGTCGGGCTGCGGAAAGTCTACAACACTGAGAATGATTGCCGGGCTGGAATCCATCTCTTCGGGCACCATCTCAATCGGCGGGCGTGTGGTAAATGACTTGCCGCCGCGTGACCGAGACATCGCCATGGTGTTTCAAAACTATGCGCTCTACCAGCACATGACCGTCTACGATAACCTGGCCTTCGGTCTGCGCAATCGGAGCGTGCCGGAGGACAGGATCCGTGCGGAAGTGGAGCGTGCGACAGGGATCCTCGGGCTCGGCCCGCTCTTGCAGCGCAAGCCTTTCCAGCTTTCGGGCGGCCAGCAGCAGCGCGTTGCCCTCGGCCGCTGCATCGTGCGCCACCCTCAGGTGTTTCTGTTCGACGAGCCCTTGTCAAATCTCGATGCGAAGCTGCGTGCGCAGATGCGAATCGAGCTAAAGGCCCTGCGTGAGCGCGTGCCGACCACCTCGATCTACGTGACCCACGATCAAGTTGAGGCGATGACGCTTGGCGACCGCGTCGTGGTGATGAAGGACGGCCTTATTCAGCAAGTCGGCACGCCACTCGAGATCTACAATTCTCCGGCAAACCGTTTCGTGGCCGGTTTCATGGGCGCGCCGGCAATGAACTTCCTGGAAGTAGAAGCCGTTCAGGAAAACGGCCAGCTTTACGCGCAGGCGGAGGGATTCAAAATTCCCGTTCCAGCGCCCGCGGCTCAGCGAATCTCTCAATATGGCAGTCGGGAACTGACCATCGGTATCCGGCCCGAGCACATCTGTGTTGGGGAAGCGCCGGACGGCTGTAGGACTGGCTTTACCGGTCGCGTAGAGGTGACTGAGCAGCTTGGCGCGGAGCTTGTGATCGGCGCCCAGACGGCCAACACGCTTATCATGGTGTCGCGGGTTCCGCCGCAAAGCAAAATACCGCTGCATGCCGCGATTCCCTTCTGGCTCAAGGAAGATGCTCTGCACTTCTTCGACCGCCGTAGCGAAGCCGCCATCTGACGGCGTCACGAGAGTGACGCACCTATCACAATAACTATTTCCATGGAGACTTTCATGACCGCCATGTATGCGGAACTCGGCGACTCGGTTTACTTTTCCAAGACAGTCGGTGAAACCGACGTCTACAATTTCGCTGGGTTGACCGGGGATCTCTCGCAGAACCATGTGGACGAGCGCTTCATGAGCAAGTCCATCTATGGTCAACGCATTGCTCATGGCGCGCTGCTGGTGGGTTTCATGTCTACGGCATCGACCCGATTGATTGAGCAGAGCCTCGCGAAAGGGATCGATTCGACGCCAGTCTCCCTAGGTTATGACGGCGTACGCTTCCTCAAGCCGGTGTTCTTCGGGGACACCATTCAGGTCACTTACACCGTCGATCACATCGACGAGGAGCGCCGGCGCACGACCTCGAAGATCGAGATTACCAATCAGAATGACGAACTCGTCGCGGTTGGCCGCCATATCATCAAGTGGACGAAGAATCCTAACCAAGCCTGAACCTGCAGGCTTGCAATAATCATCTGAGGTGAGAGAACGCCATGGTATTGCCCTATCGCGAGGTGAAGACGGATGTGCTTATCGTCGGCAGCGGCGGGGCGGCCTTAAGGGCTGCGCTCTCTGCTTCTGCAGAAGGGGCAGAGGTTCTTGTCGTCATCAAGGGTGAGTTCCGGCGCAGCGGCGCGACGTTCCACAGCGTGGCCGAGGTCGGGGCTTTCAATGTGCCCGATGATGCCGGCAGGACGGAAGACAGCCCCGATGTGTTCCTCGAAGATATCCTCACAGCAGCGCAGGGAATGTCCGACCCTCGCCTCAGCCGCATCCTGGCCGAGGAAGCCGAGAGTGCGCTCAGCTTTCTGGAGTCGCATGGTGTCAATTTCGAGCGGGAGGGCGACAACTACCTTGTCTTCCGGGCTTGCTTCTCTTCACGCCCGCGCTCCCATGTCATTAAAGACCACTTCAAGCCTATCGTGAAGGCTCTGGGCGCAGAGGCGAGCCGCTGCGGCGTGAAGGTGATGGACCGCACCATGGTGGTCAACCTGATCGTTCGTGACGGGGTTTGTTATGGCGTCCACGCGATCGACGGGGAGGGCAACCCCGTGATCATCCGGGCCAAGGCGGTGGTGATGACCACAGGTGGAGCGAGCCAACTCTTCGCGACCAACCTCTATCCGTCGGACATTACCGGCGACGGTTACGCCATGGCATGGCGCAGTGGTGCACATCTCGTGAACATGGAGTTCATGCAGGCTGGCGTCAGCATTGTCTCTCCATTCGTGAACCTGTTCGGAAACTATTTATGGAATGCCGGCCCTCGCCTTACTGATCGCGACGGGATTCCCTTCCTGAGCGACTATTTGCCGGAAGGGCTGACGGTTCAGGCCGTGATCGATGAGAAGCAGCGCCACTTCCCATTCTCGTCTTCCGACATCTCACGCTATGTGGAGATCGGTATCCAAAGCGCCATCAATGATGGACGAGGCACGGATGAGGGCGGCGTCTATCTCGACTTCATTGATTGCGACTTCGATCGGATCCTGTCGGACCGTACGAGCAGCATCGCGCGGATGTGGCCGCTGACTTATGATTGGTACAAGGAGCGTGGAACAGACCTTTATCGGGATAAGGTCCAGATCGCCTGCTCTGCCCACGCCATCAATGGCGGATTGCGCATCGACTCGGACGCGCAATCCAATATCTGGGGCCTCTTCGCCGCAGGGGAGGTCGCTGCGGGGCCGCATGGCGCAGACCGGCTGGGCGGCAATATGTCAGTGACCTGTCAGGTCTTCGGCGCACGCGCCGGACGAAAGGCTGCGGAACTGGCGCGTGAGCCCGGTCACGCCGATATCCCCGATCTGTTCGACGAACAAGCTGAATTCCTTGCGCGGTTTCGAGGCCATGGAAGCGAGCCGCTGCCGGAACTGCGCCGTTCGCTGCAGATGGCCGCGAACCGGCATCTGCTCATCCTGCGTGATGCAAAGGGACTTGAAGCGCTGCGCTCATCCGCTGCTGCCATTCGCGACACCGTCCTGTCCTCAGGACAAATTGAGAATGCGCAAGACCGTGTCAATGCCATCGAACTCCTCAACATGTGCGAGGTGGCCGACATCATGGGGAGGGCCGCGCTCGAACGAGCCGAAAGCCGTGGCAGTCATTATCGGGTGGACCTGCCAGAGTCACACGCCGGCCAGGAGACCAACATCATCATCGACAGAACTGCACCGCATGGATTCTTCCGCGCCAAGCTCGGCGAACTCGCGTGATCCATACTGAGAGTTTTTGACATGCGATTTGTGCGAACAAAGTGCGTTGGGAACCGCCGTGGTGTGTCTAATGCAAAAGTGGAGCTCGGCGTTTGCGGGCAATCGGACGCTTCGCCAAGGAAGAGAATATGACACAAGACAGCGGACACATTGAAGTTGAACCGCCTTCGCTTCCCTTGAAAGGAATGCGGCTCCTGAGCTTTTGCCACTATCTGCAAGGGCCCGCGGCGGCGCAGTATCTCGCCGATATGGGCGCAGACGTCATCAAGGTCGAGCCGCTTGGCGGAGCTTTCGAACGCCACTGGTCCGGAGCACAGACGTTCGTCGATGGCGTCAGCGCGTTCTATCTCTCGGCCAACCGCAACAAGCGAAGTCTTGCGGTCGATTTGAAGAAGCCTGGTGCACGTGCCGTTCTGGATAGGTTGATCGCCTCTGCGGACGCGATGTTGGAAAACTATAGGCCGGGCGTGATGGATCGTCTTGGCCTTGGCTATGCGGATGTTCTGAAAGTCAATCCGGCCATCATCTACGCGTCCGCGACGGGATTCGGCGCAGATGGGCCTGCTCGAGATCGGCCAGGGCAGGATCTTCTCGTGCAAGCGCGTTCGGGGCTGATTGCAGCGACGGGTGCCGAACGGCCAACAGGTATAGGATGCGCCGCCGTGGATCAGCATGGCGCAGCTTTGCTGGCCATGGGCATCGCAGCAGCCTATGCGAAGAAACTCGTCACAGGGCAGGGCAGCCGGGTGGAAGGGTCGCTCTTCAATGCAGGCATCGACCTGCAGGCGGAGGCTTTGACGCTCTATTACAGCGGCCATCATTCCCGAGAGCGGTTCTCGCGAGAGCCACATCTCGTCACCTGGTTCCACGAGGCTCCCTATGGGGTCTATGCGATTGCGGACGCCACCGTTGCGCTGTCGCTGAACCCACTTCTTCGCGTGGCAGAGGCGCTGGAGAATCCCGGGCTGGCCGCTCTCGCAAATCTTGATGCTTATGCTGAGCGCGATCAGATCGCGATCGCGGTTGCCGAGGCTTTGGCTGGATGGCGATGGGATGACTTGTCTGCGCGGTTCGATGAACATGGTGTCTGGTGCGAGCGTGTCCAGGACTACGATGACCTGCGCCGGGACCCACAAGCGGTGCATAATCAACGTTTCGCCGAAATCCCAGTTGGCGCAGGTCACGCAACCGTGGTGCGTCATCCATTGAAGTTTGACGGCACCGTTCCTCCAATTCGGACCTTGCCGCCGGGGCCTGGAGACCAGACGGCGGAGATCCTGGAGCAGTTGGGGTTCTCTGCGTCCGAGGTTGATCGGTTGTTCGCAGAGAACGTCGTGAGCAACACAGAAACTCGGGCTTGAGATAGCACCTGCATCTTTTGTCTTTGTTGCGCAGACCTATAGCCAATGCGGGAATGATCGGGTTCTGCCACACGTACCTCGTCGACATGGGAGAAGAGAAGTGAACGCGCCTTCCTATAGCCACATCTACAATGAACCGCTTTCCATGCTTTGTAAGAAGCTTGAAGAGGACGAGGGGACGATCGGCACGGCATTTCCTTATGTGACTGCGCCGGATGGAAGCTGGAAAGTCATGTCCTCATCCGTGTCTGCAGGCTACCATGGCGAGAACTGGGATCACGGCAATTGGTTCTGTGGGTTCTGGGTTGGCCTTTTGCTTGCGGCCTATCTCCATAGCGGGGATGAAAAGTTCCTCGGCCTTGCTCGCGATCGCATGGCATTAGTGGCTCAGCGCGCCGATGACGGGAATACTCACGACATCGGATTCATCTTTCTGAGCTCTGCAGTTCCGCTTTATCACATCACGGGCGAGCGTCTTTACCGTGACATAGCAATGCGTGCAGCCGAACGCCTGCGTGCGCGGCTCGTTGTTACGCGCCGTGGCTCCTATATATCATCGTGGGGGCCGATGAGTGATCCGAGAGGGCGCGCAAGTTCAGCTATCGACACCATGGCGAATATTCCGCTCCTGTACTGGGCCGCACGTGAAAGCGGGGACGCCAGCTTTCAGCTGGCTGCTATCTCCCATGCCCGAATGACGGACCAATCCTTCACGCGTCCGGATCAGACACTCTATCACGCCGTACAGTATGACACAGTTAGCGGCGAGCGTCTTCGAGGGTACACGTTCCAGGGATATGGCGACGAGTCATCCTGGTCGCGGGGCACGGGCTGGGCTGTTTATGGTCTTGCTGCCACTGCGGCCGCTACCGGAGATCGCTCCTATCTCGACCGCGCAAGCTCACTTGCTAAAAAATGGCTTGAGCAACTTGGTGACGGTGTCGTTCCGCCATGGGACTTCGATGATCCTACGCCGCAGCCTGTGCTTGACTCCTCAGCAAGCGCAATCATGGCCGCCGCGCTTGTCGACCTTGCAGATTTGTACCCTGACGAGAAACAGCGCATTTTCTGGCGAGGCGAAGCCGAGCGTCTTCTTTCCGGGTTGTGCTACGAATTTCTAGCCAAAGACCCAGCCCATCGAGGTATTCTCAGAAGGGCTTGCTATTCGAAGCCGCACAATGTCGGCGTCGAGTCGGCTGTGATGTTCGGCGACTACTTCTTCTTCGAGGCGATCATGCGCGTGGTCATGCCTGAGAAGTTCATCAGGCAGCACGAGCGACTGAGCCTATGAAACTGTGACCAGCGGTTATCTTAGAGAAACGTGAGAGACTCAGAAAGTGAAGGTCATGACGAAAGAGCGAATTGGCTTTGTTGGTGTCGGCCTGATGGGCCACGGAATGGCAGTGAATCTGGTTGAAAAGGGATGGCCCCTGACCGTCATGGCTCATAGAAGCCGGGACGCGGTGGAGGATCTCAAGGCAAGGGGAGCACAGGAGGCATCGACACCGCGTGAGCTTGCTGAACAATCCGATATCGTCATTCTTTGCGTCACCGGCTCGCCCCAGGTTCAGGCCGTCATTCAGGGGCCGGATGGACTCGCGGCAGCGGGCAAGCCTCTGCTCGTCGTCGACTGCTCCACCTCAGACCCGTCCGTGACGGTGCGCCTTGCCGAGGAGTTGGCTTCATCGGGCGTGACCCTCATCGACGCTCCCTTGAGCCGGACGCCCGCTGATGCAAAAGCCGGTACGCTCGACGTGATGGTCGGGGGCGCGCCCGACGTCATTGAGCGCGTTGAGCCTGTCCTCAAAGCATTCGCTGGACGAATCGTGCATACCGGACCGACCGGAACCGGGCACACGATGAAGCTTCTCAACAACTTTATATCAATGGGCTATGCTGCCTTGTATTCTGAGGCTCTGGCTCTCGGGTTGAAGGCGGGCCTGTCCGCGCAGACATTTGACAGCGTCATCCGTGGCGGCCGCATGGATTGCTCATTCTATCAGACGTTCTTCAAGTATGTTCTCGAGCGCGACAGGAACGCTCACAAGTTCACGCTGAACAACGCTCTGAAGGATCTAACCTATCTGAACTCGTTCGCGAATGCCGTAGGGCTGTTCAATCCCGTTGGAGCCGCGGCACGCAACAGCTTCGCTCTGGCCGTTAATAGCGGCCACGGGGAAGATTATCTCCCCATGCTTTCCGACATCGTCGCGGAATTCAACGGCATCGTCGCGACCGATCGGCCAGCCACTTAGTCCGGCGAAGAGGCTTTCGATGTGATCGGGGGAACTATCGCTTCGGAGCTTTCCGGGCCGCGTCCTCCATGCCTTGAGGGTTCTTCTCGACCCCCTCCTGGAGAACCTTCGCGGCGGCGTCCTGTTCCTGTTCCAGAGGTGCTGGAACCGGTGCGGTGTCGCCGCCTGCTTCGAGACCTTGCTCCTGCGGTTTCTGGCTTCCTGCCTTGGCAGCGGATTTCAGGGAACGTAGAGCCTCCGGCTGTTGGCCGTCCTTCATGCGATCGGGCATCGGGCGAACTCCTCAAGCGGCTTCTTGGCCATATCACAAAGGGAATTCATGGCGCGGCAAGGCGTTCCATCAGGATGCCTCAAGACGCCCGCAGCCAATAACGTGGATTGGCTTGCCTCGTCGGCCCGCCGGACAAGGCCTGGCAAAGCTCCTCCATCGACGACAGATTATGGATCGGACGGAACTCGTCGGCATATGGCAGCATCGCCCGGATACCGGAGGCGCGCGCCTCGAACGCGTCGAACCGAAGAAGGGGGTTCAACCATATCAAACGGCGGCAGGAGCGTTTGAGTCGATCCATCTCGAAGGTCAATTCTCGCGTCACCTCCCGTTCGAGACCGTCCGTGAAGAGCAGAACGACCGCGCCCTGGCCGAGTACGCGGCGCGACCAATGGCGGTTGAAGTCGTGAAGCGCATGGGCGATCCGGGTTCCGCCCTCCCAATCCTGTGCGCGCTTCGAGGCGCGGGCGAGCGCCTCATCAGGGTCGCGGCTCATCAATTCGCGGCTGATATTCGTCAGGCGCGTGGCGAAGACGAATGAATGGACACGCCGCCTCTTCTCGGCAATGGCATGCAGGAAGTGCAAGAAAAGGCGGGAGTACTCCGCCATGGAACCCGAGATATCCATCAGCGCCACCACCGGCGCATGTCGCACCGCGGGAGAGCGGTAGGCCAAGTCTATGCCTGCCCCACCGCCGCGCAGCGATCGCCGGAAGGTCCTGCGCGGGTCGATCCGGCGGCCTCGCGGGTCAGACAGGAAGCGGCGTGTGGTCACTTCGTCGTCCGGCAGGGACATCTCGGCGATCGCGCGCTTGGCCAGGGCGATCTCGGCGGCCGACATCTGGGCGAAGTCCTTCGCCTTCAGAACTTCGCGGTCCGACACGGTGAGGCGGGCGGAGAACTCGGTCTTCTCGACGGGCTCCGGCTTTTCTTGCCGGGGCGTGGCCAAGGCTTCGGCGACGCGCAGGGCGCCAGCCTGGGGCTTCTTCTCCTCTTCGGCCCCGCCGGGAGCGATCGGCGACATTTGTGCGATGAGCTTCTCGATCAGCGCGCGCCGTCGCCAGAAGATCCTGAAGGCCTGATCGAACAGGATGCTGTGCTCGTGCCGCTTCACGAAGACCGCGTGGAGCGTCCAGTAGAAGTCCTCGCGCGAGCCGACCCGTGCGGCCTCGACAGCCGCAATCGCATCAAGAACCGCTCCGGGGCC
Organism: Pseudomonadota bacterium; assembly: GCA_023450615.1. GTDB lineage: Bacteria > Pseudomonadota > Alphaproteobacteria > Rhizobiales > Beijerinckiaceae > Microvirga. The sequence goes on along the minus strand of JAEXGT010000079.1, from coordinate 25,428 downwards.
CACCGGCAAGCCTGCGGCCCGCAAGGCGCGGGCGAAATAGGCGATGTTATGGGCAAGGCGGCCTTCACCCTGACCGGTGAGCGCATCAGTCAAGCGGGGGCCCTCAGCACGCTCTGAACCTGATCGAGCATGTCCTTCGCGCGGCTGCCCTGCATCTTCTGAATGTCGTCTTGGTACTTCAGCAGAACGCCGAGCGTATCCGAGACCAGCGCCGGGTCGAGCGCCACCGCATCGAGTTCCACGAGAGCCGAGGCCCAGTCGAGAGTTTCAGCCACGCCCGGCGCCTTGAACAGATCCTCCTTCCGGATTGCCTGAACGAAGGCGACGATCTCCCGCGACAATCGCTCGGCGGCCTGCGGAACACGGCTCGTGAGGATGGCGAGTTCCCGCTCCGCATCCGGATAATCGACCCAGTGATAGAGGCAGCGGCGCTTGAGCGCGTCGTGAATTTCGCGGGTGCGGTTCGATGTAATGATGACGATGGGCGGATGCTCCGCCTTCACGGTGCCGAACTCAGGTATCGTGACCTGGAAGTCCGAGAGCACTTCCAGAAGGAATGCCTCGAATGCCTCGTCCGTGCGGTCGAGCTCGTCGATCAGGAGAACAGGAGCACCAGACGTATCGACTTCCAGCGCCTGCAGAAGCGGCCGCTTCACCAGATAACGCTCCGAGAACAGGTCGCTCTCAAGCGTGTCGCGATCCACCGTTCCGCCAGCTTCGGCCAGACGGATCGCCATCATCTGCCCGGCATAATTCCACTCGTAGACGGCGGAGGCGACATCCAGACCTTCATAGCATTGCAGGCGGATGAGACGGCGTCCGAGCGCGGACGAAAGCACCTTCGCGATTTCCGTTTTTCCGACGCCGGCTTCACCCTCGAGGAAGAGCGGACGGCCGAGCTTCAGTGCAAGGAAGAGCACTGTCGCGAGCGGCCGGTCGGCCACATAGCCTGTGCTTTTCAGAAGAGCCAATGTATTGTCGATGGATCCGGGTTGCTCGGCCACGGGCTGTGCTGCTCCAAAGGGCATGATGCCCGGGACGCGCCCGGGCATTGCGTCGATGTTGTATAGGTCGCAGCCGGCTCAGCCCCGTGCCGCCGCCGTCTGCACGGCCCTACGGGTCATGACGCCGACGAGATGAGCCCGATATGCGGCATCCGCATGAATGTCGCTGTTCATCTCACTCTCCGCGACGGCAATGCCGTCGAGAGCCTCCGGTGCAAAGTTTCCGCTGAGTGCCTGTTCCATCTCAGGCACGCGGAACACGCCGTTCGAGCCGGCGCCCGTCACCGCCACGCGCACGCCGTCAGCATGCTTGGCCACGAATACGCCGACGAGGGCATAGCGCGAGGCCGGATTGCGGAACTTCGCGTAGGCTGCCTGGGAGGGAGCCTCAAACGACACCTGGGTGATGATCTCGCCTTCTTCCAGAGCGGTGGTGAAGATGCCCTGGAAAAAATCCTCCGCTGCGATCTTCCGTTGATTGGTGATGATCGTCGCGTTCAGCGCAAGACAAGCCGCCGGATAATCCGCCGAGGGGTCGTTGTTAGCGATGGAGCCGCCGATGGTGCCGCGATTGCGCACATGCGGATCGCCGATGAGCTCGGCCATCTCGGCAAGAGCAGGGATCGCTTGCTTGACCTCGTCTGAATGGGCGACCTCCGCGTGCTTCATCATGGCTCCGATGGTGATCGTATCGCCGGAGCGTTCGATGCCGCGCAGTTCCGCGATCTGGCCGAGATCGATCAGGTTGGCGGGGCCTGCGAGCCGCAGCTTCATGGTTGGCAAAAGCGTGTGCCCGCCGGCCAGGAACTTGATGTCCTCGGCCTGCCCCGCGAGGCTTGCAGCCTCCTTGACGCTCGTCGGGCGGTGATATTCGAAAGCGTACATTCCCGTCCTCCCTTATTCCGCCGCCATGGGCATGCGTGCCTTCTGGGCCGCCCGCCACACCGCCTGAGGCGTCGCAGGCATGGCGATATCCTCATGTCCCAGCGCGTCGGTGATGGCGTTGATGACCGCCGGCGGGGCGGCAATCGCCCCGGCCTCGCCGCAGCCTTTGATCCCGAGCGGGTTCGAAGGGCAGGGCGTCACCGTCATGCCGACCTGGAACGACGGCAGGTCGATGGCGCGCGGCATGCAGTAATCGTTGAAGCTCGCCGTGATGAGCTGGCCGCTTTCGTCGTAGAAGGCGCCTTCGAGAAGCGCCTGGCCCACGCCTTGCGCGATGCCGCCATGAACCTGGCCTTCGACGATCATCGGATTGATGATCACCCCGAAATCGTCCACTGCCGTCCAGCGCTCGATCTTGGTCACACCGGTATCCGGGTCGATCTCCACCTCGCAGATATGGACGCCGGCCGGGAAGGTGAAGTTGGTGGGATCGTAGAACGCTCCCTCCTTCAGTCCCGGCTCCAGATCCTGGCCCGAGAACTTGTGAGCGATATAGGCCTGTAGGGCGATTTCGCCGAAGGCCATCGAACGGTCGGTACCTGCGACGCCGAACCTGCCGTCCTTGAACTCGATATCGCCTTCGGACGCCTCCAGCACGTGGGCCGCTACCTTCTTGCCCTTCGCGATCACCTTGTCGATGGCCTTGGCGATCGCCGACATGCCTACGGCGCCTGAACGCGAGCCGTAGGTGCCCATGCCGAACTGCACCTTGTCGGTGTCTCCGTGCACGATGCTGACCTGATCGATGGGAATGCCGAGCCGGTCGGAGACGAGCTGTGCGAAAGTGGTCTCATGGCCCTGGCCGTGGCTGTGCGAGCCCGTGAGCACCTCGACGGAGCCGGTCGGGTTCACGCGCACCTCGGCGGATTCCCACAGGCCCACGCCCGCGCCGAGCGATCCGACCGCCTGCGAGGGAGCGATGCCGCAGGCCTCGATGTAGCTCGAGAAGCCGATGCCCCGCAGCTTGCCGCGGCGGGCGCTGTCCTGCTTGCGCTGCTGGAAGTTCTCGTAGTCCGCAAGCTCCAGCGCCTTGTCGAGCGAGGCGGCATAATCACCTGTGTCGTAGGTCATGATGACCGGGGTCGTGTGCGGGAATTGCGTGATGTAGTTCATGCGGCGGAACTCCGCCGGGTTCTGGCCCAGTTCGCGCGCGGTCTTCTCGACGAGGCGCTCCACCACGAAGGTGGCCTCGGGCCGCCCCGCGCCTCGATAGGCATCGACCGGCGCCGTGTTCGTATAGACCCCGTCCACCTCGCAATAGATCGCCGGAATATCGTATTGGCCCGACAGGAGCGGGGCATAGAGATAGGTCGGCACGGAGGAGGAGAAGGTGGAGAGATAGGCGCCGAGATTGGCCGTAGTGTGCACTCTGAGGCCGATGATCTTGCCGTTCTCGTCCGTCGCCATCTCCGCATGAGTGACGTGATCGCGCCCATGCGCGTCGGACAGGAAGGCTTCCGAACGATCCGAGGTCCATTTCACCGGACGCTTGACCTTCTTCGCCGCCCAGACACAGACCGTTTCTTCCGCATAGATGAAGATCTTGGAGCCGAACCCGCCGCCCACATCCGGTGCGATGACCCGCAGCTTGTGCTCCGGTGCCACGCCTATGAAGGCGGAGAGCACGAGACGCGCCACATGGGGATTCTGACTCGTCGTATAGAGTGTGTAATTGTCGGTTCCGGCATCGTACTCGCCCACTGCCGCGCGCGGCTCGATGGCGTTCGGTACCAGACGGTTGTTGACGAGGTCGATCTGGGTCACGTGCTTGGCGCGCGCAAACGCCGCTTCCGTCTCTTCCTTGTTGCCGAGATGCCAGTTGAACACCGTGTTGTCGGGTGAGACGTCATGCACCTGGACCGGCGCTTTCGTGGCCTGGGCCGTATCGACGACAGCCGGCAGGACATCGTAGTCGACAGCAATGGCTTCCGCCGCGTCCTTCGCCTGAGCGAGCGTTTCGGCGATCACCACGGCAACGTGGTCGCCCACATAGCGCACCTTGCCCTGAGCGAGCGCCGGATGCGGACCCGCCTTCATTGGGGAGCCATCCTTGGAATGGATCATCCAGCCGCAGATCAGCCCGCCGATCTTGTCGGCGGCGAGATCGTCGCCCGTGAAGACCGCGATCACGCCCGGCATGATCTTGGCGGGCCCCGTGTCGATGGACCGGATCGCCGCATGGGCATGAGGCGAGCGGAGAAAATAGGCATAAGCCTGGCCAGGACGGTTGAAGTCGTCGACGTAGCGCCCCTGGCCGGTAACGAAACGCTGATCCTCTTTGCGGCGAACGGGTGCGCCGATCCCTGTTGCGGTCATGAAATCCTCCCTGGTCTTCGTTGGCCCTCACCGGGCAAAAAGCGAAGCGGAGACCTCGAAACAGGCTTTGGAGATGATGCGCCTGCCTTGAGCCCCGCCTGCCGTCTGCGCCTGTTCGGGAGGGCGCCGTGCGTTGGACGAGCGTGTCGGGACCTTACTCCGCAGCCTGCGGCAGGGGCTTCTGAGCCATGGCCTGAGCGCCCGCGGCGACGGCCTTGACGATATTGTGATAGCCCGTGCAACGGCACAGATTGCCTTCAAGCTCCGCGCGGATGGTCTGCTCGTCGAGCGCGTTCCCCTTGCGGTTCACGATATCGATGGCGGACATGATCATGCCGGGCGTGCAGTAGCCGCATTGAAGCCCGTGGTGCTCGCGGAAGGCCGCCTGCATGGGGTGCAGCTCACCTCCCTCGGCGATACCTTCGATAGTGGTGACGACACTGGCGTTGGCCTGGACCGCGAGGGTGGTGCAGGACTTCACGGCCTGGCCGTTCATGTGAACGACGCAGGCGCCGCACTGGCTGGTGTCGCAGCCCACATGGGTTCCGGTCAGTCGTAGATGGTCGCGAAGGAAGTGAACGAGCAGGGTGCGGGGGTCGACGTCTGCGGTGACGGATTGACCGTTCACCGTCAGGGAGACGGTGGTCATGCGTGATATCCTCCTCAGTCGCCAGCAGCCCGGCCAACCTTCAGGTGGTCTCAGGCACCGGCAGGTATTGTTGTTGGACGGCCGCACGAATGCGGTCCGTCGAAGCTGAGTGTGGACTTCCCTTGCTGGACGGTCAAGTATTGGAAAATCGTGCCGGGTGCCCTAGCTCGCGATTACGCAGCAGACTCCGCCGGTGACAGGATCTTGGCGAAGTTCGCGAAGAACTCGTCGGCGTATTTCTTGGCGACGCCGTTGATGAGGCGCCCGCCGAGCTGCGCGATCTTGCCGCCCACATTGGCGTCGACATCGTAGATCAGCCTGGTGCCGCCTTCGATGTCTTCGAGCCGCACCTTCGCGCCGCCCTTGGCCCAGCCGGCAACACCGCCCTGGCCCTCGCCGCTGATCGTATAGCCGTTGGGGGGATCGAGATCGTTGAGGGTGACGCCGCCCTTGAAGGTGGCCTTCACGGGGCCGACCGAGACCTTGGCAATTGCCTGGAACTCTGTATCGCTGATCTTTTCCAGTTCCTGGCATCCGGGAATCGCCGCCTTCAGGACCTCGGGATCGTTGAGGGCCGCCCATACCGTCGCCCGGTTAGCCGGAAGCTCGACTTCGCCCTGCATCGTCATTGCCATGCTGAGTTCTCCTCCTGTCAACAGCCCGAACGGCAGAGTAAGGGCAAATCAGGTAGCACGTCACCTACCCGTCTTTGCTGCAGTGCACGCTGCGCCGCCGCGCTTGCATCCCGGTTGCAGTCCAGGGCACGGTGATGGCAGTATTGCCCGTCGAGCGGTCTCTCCATGGGCTCATTGCGCCGGGAAATCTAATGCTCTCAACCGACACGGATATCCTGAAGACGGCAGAAACCTGGAGGCGCGAGGGCCGGGGCGTGGCGATTGCGACCGTAGTCGAAACCTGGGGCTCGGCGCCGCGTCCTGTCGGAAGTCATCTGGTAATCGATACTGACACGAACTTCCTCGGTTCTGTCTCCGGCGGATGCGTCGAGGGTGCGGTCATCACCGAGGCCCTGGACGTGATTGCCGATGGGAAGCCGCGCATGATCGAATTCGGCGTGGCCGACGAGACGGCGTGGCAGGTCGGGTTGTCCTGCGGCGGGCGGATCAAGGTTTATGTGGAACGGGTGGATTAGACGGTATGCGCCTTAGCCTCCTGTCGGATCTCAACGCAGAACGCGCAGCCCGGCGCGCCGCAATTCTCGTGACCGAGGTCGCATCCGGCGAGCAACGTCTCGTTCGGGAGGCGGAGGTTGAAACCGACCCGCTGGCTCAGGACTTGCAGGATAGTCTCCGCCGGGGCAAGAGCGGGCTCGTCGAGCGCGATGGACGCCAGTTCTTCCTGACGGTGCAGACGCCGCCGGTGAGAATGGTGATCATTGGCGCCGTCCATATCAGCCAGGCGCTCGCGCCCATGGCCAGAAGTCTCGATCTCGATGTCACGATCATCGACCCGCGCACGGCTTTTGCAACGCCCGAGCGTTTTCCCGATGTGCCTCTGCTGGCGGAGTGGCCCGATGCGGTTCTGCCGCAGATCGGGATCGACCGGTACACCGCCGTCTTGGCGCTTACTCACGATCCGAAGATCGACGATCCTGCGCTCATCGCTGCGCTGCGGTCGGAGTGCTTCTACATCGGCGCGCTCGGCTCGCGCAAAACTCATGAACGCCGCATTCAGCGCCTGACGGAGGCCGGATTCACGGAAGCGGAGATCGCCCGTATCCATGCCCCCATCGGCCTCGATATCGGGGCTGTTTCTCCTGCGGAGATCGCGATCTCCATCCTGGCTGAAACCGTCGCTGATCTGCGCAAGGAGCGGAGGCGCCCGACGTGAAGTTCGGACAGGTTCCAGTCGGAGAGGCTGTTGGAGCCGTTGCGGCACACAGCGTCCGAGCGGGCGACGTCGTGGTGAAGAAAGGAACTCTCGTCACCTCGGAGATCGCCCAGACACTGGCGCAGGCCGGCATCGAAACTCTCATCGCCGCCCGGTTCGAACCCGGCGACATTGCTGAAGACGAAGCGGCCCTCCGTCTTGCTCGCGCGCTTGCAGGCAGCGATATCGCCGTCGAAGCTCCTTTTACCGGACGCTCGAACCTCTACGCCGAAAGCGCGGGCGTTCTTCTCATCGATGCTGACGCGATTCATGGTCTGAACGCCGTCGATGAAGGCATGACGGCCGCCACCCTGCCGGCCTACAAGCCGGTCGTCGCGGGAGAGATGCTTGGAACCATCAAGATCATCCCCTATGCCCTTCCGGAGGTTCTGCTTCAAAAGGGAATCGAACGCGCCGGAAAAAACGCCTTGCGCATTGCGCCTTACACACGGCGCATGGTTGGGGTGGTCTCGACGACCCTTCCGGGCTTGAAACCTAGTGTGATAGACAAGACGCTCGCCGTACTCGCAAAACGGCTGGAGCCGACAGGCGCAAGGATCGTGCAGGAACGCCGCGTGCCTCACGAGGTGGAGGCCCTGACGCTTGAATTGGCTTCGCAGACGAATAGTGACGCGGATCTCATTGTCGTCTTCGGAGCCTCTGCTATTGCAGACCGCCGCGACGTCATTCCAGCGGCTATCGAGAGGGCAGGGGGACGAGTGGAGCACTTCGGAATGCCGGTCGACCCCGGCAATCTGCTTCTCATTGGCTCCATTGCCGGCAAGCCTGTCATCGGCGCCCCCGGCTGCGCGCGATCCCCGAAGGAAAACGGCTTCGACTGGATCCTGCACCGTCTTCTGGCGAATGTGTCCGTCACAAGGGCCGATATCATGTCGCTCGGCGTCGGAGGGCTTCTCATGGAGATCGTCTCCCGGCCGCAGCCGCGCGAGGGCGGCGAGAGCGAGGGTGAGGAATGAGCGCTGTGGCGGCCATCATCCTGGCGGCCGGACGCGGCACCCGTTTTGGCGAGGAGTCGAAGCTGCTGGCCCGCTTCGATGGCAAGGCCCTGGTTCGCCGTGTGGCGGAGGCTGCCGTTCAGTCCACGGCGGATCCTGTCATTGTAGTCACCGGGCATCACGCTGAAGACGTTGAGGCGGAGCTGACAGGACTTCCGATCCAGGTCGTTTACAATCCCCTTTTTGCCGATGGCCTCTCGACGTCTCTGAAAGCCGCCTTCTCCGCGTTGCCGCCGGAGGCACGGGCTGCCATCGTCCTTCTCGGGGACATGCCGTTTATAAGCTCTGAGCTCATCGATGCTCTCGTGGCAGGTTGGCATAAGAGGAAAGAGCCGGCTGCTCTCGTACCTGTATTGAACGGTCAGCGAGGCAACCCGGTGGTGCTATCGCGTGCTCTTCAGGCAATGATTGAGGAATTGTCCGGCGATATCGGCGCAGGTTCGATCCTGCGCGGAAGGCCGGATGTTCAGGAATGGCCTACAGAGGATTCTGCGGTCATCCAGGACATCGATACAAGGGATGAACTAGCCAAGCACGAATCCGGAAGGCCACGCGTATAGATCAGGAAGATCGCGGGCTTCAGACGCAGGGCTGGGGTGAAAAGTGCAGGGCACGGGAACAGGCGCCGATCCGTCTCTGTCTCCCATGCGCCCTCATGTTCTCCTATGACGGTTGGGGCGGAGCCTGCGAAGCAGTTGCAGTTCCCGAGAGCGCAGCCTGAAGGCGCGCCTCCTGCTTCGACGAGAGGCTGGTTCGCAGGATCGTGCCTTTGACTCCTGACAACGCAGCGAGAACTTTTTCGGGCTGTGCCTTGCGCACGAGCACGAAAAGCGCCGAGGTCCCGGGCTGCAATGTCTCCGAGAGGGACCGAGCGAAGTCGTCGTTGATTCCGTAATCAATCGCCGTTCCGGAAAGTGCTCCGGCTCCGGCCCCAGCCAGTCCGCCTACGGCAAAGCCCACGAGAGGGTTGAGGAACAACAAGCCGACCAACGTTCCCCAGAAGGCCCCCGACAAAGCACCAGTAGCGGCGCCGGCTTCAACCAAATTGATGCTCTGCTTAAGCTGCACCTTGCCGTTCGCTTGGCGGATCGCCACGACTGCATCCTCCAGATCGATGAGGTACTCATGTTCAAGGTGCCTGAGCTCGGTCAGGACCTGATCTGCTCCTAACGGATTGTCAAACCCAAGGACCACAAGATCTGGCATGGTGTGTTTCCTTCATTTGGCCTGGACATAGAAAAATCGAAATACAATGCTTCATGGGCCGGCATGCAGGTTTAAGTCTATGTTCCCGAAGTCTCTTGGAGATAGTCGTCAGATTTGACTGAAACCGACCTCGATTCAGGCGGGTAGCCTAAGGCTCGAAACAAGCGAAATCTCTTATGTCGGATCGAGTTCAACGAGCTTCTAGAGTTTTAAGCGAATCGGACTGAATGATAAAAATTGAGAGAGAAGGCGCGACAGGCCTTCTCCCTCGAAAAGTGAGCTGACACATTGTCGATATGCTACAAACTCGAATTGTTTATTCGCCCTGACAGATGTGCTGCTTCCCGTCCGCGCCCCAATAAGTGTTAGAAACAGGATCGTATGTTTTGTACTTATGCGAGCAATATGCGATCCATGTCTGGCCTACCGTGGGGCCATTGGCAGGCTTCCCGGCCACGGGTTTATAATTATCGGGATATCCAGCGTCATAACCATAAGGATTTTGAGGGTTGTGGTACTGTGCGGGAGTCTCGCCCGTCGCTTTACGCGTTTCGGCTGCATGCGCTGAAGTGACGAGTGCTGTGGCCATGAGACCGGTCAAGAAAATGTGGTGCATCGTGAAGCTCCATTTGCTCGGGTCGTGGTACGGCATGACGCGTACCGAAGGATCAAACTAAGTTGTTCATGCCGGATGCACTTGAACGATACATTTCAATTTGGCTGAAATGGTTGGAGAGCCCCGTCAATTCATTCGTCGCCAGCTTGAGATGCGCGAACCAAGTCGCCACAGCTGCGGGTTCGTGGAGCGGCGTGCGCGATAGCGAGAGAAGTTGTCTATGAACAGGAACGCAAAAGGAAAGACCAACCGAAAGTGCACCAATCGCATTTCGGCTATGGAATGTGACTGGCGTGGCTCAAGCTGCGCGCCGCGCCGTCAGCCCAACGGGCTCGGAACCTCTCAAACGGCGCCAGGCATTCGGACTCATTCCGGTAAAGCGCCGGAAAATGCGCGTTAGGTGGCTCTGGTCGGACATCCCGCAATCCAGCGCGATTTCGGCAAGTGGCGATGACGTTTCCTGCATCAGCCTGCATGCAAGCTCCACGCGCTTGCGAAGAACATAGGCATGCGGGGTCTCGCCGAAGGTAGCCTTGAAGGCCCGGCCGAAATAGCTCGCGCTGAGCTTCGCGCAATCGGCAAGTTGTTCCAGAGTCACCGTCCTGGCAATGTTCTCGGCGATATAGATTTCGACCCGCTTCATCTGCCATGGCGCAAGACCGCCCATAAAGGGCTTGTCGTCGGCCGTCTCCAGAAGCTTGACGATACGCGTGACAAGCATTCTCGCAGCCGATCTATCGACGGCGAGGGTATCCTTGGCTTCGAGAAGAAGGGTTGAAATCAAGCAACTTGATGCGGGGGCGGAAGAGATCTCAACGCGATAACGGTCTATGGACATTAGTGCCTCCATGCTTGCATCTTGCCGGTCGAGAAACCTGCGAGAATGCTCGCCCAGGGCACGGATTCGTGAAATCGCACTTAGATTGGGTCGCGATAAACGTTGTATTGGGAAGGTTAAACTCAGGTATGATGCCACCTTCTGCTATGCTCGGATAGGACGATTAGCCCAATGGCCCTGTCGTCAGGCATATCGAGGGGCTGAGTTGCGGATGGCAATGCACGGACACCTTGGCGCTCAATGGCGAAGCAAGGATATCCAGAAGGCGGAAGATGTTTCGCTGGCGAGGCTCAAGCGGGTCGATCACGCCGATGCCATTGTTGCTCACCCGAATCCTCACGCGGCGTGGCGAGCGGGATATCGCGATCACGATTCGTCCTGGCTCCTTGCATAGTCCATGGCGCGCGCTGAGGACGACCATCTGAACCAGAACAATCCCAAGGTCTTTCGCGATATCCGTGGGAAGGCTGCCCAAAAAGCCGGATATGTCGGTATGAATATCGAGCTCTGCGAGATAGGTCGCCGATATGTATCCGAGCAAAGTTGTCAGGTAGGCATCTCCATCAACCGCACCGACCCCGCTGCATAAGGCTAGCATGTAAATCGGCTTTGTAGGGGCAAGTAAGATTTCGATTTCATCGAAGCCGCGGGTCGACATGTCCGGCTGCCGCCTCTTAAGTGTGTCCGCACGAAGAGGAGTCTCGCGCTCCATCCATGAGCAGGTCATCCCGATGGAAAGGTCCGGAGAAAGCATGGTCATCGTCTCCAGTGATGGGTTCGATCTTCTCAGCAAACATTCAATTCGGCTCGAACGAAACAGGCTGAGTTTGTAGGGAATCCCCGTCTCCCCGGGTAACGTGGCATCTGTGGCAAGAGAGCTGAGAAACGCGGCTTAGCGAGACGACAAATGGCTCAGGCAAAAAGAGCGGCGCCTGCAAGAAGGACGCCGCTCTAAGTTGGCGCGGGTCGACAAGGGGCGCGCTTCGGGAGGATGCGACCTAGATGATCTAGGCACTGTCGACGCCCAAAAAATTCTCAGATGACAAAGAGAACGTATTGGACGCTCTTGCCGCACTGGAAAGATATCGCCCGTTCCATCGGAGTGGACGTCCTTTTGTGCCCTTCAAGGCGAAAGCGGAACGAGACGAGGGCCCGTCCAAGACGATCCGATAAAGGGCGTCACCTCAGCAATCGAGCGTTTATCGACAACTCGCGGGCAGAATCGTCAAGTCCTGCGACATCGCACCGTGATCTAACTGCAATCGTGTTCTTCATTCAATGCGCTGGCTTATTCCGACCTCTTGCAGAGTCAGGCCGCTTATCACCACGAACGAGGAGAAAAGACATGAAGACCTTCGGGCCATCCCTGGTTGCCTTGGCTGGACTTGCCATCGCTGTATCCACTGCCCCGGCAAGTGCCGAGCCCATCAAGAATATCGTTCTTGTGCACGGGGCCTGGGTTGATGGCTCGGGCTGGAAGCCTGTCTATGACATCCTGAAAGAAGAGGGTTTCCAAGTTTCCATTGTGCAGGAGCCTGAGACGTCTTTTGCTGAGGATGTCGCCGCGACGAATAGAATTCTCGATCTGCAGGACGGCCCCACTCTTCTGGTGGGTCACAGCTATGGCGGCTCGATCATTACCGAGGCAGGAGTTCATCCGAAGGTCACTGGGCTGGTATACGTCGCCGCCCATGCTCCCGATGTCGGAGAAGACGAAGGTACACTCGGCAAAAAAATGCCGAGCGTATTGGCCAAGACCGAGGGAGCCATCAAGAAGACGCCGGATGGTTTCACCTACCTTGACCCGAGCGAGTTCCTCAAATTGTTCGCACCCGATCTGCCGCGGGAAAGGGCGGAACTCGCATCCCGTTCGCAGGTCTTGGCCGCTGCGGCGGTCTTCACGACGCCTCTGACTGCCGCGGCCTGGAAGACGAAGCCGAGCTGGGGAATCGTTGCAGGGGACGACAAGATCATCAATCCGGATCTCGAACGCTGGTACTACGCTCGTGCAAAAAGTCACACGGTAGAAATCAAGGGCGCAAGTCACTCGGTTTACGAGTCCCATCCCAGAGAGGTCGCATCGGTCATCACGGATGCCGCCCGCAGGGCCGCGGATGCAAGGACGGCTCGTAACTGAGAAAGTAGAACGAGCGTCATCCTTCAAGGCGGAGGGGATACCTCGCGATCTCAGGCGCCGCCCCTCCGCTGAACGCCAGATCATGCGTAAGGCTCGCAGTATCGAAGAGTGAGAGGCGTGTTGTGCGATCACATGCTCGTCCGCTTCGCCGCGCTTTCTCCGCATCATCGCCCGAATGCAAAACAAGAGGAGCAAGGAAATGGTGAATTGGCAGCAGGGCCGCGCAGCGCGAAACGAGCGCATCGAAGCTGGGGCTAAGCTCGCGAAGGGCAAGGTCGTTTCTCCAAGAGATGCCACCCGCCTTCTGGAATCGATCCTGCGGCCTGGAGATCGGGTCTGTCTGGAAGGGGACAACCAAAAGCAGGCGGACTTTCTCTGCTCAGCGCTTCTCGCGGTCGACCCGGCAAAGGTGAAGGGCTTGCATATTGCGCAATCAGGGATCGTGTTGCCAGAGCATCTCGATCTGTTTGATCGGGGCATCGCAAGAAAACTCGATTACGCCTATTCCGGACCGCAATCGGCCCGCATCGCCTCTATGCTGTTCGGGGGAAAGATCGAGCTCGGAGCGGTTCACACCTATCTCGAATTGTTCGCTCGCTACTTCATCGATCTCACCCCGAATGTCGCCCTGATCGCCGCCGTGAGCGCAGATCGAGACGGTAATCTCTATACCGGCCCGAACACGGAAGACACGCCCACCGTGGTCGAAGCGGCCGCATTCAAGGATGGCCTCGTCGTCGCGCAGGTGAACAAGATCGTCGACCATGTGCCGCGTGTCGATATCCCTGGTGACCGGGTTCACTTCATCATCGAGGCCGACAAGCCGTTCTTCGTCGAGCCGTTGTTCACCCGAGATCCCGGCTTGATAACGGAGTCTCAGATCCTCATGGCCATGATGGCCATCAAGGGCATTTACGCGCCATATGGCGTTCGCCGGTTGAACCACGGCATCGGCTTCAGCACAGCCGCAATTGAGCTTCTGCTGCCCACCTTTGGCGAGAGACTTGGACTCAAGGGCAAGGTAGCGACACATTTCGCCCTGAATCCTCATCCGACATTGATACCTGCGATCGAAGCCGGTTGGGTTCAGCAGATCCATTCCTTCGGATCCGAGGTCGGCATGGATGATTATATCCAGGCGCGATCCGATGTCTTCTTCACAGGGCCTGACGGATCGCTGCGGTCGAACCGCGCCTTTTGCCAGACCGCGGGTCTCTATGCCTGCGATATGTTCATCGGGTCGACACTGCAAATCGATCTGCAGGGAAACTCTTCCACTGTGACGACATCCCGTATCGCCGGTTTCGGCGGCGCTCCGAATATGGGGTCCGACGCGCGCGGGCGGCGTCACCCCAGCGAGCCGTGGCTGCGGGCCGGCCGCGAGGCCGATCCCGACACGCCGCCGCTCCTCCAACGCGGCCGCAAGTTGGTCGTTCAGATCGGCGATACATTCGGCGAGAAGAACGCGCCGCTCTTCGTGGAGCAGCTCGATGCCATCGCGCTCGCCGAGAAGCTGAAACTCCCTATCGCACCGGTCATGATATATGGCGACGACATCACGCATATCGTCACGGAGGAGGGGATCGCCAATCTTCTACTGTGCCGAAACATGCATGAGCGCGAACAAGCGATCCGTGGTGTGGCGGGGTACACGGAGATCGGACGAGGCCGGAATGCCGCGATAGTTCAAGACCTGCGCCAGCGGGGCATCATTCTCCGTCCGGAGGATCTCGGCATCGATCCCCTCGAAGCAGACAGAAGCTTGCTGGCCGCGCGCTCGATCAAGGACCTCATGCACAGTTCGGGGGGGCTCTATGCGCCACCGTCTCAATTCCGGAATTGGTGAAAAGGATTCTTACAATGGAAGATCTGCGGTTCCGTCATGAGGTCCCCCGCCGCGCTACTGGTGCGAAAGGGATGTCCATCATCGGCGTTGTGGCCTCTGGTAATCTCGAGGTCCTGGCCGAGCGTGTCTTGCCGGACTCGGAATGTCTCGTGGAGATCAGGACCATGGCAGAAGGATTTGGCGAGGTATGGAGCGCCGTCGTTTCCGATTTCGTGGCCCGCTATTCGCCTGGCGGATTAAAATTTTCCATCAACGACGGCGGAGCGCGTCCTGATACCGTGGCGCTTCGCTTGGCTCAGGCGGCTCGCCTGATGCAGGAGGACGATCGATGATACTCACCCCGCAGGTCGCGCCGAGAAAAGACTATTCGATCAGCTGGTATGAAGCATCCGCGCGGATGCGGATCAGGCAGATGCTAGATCAGGGGAGCTTCGTCGAGTTCATCGGCCCGGAACAGCGCGAAATCAGTCCTCATCTGCGCGTGTTCGATCTTCCGGAGCAGTTCGATGACGGCATCGTCGTCGGGCATGGCAAGCTCGGCGGCACGCCCGTTTTCGTGGCAGCCCAGGAAGGCCGCTTCATGGGAGGCGCTTTCGGAGAGGTTCACGGAGCAAAGCTGACCGGCCTGTTGCGCGCCGCGCGTGATATCGGGACGGTTCCTGTCCTGATTCTGTTCGACACCGGCGGCGTCCGGTTGCAGGAGGCCAATGCGGGGGAACTCGCTATCGCAGAGATTATGCGCGCGGTCATGGAAGTCAGGCTCGCAGGTGTGAAGGTAATCGGGCTGATCGGCGGGCGTGCCGGTTGTTATGGCGGTGGCGGATTGATCGCCGCGTGCTGTTCGGCCCTGATCGTTTCAGAGCAGGGACGCATCGCCGTGTCGGGCCCTGAGGTTATAGAAACCAATCGAGGAGTTGAGGAATTTGACTCCCGCGATAGGGCCCTGGTTTGGCGCACGATGGGCGGCAAGAATCGGCGGCTTATCGGTGGCGCAAATGCCTTCGTGGATGACAACGCGCAGGAGTTCCGTGATGCGGCATTGCGGCTTCTCGCTGATGAATGCGCCCTCGATATTGCCGCTTTGAATGCCGAGCAGGCACGTCTCGAAAATCGTGTGCACGCCTATGGCACATGCCCGGACGCACTTGAGATCTGGGCTTCCATGGGAATCTCCGACCCCGGAACGATCCCCTCGATGCCTGCTGAGCAGTTCATATCGCTTTCTGAGAAAATCATAGGATCTCGCCATGATGCTCGATGACCTTCTCACCTCTCTCTTTCCAGATGGTCGCGACATCAGCGGGGAGGGCGGCGTCTTGACCGGCTGGGGCAAACTGCGCGACGGTCAACGCGCGCTCGTGATCGGCGTCTCTGACCGGACACCTGTTGGCATCGATGAAGCCATCCACCTGTCCAGGCACGTCCTGGCTTCTCTAGAGCGTGACAATGGCCCCATCGTCGTCCTCGTGGACAGTGACAGCCAACGCATGAGCAAGCGAGACGAGCTTCTGGGGCTCAACGAGTTTCTGTCTCATCTCGCTAAAGTGCTTATCTACGCGGATCTGCATGGCCGCCCGACCATTGGTCTTCTTTACGGCCACTCGGCAGCCGGGGCTTTCCTGGCGACTGCGCTGGCGACACGGGTCCTGGTCGGGTTGCCGGCAGCCGACCCGGTGGTGATGGACCTTCCATCCATGGCCAAAGTGACGAAGCTCTCGATTGACGTCCTCGAAGAAAAGGCCAAGTCCACTGCGGTGTTCGCGCCGGGCCTGCAGAACCTGATGCAGACCGGGGCTGTCCATGTCACATGGGATGAAGGTGGTTCGCTCGCAGACCGCTTGGACGAGCTTCTATCTGCGCTGCCAGACACGTCTGATCGCCGCGTTGCGCTGGGCAGAGAGCGCGGCGGCCGCATGAAAGCCGCCGACATTGCAGAGCGCGTGCATGGGCTCGCCCTTCAGATCATGTGATTGCGATGCAACGCCACGATCTCGCTTATATCAGCCGGAAAGGATGGGACGCAGCGCTCTCCGCACGCCCCGATCTTGCCGACAACGTGATCATCGCCAGATGGATGGACGAGCATTGGCCGCTGATCGTTGCTCGTGCAGCGCCTGGAGGGACGAAAGTCGCGCTGGGCCTGCCTCTTCCTCCCAAAGCAGGGAAGAAACGATTGCCCTTTCTTATGGATCCCGAGTGCATCCTCTCAACGCGAAGGCCGCCGGAACTGGGAACGCTGCATGATGCGGCTCCCCCTATATGGCGGCCAACCATCGAGAGCATCCGTGAAATTACAGCGCGCCATGGCGTGGAGACGCGCGTCTTCGGAAGCCTGGCATGGCGCTCGATCACAGGGATGAATTACCTGAGCGTTGGGTCTGATCTTGACCTTCTTTTCTATATCCGAAGCGATACCGAACTCGATCATCTGAGTGCTGAGCTGGCCGAGGTCGACGCCGTCGCTCCCATGCGGATCGACGGAGAGCTGATCCGCTCCGACGGGGCCGCGGTCAATTGGAGGGAGTTACATTCCGGCGCGCGCGAGGTCCTGGTTAAGACCGGAGATGGTGTCGGCGTCATCGACAGGAATCTGTTTCGCGCAGGATGGGTGCTGCCATGATGACTGCATCGGCACAACCAGCATACGGATCACCCGGCATAGAAGTGCGTGTTCCTCCCGCCCACTTGGCCAGTTCGATTGCAGAGCACGCTGCCTACTGTCTCATGCTCGAAGTTGAGACTTGGCCGAAGCCCGGTCTCGTGAGTCATGTCGATTGCGGAAGCCACAGCGACATGGATGCGGAAACATTCCGTGCCAGCGCCGCAGCGATCAAGCCATATTTCTGTGACTTGGCCGAAGCTGGCGCCCGTGGATGCGACATGGCGCGGTTGAGGGTCATCGGCCTCGAAGCTGAGGCTGCGATGCTCGCGGCAACAAGAGGGGTCAATACCCATCGAGGCGCGATCTTCGGCCTAGGGCTCCTCTGTGCGGCGGCCGGAGCCAGGGCGAATGGGGGCATCCCCCCTGCAATCTCGCTGGGTAGGATCGTGAGGCACCTGTGGGGCAGGGACATTCTCTCGGGCCCCGTGCTCCTCCACAGCCATGGCGAAGAGGTGCGCCGACAATTCGGGGCCGGTGGCGCGCGCGTGGAAGCGGCGCATGGCTTTCCTGTCATCTATGAAATCGGCCTGTCGGCCCTGCAGGCGGCAAGCATCAAGGCCCCAGGCGATGAAGAGGCCCAGCGAGTGGAAGTTTGCTTCGCGCTCATCGCTGCGCTCGAAGACACGAACGTTCTGCATCGTGGCGGTCTTGCGGGTCTGCAATTCGCGCGCAATGCCGCCCGAGAATTCTTGGAGAATGGGGGCATCAGCCAACCTGGTTGGCGAGATCATGCTCGCAGGGTTCATGAGCAGTTTGTCGCCCGCCGCCTTAGCCCCGGCGGGGCAGCCGATCTGCTGGCAATGACATTATTCGTGGAAGAGCTTGAGAGGACGACGCACCGATGACGCACATGATCATTCAAGTGCTTGCGCCAATCTTCTTCGTGTTGGCGCTCGGCTATGCCGCCGGACGGCTGCGCATCGTGGACAACCGGCAGGTTGGGAGCTTCAATAAGCTCGTCATGAATTTCGCGTTGCCTGCCTCTTTGCTTGTAGCGACGGCATCGGCTTCGCGGACAGAGATGCTTGGGCAGGCACCGCTCTTTGCGGTATTAGGATCAGGGATGCTGATCGTCTATTTCGGCTGGTTCCTGATCTCTCGGGCCTTCCTCAATACGTCAAAGACGGATGCTTCTCTCCAGGCGCTGACGATCTCCTTCCCCAATCTCGCCGGAGTGGGGCTCCCAATCGCTTCTTCAGTTCTGGGCTCTGCCGGCGCAGTCCCGGTCGCGGTCGCTCTTGCAACCGGCTCCATCCTCGTGACCCCATTGGGCCTTTTAATCGTCGAGATGAATACCGCCGGTAAGGCGAAATCCTCCAGCGCAACGTCGCAGATACTTGCGGCCATCTCACATGCCTTCACGAAGCCCGTCGTCATCGCGCCTGCTCTCGGCATTTTGCTGTCACTCACTGATCTTCGGCTCAATCCCATCGTGGATGCTAGCCTCGTGCTTATCGGAAGCGCAGCAGCGGGTGTGGCGCTCTTTCTGACCGGGCTCATCCTGTCGGCTCAGGCGCTCCAGTTGAACTGGAAGATCATCGCCGCGACCGGCGTGTCCGACATCGTCAGACCGGCCCTGACGGCTGCGATCGTTTTTGCTTTGCCGATCTCATCCGATGCGGCAAAGGCCGCTATTCTGCTCGCCGCAGTTCCATCAGGCTTCTTCGGCATTTTGTTCGCGGTCGATTATCGGCTTGATCCGGCGACCATGGGATCGATGGTCGCGGCCAGCACCTTGTTCAGCATCGTGACGATGACGATCGTGATCGCGATGCTCTTTTCTCACTGAGCACTCCGATGGCCCTTGCGATCTTATGCTCAGGGCAGGGGCGGCAGCATGCAAGAATGTTTGCTTTGACCGAGGCTGCCCCTGAAGCTGCTGCGCTGTTCTCGCACGCGGCGGTTCTGCTTGGCGGACGTGACCCACGCGAGCTCGTTCGGAACGAAGCGGATGACATCCTGCATCAGAACCGCGTGGGGCAGATCCTCTGCACATTGCAAGCCTTAGCTGCAACGGCAATGCTCGGCGATGCCTTGCCTGCGCGTCGCATCGTCGCCGGATACAGCATCGGGGAGCTGGCGGCATGGGGAGTTGCTGGTGCTTCAAGTCACACCGATACGCTCGATCTATCCGCGCGCAGAGCGGAAATCATGGACATGGTCAGCATGCCGGGCGACGGGATGCTGTTCGTTCGAGGACTCGCCGATGCCGATGTCGGCAACCTGTGTGAGATGCACGGAGCTGCAATAGCCATTGTCAATCCAGGCAATTCCTTCGTTATCGGCGGGAGCCGCGCGGCCTTGGATTTGATCGCACAGGCGGCAAAGGCGGGCGGTGCCACCCGCGTCGCCAGCTTGCCCATTGAGGTTGCTTCCCACACGCCTCGTCTTGCTCGTGCTTCACCTGCCTTTCGTGAGGCTCTGCGCCTTATGGATATTACTCTTCCTCCCATCACCACGGCGCGTCTCCTGAGCGGGATCGACGGAACAGCCGTCGAGAGCATTGATGAGGGCCTCGACAAATTGGCCGCCCAGATTTCACGAACGGTGCGATGGGCTGATTGCCTTCAGAGCTGTGTCGAGGCTGGTGCGACGGCATTTCTGGAACTTGGCCCCGGCTCCGCCTTGGCCGATATGGCTGCCGGTGCTTATGGAGCATTCCCGGCTCGATCGCTGGAGGAGTTCAGGACAGTCGCGGGTGCTCGCGCTTGGTTGGCCAAGTGCGTGGACAGTCCAAGCTGAGGCGCTGAACTGTACAGTGGGGCTAGGTCGGGCCAGGACTGGGTGCAAGCGCGTGGCTGCACGCGGACTATCCCAGCATCCGCGCGTTGCCATAGCCAAGCCTCGATCGGCTTCAGTTCTTCTGCAGGCGTTGCTTGACCACCTCTACGATCCACTCCTGCACGGTCGAGCCCTCGCGGCTGGCCGCCGCAGCGGCCTGTTTCTCCAGGTCGGGCGTGAGGGGAACGTCCAGGAGAATGGCAGTCTCGTCTCCGTCCGAGGGAGCGTAAACGAGTTGGGTCACCCGCGACGCAAAGCTGCGCATCAGAGCGGTCTTTTGACTCTTCGGCAACCCGCTCGCGGCCACCCTTGGGCAGTAAGCCGCCATAAGGTTGTCAACGATCATGGTGGAGGAAACTCCTTTGCTCCGCAGCAATTCTACCGCCGCACCAAGCCGCTCTGCCGTGTCCAGCGGCTCGCTGCTGGAGATCTGAGGCGCTTTTGGGGCGCCCGATGCGGTAAGACCCGTTTCCGGCTGCACGGGGCAGATGAAATCGTCCGCCTTGGCAGCCTCGACAGACATCATCGCGAAGAGGAGTACAAGGGTAGCTCGGATCATGATGCGCCTTTCTGAAGCCTGTTTCGAGTGCGCCACGACTTGCCGCAAAGCACCCAGTAAGCGTGTAACTGATAAGCGATGACAGCGGGGAGAATGAGGCAAAGGCCGAGGGCCACGAATGTCAGAGCCTGCGTCAATGATGCCGAAAGTCAAGCTCGCTATAACGCCATCCTGAGACAGAGCCAGTGCAGCATGGATGAGGGTGACCACGCGTGAACGATTTCATCGCATCTGGTACCCGAACGCCGCGTCTGCTTTGACACTTATCGCCGACCAGAGGGGCAGGAAGGTCGGAACGTTCTAACTCCCCTGTATTCGTTCAAGCCGCCTCCGCGACAAGCTGAGCACGATGGAGGCACGATATCCAGGAGGAGCCTGCAATGTTTTTTACCCACAACACGCTTTCAGAAAACATCCGCACGAAGTCGGTTGCGCTTTTGAACCGGCATGTCGCAGCCGCCATCGACCTTCATGCGCAGGTCAAGCAAGCTCACTGGAATGTCCGTGGGTCGAACTTCATCGCCGTTCACGAACTCTTCGACCGGATCGCCGCCGAAATCGAGGACGACTCTGATCTCATCGCCGAGCGGGCCCGAACCCTGGGAGGCCCCGCGCAGGGCACCGTGCAGGTCGCCAGCGCCAACAGCTTCCTCGTGCCTTACCGGCTCGGGGTTGCCGATGCCAAGGAGCACCTCTTTGCCGTTGCGGGCGCCCTCGCGGCATTCGAGCAATCGGTTCGCGAGGCGATCGACGAAGCGGCGTCCAATGGCGATCAGGAAACCGCCGATGTCTTCACCGAGATTGGGAGAGGCGTGGCCAAGCGGCTCTGGTTCGTCGAGTCCCACCTGGACAGCCGCTAAAAGCAGGATCGAGCGGTAAGGCCAGGCAGGGCGGTTCCCCACAGCGCGGCGCCACTGATCGCCGCCCTCGTCGTAGGGGGCGGCGCGATGCGCCGCGAATGTTCACAAGCGATGTCCTGAGCTTCGTCGAAAGCGGCTAAGCTTCGAGGAAGGGTAAATCTGCAAACGGATGTATGATCGATTTAATACGATGATCGGGTAAGTTAAGCGGAAAGAATAGCCGCGAAACTCGGGCGCGACAATGCAGACCTTTCCACCGATGGATCCGTCCGGCGAGCGTATTGATCGACAGTTCTGGCCGCGATCCGCTGCAATAGCCTTGGCCTCCGGAATATTCGTGGTCGACAGCTTCACCTCAATGGATGCTGCCATTGCCGTATTGTACGGCCTAATCGTTCTCATCGTAGCGCCCACGGCGACGAGGCGAGGGGTTGTAGTCGTTGCAGGCTCCTGCGCGCTCCTGACCGTGGCGGGCTATCTTCTCGGCCATGTGGGAGAGCCCCTTGGCATGGCGCTGCTGAGGTGTTTCGTCAGCCTTGTCGCATTGACATTGACGACGCTGCTCACGCTGCGCATGAAGGACGCGCTGGCGGCCATGGCGAACAGCGAACGGCGATACCGCACTATTTTCGAGTCGACAGAGGCAGGCCTCTGGGAAGAGGACTACTCGCAGGTGGTATCTGCGCTCGACGCCGCAGGCTGCAAGTCATTGGCGGATCTCGACAGGATCGCGGCGGAAGACCCCTGGATGATCTTGAATACCATGCACCATGTCAGGACGGTTGACGTCAATAACGCAGCCGTGCGCCTTGCCGGTGCGCGTGACAAGGCTCAACTCATGAGATCGCTCGGCGACCTGTTCGATTGGAGCGCCATCGACATCGTAAAGGGCATACTCGCAGCTCTAGTCGAGCGTCGGCCATCGTATCAGGGCGAAGGCAAGCTGCGCCGCATGGATGGGACTCACAGATCGGTGCTGGTCAGTGCCCGTTTCGGCTCCTACGCCGGAAGAAACCGCGTTTTCTTTTCAGTCATCGATGTCACAGACAGGAGCCTCGCTGAGGAGGCCTTGCGTCAGGCAAAGGACGAGCTCGCGCACGTCACGCGACTCAGCACGCTCGGCGAACTCGCGGCGTCGCTGGCTCATGAGGTAAGCCAGCCCCTTGCGGCTGTCGTGACAAATGGGGAGGCATGCCTTCGATGGCTCAACCGCCCCGACCCCGACCTTCCTGAAGCGCGCGCTTGCGCATCCGGTGTCATAGCTGCAGGGCAAAGAGCGGGTGATGTGGTCCGGCGGCTTAGGGCGATGGTTCGGAGAGACGCGCTGGAATGGGAGCGCTTGAATATGAACCAAGTGGCTCAGGAGAGTGCGACCTTACTGGATGCGGAGATGAAAGAGCAGGACGTCATCGCGATTTTGAATCTTCGTCCTGATGTCCCTCCGATTGTCGGTGACCGCGTCCAACTGCAACAAGTTATCGTAAATCTGATGATGAATGCGATGCAGGCTATGGCGGAAGGGAAGCGGAAGCATCTGCGCCTTGAAAGCCGCGCAGAAGACAATGGGGTTCGGATCAGCGTTCGGGATCAGGGACCGGGGTTGAATGTAGAAGCGACGGCTCGCCTTTTCACGCCTTTCTTCACCACAAAGAGCACGGGCATGGGTATGGGCTTGGTGATATGCCGCTCGATCGTGACATCTCACCGAGGTAGGATTTGGGCGGAAAGCCGCCCAGGATGCGGAGCGACCTTCAATATATGGCTGCCCCAGCAGGGAAGCGATCCGCATTGATCTCAGACACAGTAACCGAAGATCCGATCATTCCGAACTAGCTCGATCACCCGGGGCGAGTTGTCGGAAAGCTGCGGGTCTGAACTAAAGGGGCGACAATCTTCAAGCTGTAGAGGTCTCGCCCGTCGACATTCGTCATTGAGCGATTACTCCCACGCAGGAGCGTACTATGGCGGAAGTCACCTACGTCGAGTTTAGCCAAGCGACAAAGCGAATGCCGCATGCTTCCGAAAAGCGACGCATGCCGTCTGCCATGGGCAACGATAGCAGCGGTTTGGATGTGCGTGAGGAAATTCTCGTTCGGGTCCCTAGTCTCCGTGCCCTTGCACGATCCATGTGCCGCAACTTCGACAACGCGGAAGACCTTCTTCAGGACACCATCCTCAAAGCTTGGCTCAACATTCACCAATTTCAGCCAGGTACGAATATCTGCGGATGGCTTTTCACCATCATGAGGAATCACTTTTACGGTCAGCATCGAAAGCTGAGGCATGAGGTCGAGGATATCGACGGCCAGTATTCGGTGCGCCAGGCCGTTGCTCCGGAACAGGACAACCAGCTCACCAAGAACAGCCTGAGCAGCGCACTATCGAAACTGCGTCCGCTGGAGCGCGAGGCTCTTCTGCTGGTCGCTATCCATGGCCTCACATATGAGCAAACCGCTAATGCTCTTGATTGTCCCATCGGGACGATCAAGAGCCGCATCGCCAGAGCCAGGATAAAGCTCGCGAAGCTCATGTCGTTTAACCCAAATCTTGACCTGGAAGCGGATGGGCTCATGAAGGCGACGCTGCAATCTGCCCAAATCGGGCGAGAGGATCGTATCTGAGTATCTGAATATTTCATTCTCCAAGAGCGGTCGTGGAAGAGGTTCCATCGCGGCTGACCGTAGGAGGGTCTCGCATGAGAGAAGGAGCCTTGTCGCCAAGTTCCAGTCCACCTGACACTTCTCGACCTTATGCGAGCACGTGTGACGCTTTTCGACAAAACGGAATCGCTTCGTGCAAGGCGGAATGAGGCCATCAGGTATCTCTTGATGTCATCGACGGAGGTGATGACGCGGTGAATATCTCCAGCATGTCCAAGCCAACTGTGGTCCTTACCGTGCCGGTTCCGAGGGGGGGCGACGCCCGGGGGCAATCTCTTTCTGAGCCCTGGAGCGTGCGATGAGCGCTGTGATAGCTCAAAAGGCAGGGAAACCTCTCGGTCTCTCCGCAGGATCATGGCCATTCGCAATCAGGATCTGGCTGGCTGCGATCCTGGCGCTCTATGTAAGCTTCTGGCTCGAACTCGACGCCCCGTCCTCCGCTGCTGTCACGGTTGCGATCCTGGCTCTGCCTACCCGAGGGCAAGCCATGGAGAAAGCCGGTTTCCGCTTGCTGGCGACCGTAATCAGCGTGGCAGCATCATTCGCCATCGTTGGTATCTTTGCCCAAAGCGATAGTGTTATTCTTGGCGTGTTCGCTGCGTGGATCGGCTTGTGTGTGTACGCTGTCGGAATGCTCGACGGCAACCGCGCCTATGCTGCGTCGCTCGGCGTCACAACGGTCGCGATTGTCGCTATTCAACAGATTGACACCCCGCAGCAGGTTTTTGAAGTCGGAGTTGCACGTGGCTCGGCGATTGCCATAGGCATTCTCGCAACAGCATTCATCAATGACACCCTGGCCGCGCCCGATCACCATCCGATCGTCACGGCACGGCTTCAATCTCTCCATCGCCAAGTCCTCGATTATGCTCGGAGCGTTATGGGCGGGCAGGTCATGCCTGCCGCGACTGCCGCAATGTTGTTGAGGGATATTACGGCGCTGCGTCCGGATATCGCGAGCCTTGCTACAGAGTCGAGTAGCGGACAGGCGAGAAGCTCTGCCGCACGCTCTGCCATGGTGGGTCTCGTCGCACAATTGTCGGCAGCGCGTGCTCTGGAGCGCCTTCCTGCCGCTCCCGTATCTTCTTCAAGGGGGAATGGCGACGACCCATCGAGCCTGATGGTACTATGCCGTGATTGGATGGCGGGCGAATTACTTCGGCGGGATGGAGACGTGAATCAGTGTCTTGCCGCTTTGAAAGATGAGGCTTACCCACTTCAAGAATGGCGCGCGCCTCTATATCGCTCTCACCGCATTGCAATTGCAGGAGGCCTCAGAGCAGCACTCTACTTCTCTCTTGCGTCGATTTTTATTGCAATCGCCGGCTGGCCGACCAGCACCGCTTGCCTTTCATACGTCGCTATTCTTATCGGATTGAGTGCGACTGCGCCCGATGTGAGCAACTTCATGAAGCTTGCCGTCGTGGCATCGCCCATCGCCTGTGG
>JAEXGT010000056.1 GCA_023450615.1 Pseudomonadota bacterium | reverse complement strand
CCGGCGCGCGGACGACGAGGAAGAATAAGCAAAAGGCCCGGAGCGCTCCGGGCCTTTTGCTTATTCTTCCTCGTCGTCCGCGCGCCGGAGCTGCTTGAGCTTGGCGAAGACCGAGTTGACGTCGATGTCTTCTTCCTGCGGCTTCGGGCGGCTCATGTCGGCGAAGGGCTCGCTGTGCGCGGGTTCCTCGGCGGTGGAGATCTCGGCCGGCATCAGGGTGCCGCCCTGATCCTGCGGCTCCACGTGCGGGCGGTCCTTGGCGGCGCGTTGCACCTCGAAGTCCAGGTCGATCTGCGAGCAGAGGCCCAGCGTCACGGGGTCCATCGGCGAGAGGCTCGCCGAGTTCCAGTGGGTGCGGTCGCGGACCTGCTGGATCGTGGTCTTGGTGGTGCCCACGAGGCGCATGATCTGCGCGTCCTTGAGTTCCGGATGGTTGCGCACGAGCCAGAGGATCGCGTTGGGGCGGTCGTGGCGGCGCGATACCGGGGTGTAGCGCGGGCCCTTCTTGATCTTCTTCTGCTCCGGCAGCTTCACGCGCGATTCGGCGAGGCGCAGGCGGTGGCTGGGGTTCTCCTGAGCCTTCTCGATCTCCTCGCGGGTCAGCTGGCCCGTGGTGATCGGGTCGAGGCCCTTGATGCCTGCCGCGACTTCGCCGTCGGCGATGCCCTTCACCTCGAGCGGGTGAAGCTTGCAGAAATCGGCGATCTGGTCGAACGACAGGGATGTGTTCTCGACGAGCCAAACGGCTGTCGCCTTCGGCATCAGCGGTCCCTGGGACATGGGGCGAACCTCCTTCGAGCCGGGCACCGGACATCGGCGCCGCACGGCAAAACTCTCTTGCGCTCCGAACCGGTCCGGACCGGAGCATCTCGTCTCACGTTGTGAGGGAAACGGGATGATTATAGGGAGCGCGGGGCGATGTTGCAAACTTTAACGCATGGGTTCCGCAAGGGGAGGGCGCTTTCAGTGCCCTCCGCCGAGCCTCTCAAGGGCCGCCCTCAAAGCCGCAGAACGATCTTCCCGATATGCTCGCCCCCATCCATGCGGGCATGGGCCTTGGCCACGTCGTCGAGGGTAAAGGTCGAGTCCATCACGGGTTTGCAGCGTCCTTCCGCCAGCAGAGGCAGCACCCGGGTTTCGAGGTCCTGAGCGATGGACGCCTTCTCGGCGACCGAGCGCGAGCGCAGGGTTGAGCCGGTATGGGTCAGGCGCTTGAGCATGAGGCGGCGGAAGTCCAGCTCGACCTTGGCACCCTTCAGGAAGGCGATCTGGACAATGCGCCCGTCCTGGGCGGCGGCCTCGTGATTGCGGGGGATGTAATCGCCGCCGACCATGTCGAGGATCACATTCACGCCCTGGCCTTCGGTGAATTCCTTCACGGCCGCGACGAAATCCTCCTTCCGGTAATTGACCGCCACATCGGCCCCGAGCCGAAGGCAGGCCTGGCATTTCTCCGGGCTTCCCGCCGTAGTGACGACCTTGGCTCCGAAGGCCTTGGCGAGCTGGATCGCGGTGGTGCCGATGCCCGATGAGCCGCCATGGACCAGCAGGGTCTCGCCTGCCTTGAGGCCGCCGCGCTCGAACACGTTGGTCCAGACGGTGAAGAAGGTCTCCGGAATCGCTCCAGCTTCCTCGAAGGATATCCCGTCTGGGATGGGCAGCGCGTTGCTCTCGTGGACCACGGCGTAATCCGCATAAGCGCCGCCCGCCACGAGGGCCATGACGCGGGCGCCTGCCGGGAAGCGGTTGGCGTTCGGGTCCGAGCCGACGACCTCGCCTGCAAGCTCCAGGCCAAGAATGTCGGGCGCGCCGGGAGGAGGGGGATAGCCGCCCTGCCGCTGGATCACGTCCGGGCGGTTCACGCCCGCGGCCCGCACCCGCACCAGGATTTCGCCCTCCCCAGGCTGGGGTACCGGCCTCTCGACCAGCTTCAGGACGTCGGGGCCGCCGCTGCCTTCGGCGATAACGGCGCGCATCGTGCCTGGAATCGGCTCCATAATTTCCCTCCTTTGGTCAAGCTCCGCCCATATAGGGCAATGTTGGCAAGGAGTGCATGCCGGATTAACGTTCAAGGATATCTCTTAAGGAGGAGAACGCTATGGCCTTCGATCCCTTCGCCGACGAGCCCCGGGCCCCTTTGGGCGCTCATGAGATCGGCCAGGACCTGTCGATGCTTTCCGTCGATGAGCTGGATGAGCGCATTGCATTGCTGGAGAGGGAAATTGCCCGCCTGAAAGAGGCGAAGGCCGCAAAGGAAAGCTCCCTTGCCGCAGCTAGCGCCTTCTTCAGGCTCGGACAAGGTTAACACCTTTTTAAGGAGTCCGGGCGTTTCATGAAGGCGTCCGGTTTTCTCCCGCCGGACACCAGGAGTGGTTCTTCCTCCCACCCTGTTCGACGCCTCCCTGTTGAACCTTGGAGCCGCTTTCGCGGCTCGCTTTTTGTGATGGATCTCGCGCTTAACCTTAAGAAGAGGTTACCAGCGCATCCTCCTCAAGCCCGTTCTATATTCCCCTCCGACACATGAATATTTCCGGCCTTTCGCCGGGGCAGCGCCGTGGGAGACGGTCTCTTGAACGAGCCCGACGTGATCAAACTTGAGGTCGATCCTGTCCGCTTCGGGCGGAGCTTTGTGGGGTCCGAGGCCTTCACGGCCCTGTTCCAGGAGGGAATGGAGCTGGTCGAGGAAACGGCCGCCTATCTCGACGGCCAGGGTCGCGAGGAGTCGCGCCAGCTTCGGCGCGAGGCGAGCATCGCCTATGCCAGCGAGAGCATGCGCTTGACCACGCGCCTCATGCAGATCGCCTCTTGGCTGCTGTTGCAACGCGCCGTGGCCGAGGGCGAGATCACGCCCGATCAGGCCCAGGCCGAAAAGGCCCGCGTGCGCCTGAATTCCCACGAGACCGCCACCACCCTGGTCGAATACGAGGCCCTGCCGGCGCGCCTGCGCGAGCTGATCGGCCTTGCGACCCGGCTTCACGCGCGCATCCTGCATCTCGATCGCCTGCTTCTCGAGATGGTGGACGAGCCGCCCCGGCCACAGGGACCGAACCCGGTCGCCGCCCAGATGACCATGCTGCAGCAGGCCTTCGCTCCGGCGGATTAGGGCTTTTAGCGCTTCCCTTTTCGGCATGGCCGGGCTTGTCCCGGCCATTCGCGTTTTCATTCCCTCTGATCTCTTCAGGGGAATGTACAAGGGGCCGAAATCACCGGCGCAGGTACGTGATACCGAGAAGGCAACAGCCCAGGCCAACAAAAAAGCCCCGCTTGAGCGGGGCTTTTTGCATTCTGGTCGAAGTGTCCGAAAAATCGGATTACTTCTTGGCACCCAGGTTGCCGAAGCGCGAGGTGAAGCGCGAGACGCGGCCGCCGCGGTCGAGCAGCTGCTGCGTGCCGCCGGTCCAGGCCGGATGGGTGTTGGGGTCGATGTCGAGGTTGAGGGTGTCGCCCTCTTTGCCGTAGGTCGAGCGGGTGGTGTACTCGGTGCCGTTGGTCATGACCACCTTGATGAAGTGGTAGTCGGGGTGATCGGTTTCTTTGCGCGCCATTGCCATAGTCCTTCTTGCGGCCAGCCACATCTGGTCAGCCCGCAGCGTAAGATCGAGCCTGAATTGATGAATGCGCGCCTATACCCCACTTAGAACCTTGAAACAAGCCGGGGCAAAGGTGTTAAACGGCTCCAGAGCATTTTTCGGCGAAACGGATCCCCTTTGCCGCTGAAATTGAGGCACCTCAATGAAAGGAGCCGATTCCGGGTTCAAGGAATCGGCTCATCTCCGTCAATTCTGAAATGAAGGCGTCATGGCCGATCTGCCGTCCGACCAACACCGTTCCAAAGCCGCGCTGAGCGCCCTGAAGCCGCTCATCCCCTATGGCCTCGCCTACAAGGGGCGGATCGCGGCGGCCTTGGCAGCGCTCACCATGGCCTCGGCGGCCACCCTCGTGGTGCCGGTCGCCGTGCGCCGGGTTGTGGATTTCGGGTTCTCGGACCAGGGGCGTACCTATATCGACGCCTATTTTGTCCTGCTCATTGGGGTCGTGGCCGTGCTCGCCGTCTCGAGCGCCCTACGCTACTACTTGGTCATCACCCTCGGCGAGCGAGTGGTGGCGGACCTGCGCTCCGCCGTCTTCCGGCACCTGACATCCCTCGACCCCGCCTTCTTCGACCAGACCAAGAGCGGCGAGATCGTCTCCAGGCTCACCGCCGACACCACTCAGGTGAAGGCCGCCTTCGGGGTCAGCATCTCGATCGCCCTCCGCAATCTCTTCCTCTTCCTCGGCGCCGTGGTGCTGATGATCGTCACGAGTCCGAAGCTCTCGGCCCTCGTGCTCCTCGCCATTCCCCTGATCGTCCTGCCTCTGGTCCTGTCGGGCCGAGCCGTGCGGCGGCGTTCCCGGGCGGCGCAGGACAGGCTCGCCGATGCCTCGGCCTATGCGGCGGAGGCCGTCGGCGCGGTGCGGACCATGCAGGCTTTCGGCATGGAAAGCCTCACTGCCTCCCGCTTCGCGCGGGCCGCCGAGGAGGCCTTCGACGCCGCGCGGCTCTCCACTATCATGCGCGCCTTCCTCACCGGAGCCGGCATCTTCATGGTGTCCGCCAGCGTGGTGGCCGTCCTCTGGTACGGTGCGCAGGATGTTCTGGCCGGCGCCATGACCGGCGGGCGGCTGTCGCAATTCGTGCTCTATGCGGTGTTTGCGGCCAGCTCCCTTGGGCAGCTTTCCGAGGTTTACGGCGAATTGTCGCAAGCCGCAGGCGCGGCGGAGCGCCTCGGCGAGATCCTCGCGGCCGAGCCCGCCGTCAAGGCTCCGCGAAACCCGAAGGCCCTGCCGCAGCCCCCGCTCGGCACCGTGACCTTCCAAGACGTGCATTTCGCCTATCCTACCCGCTCCGGGCAGCGGGCCCTCCACGGCCTCAGCTTCACGGTCTCTCCGGGCGAGCGGGTCGCCATCGTCGGCCCGTCGGGAGCGGGCAAGAGTACGATCCTCCAACTGCTGCTGCGCTTCTACGATCCTCAAAGCGGCACGATCGAGGTGGATGGAGTACCGGTCACCGAGGCGGACCCCTCCGCGCTGCGCGCCCGCATGGCCCTGGTGCCGCAGGAGCCCACGATCTTCGCCACGAGCGTGCTCGACAATATCCGCTATGGGCGCCCCGAAGCCTCTGAGGACGAGGTGCGCCGCGCGGCAGAGCTTGCCTCGGCTCATGGTTTCATCGAGGCTTTGCCGCAGGGCTATGAGACCCTCATCGGCGAACGCGGGGTCACGCTCTCCGGCGGCCAGCGCCAGCGTCTCGCCATCGCCCGTGCGATCCTGAAGGACTCGCCGATCCTGCTTCTCGACGAGGCGACCTCGGCGCTCGATGCCGAAAGCGAGCGCAAGGTGCAGGAGGCCCTCGACCGGCTGATGGAAGGCCGCACGACCCTTGTCATCGCCCACCGCCTCGCCACCGTGCGTTCCGCCGACCGCATCCTGGTCATGGACAAGGGGCGCATCGTGGAGGAGGGGACCCATGCGGCCCTGCTCGATCAGGGCGGCCTTTATGCGCGTCTCGCCCGGCTGCAGTTCACGAGCGCGGAGGAGCACGGCGTGGCGGCTGAGTAGACATGTCGCACCGAACTCATCGACTCGTCCCACCGTTGGTTTGATGGCCGGCGCAGATCGGCCCTTGCAGGTTTCAGTCCTTGCAGGTCAGGGAGGTCGGCAATGGCGGCTACCACGAGAAGGCATCCGCAGGATTCACCCCGCATCAATCTCCATGAGGATTGGGAGATGCGCTACTGGTCCGACAGATGGGGCGTCCCGCGCCTCCGGATCGTCGAGACCGTCAAGCGTGTCGGCATGGAGGTGAAGGACGTTGCCCGCGCCCTGGGCAAGGACGCCTGAAGATCACATCACCGTTCCGTCAGCTTCAGCTCGATGCGCCGGTTTCGGGCATAGGCCTCTTCCGTCGTGCCGTTGTCGAGGGGCTGGAACTCGCCGAAGCCTGCCGCGACGAGGTGCTGGGGCTGTACGCCCCGGGCGATGAGCGCCTGCACCATGGCGATGGCGCGGGCCGAGGAGAGCGCCCAGTTCGAGGCGAATTGCGCGGTATTGATGGGGCGCGCGTCGGTATGGCCGTCGACGCGGATCACCCACGGAATATCCGGCGGAACCTGCTTTTCCAGTTCTACCAGGGCGCTCGCGATCCGGTCGATCTCGCCGGAGGCCTCCGGGCGTAAGGTCGCTTGGCCCGCGGGGAAGAGCACTTCCGACTGGAACACGAAGCGGTCGCCGACGATACGCACATCGGGCCGGTTTCCGAGGATCTGGCGAAGGCGGCCGAAGAAGTCCGACCGGTAGCGGGCCAGCTCCTGCACGCGCTGGGCCAGCGCCACATTGAGGCGGCTGCCGAGATCGGCGATGCGGGCCTGGCTTTCCTTGTCCCGGTTCTCGGAGGCGTTGAGCGCCTCTTCCAGGGCCGCGAGCTGGCGGCGCATGGCGGCGATCTGCTGGTTGAGGATTTCCACCTGGCTCAAAGCCCGCCCCGTGGCCTGTCTCTCGGCCTCCAGGGCCGTGTTCAGCTCCCCGGCCTGAGACTGCGCGGCGCCGCCTGAATCCACCAGCCCTTGCAGGCGCGACCGCTCGGCTTCCGCCGCGCGCAGGGTAGTCTGAAGGGAGGTCAGGCTCTCTTCGGCCGTGCGGCGGCCCGAGCGTTCGAGGGAGAGAAGGTCGGTAAGCTCCGCGATCTGACGGTTCAGGCGGTCGAGCACCGTGTCGCGGCCTGACAGCTCACGAGACAGGAAGAATTGGCCTACCGTGAACACCGAGATCAGGAAGATGATGGCGAGCAGGAGGGTGGACAGGGCATCCACGAAGCCCGGCCAGTAATTGAGCTGGCTGCGCCCGCGCCTGCGCCCCCCTGAACTCGAGATCGGCATCAGGGCAGCCTTTCACGGGCAATGCGGTCGAGCACCTGCTTCAGCTCCTTCTCGCGGGTGGCCTGAGCTTCCACCCAATCGCGGATCATCTGCTGCTCGGCGCGCATGTGCTGAACGAGGCCCTGCACACCTTCCGCGAGGTTCGCCATGGCCTGCGTCGCCGCCCGTCCGCCCGCGCCGTCGTTGACGGCGGCGGTGAGGCGGTTGAGGGCGACCGTCAGGTCGTGCGGCGTGGTCGAGCGCGGAAGCGTCTCGCCGGGGGTGTCCGAGGAGGTGGTGGCCAGCCAATCCTCCAGCTCCGTGTAGAACCGGTTCTGGGCTTGGCCGACCTGGAGGTCGAGGAAGCCGAGAACGAGGGAGCCGGCGAGACCGAAGAGCGAGGCCGAGAAGGAGAGGCCCATGCCCTGGAGGGGGCCTGCGAGGGAGTTCTTCAATTCGTCGAAGAGCACCGCCGAATCCTGGCCGGTGCGGAGCGAGCCGATGATGCGGCCCACGGAGCCGACCGTATCGATGAGGCCCCAGAAAGTGCCAAGGAGGCCCAGAAATACCAGAAGGCCTGCCATATAGCGCAGGATCTCGCGGCTCTCGTCCAGGCGCGCGCCGACCGAGTCGAGCAGCGAGCGCATGGCCGCTATGGACACGGAACTGTCCGCGCGGTTGCTGATGAAGGCTGCCATGGGCGCGAGCAGCACGGGCGGCGCGGGCGCCACCAGTCCTTCCTCGGTCTGGCGCAGGGTATTGACCCAGCGCACCTCGGGGAACAGGCGCCAGACCTGTCGGATGGCGAGAATGATTCCGATGAACATCACGCCCAGAATCAGGGCGTTGAGGCCGGGATTTGCCTGGAAGGCCTCCCAGATCTGCCGATACAGGATGAAGGCGATAAACCCTGCCAAAACCAGAAAGACCGCCATGCGGATGAGGTAGATCCGCGGTGGGGTAAGGGGTTGGTCCGCCATCGTTATCCTGTGCTCATGTGCTTCGGGACATGTCTAGTGTGACCGCCCCGCCGTTAAGGATCAAGCGCGAGCATGGCCTCGTTCCGGGCCACGAACAGGAATATCGTATCTTTTAGCATCGGACCCGAAAGTGGATTTGCACTTTTGGGTCCGCACGATGCTGCGAAAATCAGCCTTTGGCCTTCTTCAGCAGCTTCAAAAGCTCGCGGTGCATGATCTCGTTGCCGCAGGCGATGGAGCCAGTGGCCATGGGGTTCGGCACGCCGTCGGCGTCGGAAATATAGCCGCCCGCCTCGCGCACCATGAGAATGCCCGCCGCCATGTCCCAGGAGTTCAGGCCGCGCTCCCAATAGGCGTCGAAGCGGCCGCAGGCCACGTAAGCCAGATCGAGAGCGGCTGCGCCGAAGCGGCGCATGCCGCCCGCATTGGCCATGACCGAGACGCATTCGCGCATGAACAGGCCGTGGTCGCCCTTGCCGATATGCGGCAGGCCGCAGGCGATGACGGCTTCCGCCATCTCGTCGCGTCCAGCCACGCGGATGCGGCGGTTGTTGAGATAGGCGCCCTTGCCCTTCTCGGCGATGAAGAGTTCGTCCTTGGCGGGATCGTAGATCACGCCGGCAACGATCTGGCCGTCGCGCTCCAGGCCGACGGAGATCGCGAATTGCGGCAGGCCGTGGAGGAAGTTCGTGGTGCCGTCGAGCGGGTCGATATGCCAGCGATGGCTGGTATCCGTGCCGATGACGACGCCGGATTCCTCCATGACGAACCCATAGCCGGGGCGGGCCTTTTCGAGCGACTCGCGCAGGATCTTCTCGGCCTTGCGGTCGGCGGCGGACACGAAATCGCCGGGGCCCTTGCGCGAGACCTGCAGGTTCTCCACCTCGCCGAAATCGCGCTTCATGGAGCGCGAAGCCTTCATTTCGGCATCGGTCATGACGGTCATGAGGGGCGAGCGGATCATTGGGCAAAGTCCTGGCAAAGAGCAAAATAGATGATGTGGTCGATGGACCACGGGAGGGTTGGCGTCAAGCGCAGGATAACCGGAGGGACGCTCCATTGATCCCGCGCCTGAGCGATTTCAAAGGTTCTACCGCATCCCGAGCCGCTCGGCAGCGAGCTTTTCGGCGCGCTTGCGGTCGTCCGCGGAGAGGTCCTTCAGGGCGTTGTCGAGCCATTGATCGGTGAGGCCCTGGGCGGCGGCGAGGATATGCCAGGCGGCCGCATCGATCTTGTTGGCCGGAACGCCGCGCCCGGCCACGAGCAGGCGGGCCAGACGGTTCTGGGCGATGGCGTTGCCCTTGGCGGCGGCGCGGCGGAAATAGCGGGCGGCCTGGGATTCCGAAGCCGTCACGCCCTCGCCGTTGAAGAGCAGGATCGCGTATTCCACTTCGCCCACGGAGCTGCCGTTCCTGGCGGCGCGCTCGAACAGATGCGCGGCTTCCGATGCGTCCTTGGCCACGCCGCGGCCCTGCAGATAGAGCACGCCGAGCGCATGTTGCGCGTCGGGGATCTCCGCGTCGGCGGCCTTGCGCAAAAGCTCGACCGCCTGCTCCAGATCCATGTCGGATCCGCTGGTGAGCAGCAGCAGGGCCAGGTTATGGCAGGCGACCGGGCTGCCCTTGGCAGCCGCCTTTTCGAGCCAGGTTTTGCCCTGCACCGGGTCCTTCTGGACGCCGCGCCCGTCGAGATACATGAGTCCGAGGGACGCCATGGCGTTGGCGTCGCCCCGCTGGGCGGCCAGCAGATACCACTCGGCGGCCTTCTTCGGGTCGAGGGAGACCCCGAGGCCCTGATTGTAGAGTTCGCCCAAAAGGGTCATGGCGGCGGCGTCGGTCTTGTCCGTCTCAAGCCGCAGGGTCGCCTCGCGGAAGGCCGTCTGGTAGAGGCCGCGCTGATAGGCGCCGTAGGCGAGATCGGGTTCCGCCGCCCGGACCCCGGCAACCGAGGCCAGCAGCAGGATGCCGCCGATAAATCCGGAGGCGCGCATCAATGCGATGCCTCCATTCGCTCAAGGATTTCGGCTGCGGCCTTCACGCCTGCCGCCGGTCCGCCCGGATGGCTCCAGACCGCATCCCCAAGGGCGACGAACTCCGCCTGCGTCGCGGCAAGGGTCTCGACCGCTTCGAGGCTGGGCGCGTAGGCCGCGCAGGGCGTCTCGAAGATCTCGGCCCACCAGGAGGCGCGCTCGACGACGCTGTCCAAGGAGGGGAGGGAGCCGTCCCGGCGCGGCTCGCCGAAAAGCAGGTAATCGACGCCGGCCTCGCCGAGCGACATGGCATCGTCCTTGGTGCGGATGTGGCCCACGCCGATGGCGCGCTCGGCCTTCAGGCGCTCGCGCAGTTCGCGAACCTGTGCGGGATTCGCCGCTGAGACATGGGCCCCGTCCGCGCCGCCGCGTACGGCCACATTGGCAATGTCCGCCCCGCTGTCGGTGGTCACGATCAGCGCCGCGCCCTGGTCTTGGGCCGAGGGAGCAAGCTCCTTCACCAGATTGATGAGGCTGCGCTCGTCGAGGTTTCCAAGGCGCAGCAGCACGGCAGCCACGGCCCCGCCCTTGCAGGCCTCGGCCAGCTTGGGAGCGAAGGAGGCATCCTCCAGAACGGGCGTGATGAGATAAAGGCGAGCTGACTCGGACATGGGTGACGATACTCGAAAAGCGAAAGACAGCTATCCCATAACGAAAACGGGGCCATCTTGCGAGGCCCCGCTTGTCGATGAGGATTAAGGCGAAAAGCCGATCCTTGGGAAAAAGAGGGAAGCCTCACCCTGAGGAGCGAGCTTGCTCGCGTCTCGAAGGGCGAGGCGTCTCCAGTGCGCTCTGGACCCTCCTTCGAGACGGTCGCTTGAGCGACCTCCTCAGGATGAGGGCAGAGTGCTTGATGCCCTCTTACTCGGCAGCCTGCTTGGTTGCGCCGAAGGTCGGGTCGAGTTCGCCGGAGGCGTAGCGCTTGGCCATTTCGGCGAGCGTATACACGCGCTTGATCTTCGAAGCCTGGCCTGCGGTGTTGAACTCCTGCAGGCGCTGCTTGCAGAGCTTCGTCATCGCGTCCATGGCGGGCTTCAGATACTTGCGCGGGTCGAACTCGCCGGGGTTCTCAGAGAGAACTTTGCGGATCTGGCCGGTCATCGCCATGCGGTTGTCGGTGTCGATGTTGATCTTGCGCACGCCGTGCTTGATGCCGCGCTGGATCTCTTCCACCGGAACGCCCCAGGTCGGCTTCATCTGGCCGCCGTACTGGTTAATGATGTCCTGCAGATCCTGCGGCACGGAGGACGAGCCGTGCATCACGAGGTGCGTGTTCGGGAGCTTCTTGTGAATCTCCTCGATCACGTGCATGGCGAGGATCGCGCCGTCGGGCTTGCGGGTGAATTTGTAGGCGCCGTGCGAGGTGCCCATGGCGATCGCGAGTGCATCGACCTTCGTCTCGGCCACGAACTTCACGGCCTCGTCGGGATTTGTCAGAAGCTGG
The DNA here is from genome assembly GCA_023450615.1 of Pseudomonadota bacterium. GTDB lineage: Bacteria > Pseudomonadota > Alphaproteobacteria > Rhizobiales > Beijerinckiaceae > Microvirga. The sequence goes on along the minus strand of JAEXGT010000056.1, from coordinate 16,613 downwards.
TCGTGCGAGAGCTTGCCTTCTGCACCGTGACCGTCCTCTGCCTCGCCCTCACCGGTTTCGAGGGAGCCCAGCACGCCAAGCTCGCCTTCCACCGAGATGCCGCCGAGATGAGCCATCTCGACCACCTTCTTGGTGACGCCCACATTGTAGTCCCAGTCGCCCGGGGTCTTGCCGTCGGCTTTCAGCGAGCCGTCCATCATCACCGAAGTGAAGCCGGCCTGGATCGCGGTCATGCAGGTGGCGGGCTCGTTGCCGTGATCGAGATGCACGCAGACCGGAATGTGCGGATAGATCTCTGTGACCGCGTCCATCATGTGCTTGAGCATGACGTCGTTGGCGTAAGAACGCGCGCCGCGGCTCGCCTGGATGATCACCGGCGCATCGACCTCGTTGGCCGCAGCCATGATCGCGAGCGCCTGCTCCATATTGTTGATGTTGAAGGCAGGCACGCCATAGCCTTGCTCGGCTGCGTGATCCAGAAGCTGCCTCATGGTGATGCGGGCCATCTCGTCCTCCGTGTTGGTTTTTGCTCTTAAAGCATTTCGAAGCTGAACCGGCGCTTAAGCTCTTCTAGCCCGCCGCATTGCTGAACCGGCGAAGCGGTGTCCGCTTCGCCGGAGAATGCATTCAAGCCCTGAGAGCTTCCACGCCGGGAAGCGCCTTGCCCTCGAGCCATTCGAGGAAGGCGCCGCCTGCCGTGGATACATAGGAGAAGTTTTCCGTAACGCCAGCATGATTGAGGGCAGCCACTGTATCGCCGCCGCCGGCGACGGAAACGAGCTTGCCTTCCTTCGTGCGCTGCGCTGCGTGGCGGGCAGCCGCCACCGTGCCCTGGTCGAAGGGCGGAATCTCGAAGGCGCCGAGCGGGCCGTTCCACACCAGCGTCGCCGCATCGTTGATGGCGGCGTTGATGCGCTCGACCGATTGCGAGCCCACATCGAGAATCATCTGATCCTCGGGGATCGCGTCGATGCCGTAGGTCTGGTTATGCGCGCCGGCCTTGAACTCGTAGGCGCACACGCCATCGACGGGCAGGATGATCGCGCAGTTGGATTCACGCGCCTTCTCGATGATGCGCATGGCGGTTGCGGCGAGATCTTTCTCCGCGAGCGACTTGCCGACATTCAGGCCGGTCGCATGAACGAAGGTGTTCGCCATGCCGCCGCCGATGACGAGGGCATCGACCTTGGTCACGAGGTTTTCGAGAAGGTCGATCTTGGAAGAAACCTTCGCGCCGCCGACAATGGCGACGACGGGGCGCTTCGGCGCTTCGAGGCCCTTGGTGAGCGCGTCGAGTTCAGCCTGCATGGTGCGGCCCGCATAAGAGGGCAGAACGCGGGCAAGACCTTCGGTCGAAGCATGCGCGCGGTGCGCGGCGGAGAAGGCGTCGTTCACATAAAGGTCGCCGAGCTTCGCGAGTTCCTTCACGAAGGCCGGATCGTTCTTCTCCTCGCCCGCATGGAAGCGGGTGTTTTCGAGAAGAAGAATGTCGCCGTCCTTCAGCGAGGAAACGGCATTTGCTGCGGCTTCGCCGATGCAGTCATCGGCGAAGGCCACGTTTTTTCCGAGATGCTGCGAGACCGCTTCCGCAACCGGCTTCAGCGACTCCTTCGGGTCGCGTCCTTTCGGGCGTCCGAAATGAGCGAGCAGGATGACCCTGCCGCCCTTGTCGGCGATCTCGCGGATGGTGGGAAGCACGCGCTCGATGCGCGTGGCGTCCGTCACCCTGCCGTTCTCCATGGGGACGTTGAGGTCCACACGGAGGAGAACGCGCTTGCCCTTGACGTCGGCTTGGTCGAGCGTGCGGAAGGCGGTCATAGAGCAGCCTCCCTTAGATGAGCTTCGCCATGGCGATGGCCGTGTCGGCCATGCGGTTCGAGAAGCCCCATTCGTTGTCGTACCAGGACAGCACGCGCACGAAGTTGCCTTCCATCACCTTGGTCTGGTCCATGTGGAAGACCGAGGAATGCGGATCGTGGTTGAAGTCCGACGAGACGTTCGGCGCATTGGTGTAGCCGAGAACGCCCTTGAGCGGGCCGTCGGCGGCAGCCTTGATCGCCGCGTTGATCTCTTCCTTCGTGGTGTTCTTCTTCGCCACGAATTTGAAGTCGACGACGGACACGTTCGGGGTGGGAACGCGGATCGACGAGCCGTCGAGCTTGCCGTTCAGTTCCGGCAGTACGAGGCCGACGGCCTTGGCGGCGCCCGTCGAGGTCGGGATCATGTTCAGGGCGGCAGCGCGGGCGCGGTACAGATCCTTGTGCATCTGATCGAGCGTGGGCTGGTCGTTGGTGTACGAGTGGATCGTGGTCATGAAGCCCTTCTCGATGCCCACCGTATCATGAAGCACCTTCGCGACGGGCGCGAGGCAGTTCGTGGTGCAGGAGGCGTTCGAGATGACGATGTGATCCTTCGTCAGCTTGTCGTGGTTCACGCCGTAGACGACCGTGAGGTCGGCGCCGTCGGCGGGAGCCGAGACGATGACGCGCTTGGCGCCTGCGGTCAGATGCGCGGAGGCCTTTTCCTTCGAGGTGAAGATACCCGTGCATTCCATGGCGATGTCGACGCCGAGCTCGCGGTGCGGCAGCGTCGCCGGGTCCTTGATCGCGGTCACACGGATCTTCTGGCCGTTGATGACGAGGAACTCACCATCCACCTGCACGTCCGCCGGGAAGCGGCCATGGACGGAGTCGAAGCGCAGGAGGTGGGCATTCGTCTCCACCGGGCCGAGATCGTTGATGGCAACCACCTCGATATCCTTGCGGCCGCTCTCCACGATGCCGCGGAGGATGTTGCGTCCGATGCGACCGAATCCGTTGATCGCGACCTTCACCGTCATTGTCTTAACTCCCTTATGATGAGGCCTTAAGCCTCTCGTCTCTCAGAGGTTATGCGTCCTGAGAACTTTTTCCGCTACTGCCTCAGGCGTGATGCCGAAGTGTTTGTAGAGGTCCTTGTAGGGCGCGCTCGCGCCAAACCCATGCATGCCGACGAAAATTCCGTCCGGGCCAATCACCGCATCCCAGCCGAAGCGCACGGCGGCCTCGACGGCAACCTTGATCGGCGCGTCGCCGATGATCTCGTGTCGCACCTTCTCGGGCTGGGCCAGGAACAGGTCGAGAGACGGAACCGAAACCACGCGGGCTTCGAAGTTCTTCTCTGCGAGCAGCTTCTGGGCGGCCAGGGCGATTTCCACCTCGGAGCCCGAAGCGAAAATCGTGGCGCGGGCTTTGCCCTGGGCGGGCGACAGCTCGTAGGCGCCGGTGGCGGAGAGGTTCTTTGCGCCGCCTTCCTTGCGGACCTGGGGCAGATTCTGGCGGGTCAGCGCCAGGGTCGTCGGGCCTTCGGTGTTCTCGAGCGCCATCTGCCAGGCTTCCGCGGTCTCGATGGCGTCCGCCGGGCGGAACACGCGCATCTTCGGCATGGAGCGCAGGGCCGCCAGATGCTCCACCGGCTGGTGAGTCGGGCCATCCTCGCCCGGACCGATCGAGTCGTGGGTCATGACATAGACCGCCGGAATCCCGGCAAGCGCCGCGATGCGCATGGCGGGACGGGCGTAATCGGTGAAGACCAGGAAGGTCGCGCCGGCAGGCACATAGCCGCCATGGAGCGCGATGCCGTTCATGGCCGCCGCCATGCCGTGCTCGCGGATGCCGTAATGGATGTAGCGGCCCGCATAGTTGCCCGGCGAGATGGCGGTGAGGTTCTTGGTCTTGGTGTTGTTGGAGGGCGTCAGGTCAGCCGAGCCCAGCACCAGCTCCGGCACGGCCTCGGTGATCACCTCGAGGGCGATCTCGCTGGCCTTGCGGGTGGCGACGTTCTGCGGCTCGGCGACGAGCTTGTCCTTCAGCTTGGCGACGGCATCGGCCAAGCCTTGCGGGCGAACGCCCTTCGCGCGGCGCTCGAACTCGGCGCGCTTGTCGGCGGGCAGCGCCTTCAGGCGGTCTTCCCAGGCCTTGCGCAGGCGGCGGCCCTTCTTGCCGGCCTTCGCCCAGGCATCGCGGATGTTGTCCGGGATCACGAAGGGCTCGTGGCTCCAGCCGTAAGAAGCCTTTGCGCCTGCCAGCTCCTCGGCGCCCAGGGGCTCGCCGTGGGCCTTGGAGGTGCCGGCCTTCTTCGGAGCGCCGTAGCCGATGGTGGTCTTGCACGCGATCAGGGTCGGCTTGTCCGACTTCTGCGCCTTGGAGATAGCGCGCTGGATCGCCTTCGGGTCATGACCGTCGATGCGGAACGCGTTCCAGCCGCAGGCCTGGAAGCGCTTCACCTGATCGACCGAGTCGGAGATCGAGAGCGGGCCGTCGATGGAGATCTCGTTGTCGTCCCACAGGACGATCATGCGGTTGAGCTTCAGGTGGCCCGCCAGCGCGATGGCCTCCTGGCTGATGCCCTCCATCAGGTCGCCGTCGGAGGCGAGCACGTAAGTGAAGTGGTCGACAAGGTCGCTGCCGTATTCGGCGTTGAGCATGCGCTCGGCGAGCGCGAAGCCCACAGCGGTCGCGATTCCTTGGCCCAGCGGGCCGGTGGTGGTCTCGACGCCGGGGGTCATGAAGTTCTCGGGGTGGCCCGGGGTCTTCGAGTCGAGCTTGCGGAAGTTCTTCAGCTCTTCGATGGTCATGCCCTTCACGCCGGTGAGGTGGAGCAGGGCGTAGAGCAGCATCGAGCCGTGGCCGGCCGAGAGGATGAAGCGGTCGCGATCCGGCCATTTCGGATCGGCGGCATCGTATTTCAGGAACTTGGTGAACAGCACCGTGGCGATATCGGCGGCGCCCATGGGCAGGCCGGGGTGACCGGATTTGGCTTGTTCGACGGCATCCATGGCGAGGACGCGCACGGCGTTCGCCAGATCGGAATGGGTGACGCGATCGGCGGGGACGGTGTTGAGCACGGCGTGATCCACAATCTTGAAGCCCCGCAAAGGGGCGGGTCTGTCTGGAAAAGGCGCGGGTTCCTTAACACGGGGGAAACCCGAGTCAAAGGCACGAAGGGCGTAATCCTCCGATGAACCGTTGCCGTGAAAGGGGGAGCATCCTAGTCTTTAAGAAGATTCCCGGAGGCACAATGACGTCCCCTCTCGACGACGCGATGAAACGGCTCGATGCGGCCCTTGGGCTCCTCGAAGCCTCGGTCTCCCGCCGTCTCGACGCCGAGAAGCGCCGGGGCAGCCTGGAAACCGAGCTGCAGCTCATGCAGGACGACCGCTCCCGCCTTGCCGAGGAGCTCGATGGGGCGCTGACCCAAATCAAGCGTTATGAGGTCGCCACCGACGATGTGGGCCAGCGGGTTCAGCTTGCCATTCTCGCGGTTCAGAACGTGCTGACCCAGGCCGGGCAGCTCGAACTGGAAGAAGGTTAGAGGGGCGCGGATGGCACAGGTCACGGTCACCATCGCAGGCCAATCCTACCGGATCACCTGCGCCGAAGGGGACGAAGCGCATGTGAAGGAGCTCGCCGCCGCCTACGATGCCAGGATCGACGAGATGCGCGGGGCCTTCGGCGATATCGGCGACCTGCGCCTTTACGTCATGGCGGCCATGATCCAGGCGGACGAGCTACACGAGACCAAAAAGCGGCTGGCTGCTGTGGAGGCGGAACTCGCCCAGGCGAGATCCGGAGGCTCCTCGGGCGGCAGCCGGGTGACAGAGGCTCAGCTGGTCGAGGGCATCAACATGGCAGCCGAGCGAATCGAGCAGCTGGCCCGCAGCCTCAACGCGCCGAGCCCGGTCGACGGCTAGAGCTGCCGCCCCAGCTCGCGGGGGCCGTGCTTATCGACGGCCTTCGCTGATGCTCGGGCAGGGCAGGTACATGCCGTAGACGACGATGCCCTTCAGCCATTCCAGTTTCCGGGCCCGCGTTCCGGCCCAACGGTCGACGCCGACGCACCACTGAACGAGAGAGGGCGCTACATCGTATTTGGTGCCAAGCAGAGCGGAGACCTGCGAAATGCCCTCAGAGCATTCCACGGAGGTGCAGAGGTTCTGAGTCTTGGCCACATCGATCAGGCGATCGCGGCCCATGGACGTCGTCCATTCCCAGAGGCCGTAACCGAGGCCGGCGAGAATGATGATACCAAGAAACCATTGGACCGGCCTGGGGATGAAATTCAGCATGGTGTTTCGACTTTCGAAGTTGCTTTTCGAAACTCTGTTACGAAAAGCATTGCTTCGGAGTCGAGGGGTGGATGAGCTGATTCCACACTCTTTAAAGGGAAGTCATCCCGGACGGAGCGGAGTGACGATCCGGGATCGTTGTCCGGATAAAGCGCCATTCTCCTCTTGCGATCCCGGGTTCCGCTTCGCGGCCCCGGGATGACGCTTGTGCTTATGGATTACTGAGGGAAAGACAAACGATGCTGGCGCTGCCGGAGCGTCGTCAGAAGCTCCACATAGGGCTCGCGCCTCTCTTCATGGGCTGCCCTGATCTTCTTCTTGATATGGCTCTTCAATTCCTGATCGGTGGCGCTCTTTTCGAGCCTGTCCAGCGCGACCTCATGCTCGAAATCGATATTGCCGATCATGTGCAGAACTTCCCGCATCATGGAATCGAGGCTGGCGGGGCCAGTGCGGCTGTTGTGATAAATTTCTTTGTAATGATTGGTCTTCAGATGGGCCATGGTTCCTCCCCTGAGCGATGGCGCATCCCCTACGCGGGCGAATATAAAGGCATTCCCACGGCCAGGGCTATCCGTAGTTCTCCTATGGTCATGAGCGTCGCTCCACAGGCGCGAAAGATTGCGGATTCCCGCTCACTTTTCCCCTTCCAACGGGTTGAGTTCGTCCCTACATAGGAAAGGCGGGGCTGCGGGGCGCGTTAGGAGTTCATATTCCCCGGGGCCTTATCGATCCCAACGGGAGCTGTCCCTGCCCGGTCCGTGGACCGGAACACACGGCGCCCACCTACTTTGTAGGTTCCCGGGATCGCTTCTCCGACGGCTTTTGTGGCTCCGCACTTCATGCATTCTTCTCCTCCCATCCTGAAAGAACAGCTTCGCCAGGAAGCGCTCGCCCGCCGCGACGGGCTCGACAAGGATGTCCGCGAGGAGGCGGCCCGGGCCATCACCGCCCAGGCCCTCGATCTTCCCGAGCTTCGAGACGTCATGCCGGTCGGCGGCTACTGGCCCATCCGCAGCGAGGTCGATCCGCGCCCGCTCATGGAATCGCTCCTCGAGCGTGGGCAGGACGTGGCCCTCTCCCAGATTCTCCATCCCCATTTGAGCTGGCGCCTCTGGCAGCCCGGCGACGTGCTCGTCAAAGGCGGGTTCGGCGTCCGCGAGCCCGGCCCCGACGCGCCTGAGGTTTTCCCGAAATGCCTCATCGTGCCCCTCGTCGCCTTCGACCGCAGGGGAGGGCGCATCGGCTACGGCAAGGGGCATTTCGACCGGGCCATCGCGGCGCTGGAAAAACAGCATTCCACCTTGACCGTGGGCTTGGCTTATGCGGTTCAGGAGATCGAGCAGGTTCCGGTCGAGGAGCATGACCGCCTGCTCGATGTTATCATCACGGAAACCGAGATTATTCGGACCAAGCCTGCTTAAGGGATCGTCATGCGTCTTCTCTTCCTCGGCGACATCGTCGGGCGGCCCGGCCGCAACGCCGTCATCGAGCGTCTGCCGGGGCTTCGCGAGCGCTGGAACCTCGATTGCGTGGTGATCAACGGCGAGAATTCGGCGGGAGGCTTCGGCATTACCGAGGCCATCTGCGACGAGATCCTGAATGCGGGCGCCGATGCCGTCACCCTCGGCAACCATTCCTGGGACCAGCGCGAGACGCTCGTTTTCATCGAGCGCCAGCCGAGGCTCATCCGTCCTGCGAACTACCCGCCCGGCACGCCGGGCCGCGGCGCCAACCTCATCGACACGCGCTCGGGGGCTCGGATCCTCGTGGTGCAGGTGATGGGCCGCCTCTACATGGACCCCCTCGACGATCCCTTCGCCGCCGTCGATCAGGCGCTTGAGGATTGCCCCCTGGGTCAGGTGGCGGATGCCATCATCGTGGACGTCCACGCCGAGGCCACCAGCGAGAAGGAGGCCATGGGCCATTATCTCGACGGGCGCGCGAGCCTCGTCGTGGGCACCCATACCCATGTGCCCACCGCCGATCACCGGGTGCTGCCCGGCGGCACGGCCTATATGTCGGATGCGGGCATGTGCGGCGATTACGATTCCGTGCTTGGGATGCAGAAGGAGGAGGCGATCCGCCGCTTCATCCAGAAGACGCCCGGCACCCGCCTGGAGCCGGGTCTCGGGGAGGGGACGCTCTCCGGCATCGCGGTCGAGACGGACGACCGCACGGGCCTTGCCGTTCGCGTGGCGGCGGTGCGGCTCGGGCCGAATCTGGAAGAGACCTGGCCCCGTTTCTGGGATTGAGCGCCATCGTCATGGCCGGGTTCGACCCGGCCATCCACACCATGGCGGATCAGAGGCGTGGGTCTCCGGAACCGGTCCGGCGATGATGCGCGCAGGACGTCCTGTCTTTGCCTCGCCCTTTACCTCGCCTCTCTCCATCCCCATCTGAGCGCGACGGAGGACGAAGGTGGACGCCAAGACAGAGCAGGCCGGGGCCGGAGAGCACCCCTATCGCGAGCCAAGCGAGTTTCATCAGGCGCACGAGCATCAGAGCGCTTCCACCGTCCTGCGCGCCGTGATCGACGAGGCCAAGGGAGAGACGATCTCCATACGGGAAATCATCGAGGCCTTCGGCGAGCGCGCCTTCGGGTTCGTGCTGATCCTGTTCTCGCTTCCCAATTGCGTGCCGAATGTGCCCGGCATCGCTGGCATCGTGGGAACGCCGGTCCTGATCTTCGGCATTCAGATGATGCTGGGCCACAAGCGCCCTTGGCTTCCCGGCTTCATCCTGCGCCAGACCGTGTCGGTTTCCAAGTTCAAGCGCCTCATCGACGTGGCCGAGCCGAAGCTCCAGAAGCTGGAGAGCTGGTGCAAGCCGCGAATGACGCAGCTCTTCGGCCCCCTGGGCGACCGGATGGTGGGGCTGTTCGCCTTCCTGGTGGCCGTTTCTGTGCTGATCCCCTTTCCAGGCACCAATTTCCCGCCCTCCATCGCCCTCGTCATCGCTTCCATCGCGGTGATGGAGGAGGACGGCTACCTGCTGATCGCGGGTTATCTCATCGGCATTGCGGGTCTGGCCTATACGGTGACGGTGCTGGGAGCTTCCTACCATCTCATCATGGCGGCCATCGCCAATATCCCGGGCTGGCTGGGCTTTTAAGCCAAGGCGGTCGATCTGTAAGTTTGAAGCAGGGGGCTTGGCCTGAAGCCCTTCGCCGCCTTATAAGCCCTCCATCGTCAACTTATCGCAGCCTGATGGGCGCTCGGACCTTGAGCCGCTCTCGGCCGCTTCTCGGAGGCCCCGATGGCCGGACATTCACAGTTCAAGAACATCATGCACCGCAAGGGCAAGGCGGATGCCGTACGCTCCAAGGTGTTCTCCAAGCTCGCCCGCGAAATCACCGTGGCGGCCAAGATGGGCATGCCCGACCCCAACATGAACCCGCGCCTGCGCGCCGCGATCCTCGCCGCCCGCGCGGAGAACATGCCCAAGGACAACATCCAGCGCGCCATCAACAAGGCGGCGGGCAATGACGGCGAGAACTATGACGAGATCCGCTACGAGGGCTACGGCCCCGGTGGCGCCGCCATCATCGTCGAGGCGATGACCGACAACCGCAACCGCACGGCCTCCGACATCCGCTCCTACTTCACCAAGAGCGGCGGCAACTTGGCCGAGACCGGCGCGGTCTCCTTCATGTTCGACCGCGTGGGCTATGTGGAGTTCGGCGCTGACGTGACGGATGCCGACACCATGCTGGAAGCCGCCATCGAGGCCGGCGCCGAGGACGTGGTGTCGACCGAGAACGGCCACGAGATCTATTGCGAGCAGACCTCTCTCAACGAGGTGACCAAGGCGCTCGAGGACAAGTTCGGCGAGCCCAAGGCCTCGAAGCTCGTTTGGAAGCCGCAGACCCCCGTCGCCGTCGATGACGAGACCGGTGAGAAGCTCATGAAGCTCATGGAATCGCTCGAAGAGCACGACGACGTGCAGAACGTCTACGGCAACTTCGAGCTGTCTGAAGCCCTCATGCAGAAGATGGCCGAATAAAGCAGTATTGCCGTCATGGCCGGACTTGATCCGGCCATCCACGCCTTCGTCGCCACAATCTCTGTCCTCATCCTGGAGGAGCCGCTGCAAGCGGCGTCTCGAAGGAGGCTCCAGAGAGCAGTGGACGATCCTTCGAGACGCAGCCTCTGGCTGCTGCTCAGGATAAGAGTGGTGTGTTGAAAGCAAAGCCGTGGAGGCTCGGCCATGACGGTGGAGAACTCAAAGTGACTGAACGCGTCCGCATCCTCGGCCTCGATCCCGGCCTGCGCAACACGGGCTGGGGCGTCATTACCGTCGAGGGGACGAAGCTCTCCTTCGTCGCCTGCGGGGTCGTGACGTCGGACGGAGATCTCGATCTGGCGCTGCGCCTCAAGCAGCTTCATGACCGGATCACCGATGTCATCCGCACCTGGACGCCCGACGAGGTCTCGGTGGAAGAGACCTTCGTTAACAAGGACGCGCAGGCTACTCTCAAGCTCGGTCAGGCCCGCGCCATGTCGCTGCTGGTGCCCGCGCTCCACAACCTGCCGGTGGCCGAATACGGCGCGAACCAGGTGAAGAAGACCGTGGTGGGCGTGGGCCACGCCGACAAGGATCAGGTCCAGGCCATGGTGAGGATCCTGCTGCCCAAGGCCGACTTCAAGAAGGCCGACGCGGCGGATGCGCTGGCCATCGCCATCGCCCATGCGCATCACCGGAAAGCACGCGCTTTGGCGGCGAGCTATTAATTTGTTACACAGTCACAAACGTCATCCCGGACGGCAAAGCCGATCCGGGATCGCGAGCAGGATAAGGCTCCCACCTCTCCCTGAGGGAGAGGTCGACGCGTGTCAGCGCGGCGGGTGAGGGGTTTTCGTCCTCTCCGGAAACGGCGTACCCCCTCACCCGGACCTTGCGGTCCGACCTCTCCCCATGGGAGAGGTGAAGCCGCCCAGGGCGGCTATCAGGAGCAAAGACGAACGTGATCGGCAAACTCAAAGGCGTGGTGGATTCCTACGGCGAGGATTTCGTGATCCTCGACGTGCATGGGGTCGGCTATGTGGTCCATTGCTCCTCCCGCACCCTCCAGAACCTTCCGAAAGAGGGCGAAGCGGCGGTGCTGTCCATCGAGACCCATGTGCGCGAGGACATGATCCGCCTGTTCGGCTTCAAGTCCGATGCTGAGCGCGAATGGTTCCGCCTGCTCCAGAGCGTGCAGGGGGTGGGCTCCAAGGTGGCGCTCGGCATCCTCTCCGTGCTCGATCCCGGCAGCGTCGCGACCGCCATCGCCACCGGCGACAAGGCCTCCGTCGGCCGCGCTCCCGGCGTCGGCCCGAAGCTCGCGCAACGCATTGTCTCCGAACTCAAGGACAAGGCCCCCGCCTTCGCCTCCGTCGATCCCGCCCTCATCCGCCTCACCGATGCGGTGGACGACAGAACCGCGCCTGCCCCTGTGGCCGACGCCATCTCGGCCCTCGTCAATCTCGGCTATCCCCAGGTCCAGGCCTCCGCAGCCGTTGCCGCCGCCATGAAGCAGGCCGGCGTCGAGGCTGAGGCTAAGACGCTTATCCGGTTGGGACTGAGGGAACTGGCGCGGTAACGTTCCTGTTTTGATCCTGTTAAGAATGGCGTATTAGTGTCTCGCCGCCTATATGAAGCCTTTGGAAGGTAAGCCTCTTTGACCGATTCACGCCGCCTGCTCAGCCCTGAAAAGCGCGAGGACGATGTCGATGCGTCGATCCGGCCGTTGTCGCTCGGCGACTTCACGGGCCAGGCCGCCGCGCGCGCCAACCTCCAGGTCTTCATCAACGCCGCCAAGGCGCGGGGCGATGCCCTCGACCATGTGCTCTTCGTCGGTCCGCCCGGCCTCGGCAAGACCACTCTGGCGCAGATCGTCGCGCGCGAGCTTGGCGTCAACTTCCGCTCGACCTCCGGTCCGGTCATCGCGAAGGCGGGCGATCTTGCTGCGCAGTTGACCAACCTCGAAGAGCGCGACGTGCTCTTCATCGACGAGATCCACCGCCTCAACCCGGCGGTCGAGGAAATCCTCTATCCCGCCATGGAGGATTACCAACTCGACCTCATCATCGGCGAAGGCCCCGCCGCGCGCTCGGTGAAGATCGAGCTGCCGAAATTCACGCTTGTGGGCGCCACCACCCGCGCGGGCCTTTTGACCACGCCTTTGCGCGACCGTTTCGGCATTCCGATCCGCCTCGAATTCTATACGGTGGAAGAACTCGAACTCATCGTGCGCCGTGGCGCACGCGTGATGGGCTTGAACATGAGCGAGGAGGGCGCGAACGAAATCGCCCGCCGCGCTCGCGGCACGCCGCGCATTGCGGGCCGGTTGCTGCGCCGGGTGCGCGACTTCGCCATCGTTGAGAATGCGGAAATCGTGTCGCGCGAACTCGCCGACCGCTCGCTGCGCCTGCTCGATGTCGATCCCATCGGTCTCGACCTCATGGACCGCAAGTATCTCACCATGATCGCCATGTCCTTCGGCGGCGGGCCTGTCGGCATCGAGACCATCGCAGCCGCGCTCTCCGAGCCGCGCGACGCCATTGAGGACATCATCGAGCCTTATCTCATCCAGAAGGGCTTCGTGCAGCGCACCCCGCGCGGGCGCATCCTCACCCCGCACGCCTTCAAGCATCTCGGCATGCCGGAACCCACGCGGGAGACGACGGCGCAGTTCGGGCTGTTCAACGGGGACGATGAGTGAATCATTGTCTTCGAAAAGGGCGGATAAGCCTCATTGCCGGGGCTGCCTTGTTTCTGCCGTCCGTCGGTTGGGCCTGCACGATCACGCATGATCCTGAGCAGACAACCGAAACGACAGCCGTCTTCAAGGTCCGCATCAGGCAAGGCGAACGATGCGTCATTCATGGTGATGGGAAAAGCGATCCGTGGTTCCTCTCAGGTGAGAAGAAGTCGGCTTACAAAGGCCGGTATGGCCGCTTGATTCACGAACTGCACAACAAGCACGATCCCAAGCGCGCACGCTGGCAATATGTGTATGTGGCCCCGAAAAATTGGACAGGGCACGATAGTGTAGGCATCCGCTTTGAGATGCCCGACGTCGAGAATCGATACGACATCGTCGTTGCCCCCTAGAAGAGACTCCGATGGATCACACTTACCCCCATCTTTCCGGTACCATGCAGGACGGCGCGCATGTGCTGCCGATCCGCGTCTACTACGAAGACACGGATTTTTCCGCGCGCGTCTACCACGCGAGCTACCTGCGCTTCATGGAGCGCGGGCGCACGGAGATCCTGCGCGCGGTCGAGGTAGCGCAGTCGGATCTTCACGCGGAGATGGGCGGTCTCGCCTTCGTGGTGCGCAAGATGAATATCGATTTCCTCGGCGGCGCGGTCATGGACGATGTGCTCACCGTGATGACGAAGCCGAAGGAGATGCGCGGCGCTTCGATGACTCTCTCGCAGGAAGTGCGCCGGGGCGACGAGGTACTCGTGCGCGCGGATGTGATGGTGGCCGCCGTCCGCGACGGGCGTGCCGTGCGCATTCCCGACACTCTGCGCGCTGCGCTTTCCAGCAAAACGGACATTGCCTGAGCGGATGCCGGCAGCGCCCGTTCGAGCCAGCGAAGGTCTGAGCGAAGCCTTGCCGCAGCGGCAGAGATTCCGGCCTGCCTTCAGCGCATGCCTGCCAGGACTTAATTCGGGCAACAGGTCTGATTCTTGAACGGCTTAGCCTGACTTAAACCAAGCCTTAACCTTACTCTGTGCCTAAAAGACAACGGGACTGGACATCATGGGCTGTCCTGCGCGCCGTGCCCTTATTTTCGACAGATTCGCGGGCGAACGAGCAGGGTAACAGAAACAAGATTTTCCTAGATCCTTTTGCGGGGCCTTGGGACTTCTCCCAAGGATGCTCGAAGAGCGAGGACAAAACTTATGAATCCGGCTGATGTGGCCCAGGCCGCCCCTGTGGCGCACGACCTGTCCTTCTTTAGCCTGTTCTGGCAGGCGCATTTCGTCGTCAAGCTCGTCATGATCGGCCTGCTCGCCGCCTCCGTGTGGTGCTGGGCCATCATCATCGACAAGACCTTGCTCTATGCTCGCACCAAGCGCGCCATGGACCGTTTCGAGGACGTGTTCTGGTCCGGCCAGTCCCTGGAAGAGCTGTTCCGCTCGCTCCAGAGCCGTCCGGCCACGGGCCTTGCCGCCGTGTTCGTCGCCGCCATGCGCGAGTGGAAGCGTTCCTTCGAGGGCTCGGGCCGTTCGTTCCAGAGCCTCTCGCAGCGCATCGACAAGGTGCTCGACGTCACCATTCAGCGCGAGGTGGAGCGTCTCGATTCCCGCCTGATGATCCTCGCCTCCATCGGCTCGGCCGGTCCTTATATCGGCCTCTTCGGCACGGTGGTGGGCATCATGAACTCGTTCACCTCGATCGCCGCCTCGAAGAACACGAGCCTCGCGGTGGTTGCACCCGGCATCGCCGAGGCTTTGTTCGCCACGGCCATCGGCCTGTTCGCGGCCATTCCGGCGGTGCTCGCCTACAACAAGCTCCAGGCCGAAGTCGGCAAGCTGCAATCGCGGCTCGAAGGTTTCGCGGACGAGTTCTCCGCCATCCTGTCGCGCCAGATCGACGAGCGTCTCTCCTCGTCGCGCGCAGCCTGAGAGAAGGACGTTTAGGCCATGGCCATGGTTGCAACGGGTGGAGGCGGACGCCGCCGCAGGCGCGGGAAGCGCGGCGGGGCGATCAACGAAATCAACATGACGCCGTTCATCGACGTCATGCTCGTGCTGCTCATCATCTTCATGGTGGCCGCGCCCATGATGACCGCGGGCGTGCCGCTCGATCTGCCGCAGACGAAGGCCGCGCCGCTGAACTCCGACGCCAAGCCGGTTACGCTCTCCATCAAGGCGACGGGCCAGGTTTTCCTCGGCGAGGACGAACTGACGGACGAGGCCATCGTCGGCAAGCTCGCCGAAGTCTCGAAGTCGGGCTTCGATGAGCGCATCTTCGTGCGCGGCGACAGACGAGTCGATTACGGGCGCGTCGCCCAGATCATGAGCATCGTGACGACCGCCGGCTACAAGCGGGTCGCGCTCGTGACCGAGGCGGCGCAGCCATAAAGCGATTGAAGGCAAGGGGCATAGGCACGTGGCGTTGAAGCTGAAATTCAACCCATCAGAACCGGGTTTCTGGGTCTCCGGCGTCGCGCATGTGGCGGTGCTGGCGGCTGCCCTGGTCGGCTTGCCCTACGCAACCAGCTTCCCCGAGGCGCAGGAAGGCATCCCCGTCGAAGTCATCACCGATAACCAGTTCTCGCAGATCACCAAGGGCGAGACGGATGCCAAGTCCGTGCAGCCGACACAAAAGCCGCGCGCCGACCGCGTGGCCGACAAGGTCGAGCAGAACGCACCCGGCGAGGACAAGACCAATGCGCCCGCGCCTCCGAAGCGCCCGGAAGACATGAAGGTCGCCGAGGAGGAAGCGGCCGCTGCGGCGGCAGCCGCCGCCAAGGCCCAGGAGCAGGCCAAGGCTGAAGCGGCGGCAAAGGCAGCCGCGGCAGCAAAGGCGCAGGCCGAAGCCAAGGCCGAGGCGGAACGACAAGCAATCGAGAAGGCCGAAGCGGAAGCCATCGAAAAGGCGAAAGCCGCCGAACAGGCCAAGGCTGAAGCGGAGGCCAAGCGCGTCGCAGAGGCAAAAGCCAAAGCGAAGGCGGAAGCCGAGGCCAAGGCGAAAGCCGAAGCGGAAGCCAAGAAGGTTGCGGAGGCAAAAGCCAAGGCCGAAGCCGAAGCGAAGGCGCGGAAGGAAGCTCAAGCCGCCAAGAAGCTCGACATGGGCGACCTCAAGCAGTTCCTCGACAACAAGGACAAGAGCCGTTCCAGCGGCGCCACTGGGGCTGAGGTGCAGAAGACCGCTTCCCTCGGCACGGCGACGGGCACGGCCGCGAAGCTCAATCCGAGCATGCGGGATTCGCTCATGGGTATTCTGCAAGAGCAGATCCAGCGCTGCTACACGGCACCGATCAGCGCATCGGGTGGCGATGCGACGCCGCCGATGCTGGACATCCGCCTTAACCAGGACGGTTCCCTTGCGCGTGAACCGACCGTCATGCGCGCCGGCAGCTCAAGCACGGATCGCGCCGTGGCAGATGCCGCCCTGCGCGCCGTGCGGCGCTGCGCGCCCTATCGGGTGCCCAGCCAATACATGCAGTTCTATTCCGACTGGCAGATTTTGAACGTCCAGTTCGATCTTTCCTGATAACACGCTTGAGACATGCCAATCATGATCACTCGCCTCATCTCCCGTCTTCTCGTCGCGTTGTCGATCGTCGTCCCGATGACGGCGCTCGCTCCTGCGGCTTATGCGCAGCTGAGCTTCCGCGTCGGTCCGGGCGGGCAGTTCCAGCCCATGCCGATTGCCATCGCCGATTTCTCGGGAGAGGGCGATCTGGGGCAGCGGGTGTCGGGCATCATTACCAACAATCTGCAGCGCTCGGGCTATTTCGCGCCGCTCGACAAGTCGCGTTTTCCTGAGCGGCCTTCGT
>JAEXGT010000089.1 GCA_023450615.1 Pseudomonadota bacterium | reverse complement strand
TGACCCGGCCATGCACGTCTTTGGGAACAGTTGCGCCAACAAGGCATGGCTCCCCGGATCAAGTCCGGAGATGAGGCGGTGCCGTTAAGCCGCGACGCCCAGCTTCTTCTGCAGGCTGGAGGAGGACGTCGTGTATTGGAACAGCAGCTTCTTCTCGGGGTAGACGTAGCGGTGGATCTTCTGGGCCGCCAGGGCACCCTCGTGGAAGCCGGAAAGGATGAGCTTCAGCTTGCCCGGATAGGTGTTGATGTCGCCGATGGCGAAGATGCCGGGAACGTTGGTCTCGAACTTCTCCGTGTCGACGGGGATCAGGTTTTCATGGAGGTTCAGGCCCCAATCGGCGATGGGGCCGAGCTTCATGGTCAGCCCGAAGAAGGGCAGCATCACGTCGCAATCCACCGTGAACTCGGAGCCGTCGTCCTTGCGGATCACGGCGCCTTCGAGCACGTGGTTCTCACCCTTGAGGGCGGAAACCTGGCCGAGATGCAGGTCCATGTCGCCGGAGGCGACCAGCGAGCGCATCTTCTCCACCGTATGCGGCGCGGCGCGGAAGGCATCGCGGCGATGGAGGAGGGTGAGGCGCTTGGCGATGGGCTGGAGGCTCACGGTCCAGTCGAGGGCGGAATCGCCACCGCCGACGATGAGGATCTTCTTGTCGCGGAACATCTCCATCTTGCGGACCGCGTAGAAGACGCTCGTGCCTTCATAGGCCTCGATATTGTCGATCGGCGGCTTCTTGGGCAGGAAGGAACCGCCGCCGGCCGCGATCACCACGGCCTTGCACTCGAAAGTCGTGCCGTTCTCGGAGGTCTTCACCCGGAAGCGGGGCGCCTCGGGCGTGCCGATGGATTCCAGGCTCTCCACCATCTCGTTGAGATGGAAGGTGGGGTGGAAGGGGTCGATCTGCGCCATCAGGTTGTCGACGAGGCCCTGGCCCGTGACCATCGGAAAGCCCGGAATGTCGTAGATCGGCTTTTCCGGATAAAGCTCGGCGCACTGACCGCCCACCTTGGGCAGGATGTCGACGAGATGGCATTTGATGTCGAGGAGGCCCAGTTCGAACACGGCGAACAGGCCCACGGGCCCGGCACCGATGATGACAACGTCCGTTTCGATATGGTCGGTCATGAACAGGCTCCTTCGAGAGACCGCTTTCGAAAAGCACGGTCTCGGGATCTTGGCAATGCGGCAGGAATGACGGTCAGCCGCCCGTAGGGGCGAGGGTGACCTCCAGGCCGTCGAGTTCGGGGGTCCAGATGATCTGGCAGGAGAGACGGGAACTAGGCTTCGTCACGACGGTGTCGAGCTGGTCCTCCTCCTCGTCGGTGGGCGGATAGAGCTTGCCCAGCCATTCCTCGTCCACGAAGACGTGGCAGGTGGCGCATTCGCAGGCTCCACCGCACAGGCCCTCGATGGGCAGGCCCCAATCCCGGATGATCTCCATTACCCGCCAGCCCTCGATGGCCTCAAGGGTGTGGCGCTGGCCGGCCCGGTCGGTCACATGGATGACGCCCATGAAGCGGGAATTCCTTCGTGTGAAGTCAGGGAAATGGCGCGAGAGCCCGCGCCTTTGGGCTGCATATCGACTTTTCAGCCCGTTCCGTCAATGGATTAGGGGTGCGTTTGTTACGCTTGGGCGCTTTCTCGCATGATCGCTCTGGGGCTGGGTCAGGAGCGTCCGGCATGGGCCCGTCTAGACTATTCGCACTTTGGGAATTTGGTTGTCGTTTGTTATAAAGTGTCAGGAGGTTCCTATGTCATTGACGTTTTGCAATTGGGACGGCAGGCCCGCCGTGCTGGTGGACCCTGCATCCGCGTTCGCCGTGTTGGTGCCGGAAGGCCCCTGGGAAAAAGTGGACGAGCTCGACGTCTCAGAGACCGCCGGCGTGCTGCCGGAAGAAACCTGGCGATCCAAGTTCGAGGGCAAATTCGGCCCGCTCGACCTGTCAACCTTGCCGATAGCCACCGCCCAGGTGTCGCCCATTTCGTCCATCTCCGAATAAAGCCAGCTCTGCCGAGCATTGTGGTGCTTGGTTTCGTCCGATTCTGGTGGACCTGGGACCCTTTGCCTAGACCCCGAGGGTCTCGGCTCTGAGGCTCTCATCGGCCATCAGCTCGGCCATGGTGCCCTGGAAGCGCATTTCGCCCCGCTCGATCACGATGGCCCGGTCGCTGATGCCTGCGGCGAAGGCCCAGTTCTGCTCGGAGAGGAGCACCGCCACGCCTTCGGCCTTCATCGCCCGGATCGCCTCGGCCATCATCTGCACGATCACGGGGGCGATGCCCTCGGAAGGCTCGTCGAGCAGGATCGCGTCCGGGTTGCCCATGAGGGTGCGTGCGATGGCGAGCATCTGCTGCTCGCCGCCGGACATCTGGTTGCCGCGCCGTCCCCGCATCTCGGCCAGGTTCGGGAAAAGCCGGAACAGTCGCTCCGGCGTCCAGGGGGAGCGGCCGCTCCCTGCGGCCCTGCGGCCCGCCTCCAGGTTCTCCTCCACGGTCAGGTCCGTGAAGATGCGCCGGTCCTCGGGCACATAGCCCAGCCCCAGGCGGGCGATCTTGTAGGTGGGCAGGCGCGCCAGGGAATGGCCCTTGAACGCGGCCTTCTGGACGGTGGCGGGCACGAGGCCCATGATTGCCTTCAAGGTCGTGGTCTTGCCCGCCCCGTTGCGGCCGACCAGCGCCAGGACCTCGCCCGCGCGCAGCTCGAAGGTGAGGCCGAAGAGCACCTGGGCGCGGCCATAAGAGGCAGTAAGATTCCAGATTTCGAGAAGCGGGGGCGTGCTCATGCGGGGCTCAACCCTTTCGGCTTCTCCAGCGCGTGCGCATCGCCGAGATAGGCGCGGCGCACCTCCTCGTTCTGGCGCATCTCCTCCGGCGAGCCGGTGGCGATGATCCGCCCGCGCACAAGCACGATGACCCGTTCCGCGTGGCCGAACACCACATCCATGTCGTGCTCGGTGAAGAGCACGCCGATGCGTTTCGCATCCGCGATCCGCGCGGTGAGATCCATGAGGGCGGTTCTCTCGCGCGCAGCCATGCCGGCGGTAGGCTCGTCCATCAGGAGCAGCTTGGGCTCGCCCGCCAGCGCGATTGCCAGTTCCACGCGCTTCACGTCGCCATAGGCGAGCGCCGAACAGGGCTGGTCAGCCGCATCGGCCATGCCGACCTGCTCCAGCAGGGCCAGGGCTTCCTCCCGGTAGCGCGTGCGTGCGGGAGACCAGAGGGAGCTGCTCTCGCCGTTGCAGCTGACGAGCGCCATCTGCACATTCTCGGCCACGCTCATGGAGAGGAAGGTCTGCGCCACCTGGAAGGTGCGCCCCACGCCCAGGCGGAAGCGCTTCTGCGGCGAGGCGGCGGTGATATTCTGCCCGTCGAGGAGAACGGCCCCGTGATCGGGACGCAGCTGCCCGCCGACCATGTTGAACACCGTGGACTTGCCCGCGCCGTTCGGCCCGATGATGGCCAGCATCTCGCTGCGCTCGAGCAGGAAGCTCACCTCTCGCGCCGCCGCCACGCCGCCGAAGGATTTGCTCAAACCTTGAACCGAAAGAAGCGTCATGCCCGCTCCTCCCGCCATGCGCGAACGGTGCCGACGAGGCCGCGCGGGAAGATGAGCACGATGGCGATGATGCTCAATCCCAGGAACAGACGCCACAGGGATGTGAGCGGCATGATCTGATCGCGCAGCACATTCAGAACGCCCGCGCCGACGAGCGGGCCCGTGATCGTCTGAATGCCGCCGATGAGCAGCATGGTCAGCGCATCGACGGACGTAGGAATGCCGAGCACGGTCGGATCGATGGAGCCGCGCGAGAAGGCATAGAGGCCGCCCGCCAATCCCGCCGCAGCACCGGAGATGGTGAAGGCGAGCCAGCGATGACCGCGCACGCCCAAGCCGATGGCTTCAGCGCGAGCCGCGGAATCGCGCGCGGCGCGCAGCGAATAGCCGAAGGGCGCGTTGATGATGCGCATCAGCAGGAGAACCGCGATTGCGACGAGCGCGAACGTGAAGAGGTAATAAGCAATCTGCCCGCCCGCCCAGGCTGAGGGCCACACGCCGACAATGCCGTTATCGCCGCCCGTCACGTCCACCCACTGGAAGGCGACGGCATAGATGATCTGCGCGGCCGCCAGCGTCATCATGGCGAGATAAATGCCTGACAGCCGCACCACGAAAGCGCCGACGATCAAGGCGCCGGCGGCGGCGAACAGAAGTCCTGCGGGAAGGGCGGCTTCCATCGGCAGTGCAAACCACTTCAAACTCAATGCCGCGCCATAAGCGCCCAGGCCGAAGAAGGCGGCATGGCCAAAGCTTACGAGGCCGCTCACGCCGATGAGCAGCTGCAGGCTGAAGGCGAAGAGCGCGAAGATGAGGATTTCCGTCGCCACCTTCAGCATATAGGCATCGCCGATGAGAGGCAGGCTCAAGCCGGTTCCGATGACGGCGAGGGCGATCAGGCCCGCATAGGGCGAGCGCTTGCTGCTCGCGATGCCGACCGCATGCGTGCCGCCGATCACTTCGGGGCGTCCGAAGAAGCCGTAGGGACGAACGGCGAGCACGACCGCCATGAGCAGGAACACCACGACGAGGGTGCTTTTCGGGAAGATCAGGATGCCAAAGGCCTGCAGCTGGCCGATGATGAGCGCGGCCAGAAAGGCGCCGGGCACGCTGCCCATGCCGCCGACGACGGTGACGACGAAAGCCTCCGCGATGATCGAGAGATCCATGCCCGCATGGGCCGACACGCGCGGGATTTGAAGCGCGCCGCCGAGGCCTGCGAGAAATGCGCCGAGAAAGAGCGTTCCGGTGAAGAGGAGGGCCTGATTGACGCCGAGCGCCGCGATCATGTCGCGGTCCTGCGTTGCCGCGCGCACCAGAACGCCGAAGCGCGTCTTGCGCAGAAGCAGCCAGACGAGCCCGAGCACGATGGGGCCCGCTGCGATCAGAACGAGTTCGTAGGATGGAAAACGCCGACCAAGAATTTCGACAGGCGCGCGAAGGCCCGGCGCGCGTGGACCGAGAATGTCCTCAGGCCCGAACACGAGGATCGTGAGATCCTGCACCACGAGCACGACGCCGAAGGTGGCGAGCAGCTGGAAGAGTTCCGGCGCGCCGTAGATGCGGCGCAGGAGCAGCACTTCGATCAACACGCCGATGATGCCGACGATAAGCGCGGCGGCGAGAATGCCTGCCCAGAACGTGACTGGCCCGAAGTGAAGTTCAAGCAGCCGCGGCACGAGCGTCGCGGCGGTGTATGCGCCGATCATGTAGAGCGAACCGTGCGCGAAGTTCACGATCCGCGTGACGCCGAAAACGAGGGTGAGGCCGCAGGCGGCGATGAAGAGCGACGAGGCGCTGGAGAGCCCGTTGAGAGCCTGAATGGCGAGGAAGGATAGATCCACCACTTATCCTCCCCTTGAGGGGGAGGTGTGTTCGCTTCGCGCTCCCAAATCCATCAATCCTTCCGCACTGCCTTCACCTCGGCCTCCGTCGGCATGAACGAGGTGCCGTCCTGATAGGTCCAATCCGTCATGCCGCCATTGGCGCCTTTCAGCGTCAGCTTGCCGATCCATGCGCCCATGGTGGCCTGGTTGTCGGCTCCGCGCATGGTGACGGGGCCGATGACGGTGTCGAACTTCGCGTCCTCCATCGCCTTGATCATTGCTTCGGTGTCGGTCGAGCCCGCACGCTCGATGGTATCGCGGATCATGTAGACGACCATGTAGCCGAGCAGCGAGCCGAGGCGCGGCGTGTCGTTGAACTTCGCGCGATAGGCGTCGACGAACGCCTTGTGCTTGGGCTCGGTGATCTCGTCCCAGGGATAGCCTGTCACGGTCCAGCCCTCGGGCACTTCGTCCTTCAGCGGCAGAAGCCATTCGGGCTCGCCGGTGAGCAGCGAGAGAACCGTCGCGTCCTCGAACAGCCCGCGCGTATTGCCCTCGCGCACGAACTGCGTGAGGTCGGGGCCGAAGAGGACGTTGAAGATGCCGTCGGGCTTGGCCTGCTCCAGGGCAGAGACGGTCGCGCCTGCCTCGATCTTGCCGAGCGCCGGATATTGTTCGGCGACGATCTCCGCGCCGGGCACGCGCTCCTTGATGAGGCGCTTGAACACTTCCGCCGCCGACTGGCCGTATTCGTAGTTCGGCGCAACGATGGCCCAGCGCTTCGCGCCGGAGGCCTTCGCGCGATCCACCAGCATGCCCACCTGCATGTAATTGCTGGGGCGGATGCGGAAGGTATAGCGGTTGCCCTGCGCCATGGTGATCGCGTCGGTGAGCGGCTCCGCGGCGACGTAGAGAATCTTCTTCTGGTTGGCGTAATCCGCCATGGCGATGCCGACATTCGACTGGAACGAGCCGAAGAGCAGGGATACGCCCTCGCGGTTCACCAGTTCGTCTGCCACGCGGGTGGCGTCGCCCGTGGTCGCGCCATCGTCGCGGGAGACGATTTCGAGCTTGCGGCCGAGCACGCCGCCCTTGGCGTTGATCTCGTCCACAGCCATCTGCCAGCCGCTGCGATAGGGCACCGTGAAGGCCGCCCAACGGGCATAGGAGTTGAGCTCGCCGAGTTTGATCGGATCCTGCTGCGCCTGCGCTGCCGGGCCTGAAAGCGCGAGCGCCAATCCCAGAGCCAGCCAGCGGGTCATCGATGCCTTCGTCATGGTGCAGTTCCTGTTTTCAGGGATCGGCGTGCATGTAGGGCCAATTCATCTTCGATGAAAGCCCAAACTGCCAAGGTCCGTGGATTCATATCTTGCCTGGCCCAAGGAAGGAATGACACATTCTCAACCCTCGTTCCCTCATACCTCGTCAGATCCCATGCTTCTCGACGCCGATCCCGCCCGCGCCTTCATGCCTTACCCGGCCGTCACCGTGCCTCATGCGGAGAAGGGCCCGCTCTCGGGCCTGACCTTCGCCGCGAAGGATCTGTTCGACGTGGCGGGCTATCCCACAAGTTGCGGATCTCCCCACATGCTGGCCATGTCCGGCATCAAGGCCCGCACGGCGCCCACCGTCCAGAAGCTCCTCGGCGCAGGAGCGCGGCTCGTGGGCAAGACGATCACCGACGAGCTGGCCTTCTCCATGAGCGGCAAGAACGCCCATTTCGGCACACCGGTGAATGGCGGCGCGCCGGATCGCATACCCGGCGGCTCCTCCTCCGGTTCGGCTGCCGCCGTCTCCAACGGGCTCTGCGATTTCGCGCTCGGCACCGATACGGGCGGCTCCGTGCGGGCGCCGGCAAGCCATTGCGGCCTGTTCGGCATCCGGCCCACTCATGGGCGGGTGAGCTTGGAACTCTGTCACGATCTCGCGCCCTCCTTCGATACCTGCGGATATTTCACCCGCGACGGCGCGACATTCGTGCGGGTCGGCGAAGTCCTCTTCGGGACGGACAGCAATCCACTCTCGCCCAAGCCGCACGTTCTGCTGGCGAAGGATGCGTTCGGCATCCTGGGTCATGAGGTGAAGGAGGCGCTCGCGCCGGCGGTTCATCAGGTCGAGGCCCTGCTCGGCTCGCCTGAGAATGTGACCGTCGCCACGGAGGGCTTCACGGCCCTTTACTGGGCCATGCGGTATATCCAGAGCCGGGAGGCCTGGGGCGTCGATGGTCCCATGATCGAACGCTATCGACCGCCCCTGGGGCCGGGCGTGGCGGACCGGTTTGAGTTCTCCCGCGCCGTGACCGATTCGCAGGTGACGGAGGCGCAGGTGATTCGCAGCGCCTTCCGGGCCCGGTTCAATGCTCTCCTGGCGCGGGACACGGTGCTCATCCTTCCCACCATGCCGGATGTGGCGCCCTTGCTCTCCGAGAGCGACGACGCGCTCAACGACTACCGCAACAATGCCCTGAACCTGCTCTGCCTGTCGGTGCTTTCCGGGCTGCCGCAGGTGTCGATCCCGCTCGCCTCCCGCCAGGGCGCGCCGCTTGGGCTATCCCTCATGGGGCCTGCGGGTTCCGATTTCAGCCTGATCTCTCTCGCGAGCCGGATTGCGGAAGGGGCGCTCGGGTGACAGAGCGTTCAGGTGACAGGGCCCTTGGGTGATTGAACCGCGAGCGCCCCGTTCCAGTTACCGGCAGGTGATGAGAACGGCGGCAGGCTGCCTGATGAAAAAGGGGACCCCATGACCAATCCAACCGTCCACCCTCAAACGCCGCATGTGGCGGTGGCAAGCGCCTGCATGCTCGGCGAGGGGCCCGTGTGGGACGAGCGCTCGAACACCCTGTTCTGGGTCGACATCAAGAACCCGGCCGTGTGGCGCTATCATCCCGAGACCAACGAGCACTCGCGCATCGCGGCGCCCGAGCGCATCGGCTTCATCGCGCTGACCTCCGATCCCGATGTGGTGGTGGCGGGCTTCAAGTCGGGTCTCGGCCGCTTCAACCTGAAGACGGGTGAGGCCAAGCCCATCATTGCGCCGGAAAAGGATCTGCCGGGCAACCGCATCAATGACGGTCATGTGGGCCCCGACGGCGCGATCTATTTCGGCACCATGCATGATGAAGAGACGGACGAGAGCGGGTCGTTCTGGCGCTGGGACGGCAAGGAGCTCACGCAGTTCCATTCCGGCTTTATCGTCACCAACGGTCCGGCCTTCAGCCAGGACAACCAGACTCTTTACGCGACCGATACGGTGAATGGCACAATCTATGCGTTCGACGTGAACGACGGTCAGGTGGGCGAACGCCGCCGCTTCGTGCAGTTCGAGAAAGGCTGGGGCCATCCCGACGGCATGGCGGTGGATGCGGAAGGCTACGTGTGGGTGTGTCATTGGGGCGGCTCGCGCATCACGCGCTTCGCGCCGGACGGATCGGTGGAGCGCACCGTTCCGGTGCCGACCGCGCAGGTCACGAAATGCGCCTTCGCCGGGCCTGACCTGACGACGCTCTACATCACCACCGCCGCCATCGGGCACGATCCGCATGTGGACCCCATGGCAGGCCATCTCTTCAAGGTCGATACGGGCGGCATCCGCGGCCTGAAGACCCATATCTTCGAGGGCTAACGTCATGGCGATCGAGCGCTTCGGCTCCGTTGAAGGACAAGATGTTTTTCAGGTCACGCTCACTGGTCCCGACGGCGTGCAGATGCGTGTGCTCACCTGGGGCGCCGTGATCCGCGATCTCGTCGTGCCGGGCGCGCATGGGCCACAGGGCGTGCTGCTGGGGTTGAGTTCCATCGAGGATTACGTGGCCTACTCGCCCTATTTCGGGGCCGTCGTGGGGCGGCACGCCAATCGCATCGGCCGGGCGCGGTTCACGCTGAACGGCGAAACCTACAAGCTCGATGCCAATGAAGGCGCAAACCAGCTCCATGGCGGCTCCATGGGTTTCGGCACACGCATCTGGAGCATTACGGATCACACCGAATCCAGCCTCACCCTGAGCCTCGTGTCGGATGACGGCGATATGGGCTATCCGGGCAGGCTTGTCGCTACATGCACCTATTCGCTGCTGCCCTCGCGCGTTGTGCGGATCGAGCTTGCGGCGACAACCGACAAGGCAACGCCGGTCAATCTCACCACGCACGGCTATTTCAATCTGGACGGCAGCGCGGACATTCTCTCCCACCACCTCATGATCGCCGCCGATTACATCACGCCCACGCGTCCCGATCTCATCCCGACCGGCGAAATCGTGCGCGTAGCGGGTTCCGCTTACGATTTCAGGAGCCTCAGGCCCTTTGGCGCAGAGATGATCGGCGACGCCACGATCTACGACACGAATTTCGTGCTGCGCGGCCCCTATGGGGTACTCCGCCAGGCGGTGGTGCTTCGGTCGCCGAAGAACGGTATGACGATGGAGCTTTGGACGACGGAGCCCGGCGTTCAGTTTTATGCCGGGCACCTCATCGACATTCCGGTGTCGGGTCTGAACGGCGCGAAATATGGTCGTCATGCAGGTTTGTGCCTGGAGCCGCAACGGTTTCCGGACAGCCCCAATAATGCCCATTTTCCATCGTCCATTCTCGAGCCGGGGAGGGACTCAAGGCAGGTGAGCGAGTTGAGGTTCTCAAACTAAGCGGGAACCTTGCCACATCTTGGCCGTTTTTCCTGCAGGCGTTGCGTTCCGTAAGAACACTAACGAAGAAAGGGAATGCAGTTCATGCCCGTGCTTGATGCGAAAGCCCTGGAAGTCGATCCTCAGGGAATGATATTCCTGAAACGCGTCCTGCGTCCGCTCCCTTCCAGCCTTGCGACTCAGCCTCGAGAGGTAGTCCGGCCGAAAGGCCAGCCGAAGATTGTGCGTATCCACTTTCGTCTGACGAGGCGCTCGAAGCAGCTCCTGACCCATTTGGCTTAGAGAGCAGGCGCGTGTCGCGCCTGCCTGTCGCTCAAGCCGCGAGGCCCCGCTTGGCCAGAAGCGCATCCGCCGTAGGCAAACGGCCCCGGAAGGCGGTGTAGGCTTCCGCCGGGTCGCGCAGATTGCCGGCGGAATAGATGAAGCGCTTCAGCTTCTCCGCCATGTCCTTGTCGAAGGCGTCGCCCGTTTCCTCGAACGCCACGAAGGCGTCCGCGTCCAGAACTTCCGACCAGAGATAGCTGTAATAGCCCGACGAATAGCCGTCACCTGAGAACACGTGCAGGAAATGCGGCGTGCGATGGCGCATGATGATCTCACGCGGCATGCCGATCTTCTCCAGCGTCTCCTTTTCGAAGGCGGAAACGTCGAGGTTCGAGACGTCCGTGAGGCGGTGCAGCTCGAGGTCCACGAAGGCGGAGGCGAGATATTCCACCGTGGAGAAGCCTTGGTTGAAGTTGCGCGCGCCCATGAGGCGTTCCAGCAACTCCTCAGGGATCGGCTCCCCGGTCCGGTAATGGGTGGCGTAGCGGCGAAGGATCTCGGGCTGCGACAGCCAGTGCTCGTAGAGCTGCGACGGCAGCTCCACGAAGTCCGTCGAGACGGCGGTGCCCGCGAGCAGCGGATACGTCACGTTGGAGAGAAGGCCATGCAGAGCGTGGCCGAATTCGTGGAACAGCGTGCGCGCATCGTCGAAGCTCAACAGCGACGGCTCGCCTGGGCTGCCCTTGGCGAAGTTCATCACGTTGACGATGATCGGGCGAATGTCGCCGGTGAGCTTTTCCTGCGAGCGGAAAGCGCTCATCCATGCGCCGCTGCGCTTGGAGGAACGGGCGAAATAATCGCCGATGAAGGTGCCGATGTGATTGCTCGATGCATCCAGGACTTCCCAGGCGCGGATGTCGGGATGATATTTCGGGAAATCCTTCAGCTCACGGAAGCTCAGGCCGAAAAGGCGATGCGCCGTCTCGAAGGAGGCTTCGATGATCCGGTCGAGCTGGAAATACGGCTTGATCGTCGCTTCATCGAGATTGTGGCGCGCAAGCCGTACCTGATCGGAATAGAAGCGCCAGTCCCATGGCTCGATGATGATATTATCGCCCTGCGACTGGGCAAGCGCCTGCAGATCGTCGCGTTCTTCCTGCGCGCGGGCGCGGGCGGGCGTCCAAACGTCGTTGAGAAGTTTCAGCACCGCATCCGGCGTCTTCGCCATGGTGTCGGAGAGCTTGAAGTCGGCGAAGGTCTCATAGCCCAAAAGCTTCGCGCGCTCGACGCGCAAAGCGGCCATCTCGGCGATGATCGCCTTGTTGTCGGTCCCGTTGTTGTTGTCGCCGCGTGAGGCCCAGGCCTTGAAGGCCTGTTCGCGCAGATCGCGGCGCTTGGAGAATTGCAGGAAAGGCTCGATGCTGGAGCGCGACAGAGTGATGACGTATTTTCCCTTCAGCCCGCGATCTTCGGCTGCCTGTGCCGCCGCTTCGCGCAGGAAGGAGGGAAGGCCGGCAAGGTCTTCCTCGGATTCCAGCACCAGCTGATAGGACTTCTCATCGGCCAGCACGTTCTGCGAGAATTGCGTGCCGAGGCTCGCAAGGCGTTCCGTGATGGCGGCGAGCCGCTTTTTCTCGTCAGGCCCGAGCTTCGCGCCGGCCCGCACGAAAATCGTGTGATAGCGGTCGAGAACGCGTGCCTGTTCCGCGCTCAGCCCGAGGCTGTCGCGCTTGTCGTACAACGCCGCGACGCGCTTGTAGAGGGCCTCGTTCATGAAGATGCTGTTGCGGTGCTTGGCGAGGATCGGCGCCATCTCGCGTTCGGTGGCCTGAATTGCATCGTTGGTGTGCGAGCCCGCGAGATTGAAGAACACGTCGCCCACGCGCTTCATCCCGGCGCCGCTTTTTTCCAGCGCCTCGATGGTGTTGGCGAAGCTCGGCTCCTCCGTGCTGTCGGCAATCGCTGCGATCTCTGTTTGCTGCTCCGCGAGGGCCTGGTCGAAGGCGGGTCTGAAATGCTCGGGCTGAATACTCTCAAAGGGCGGAAGGCCGAAGGGAGTGTTCCAGGCGGCAAGAAGGGGATTGCCGGAGAGATTCGCGCTTGATGCCATTGTCAGCATGCTCCACTGATCGTTCGTGATTGCCGTTGTAGCGGCCTCAGCCGCTCACCGGAAGAGGCGCGGTGTCATGGCCGACCAAGTGGCGGCGCAGGAAGGCGAGAGCGGTCTGGGTGGCGTCCTTCTCGACCGCGCCCCGGAAACCGTGGCCCTGGCCCGGATAGACCTTCACTTCGTGCGGCACGTTCTGCTGGCGCAGCAGGGCTTCCACCGCATAGGCGTTGGCCACCGGCACGATGGGATCGGCCGAGCCGTGCAGCACCAGGGTGGGCGGCAGGCGTGATGTGGTGGCGACGGCGCCCTGGGGCAGGGGACCGAAATAAGTGACCAGGGTCTTCACGCGCGAATCCGTCGAGGAGACGGCAAGTCCCAGGGCGGCGCCCAGGGAGATGCCGATGATGCCGATGCGGCCCGCATCCGCGCCGGGATAGTCGGATGCGAAGCTCAGGGCGTCCTGCACCGTGCTCATCCAGGGCATGAAGTTCTGGAACAGGGTGGCGAAGGAGGCTCGCCTCTCGCCTGTCCGGTCGAGGTAATGGATGAGATGCACCTGATAGCCCGCCGCCGCTACATCGCGCGCGCCGTCCCGGTACTGGGTGTTATAGTTCAAGCCATCCGCGCCGTGCAGCATGAGCACGGCAGGCCGCGGGGTGGTTCCGCCAGACTGAAAGGTCTCGACGGCGATGGTCTTGCCGCCGCTCGTGAAGCGGTTGCGCTTTTCTTGAACCGGCATGGGCTGGGCTTGATCCTGTTGGGCGTGAAGAAGGGAAGGGGAGGCGGCGAGGGCCGCGCCGGCAAGAAGGCTGCGTCTCGTGAATGGCATGGGCGGAAATGGGTCGGAAAGAGCCTCGGATATTCCTGAGATGGGGGCCGCCGGCCGTGGTCCCAGATGGCAAATGGTCTCAAGTTTGCTTTGTGCCCAACGGCCAAGGATCGTTTTGCGGCCTCCGAACGTTGTTTGCTGACCGGCGAGATGTTCTCGCGGCACAGCAGAGATTCGGAGCCGATGCCCTCACCGCCGACCCCAGCGCCGCCCCCGGAAACGGAAATCCAGCCCCCCGGCGTCCCAGGCCTGTCCGGCCTGCTGACCCTGGCCGTGGGCGTCGTCGTCCTGGCGGGGCTTTATGTAGGCCGAGAGGTCTTTCTTCCCGTCGTCGTCGCCGTCCTGCTCGCCTTCGTGCTCGCGCCCTTCGTCGACGTGATGCGCAAATATCTGGGGCGCATCCCCTCGGTCATCGTTGCGGTGCTCGTGGCTGTCGGGATCATCGTGTCTCTCGGCGGGCTCATCGGGTTCCAGCTGGCGGGCCTTGCCTCCGACCTGCCGCTCTACCAGACCACCATCGAGCGCAAGGTCGGCTCCCTGCGCGAAGGTTCTCTAGGCAAATTGCCGAATCTCCTGCGGGATTTCGGACACCGCTTCGACAAGGCCGTGGCGGACAAACCGGAGGAAGAGGCCGCGTCTCAGGCTCCCAGCGCGGCAGCGCCCCCCGCGCCGGAAGAGCCGCAGCCTCTGCCCGTCGAGGTGCATGAGCCTGCCCCGTCTCCAACGCAGGTCGCGCGGGATATCCTGCTTCCGCTGCTCAAGCCCTTGGCGACCATGGGCATCATTTTCGTGGTGCTCGTGTTCATTCTCATGCAACGGGAAGATCTGCGCGATCGCATGATCCGGTTGTTCGGCTCCAGCGACCTGCACCGCACGACCGTGGCCATGGATGATGCGGCGCGGCGTCTGAGCCGCTATTTCCTGACCCAACTCGCCTTGAATGCAAGCTTCGGGCTCGTCGCGGGCATCGGCCTCTGGGCCATCGGCGTGCCGAGTCCCGCCCTGTGGGGCGTCTTTGCCGCGCTGATGCGTTTCGTGCCCTATATCGGTTCGTTCCTCGCAGCCGCTCCTCCCATCCTGCTTGCGGCCGCGGTCGATCCCGGCTGGTCCATGGCGCTCATGGCGGCGGCCCTGTTCGTCATCGGTGAGCCTTTGATGGGCCATGTGGTCGAACCCGTCGTTTATGGGCAGAGCACGGGCCTTTCTCCCTTCGCCGTTGTGATCTCGGCGATCTTCTGGACATGGATCTGGGGCCCGGTGGGCCTGCTCATCGCCACGCCGCTTACCCTTTGTCTCGTGGTGCTCGGCCGCCATGTGGAGCGGCTCGAATTTCTCGATGTGCTGCTCGGCGACAGGCCTGCCTTGACGCCTGCGGAGAACCTTTATCAGCGCATGCTCGCCGGTGATCCCGATGAGGCGCTGGATTCCGCGGAAGTCCTGCTGAAAGAGCGTTCGCTCACCTCCTATTACGATGAGGTCGCGCTGAAAGGACTGCAACTCGCCGCCAACGACGCCACGCGTGGCGTGCTCACCCATCGCCAGCTCGACCAGGTGCGGGACGTGATCAGGGCGCTCGTGTCCGATCTCGGATCGCACGACGATGTGGAGCCCCCGTCTCACGAGACGCAGGATGAGCCCGTGGCGTCTCCGAAAAGCGAAAAGCCTGAGATCAAGGAGCCTGCGATCGTCGGCGCGATGCCGCACGAGGACAAGGTTCCGGAGGTCTGGAAGACGCAAGGCGCCGTCATGTGCATCGCCGGGCGCGGGCCTTTGGACGAGGCGGCCTCCGAGATGCTGGCGCAGCTTCTGAACAAGCATGGGCTGGGAATCCGCCTCGTTCCCCATCAGGCGGTCTCACGCTCGGCAATCTATAATCTCGACATGAGCGGCGTGCAGATGATCTGCATCAGCTATCTGGAGATCAGCGGCACGCCCGCGCATCTGCGCTACCTGCTGCGCCGCTTGCGGAAGCAGGCACCAAAGGCGCCCATCATGGTCGGCCTTTGGCCGGCGGAAGATGCTGTCCTGAAAAGCGAGTCGATGCGCTCGACCCTGGGCGCGGATTACTACGTTTCATCCATGCGCGACGCGGTGGTGCAATGCCTGAAGGTCGCCACCGGCGAGGAAGAACTGCCGCAGACCGTCACGACGAAGCAGGCGGCGAACGCCGCCGATGCAGGAAAGCGGTTGCCGCTGCCTGCATGATCGGAGTTGTCCCGGCCATGACGTGAGAAGAATGCTCTTGTCCAAAAAGAAATCCCGGACGGCTCGCGCCGTCCGGGATTTCTGCGGTCAGGAGTGATGAGTTCCGTCAGGCTGCTCTCTTGCGCGCCAGACGGGCCCTGATGCTCTCGGGGTCCGCGCGCGGCGTCGCGGCGAAGAGCGTCTTTGTGTAGTCGTGCTTCGGGTTGGTGAACACCTCGTCGCGGGTGCCGTATTCCACCGCCTCGCCGAAATACATCACCATCACCTCATCGGCGATGTAGCGCACCACCGACAGGTCGTGGCTGATGAACACGTAGGTGAGGTTGAACTCATCCTGCAGGTCGGCGAGCAGGTTCAGCACCTGCGCCTGAACCGACAGGTCGAGCGCGGAAACAGGCTCGTCGAGAACGAGCAGGCTCGGGTTGAGCATCAGAGCGCGGGCAATCGCGATGCGCTGGCGCTGGCCGCCGGAGAACATGTGCGGATAGCGGTTGTAATGCTCCTCGCCGAGGCCGACCTTCTTCAGCATCGTCATGGCGCGCTCGCGGCGCTCGTCCGCCGGTACGCCGCCCTGAATCACCAGCGGCGCGGTCAGCGCATCGCCGATCTTCTGGCGCGGGTTGAGCGAGCCGTAAGGGTTCTGGAACACGATCTGCACCTCGCGGCGCAGTTCCTTCGTGAGATCGCCCTTGGCGATATCGACCTTCTTCCCGCGGATGAGCAATTCGCCGGAGGTGGCCGGGTCGATCAGCGTGAGAATGCGTGCAAGCGTGGACTTGCCGCAGCCGCTCTCGCCGACGATGGCGAGGGTCTTGCCCTTCTCGACCGAGAAGCTCACGCCCTTCACCGCATGAACGACGCCGCCCTTGGAGAAAAGACCGCCGGGCAGCTGATAGTCCCGGACGATGTTCTTGGCTTCGAGAACAACACTCATGATACGGCGGCTCCCGCGATCTCGCTTCCGTCCTTGAAATAATCCGCGATGGTGGGCAGGCGGTCGCCCGTCGCGTTGTCGGGCAATGCGGACAGGAGAGCCTTCGTGTAGTTGCTGCGCGGGTTTTCGAACAGCGACAGCACGTCCGCCTCTTCCATCTTGCGGCCCTTGTACTGCACCACCACACGGTCGGCGGTTTCCGCCACCACGCCCATGTTGTGAGTGATCATGATCATGCCCATGCCGTGCTCGTTCTGGAGCTTCACGAGCAGATCGAGGATCTGCTTCTGAATCGTCACGTCGAGCGCGGTAGTCGGCTCGTCGGCGATCAGGAGCTTCGGGTTGCAGGCGATCGCCATGGCGATCATCACGCGCTGGCACTGGCCGCCGGACATCTGATGCGGGAACGAGTCCAGACGCTCGGCGGGATTGGGGATGCCGACCAGGGTCAGCAGCTCGATGGCGCGGGCGCGCCTTTCCTTGCGGCCCATGCCGAGATGGAAGCGCAACACTTCCTCGATCTGGAAGCCGACCGTGTAACACGGATTGAGGCTCGCAATCGGCTCCTGGAAGATCATCGCGATGTCCTTGCCGACGATCTTGCGGCGTTCGGCATCGGACAATTTGAGAAGATCGCGGCCGTTGAAGGTCATCTTGTCGGCGGTGACCTTCGCGGTCCAAGGCAGGAGGCCCATCACGGCGAGCATCGACACGGACTTGCCCGAGCCGGACTCGCCCACGATGGCCAGGACCTCGCGCTCATGGACCTTCAGGGACACGCCGTCGACCGCCCGGAACATGCCGGTGGTGGTCTGAAACTCGACGACGAGATTCTCGATTTCAAGAAGTGCCATGATCAGGACCTCTTCAGCTTGGGATCGAGCGCGTCGCGCAGCCCGTCACCCAGAAGATTGAACGCCAGCACCGTGATGAGGATCGCGAGGCCGGGGAAGGTCACGACCCACCAGGCGCGAAGCACGAACTCGCGGGCATCGGCCAGCATGGTGCCCCATTCCGGGGACGGCGGCTGTGCACCGAGGCCGAGGAAGCCCAGTGCCGCCGCATCGAGGATCGCGGTGGAGATGCCGAGCGAGGCCTGCACGATGAGCGGGGCGGTGCAGTTCGGCAGCACTTCCTTGAACATCAGGCGGGCCGTGCCGGCGCCGCTCACGCGGGCCGCCATCACGTAGTCCTTGGAGGTTTCCGTGATCACTGCCGCGCGCGCAAGGCGCACGTAATGCGGCAGGATGACCAGGGCCACGGCGAGCATGGAGTTCATCATGCCGGGGCCGAGCACGGCCACGATCACGATGGCGAGCAGGAGGCTCGGCATCGTGAGGATGATGTCCATCAGGCGCATGATGAAGATCTCGGTCAGGCCGCGGAAGAAGCCCGCGACGAGGCCGAGCACCGTGCCGATGACGATGGAGATCGACACGACCACGATGCCGATGAGGAGCGACAGACGCGCGCCGTAAATGAGGCGCGAGAGGATGTCGCGGCCGATCGGGTCGGTGCCCAGCGGATAGGCGAACGAGCCGCCCTCCTGCCAGAAGGGGGGCTTCAGGGCGTTGGAGGGATTGGTCAGGTAGGGTGAGTGGGGCGCGAGCACATCGGCCAGCAACGCAACCGCCACCACGCCGATGATGATGAACAATCCCGCGACAGCGCCGTGATTGGCGCTGAAATAGCCCCAGAATTCCCGGAGCCGGTGGGGCGGAGTTGCCGTCGACGTAGCGACGGCGGGAGTTTCCATGGTTTCTGCGGTCATCGCGTATGCCTGATGCGAGGATTAATGAGGCCGTAGGCAAGGTCGACGAGGAGGTTCACCGTCATCACGAGGATGCCGAGCAGCAGCGCGCCGCCCTGCAATACCGGATAATCGCGGCGGAAGATCGCCTCGATGAGCCACTTGCCGACGCCGGGCCAGGAGAAAATGGTTTCCGTCATGATCGCGCCGGTGAACAGCACGCCGACCTGCAATCCGATCACGGTGACGACCGGGATCAGCGCATTGCGCAGAGCGTGAAGCGCGATGATCCGGAACCGGGGCAGGCCCTTGGCCTTGGCGGTGCGGATATAGTCCTCGCCCAGAACCTCCAGCATGGCCGACCGGGTCATGCGGGCGATCACCGCCAGCGGCACGGTGCCGAGCACGATGGTGGGCAGGATGAGGTGCCGAACGGCGGACCAGAAGGCGCCTTCGTCATCCGACAGCAGCGAGTCGATCAGCAGGAAGCCCGTAACCGGCTCGATATAGTAAAGAACGTCGATCCGGCCGGAGACCGGCGTGAGGCCGAGTTGCACCGAACACAGCAGGATGAGGATGAGACCCCACCAGAAGATCGGCATGGAATATCCTGTCAGAGAAATACCCATGACGCCGTGATCGAACACGGAGTTTCGCCGGACGGCCGCAATGATGCCAGCCGGAATGCCGATGACGAGTGCGAAGAGGATGGCGCAGAGCGCCAGCTCCACCGTCGCAGGGAAAAGAGCAAGGAACTCTGTCAGCACGGATTCGCGGGTGACGATCGACTGGCCGAGATCTCCCTGAAGAACACGCCCGATATAGAGGCCGTACTGCACGAGAAGCGGCTTGTCGAAGCCATATTGCGTGCGCAGTTCCGCATGGCGGGCGGGGTCGATGCCGCGCTCGCCTGCCATGGTTTCAATGGGGTCGCCGGGAACGAGCCGGATTAGACAGAAGACCAGAAGCGTGATGCCGATGAAAGTCGGGATCACGAGGCTGACGCGTGTGAGAAAAAATCTAAGCATGGCCCAGAATGGAAAAAAGGCGGAGCGGCCGGAAAGGCCGCTCCGCCAGGTTAACGGGAGAAAGACTTACTTGCCCTTGATGTCCACGCCATAGAAGCTATGGCGGCCGAACGGCGAGAGCTTGAAGTCAACGACTTCCTTGCGGACCGGCTTCAACTGCACGGCATGGGCGATCGTGAACCAGGGAGCCTGCTCCTTGAAGATCACCTGAGCCTGCTTATAGAGCTCGGTACGCTGGTTCTGATCCGACACGGCCTTCGCCTTCACGACGAGATCGTCGAACGGCTTGTAGCACCACTTGGCGTTGTTCGAGCCGCCCTGAACCGCGTCGCAGCCCAGCAGGGTATGGAGGAAGTTGTCCGGGTCGCCGTTGTCGCCCGTCCAGCCGAGCATGCCCATCTGATGGTCGCCGGCCTGCATGCGCTTGCGGTACTCGCCCCACTCGTAGCTCTTGATCTCGGCCTTCACGCCAACCTTGGCGAGATCGGCCTGCATGAGCTCGGCGATGCGCTTTGCGTTCGGGTTGTAAGGACGCTGAACCGGCATCGCCCACAGGTCCGTCTCGAAGCCGTTCGGGTAGCCGGCCTCGGCGAGAAGCTTCTTGGCAGCTTCCACGTTGTAGGCGTCGTCCTTGATGGCGTCGTTGTACGACCACATGGTCGGCGGGATCGGGTTCGTGGCAGGCACGCCCGTGGTGAGATACACGGTGTCGACGATGGCCTTCTTGTTGATGGCCATGTTGAGAGCCTTACGAACGCGCACGTCGTCGAAGGGCTTCTTCTGCGTGTTGTACGACATGTAGCCGATGTTCAGGCCCGGCTGCTCCATGATCGTGACGTTCGGATCCTTCTTCATGGCCTCAAGATCAGCCGGGTTCGGATACGGCATCACGTGGCACTCGCCCTTCTGGAGCTTTGCCCAGCGGACGGAAGCGTCAGGGGTGATGGCGAACACGAGGTCGTCGATCTTGGCCTTGCCGCCCCAGTACTGGGGGAAAGCCTTGAAGCGGACGATGGCGTCCTTCTGATACTGGACGAGGTAGAACGGGCCCGTGCCGATCGGCTCTTGGTCGATCTTCTCGGGAGTGCCGGCCTTCAGCATGGCGTCGGCATATTCCTTCGACTGCACGCCTGCCCACTGCATGGCGAGGTTCGACAGGAACGGAGCTTCCGGCTTGTTGAGCGTGAAGCGGACGGTGTAGTCGTCAACCTTCTCCACGGACTTCAGAAGAGCGGGCATGCCCATGTCTTCGAAGTAGGAGTGGTTCGGGCTCGTGACGTTGAAGAACGGGTTGTCCTTCTTCCACTGACGCTCGATCATGAACACGATGTCGTCGGCGTTCAGGTCGCGGGTCGGCTTGAAGTTCTTGTTGGTGTTGTGCCACTTCACACCCTTGCGGATGTGGAAGGTGTAGGTGAGGCCGTCAGGGGAGATGTCCCACTTCTCGGCGAGGCCAGGAACAACCTTCGTGCCGCCGGGTTCGAAATCCACGATGTTGTCGTAGATGTGGTCGACCACGTCGAACGAGGTGCCGGTCGTGTTAATGGCCGGATAGAAATTCTCGGGGCTGCCCTCGGAGCAGTAAACGAGGGTTTTGGCGGCCAGCGGAGCAGCTGCCAGGAAAGCCGGAACGCAGATAGCTGCGAAAAGGGCTGATTTCTTCATCTATTTAGGTCCTCTGAGACGGCCTACATGGCCGTTCTGTGACGAAGTTAAGGTGTGAAGCCTCAATAATGTCAATCTGTCACGACAAGCTTGGCTAATTTTTAGAACAAATTTACCATTTCATGCCGCGTTGCGCAGTTTTTTTCAAATACTTGGTCGTTTCAAATTTCTGAGATTTCGTTGGGTTTTGGCGGACATTTTGCCACATTCCGTCCACAGCCGGCTCAAACTGGACCTTTCGGGGCAAAAAAGAAAGCTCCGGTAAGGTCACACCCTTGCCGGAGCTGCTGTTCTTGAAAGTATTCCAACTCAGGAAAATCGTCACTGACGGTTGGGAATGCTTGCTTCCAGCACCGCATTCAGGCCGATACTTGCATCCTCGGAGAAGCCAGTGCGTTGAACCGCCCGGAAAACCCGTTCGGCGTCCTTGTAGCGTCCAAGCTTATAATAGGACCAGCCGCGGATCAGCATGAGGTCGTTCTGCTCCGGCACGATCCGGGCTCGCTCGCTCAGGGCCAGGATCGTCTCCACGTAGCGCCCGTCACGATAGGCTGCCAGCGCGCGCTGGCTGAGAATGGAAGCGCTCAACTCGACCCGGCGCTGGCCGGGTTGCGGGGCCTGCGCGGCAGCGATAGCGGCCTCGGAGGTCAGGTTCTTGCGGAGATAGGCGAGAGACTTGCCGTAGGCCGCCTCCTCCCGGGTGCGGGCGCTGCCGCGCCGGATGGCCTGATCAAAGGCATTCACGGCTTCCATCGGGCGGTTGGCATCCATCAGGCACCAGCCGAGATTCAACGCCGCGTCAGGCGCCATGCCGTCCGCGCTGCGGGTCATGATGCAATTGCGGCGCCTGTTCGTGCCGGTTGTCGCAGGAGCCGTGCGTAGGGTCGGCTCCATCTCAACGGTGCTGCGCTCGACCATCACGCGAGGTGCTTCAGCCTGGACGGGGACGGAGCGCATGGGCGCCTGCGGAACGGCTTGCACTGGCTGCAACGTCTGAATCTGCGGGATGGCCCGCGCGCCGGGACGGACAGGAGTGGTGCCGTCGGCAAGATCCGCGATGCGCTCGGAGCGGTCGCGCCACTGCGAGACAATGGCGTTGAAGCCGGCCCGGTCGTTCAGGCGTTGGGTCGAGAGGGCAAGGCCGTAGGCCGAAGGCTCGTCCTCGGGTCTCCATTCCAGGGCGAGGCGGAACCATTCCCGCGCGGTCTGGAACTGGTTCGTGTTGTAGGAATACCAGCCGAGAGCCTGCGCGCCGTCCGGGAATCGCTGGCTCGCAACGACGGGCACAATGCGTGATACGACGCGGGTTTCGAGACGCGGCGGGGGATCCTGGGTCAGCAGGGCCGTCGCCACATCGAGGTAGACCTTCATGTTCTCCGGGGCCTTGTCGCGCCAGTCATAGGCGAAGGCCTCGGCCTCTGCGATGCGCTCCAAGGCGCGCAGGGACATGGCATATCCTTCCGCAGCCTTGTTTCCGCCGTTGCGGTCAAGGGCGATCTTGAACAGTTCGAGCCCTCGCGCGGGATTGCCGTGATGGTAGTTGTACCAAGCCAGAACCAGCACGGGGCCGGGCTCATCGGATTTGCGGATCATGCCTTCGACGGTGGCGAGATCTTCCGCCGTCGCGGTCGTTTTATCGTCGTTCGAGGCACGCTCCACCCGGCGGCGCGCCAGCTCCTCGCGGATCGAGTCGAAATTGTCGGGTGTCTCGCCCGTCTTGCGCTCGAACTGGAGAAGGTCCGTCACCTGGTTGTCGGGGAGCAGGAGCAGCGCTTTCTGCAGGGTCGCGATGCGCTCGCCCGGATTGCCGCAATTGGTGAGGAGATAGGTATAGACGTCCCGCGCGCGATTGAGCTGATCGGTCTTGGAGAAGGCTTCGGCCACACGCCAGAGCACATCCACATTCATGCAGGTCAGAAGATTCGGATTTTCCGTGGCGACGGTGAGAACCGTGCGCCATTGGCCGGAATCGGATGCGTTGGTCAGGCGTCGGCGTGCCTCGACGGTGTCGAGGGCCGTCACCAGCTCCTCCGGCGGCTTCCAGTTCGGGTCCGAGGATTGGCGTTCGGCGATGGCCGCGCGGACCTCCGCGATCCGATCCTCCTTATAGAGGTTCCACAACCGCTCGATGATCGGATCGACGGTGACGGCCGTGCCGGCTGACAGCTGAGACAGATCGCTCGGTGGCGTCCAGTTGGGATATAGCGCGCGCAAACGGGCGATTTCGGCGTTCACGCGGCGGCTATCGCCTTGGGATGCGAAATAGCGCAAAGCCGATTCGTCCACCTGCGGCTGATTGGCGAAAGAAGGCGTGCCCGCGGCAGGAGCAGGAGAGGGGGCAGGGGAAGGCGCGGGCGCGGGAGAAGGCTGGTCGCCGCCAGGTCCCACTTGTTGTGCGATTGCCGCGAAGCCCAGGACCAGGACCGCAATCGTTATGGCACTGCTAGTTAGACGCATTGCGGATGTTTTTCACCGAGCCAGGACTTCGTCATCAGATACAGGGTCGACGGATAGTAGAGCCGGGGCTCGAACGTCTTCAGCGTTGACGGAACGGGTGTTCCGTCCAACACGCAGGCCAGTGCGGCCGAGAGGATGGCGTAGCCTTGGTCGTTGAGCCGCTCCCGGACATTTCCGGTAACGACATTGACGACGGCGACTCCTTCATTCCCGGCGGACCAGCGAAGCTTGAGCGCCCGCAACCACTCCAAATCGGTCATTCCCGCCCTGAGAAGGTAAAGGGGTATCCTTAACGAGTTGTAACCAAACTCCGGCGGAAAACCGTCAGCGGGCTTGGTCTGCAATCTGCTCTGGATCGAAAGCCAATCGGCGGGAAGGCGAACGCGGCCGGATGTCGCCTGCTGGAGCAGAGTGACACCCTCGCGCCAGACGCGGTTCCATTCGTATTCCGGCGCGAGTCCAGCCAGTACGGGGAAGGCCTCGAACACCCAATAGGAGAGATTGATGACCGGGCCGTCCGGACGTTCGCCGGCATTGAAACCTTCCGCGCCGGGAAGAAGAAAGACACTCCCGCCGCTGCGGCCGAAAGTGTGCTTGCCGATGGCCGCCGCGAGCTTCTGCGCGGCTGCCGTATAGCGGGGCTCATTCCACGCGGAGCCTGCCTTTGCCAAAGCATAGGCGATGAGGATGTCTCCATCGGTCGCGTTGTTGCGATCCGAAACCCGGGGCTTGGCGGACGGGTCCCATTTCCAGGCGACAAGCCCATCGTCGCGGATCAGAAGCTCGGTGAAGGCGAAGTTCCAGATCTTCTCGAAACTGGCCCGGTCATTGGCGGCCAGGGCCAGGAGGAGGCCATAGCCCTGTCCTTCGCTGTGGCTGATATTGCCGTTGGCATTGTCGACCACGCGGCCATTATCTTCGATGAAGGCGGAGCGATAAGCCTCCCATTCCATGGGCGGGATGGTCCCGACCACGTTCAGAGGCTGCACGGTCAAATTCTGGGCTGACGACATGGTTGATGCCATCGAGAGCAATCCTGCGAGAAGGTATGGCAGGAGCAAGCCTCGTTTCGCAAAGATCCTCATGAAGGACGTCCCAGGCGCTTCAGGAGCAGATAGGTTCCCGTCCCCAGGAAGAGACAGAATACCACCAGGAGCAGAGCATATTGGAGGATGTTGGCGGACATCCAGTTCGCCGCGACGAGGCGCAGGTTCCAGATGGAAAAGGGCTGCGTTTGAACGAAGGCGTAATCCTGGATCGGCTCCACCTGCAGCCTGGATTCGCGCGGGTCGAGCGCCACGGCGCGGCCCGAGACCTTCGACCACAGCAGCGGGTCCGCGATGCGTGCCATCTCTTCGGCCAGCGCCTCTTCGGTTCGGGCCGTCACGAGAGTCCAGACGCCCGATTCCGGCGTGCGGTTCTGCGCGATGAGCAGGGTCGAGCGCTGCGGCGGTTCATAAGGGCTGTCCATGCGCTGCTTCAGCGACAGGGAAGATACGGACAGGCTGAAGGTTTCTTCCATCCAATCCTGAATCGAGCCGAAGGTCTGCTGCAGGATGCCTTGCCTGCGGAACGATTCCGACCAGCGCTTGCGCACTTCGTCCGTGGAGGCCGTGCCGTTGCGGTCCACCGCGTTCGACTGCACGTTCATGCTGAAATCCGTGCTGGCGACCTGCTTGGACGGATCGGGCTGGAGCGGTGTCGCGGGCCAGACCATGCGCAGGTGCTCGGAGACGCGCACGCGGTTGAGAAGGCCGGTGGGGATCTGCTCGACGGCGCCGATGAAGACGACGGATGCGTCATCCGTGGAGGCTGCGTTGGAGAACTGCGCGCGCATCGGCTTGCCGGCACTGCGCGCCATGCGCGCCAGGAACGTGCCAGCGGCCGAAACGTTGAGGGTATCGGGCCGCGCAAGCACTACCGTCGTGGGCGCGTCCTCCTTGGGGAAGTGGCCCGCGCTCAGGACGCCGAGATCGGGCTCGCGCCCGATGCGCCCGAACTCCGGAAACTCCAGGCTGCTGGTATCGAACAGAACGAAGCGGTTCGTTTCCGAAAGCGTCTCGCCCGGCGCGCAACGCTCATCCGCATCGGTCAGGAGGCCGATTTCCACCGAGACGGTGTTGAGACCGGACTTGAAGTTCTTCAAGGGCAACCGGATCGTGTGGCGCTTGACGACATCGCCATGGGCGGTGATCACCAGCTGCGTGCTGATCCTGTCGTTGACGAAGATGTTCACGTGGCTGCCCGGCTTGACCGCCGTGGTATAGGCCGCATCGAGATAGACCAGGGCCTCGCCGTATTCCGTCGCGTAGAAATCCGGAGGCAGATTCAGCATGAAGCGGCTTCTCAGGCGGCGGCCCGAGAATTCCTGCGTGGAGATGCCGAGATCCGAGAAGCGGAAGGAGTGACGTCCGAAAGCCGTGCTTACTTCAGGCCAGTGCCATGACGCCGTATCGACGATGCCACGCTGAACACTCGTAGTGTTGGTGACCTGCGCGCCGATGAGCGCGATGGCGGAGTCCAGATCGTTCCAGCTCGGACCGGTGACCACGAGGGTGGAACCGATGGAGCCCGCTTCCTGCATCATCATGGTGAGCGGTTGAGAGAGGGCCGTCTCCGGAACGCCCGGAAGCAGCGGGCGCAATTCGCTGGCAAGTCCCATGACGACCTTGATGGTGCCGACGGGCGAGGGACCCGGATCGGATTCCACCACCTGGATCACGGGGCGGGCGTAGCGCCCGCGCAGGGCGATCAGCTGCACGAGGCGCAGCAGGCGATCGCGGATTTCGGGGCGATAGATCTTGGGAGCGACGACGCGGATCGTCGTCACGCCCTTGGTATCCACGCCAACAGCGGGAAGATCCTCCAGGCTGCGCAGCGTCTTGGTGGCGCCTTCGGCGAAGACGAGCTTCGTGGAGGCCGAATCCACATCGGTCCAGAGCTCATAGGTGGCATTGATGGTGCAATCCGTGCGGTGACGCTGGAACGCCTCCATGCGGATGAAGTTCGATCCCGCGCGCAGGAGGCCCGGGCGGATCGGAGCGGTCACGCTCTTGATGTTCTCGGAGGATTGGATCGGGGTATCGATCACGGTTTCGCCGTTGATCACGATCCTGAGCCGTGAGGCTTCCGGCATCACCACGACGGCATTCTTGTAGCCGACGGCGATGGATGCGCCGCTCGATGCTTCATCCTGCGTCAGCTGGACGTTCCAGGATTGAGCATCCGTCTCGCCGTCGAGGCGCATGGTCTCGAACGGCAGGATCGGACGCTCGATACGCGCGAGCACGGGACGGTTGGGCGTCGTGACGAGAGCAGGCTTGGTCACGGAAGGCGGAGCGCCGCCCGGCACGATCTGAAACGGCGCGGCAGGCGCCTGAGCATTGCTGGGCGCTGGGACCGGGCGGGGGGCGGGAGCGCTTTGCGGTGCGGAGGAGCCGCCCATGTCGAAGCCGGGAGAAGGCGCGGCGTTGGGCTGCGGAGCCTGAGGCTGCATGGGCTGCGCGTTTGGGGACGTGCCCATGCTGAACGGCGTGACCTGCGCCGCGGCCACCCGTGCTCCCAGCAGTTCGAAAGCGATGAGGAAGGGAATCAGAAGGGAGCGCACGACACGCCTCTATTTGACGGCCGATGCAACCGATGGAACCGGCGGCTTGGACATGCCGATCCGTTGCAGACCGAAGAGATAGGAAAGGCCTCGTCCCGTCTGGTAGAGGGAGACCATGAAGAACCACAGCGTGCCCCGCAGCACGCCGATATCCTGGTGGCGGCGCTTCTGGAACGCGCTCCACTGATCGGCATCCGCGAAGACGAGATCGGCCACGAGCCTGTGGTGCTCCGGCTTGTCGATCATGAAGCGGCAGCCCAGCAGCAGGCCCTTGTCATCCATGCCCACCTTGCGGATCTCGACCGGCATCGTCTGCACGGGCAGATCCGCATGCGGCATGAACTCGAGGGTGCCGAGCGCGCCCTTCTTGAGGGTGGGCTCGTTGGAAGGCGC
The DNA here is from genome assembly GCA_023450615.1 of Pseudomonadota bacterium. Taxonomy (GTDB): domain Bacteria; phylum Pseudomonadota; class Alphaproteobacteria; order Rhizobiales; family Beijerinckiaceae; genus Microvirga. The sequence goes on along the minus strand of JAEXGT010000089.1, from coordinate 38,692 downwards.
CACGTGCAGACGCGCGCCGCCCACGGAGATGTCGCGCACCGAAGCTTCGATGACTTCATCGCCGAACAGGAACCGGCAGACGCGATCCGTGCGCACACGATGGCTCATGCGGCGCGAGGCGCGCTCGGATACGACGCCAAGGGCGCAGCCCGCGATGATAAGGTTGATCATATTCCAGGCCCCCGTCACCAGCGTCAGATCGGCCTTGTAAGGCTCAAGCCATACGCGCACACCGGTTGCGACAACGCCCAGGAGCAGAATGCCGAAGATGATGAAATAGGGCATGCCGAGTTCCGAGACGCGGCTCTCGACCATGGACTCGCTCTTGGACGTGACCTTGAAGGTCGGCTTCCTCGGATTGGCGATCACCGATATGATGGCGGGAAGCAGATAGATCGTCTGGATGTACTCGTAGAGATCCGAGATCCAGGGCCAGCGGTAGCGGCCATAGAGATAGTTCTGCATCATGAAGTTCACCATCATGTAGGTGAACGTATAGGCCAGGAACTCGCCGCCCGATGCGGTGAAGATCTCCAGCGAGAAGAACAGATAGCAGAGCGGCGACAGCAGGAAGGCGAAGCGCGAGAACGGGAAGAGCCAGAACAGGGTGCTCGACATATAGGCGAGCCGCTGCGTGAGCTTCAGACCGCGCTTCAAAGGCGGGAAGCGGAAACTCAGAATCTGCATCATGCCCTGCGCCCAACGCGAACGCTGACCGATAAAGCTCGCGAAAGTATCGGGCTGGAGGCCGGCGATCAGCGGCTTGTCCACGTACACGCTGCTCCAACCGCGGGAGTGGAGTTCGAGCGCGGTTTCGCAATCCTCGGTGATGCTCAGGCCGCTGAAGCCGTTTGTCTCCTGCAGGGCTTCGCGCCGGAGAACGGCGGCCGAACCGCAGAAGAACGCTGCATCCCATTTGTCGAGGCCGCGCTGGATGACGCCGTAAAACATCTCGTTTTCCGACGGCATCGTCTGGAAGGTGCCGAGGTTGCGCTCCAGCGGGTCGGGGTTGATGAAGAAGTGCGGCGTCTGGACAAGAAAGAGGTTTTTGTCCGCGCTGAAATATCCGACAGTCTCTTCCAGGAAGCTGCGCGCCGGTGCGTGGTCCGCATCGAACACGGCCACGAGATCGCCGGTCGAGTGTTCAAGGCCGTTGTTGAGGTTGCCCGCCTTGGCGTGAAGATTGCGTGCGCGGGTGAGATACTTGACGTCGAGCGCCGCGCAGAGAGCCTGAAGCTCCGCGCGGCGGGCGCGGGCGGCTTCTGCTGCGTGAGGATTGGCCGAGTTGCACTTCTCGTCCGTTCCGCCATCGTCGAGCAGCCAGACGGTGAACTTGCCGTTCGGATAGCTCATGGCCTTGGCCGCCGCCAGAGTGGTCGCCAGAAGGCTCGCCTCTTCGTTGTAGCTCGGCACGAACACGTCGACGGTGGGCAGGTTATGCGGATCGACCTTCGGCGGCTTGCGCGAAGGCATCGGGCTCGACACCACGAAGAGGCTCAGGAAGAGCATCATCACGCTGTACATCTCGGCGAGGTACAGAAGGATGGCCGGGATGAAGCTCGCGACCTCCGTGATCGGGGGGATGGTGCTCGTGGTGCGCCAGAAGACGTAGCGCAGGACGATGGCCGTGCCGAGGGCAAGGGCGATTGTCCGCCAGACCCCTTGCGCGCGGAAGAATTTCAGCACGATCATGCAGGCCACGACCACAAGGCCGGCCACCAAGTGGGTCTGAAGGCTGATGGGAAGGGCAACCAGCAGGACGATGAGCATCGCCGCCACCGCCCATAAGGCTACAAGTACACCCCTACGCATCGGCGAAAGTTCTCAGTCAAGGTTGTTATAAGTTAAGACCCACGCATAAGCTAAGAGCTTCTGAAGGTCTATTGGCCTCGATACAATATTGTCCCCGCCGTGATGGGATTTTTTGTCGCTCCGGTAAACAGCCTGTGATGATATGTTATTAAATTACAGTAGCGTTTCTTTAGGTTTACTGCGCAGGTGGCGGCGGGACGATCGGATAGCCTGTCTGGGGCGATGCAACTGGTTCCCTGGTTGCTGGAACAAATGGCTGCGCTGCAGGTACGACCGTATCCTTGTCTATGAGGCGGGGGGCGGGGGCCGGCTCTGAGTGCACCCGAACCCGTCGCTCGCGAACCACGGGCGCTGGGGCGTCATTCATGTTGAGCGGGTAAATCGGCGCATCGATCTCGCCAAGATGGGCAGGCACGCCGGGCGCCTCTCCATAAGGGTTCCAGGACCCCGACATATAATAGGCCGCAATGGTGAAGTTATACATGGTGCGCAGCAGCTGCTGCGGAGTCGCGCCCGCATCGCACAAGCGCAGGCGGATGGTAATCACCCCGCCCGGCACGAAGACGGCCGGTTTGTTGGGCTCGATCCGCTGCCAGGCATAAAGGCAGACATCGCCGCTGGCGGAGCGACCGGTGGCAAAGCCGAAGGGGCCGTATTTGTTCTGCACATAGACGAGGGACGTCTGCATCTCGATGCCGGGCAGGCGTTCCTCCATCTCCTCCAGAACCCGCTCCTGTATCATCACTGAGGATGGAAGGCTCAGCACATCGTCAATCTGGGATTGCGGCGGAGCTCCCCCGGTGGCTAGGCTCACATAGAAAGCGTTCTGGCCAGGGGTGAGGGAGGCGGTCGAAAGAGCGATCTCCTGCGAGACACCATTCTGATATTTGCGCTCCAGAACGGCCACGACGGAGGGGCCGCCCGGGGGCGGTACGATGATCGCGCGGGTCGCCGGAACCTCGTTCATGAGGGTCGCAAAGCCCAGCTCGGATTTCGTCGTGCAGGCGGTCGCCAGAAGGGGCGTCATGAGAAGTGCCGCCCTGACGGCCTTGCCGAGCCGCTTTCTCGAGTCAGAGCCCATCTTGGGCGCGGGGCCCCCAAAGCCGGTCCGATGGTGCGAGAAGGAAGACGGCATGGGCGGGATTAACTCCGGGATTGGCGGGTCTGTTGGATGGGGCGGCTCCAAGAGGGCTGATGCCTAAAGGCCGGCGCATCCGGTAAATCTTTAACCAGACATGGCCAAACATAGTTAACGAAGCGTAACCACCGGCCCTGGTTGAGGGATATTGTCCGCTTAAACCCGGGGCTATTCGCTTGACGGACGGACCTCGAGGCATAAAAGCAGGGCTCGCGTCCTCCGCCGCGCGGCCCGGCCGCCGACCCAGGCACGCCTTCCAAACGTTGTTTCGCCCGACATGCCGTGCCGGACGTTTCCTTGATCCCCCTTCACGGGAGTGGGGTCGGGAAAACCTTTCTGAAAGCCCTTTTCAATGCGATCCGCCTTTTTGCGCAACGCGCTCGTCCTCGGAATGCTGTCCGCTATCGGACCATTCGCCATCGACATGTACCTGCCGGCTTTCCCGGCGATCGCGCGCGACCTCCAAGTGGATGTGGGCGCGGTGCAGATGAGCCTGATGAGCTTCTTCCTGGCTGTCGCCGTCTGCCAGCTGGCCTATGGGCCGCTCTCGGACCGATTCGGCCGCAAGCCCCCGCTCTATGCGGGCTTGGGGCTCTTCGTGCTCGGCAGCATCGGCTGCACTTATGCTCCGAACGTGGAAACCCTCATTGCCTTCCGCTTCCTGCAGGGCGTGGGCTCCTGTGCGGCCATGGTCATTCCCAGGGCGGTCATTCGCGACCTGCATACGGGCCACGAAGCCGCGCGCCTGATGGCGACGACGATGCTGGTGTTCAGCGTTTCGCCCATTCTTGCGCCGCTCGCGGGCAGCGCGCTCACCGAGTTCTTCAGCTGGCGCTTCATCTTCTGGGCCACCGCCGCCATCGGCATCGGCGGCATGGCCGTGCTGCTGTTCCTGCTGCCCGAGACGCGGCCGGAAGAGGCGGGCAAGCGCGGAATCCTCCAGGCATTTTCCACCTACAAGAGCCTTCTGAAAGATCGCCGCTTCCTCGGCATTACCTTCACCGGAGGCTTCAGCCAGGCGAGCTTCTTTGCCTATCTCGCCGGCTCGTCCGTCATCTTCATCGAGCATTTCGGCTTCTCGCCCTCGCATTACAGCATGATCTTCGCGTCGAATGCCATTGCCTTCATCGGCAGCGCGCAATTCAACAGCGTGTTCATGCGGCGCTTCGGTGCGGAGCGGCTCGTGCGCACGGCCATTTCCGGCTTCGTGACCCTGGTGAGCCTGCTGTTCGTCCTGACATTCGCGGGCGTCGACAATGCCTATGTTCTTTGGGGCCTTCTGTTCCTCTCCTTCGGCTGCCTCGGCTTCGTCATTCCCTCGACGGCGGTGCTGGCCCTTGAAGAGCATGGGCCGATCGCGGGTACGGCCTCGGCGCTCATGGGCACGCTGCAGCTCAGCACGGGCGCGGTCATGATCGCGCTGACAAGCTTGCTCTACAACGGAACGTCCCTGTCGATGGTGGGCTGCATCATGTTCTGCGGCTTGATGGCCTTTGTCCTGAGCATGCGGACCTTGAAGGCGAAGCGCGTCTATCCCTGATTGGATTCGGCGAGAATCCAGTCGCGGAAGGAGCGCACCAGCGGCGCTTCCGCCTTGTGCTCGGGATAGACGAGGTAATAGGCCCCGACACTCAGGATGCTTTGCGGGAAGAGAATCTCGAGGCGTCCTGAGGCCAGCTCGTCCGCGATCAGGAAATGCGGAATAAGTCCAACGCCGAGACCGGCAACCGCAGCCTGCGCCACCATGGCGAATTGCTCGAAACGCGGGCCGCGCATGGGGTTGCCTGCATCCACATTCACGGTTGCGAACCATTCCGCCCAGGCGGTCGGACGTGTGCTCTGCTGGAGCAGGGTGGCGCGGGTAAGATCTTCGGGAGACTTGATCTTTTCGCGTTCCCGATAGGCCGGGCTGCAGACCGGCACGGCCTCTTCCTGCCGCAGCAATTCGCAGATCGCCCCAGGCCAATGCGGCTCTCCGAAATGGATGGCGGCGTCGAAAGGCTCGGCGGCGAAGTCGAACGGAATCAGGCGTACGCCGAAATTCACGGTCGCACCGGGGTGTCGTGCCATGAAATGCGGAATGCGGGGGATCAGCCAGCGGGTGCCGAAGGTCGGAAGCGTTGCAAGGTTCAGGACGCCGCTCGTGCCCGAGAGCGCGATGGCCTGATGGGTCGCATCCGACAGCTCGGTCAGGGTGCCGCGCACCTGAGAGGCGTAAAGACGCCCCACATCGGTGAGCACCACGCGCTGGCGGGAGCGGCTGAAAAGGGAGACGCCGAGAGAATCTTCCAGTTGCTGGATCTGCCGGGAGACGGCGCTCTGGGTAAGATTCAGTTCCTCGGCGGCGCGGGAGACGCTGCCATGCCGGGCCGTGGCCTCAAAGGCGAGAAGATTGCCGATATTGGGCAGAAAGCCGCGACGAAGCACAAGTTCATTCCGTTTTCGAATAACCTGCTGCGAAGATGTCGCTTTACTTCTTCCCTGTCCAGCGCGATTTTTCCGGCAAAATCCAACAGGTTTACCCGGCGCTCCGGAATGATCTTGTGCGCCGTATCGAAGAGGAAAGCTCATCATGGCCGGTGCAAAGCACGAACTCGCAAAGCTCAAGTGGGAAGATCCGCTCCTCCTCGACGATCTGCTGACCGACGACGAGCGCATGATCCGTGACACGGCCCGCGCCTATGCCCAGGACAAGCTCCTGCCGCGCGTGATCGACGCCTATCGCGAGGAGCGCACGGACCGCGAGATCTTCAACGAGATGGGCGAGCTCGGCCTTCTCGGCGTGACCCTGCCGGAGGATTACGGCTGCGCCGGCGCGTCCTACGTCGCCTACGGCCTCGTGGCCCGCGAGGTGGAGCGTGTCGATTCCGGCTACCGCTCCATGATGAGCGTGCAGTCGTCGCTCGTGATGTATCCGATCTATGCTTACGGCTCCGAGGAGCAGCGTAAGAAGTACCTGCCCAAGCTCGCCTCTGGCGAATTCGTGGGCTGCTTCGGCCTCACCGAGCCGGATGCGGGCTCCGATCCCGCCGGCATGAAGACCCGCGCCCAGAAGATCGACGGCGGCTATCGTCTCACCGGTACGAAGATGTGGATCTCCAACTCCCCCATCGCCGACGTGTTCGTCGTGTGGGCGAAGTCGGAAGCGCATGACAACGAGATCCGCGGCTTCGTGCTGGACAAGGGCATGAAGGGCCTGTCCGCGCCGAAGATCGGCGGCAAGCTCTCTCTGCGTGCTTCCATCACCGGCGAGATCGTCATGGACGGCGTCGAAGTGGGCGAGGACGCGCTGCTTCCGAACGTGTCGGGCCTCAAGGGTCCGTTCGGCTGCCTCAACCGCGCGCGCTACGGCATCTCCTGGGGTGCGATGGGCGCGGCGGAAGATTGCTGGCACCGTGCGCGCCAGTACACGCTGGACCGCAAGCAGTTCAACAAGCCGCTCGCCGCCACCCAGCTCGTGCAGAAGAAGCTCGCGGACATGATGACCGAGATCACGCTCGGCCTCCATGCCTCGCTGCGGGTCGGCCGTCTCTTCGACGAGGGCCGCATGGCCCCTGAGATGATCTCGCTCGTGAAGCGCAACAATTGCGGCAAGGCCCTGGACATCGCTCGCATCGCCCGCGACATGCATGGCGGCAACGGCATTCAGGAAGAATACCACGTGATGCGCCATGCGCAGAACCTGGAGACGGTGAACACCTACGAGGGCACGCACGACGTGCACGCTCTCATCCTCGGTCGCGCTCAGACGGGGCTCCAGGCGTTCTTCTAAGACAGGAGCAGGCGATGCCTCTTCGGATCACGCTGGCGGGAGCGACGGGTTGGGTCGGCAAGGCGCTGGTGGCGGCGATTGCCGCCTCCGACGATCTTGAGCTCGCGGGCGCGGTCAGCCGCAGCGCCGCAGGCCAGGATGCAGGGGAGGCTGCAGGTCTTCCCCGCCTTGGCGTCGCGATCAGCGCAACCCTCGAAGAGGCGTTGAAAACGCCGTCTCATGTGGTGATCGATTACACCAAGCCCAACGCGGTCAAGGCGCATGTCCTGACCGCGCTGGCGCATGGCCGCCATGTGGTTGTCGGAACATCGGGGCTTTCGGCGGAAGAATACGCGGAGATCGACGCCGTGGCGCTGAAGGCCGAGCGAGGCGTGCTCGCTGCCGGAAACTTCTCGATCACTGCGACGCTGCTACGCCGCTTCGCGTTGGAGGCAGCACGCTTCGTACCTGATGTGGAGGTGATCGACTACGCTTCCGCGAAAAAGCCCGACACGCCGTCCGGAACGGCGCGTGAGCTTGCCGAACTCCTGAGCGATGTGCGCCAGCCCGCGACCTCGATGTCAGTCGATAGCCTCGCGGGTGTTCGTGAGACCCGTGGCGGCGCTCTCGGCGCGAAAGAGGCGGTGCAGGTTCACTCCCTGCGCATGCCGTCCTTCGTGCTCTCGTGCGAGGCCGTGTTCGGCGCCGACAACGAGCGCCTTGTGATCCGTCACGATGCAGGCTCGTCCGCCGCTCCTTATGTAACCGGAACATTGCTGGCGGCGCGTCGCGTCTCCTCCTTCATCGGATTGAAGCGCGGCCTCGATGCCGTGATGGATTGATTTTCATGAAACCGCTTGCAGGTCTCAAAGTCCTCGAACTCGCCCGCATTCTCGCCGGTCCTTGGGTGGGCCAGCTGCTCGCCGATCTCGGCGCCGACGTGGTGAAGGTGGAGCGTCCCGGCGCGGGCGACGACACGCGCGGCTGGGGGCCTCCCTTCGTGGAGGCGGAGGATGGCGGCGATCTGTCGGCGGCTTACTTTCATTCCTGCAATCGCGGCAAGCGCTCCATCGCGGTCGATTTCGAGAGCGCCGAGGGGCAGGAGCTCGTGCGCAAGCTCGCGGCCCATGCGGATGTGGTGATCGAGAACTTCAAGGTCGGTGGCTTGAAGAAATACGGGCTCGATTATGAGAGCCTGAAGGCGGTCAATCCGCGCCTCGTCTATTGCTCCATCACGGGTTTCGGGCAGAACGGGCCTTATGCGGCGCGTGCAGGCTACGACTTCATGATCCAGGGCCTCGGCGGCATCATGGATCTCACCGGCGATCCGGAAGGGGAGCCGCAGAAGATCGGTGTGGCCTATGTCGATATCTTCACGGGTGTCTATTCCGTCGTCGGCATTCTCGCCGCCTTGCGTCAACGCGATCTGACGGGGGAGGGCGCGCATCTCGACATGGCGCTGCTCGACGTACAGACGAGCGTGCTCGCCAATCAGGCGATGAACTATCTCGCTTCAGGCAAGTCGCCGCGCCGCATGGGCAATGCGCATCCCAACATCGTGCCCTATCAGGTGTTTCCGGTTGCTGATGGTCACGTCATCGTGGCCGTGGGCAATGACGGGCAGTTCTCGCGCTTCGTTGCCGTGCTCGGCCAGCCGGACTTGGCCCAGGATGAGCGTTTCGCCACCAATGCGGGCCGGGTGCGTCATCGCGCCGAGCTCGTGCCGGTCCTGACGAAGCTTACGCTTGAGACGACGCGTGATGCCCTGCTGTCGGCGCTCGAGAAGCAGGGCGTACCGGCTGGCCCCATCAACACGGTCGAGGATGTGTTCGCCGATCCGCAGGTCGTCGCACGCGGCATGAGGATCGATCTGCCATCATCCTTTGCAAAAGGCGGAGCGATTCCGTCGGTGCGCTCTCCGATCGTCATGAACGGCGAACCGATGGCGGCTAAGCGTCCTTCGCCGCGTCTCGGCGAGCATACGGATGAGGTTTTGAGCGATCCATCTTGGATGGCTTAAAGCCGTCGCAGGCTTCTGACTTAGGGCGCGATGCCCTTCGTGAGCAGGCGGTTGATCGCCTGCACAATCTGCGCACGGTCTTCATCGGAAAATGGGCTGAGATTGTGCATCTCAAGATTGCTGAGCCCCTCAACGGCGAGCCAGCCGAGAAGCGCGGTGTCGAGATCGTCTGAACCGGACTTGATACGCTGCAACGTTTCAGAAATCACGTTTCGAACAGGGTCGAGAAGGCGCGGGTTTTCCGCAGCCGCTACCATCAACCCTGTCGCAATCTCCTGCATCTTGCCGCCGCAGCACATATTAAGAAGGGTTGTTGCAGCTAATCTCGCCTCAAGATTAGGACCGGCTTCGAGTTGAGGGCGCAAAGCTTCCCTGGATTCCGCAACCTGATCGATCATGCGTTGGATCATCGCCTGAAGAAGCGCGTCCTTGGAAGGAAAGTTGTAGAGAAGCCCGCCCTTGCTGAGGCCGGCGCGCTCGGCTACGGCATCGAGGGTGAGACGCCCCGCGCCGATTTCGGCGACAAGCTCCGCAGCCGCGTCGAGAATTTTCTCGCGCGAACTCTTGCGGCCTCGGGGATTTTCCAACATTGGCAACTCTTGCAACTAAACCGTCCAGTCGGTATATAAATGGTGCTGCGGCATTGGCGTCAAGGGCAAGTTGAGCTATTGCCGCAATCCATCTCCATATCTGTAGCCCGCCCGGCGGGCCTGTAACTTCCGGAAGAAGTCCATGAAACGGCGCATCGTAGTCGGCCTCGTCTTCACTCTTGCGATTCTGCTCTGTGCCGGTCTGATTTGGTTCAACTTCTTCCGGGACAAGATGATCGCGAATTTCTTCGCCAATATGCAGCCGCCCGCGCAGACGGTTTCCGCGGCCAAGGTCGAGGCCAGGACCTGGACGCCGAGCATCAGCGCCATCGGTACGGCCAAGGCCGCCGACGGCGTCGAACTGGCTTTCGAGATTCCGGGCATCGTCAAGGAAATCAAGTTCAAGGCCAACCAGAACATCAAGCAGGGCGACGTGCTCGTTCAGCTCGACGATACGGTGGAACGTGCCGACATTCAGGATGTCCAGGCCAACGTGAAGACGGCGGAGAGCGCCTATGAGCGTGCCCGGACACTCTCGACCCGCGGTTACGGCACCGAGGCCAATCTCGATCAGGCGAGCGCATTGCTCGCCACGGCACGCTCGCGCCTCGCACGTCTTGAGGCGACCCTCGAGCAGAAGTCTCTGAAGGCTCCGTTCTCCGGCGTCATCGGCATTCCGCGCATCGATGTGGGACAATACCTCCAGCCCGGTTCCGTCATCGCAAGCTTCCAGAACCTCGATTCCATGAAGGTGGATTTTACGGTTCCCGAGCAGGTGGCCGATCAGGTGAAACTCGACCAGGAGGTGCGCCTGGGAGTGAACGAGAATGATCTGCCCTTTAAAGGCCGGGTAATCGGCAAGGACCCGCGCGTCGATCCGAAGACCCGCCTCGTCTCGGTGCAGGCTCTCATCGACGACAACAAGAACAGATCCATTCTGCCCGGCCAATTCCTCCACGTGGAGGTCATTCTTCCGGAGCAGCCCAATGTCATCACCGTGCCACAGACGGCTGTCATCACGAGTCTCTACGGGGATTACGTCTACACGATCGATCAGGAAGAACGCGCTGGCAATCAGGTTCAGGTCGCCAAGCAGGTCTTCGTGAAGACCGGTCGCCGCCGCGGCGGCGTGCTCGAAGTTCTCTCGGGCATTCAGGCAGGTCAGCAGGTCGTGGCCTCGGGGCAGAACAAGCTCCAGTCCGGTGCCACCGTCAAGATCGACAACAGTATTGATGTGACCAAGCTCGACGCGACCAAGCTCGCGAACGGGCAATAGGCAAAACGCCATGAGTTTCACAGAGCTTTTTATTCGCCGCCCCGTCCTGTCGATGGTGGTGAGCCTCCTGATCCTGCTGCTCGGCGCGCAGGGTCTGATGAACTTGCAGGTGCGTCAGTACCCCGAGGTCAAGGAGACCACGATTACGGTCACCACGGCCTATGTGGGCGCCAGCGCCGACCTGATCCAAGGCTTCATCAGCACGCCTATCGCCAAATCCGTGTCAAGTGCGGAAGGCGTGGATTATGTGACCACGCAGAGTCGCCAGGGCATCAGCACGGTGTCGGTGCGTATGCGTCTGAACACCGATCCGAACGCGGCGCTCACCGAGGTCACCGCCAAGGTGCAGCAGATCCGCGCGCAGCTTCCCTCCGAGGCTGAAGACCCGGTGATCATGAAGGGCACAGGCCAGAGCTTCGCCCTCATGTACATCACCTTCGGCTCGACGGAGATGAATGCCGAGCAGGTTTCGGAGTTCCTGACCCGCGTCGTGCAGCCGCGTTTCGCAACGCTTGAAGGCGTCGGCAACGCCGAGATCCTCGGCGGTCGCGATTTCGCCATGCGCGTGTGGATCGACCCGGTGCGGCTTGCCGCTCGCGGCGTGACGGCAGGCGATGTGGTGCAAGCCATCAACACCAACAACTTCCTCGCCGCTCCTGGCAAGACGAAGAACGAGTACGTCGCTTATACACTCGACATGCAGACCACGCTGCAGACGCCCGATACTTTCGGCGCGCTGCCGATCCGCTCGAACGGCGATCAGGTCGTGCGTCTGCGCGATGTTGCTGATGTGGAACTCGGCCCCAAGAGCACGGACACCATCGTCAGCTTCAACGGCAGCGAGGGCACCTTCATCGGCATCGTGCCGACGCCTTCCGCCAATCCGCTTACGGTTGCCGACGAGGTGACGAAGGCCATCGACTCGATCCGTCCGACCCTGCCCAAGGGCATGACGGTGGAGATCGTTTACGACGCTTCGAACTTCATTTCGGCTTCCATTGAGGAAGTGTTCAAGACCATCGGCGAAGCGGCGCTCATCGTCGTGGTGGTGATCCTGCTCTTCCTGGGCTCGTTCCGCTCGGTGCTGATTCCCGTCGTCACGATCCCACTCTCCCTGATCGGCGTCTGCTTCTTCCTGTACGCCTTGGGTTACTCGATCAACCTTCTGACCCTGCTGGCCATGGTGCTGGCGATCGGTCTCGTGGTCGACGACGCCATCGTGGTGCTGGAGAACATCCATCGACATATCGAAGAGGGGCTCAAACCCGTCGATGCGGCCATCGTGGGAATGAAGGAAATCTTCCTTCCCATCGTCTCGATGACCATTACGCTTGCGGCGGTCTATGCACCCATTGGATTTACGACGGGACTGACGGGGTCGCTGTTCCGCGAATTCGCCTTCACGCTGGCAGGCGCGGTGGTCATCTCGGGCATCGTGGCCGTGACGCTCTCGCCGATGATGTCCTCGAAGCTGCTGAAGTCGCACGGTTCGCAGAGCCGGTTCTCGGCCTTTGTCGACCGCACGTTCACGCGGCTCGAAAACTGGTATGCGCGGCGTCTCAAGGGTTCGCTCGATTATCGCGCCGTTACCCTCGTCATCGTCGCGGCGCTGCTCGGAACCACGGTCTTCCTGTTCATGAAGACAAGCTCCGAACTGGCGCCGGAAGAGGATCAGGGCGCCTATCTCGGCATCATCAACGTGCCGAAATATGCGACCGCCGAGTACACTCAGGCCTTCTCCAAGCAGTTCACGAATGCGGCCGAGAAGATTCCCGAGATCGAGGACAGCTTCCTCATCGTCGGCATCGACGGTGGCGGCGGCGGCTTCTTCGGGTTCAAGCTCAAGGAGTGGAGCGAGCGCGATAAGAAGGGCGCGGCCACGAAGCAGGACATTCAGAACCTGCTGAATGAAAACGCCGGCGTCCAGGCTTTCGCCTTCGCGCCTCCGTCCCTGCCGGGTGGCGGTGACGGTCTGCCGATCCAGTATGTGCTGCGTACGATCGGTGATTCCGCTCAGGCCTATGAGGTCGCAGAGCAGATCCGCGAGCGGGCCATCAAGTCCGGCAAGTTCATCGTGGTGCAGAACTCGATCTCCTACGAGACGCCGCGCGCGCGCATCGTCATCGACCGTGATCGTGCGGCGGCGTTGGGCGTGCAGGTTTCCGAGATCGGTAACACGCTGGGAGCCCTCGTCGGCGGCGCTTCGATTTCGAAGTTCGACCGTGACAACCGCAGCTATGATGTGGTGAGCCAGGTGCGCCAGCAGGACCGTCTGAATCCGGAGCGCCTGTCCGAGTACTACGTACGCGCCTCGGACGGTTCCATGGTGCCGCTCTCCGCGCTCGTCAGCATCAAGACGGATGCGGCTCCGGCGGTCATCGAGCAGTTCAACCAGCTCAATTCTGCGACCGTTTCGGCACTGCCGCTGCCGGGCGTGACCACGTCGGAGGGCCTTGCGACCCTGCGCTCCATCGCGCAGGAGATCCTGCCCCAAGGCTTCTACGTCGATTACGCCGGTCAGTCGCGTCTCGAGGTGCAGGAGGGAAGCTCCATCTTCCTCGCCTTCGGTCTCGCCATCATCGTGATTTATCTGGTGCTGGCGGCGCAGTTCGAGAGCTTCCGCGATCCGTTCATCATCATGATGTCGGTTCCGCTCTCCATGTTCGGCGCGATGATCTTCCTGAATCTCGGTTTGGCGACGCTCAACATCTATACGCAGGTGGGCTTGATCACCCTCGTGGGCCTGATCACGAAGCACGGCATCCTGATGGTGGAGTTCGCTAACGATTTGAAGGCGGCGCACGGCGTGAGCAACCGTGAGGCGATCCAGGAAGCGGCCCGCGTTCGCCTGCGTCCGATTCTCATGACCACGGCGGCCATGGTGCTCGGCGTCGCTCCGCTGCTCTATGCGAGCGGCGCAGGTGCGGCAGCCCGATTCTCCATGGGTCTCGTGATCGCCTCGGGCATGTCCATCGGCACGATCTTCACGCTTTTCGTGGTGCCGATGTTCTACACCTACATCTCCAAGGAGACGGTTCGCAGCGAGAAGCGGAGCGAGGAACATACGCCCCGCCAAGCATACGCCGCGGAGTAAAATCAAAAGGCCGGGCAGCGATGCCCGGCCTTTTCGTTTCTTCAAAAGAAGAGGCGGAGGCGCTGGGCGCCTCCGCCTTTTTCCTGGTCCTCTTTATTATTTTAGGCTTGGCGGCTCAGCTCGCCTTCAACTTCCATGAAGGGCGAGACCGACTTGAAGCCGGCCTGCTCGGCAGCCTTGCGAACGGCCTCGGCCACTTCCGTGGAGTGAACCTCGATGGTCTCACCCGTCTTGGAATCCACGAACATGATCTTCATGGCGTTCACTTCCGGCTGGCCGTGGGAGACCACATAGGAGTTCTGCGTGGCGAGGCGGTGAACGAGACCGGCATCGCGCAGGAAGTCGAGAGCGCGATAGATCGTGACCGGAGCCAGACGCTTCTTGTCGCTGCTGAGACGGTCGACGAGATCGTACGCGCCCACCGGGCCGCCGCTCTGAACGAGTTCGCGATAAACGCGCTCGCGGATGGGCGTCAGGCGAAGGTTGTTCTGACGGCAGAGATCGTCCGCACGACGGAGGAGGTTATCTTCTTCTTCTTTTCTGAGGGCTCTTGTGCTCATAGGCCACACTCCTGTTATTTCAAAACCTACACATTCATATAGGCTAAGTGCCGACTGAACAATGTGTTATCATTGCAATAACCACTTGCAATTACGCATATTACGCTAGGGAAGTTGGCGAATTGGCAGACATCACCCCCTAAACAACGTATTTTGAATTGTAATAATGTTTAAAAAAGGGATGAGTTCCGTTTATCGGATCACTTGGAGCAGGATTCACAGAGGCCGCGAATCTCAACGGTAACCTTCTTGGAGCAGAAGAAATGATCGTCGCTCCATTGGGTCAGGCGCTCATTGATACTGGGATCGCTGAACTCCGTGACGAGGCCGCAACTCTCGCAAATGGCAAAGGCCGCCATTTCGTGATGGTGGGGGTGTTTGCAGGCGACATAGGCGTTCAGGCTCTCGAGCCGGTGAGCCAGCCCCTTCTCGATGAGCTTGTCGAGAGAGCGGTAAACCGTGGGCGGGGTGACTGCTCCCTTTCCACGCATCTTGTCCAGCACCTCATAAGCCGAAAGAGGGTTCTGAGCAGCGGTCAGAATCCGGTAAACGCGCTTTTGCGTGTCGTTCAGCTCCTCAACGGCATGATGATGGTGGTGATGCTCGGCCATGACGTGATCGGGTGTCCAAAGAAAGGCTTGGGTGAAAGCCTATACGTCATGATTGCCGGGATGATTTCAAGGCGCGGCGGCAGGATCTGTGCGGATAGGGCACAGTGGAAGAGGTCGGAAAGCCGGTGGTTTTTGCCCTTTTCGGGCGACACCGGCTTTCCTCGTAAGGCTTACAGATCGACCCAGGCCGCCTTTTCCTGCGATGAGCGAACGGCGGCTTCGATGAAGCGTACGCCGCGCACGCCATGCTCCACGGTAGGGACCTGAAGGGCGAAGGGATTTGGCTCACGCCCTTCGATCCGGGCGGCGATCTGTTCCGCCACATCGGTATAAAGCTGGGCGAAGCCTTCGAGATAGCCCTCGGGATGCCCACCGGGAATGCGGGAGGCTGCCCGCGACACCTCGTCGGCGCCATAGCCGTTGCGGCGGATGATTCGAGGAGGTTCTCCAAGCGGGGAGAACAGGAGGGCGTTCGGGTTCTCCTGGTGCCATTCGAGTCCCGCCTCCTCACCATAGACGCGAATGCGCAATCCGTTCTCCAGGCCCGCCGCCACTTGGCTGCACCACAGCATGCCCTTCGCGCCGGAAGCAAAGCGCAGCATCATATGCGCGTTGTCATCGAGCCTGCGGCCCTGCACGAAGGTGTGCAGTTCGGCGGACAGGGAGGCGACCTCGTCTCCGACGATGAACTCGGCGAGATTGAAGGCATGGGTGCCGATATCGCCGACAGCGCCCGCAGGGCCCGAGCGGGAGGGGTCCGTGCGCCATTCGGCCTGCTTGCTCCCGGTCTCCTCGACACGGGTGGCAAGCCAATCCTGCGCATATTCCACCTGCACGACACGGAGCGCGCCAAGGACGCCTTCCGCGACCATGGCGCGGGCCTGCCGAACGAGCGGATAACCGGTGTAATTGTGCGTGACGGCGAAGATCAGGCCCGACTCGCGGGCAAGCTCAGCCAGTCTGTCGGCTTCCTGCCGCGTCGTGGTGAGCGGCTTGTCGCAGATCACATGAATCCCGGCTTTCAGGAATGTTTCGGCTGCGGCAGCGTGCGCGTGATTGGGCGTGACGATGGCGACGGCATCGATGCCGTCGTCTCGCTTGGATTCGCTTTGCGCCATCTCCTGGAAGCTACCGTAGTTGCGGTCGGCGGGCAGGAGCAGATCCTCTCCCGAAAGCCGCGCCCGTTCCGGATCGGACGAAAGCGCGCCCGCCACCAGCTCCCAGCGGTCGTCGAGACGGGCGGCGATGCGGTGCACCGCGCCGATGAAGGCGCCGCGTCCGCCGCCGACCATGCCGAGGCGAAGGCGCCGATTGAGCTTCTGATCGCGTGATCCTGCAATGGTCATGATAATCTCCTCAGCCGATGCCGAGCAGGCGGCGGTTGGCCGCCTCGTCCGTTCCGCCGGCGGCGAAATCGTCGAAGGCTTTGTCCGTCACGCGGATGATATGGGCCTTGATGAATTCCGCGCCTTCCCGCGCGCCATCCTCCGGATGCTTCAGGGCGCATTCCCATTCCAGCACCGCCCAGGAATCGTAGTCATACTGTGCGAGCTTCGAGAAAATGGCGCCGAAATCCACCTGTCCGTCGCCGAGCGAGCGGAAGCGCCCCGCGCGATTGATCCAGCTTTCATAGCCGCCATAGACGCCGACCCGGCCCGATGGATTGAACTCCGCGTCCTTGGCGTGGAACGCCTTGATGCGCTCATGGTAGAGATCGATGAAGGCGATGTAGTCGAGCTGCTGCAGCAGGAAATGGCTCGGATCGTAATTGATGCAGGCCCGCTTGTGACCGCCGACCGCATCGACGAAACGCTCGAAGGTTGCGCCATCGTGGATGTCCTCGCCCGGATGAATCTCGTAGCAGACGTCGCAATCTGCATCCTCATAGGCATCGAGGATCGGCTTCCAGCGCCGTCCGAGTTCCTCGAAAGCCGTCTCGATGAGTCCTGCCGGGCGCTGCGGCCAGGGATAGATGAACGGCCAGGCGAGCGCGCCGGAGAAGGTAACGCTCGCTTTCAATCCGAGCCGCTTGGAGGCTTTCGCCGTCATCATCATCTGCTCGACGGCCCAGGCTTGGCGGGCCTTTGGGTTGCCGCGGACTTCGGGCGAAGCAAAACCGTCGAAGGCCTCATCATAGGCCGGGTGCACGGCTACGAGCTGTCCCTGAAGGTGAGTGGAGAGTTCCGTGATCTCCAGGCCATGGGAACGGACGATGCCCTGGATCTCATCGCAATAATCACCTGACTCGGCGGCCTTCTTCAGGTCGATGAGGCGTGAGTCCCAGGTGGGAATCTGAACGCCTTTGTAGCCGAGAGCGGCTGCCCAGCGGCAGATGGAATCGAGCGAGTTGAACGGCGCTTCGTCGCCCGCGAATTGAGCAAGGAAGAGGCCGGGGCCCTTCATGGTCTTCATGGATGAACTCCCGAGATGCAGCTGCAGATAAGAACGGACAGGCAAGGGAAAGCCGCTCGCTCAACGGGCGGCTTTCCGCTGCCTCGCCCCTCGTGAAAGGGGCGAGGGTTCTTGGCCGGTTAGAACGGCGAGTCGGGGAAATAGTGATTCTTCGCGTTGTCCTTCGTGATCAGTTCGGCATTGAGCACATAGGTGCCGCGCATGGGTGCATTGGAGTAGAAATGCGCTGCGGTGACGCCCATGGCCGTGGAGATCATCGACGGCGGATAGGACACGTCGGCGGGGATCATCTTGTCGCCGTCCATGACCTTCTTGATCATGTCCTTCATGCCGGCGCCGCCGAGCACGAACTTGATGTCTTCACGCTTGGCTTGACGGATCGCCTCCATGATGCCGAGCGCCATGTCGTCGTCGGAGGCCCACACGGCGTCGATCTTGGGATGCTTGGACAGGAAGTCCTGCATCACCTTGAACGCGTCGTCGCGGTTCCAGTTGGCGTATTGCTTGTCGATCACCTTCACGCCGGAGCCTTCGAGAGCCTTCTCGAAGTTGGTCACGCGTTCCTCGTCGATTACGGTCGGGATGCCGCGGAAGACGACGACGTTGCCCTGCTTCAGGTTGTCGACGAAATACTTGCCCGCCACGCGGCCGAATTCCGGGTTGTTGCCGGCCACATAGATGTCCTGAATGGACGCGTCCTTCAGGCCGCGATCAACGATGGTGACGAAAGTGCCGCGCTTCTTGATCTCGCGCATGGGGTTCGTCAGCTCGTCCGAGTTGAACGGCAGAACCACGAGGGCGTCCACCTTCTGCGAGGTGAGATCGTCGAGGGCGTTCGCTTGGGACGCACCGTCCGGCGAGGTCTTCACGATCACCTTCAGCCCGGGATAGCCCTTTTCGAGGGCCTTGGCGGTTTCCTGCGCATGATAGACCACGCCGCCGGTCCAGCCGTGGGTGGCCGCCGGAATCGAGACGCCGATCGTCACGTTCTTCTGCTGGGCCATCGCCCCGGTGGCGGCGCCCATGGTGAGGCCCGCCGCGAGAGCGATCTTCAGTGCTGTTGCTTTCATCCGTTCCTCCCTAAAGGGTTGTTTTGAGCCCATGCGTTCTTGCCGGTGGGCTTTGTTCCGGCTTCATCGCCCGCGGTGGACTGACCGCTGCAAAAGCATGGCGATAATGATGATGGCGCCCTGAACCGCTCCCACGAGAAACTCGGAGACGAAGTTCGACAGCACCATGATGTTGGCGACGAGTTCCAGAATGATGGCGCCGACCACCGTGCCCCAGACGCGGCCGATACCGCCCTTGAGCGCGGTGCCGCCGATGACCACGGCGGTGATCGCCTGAAGTTCCCAGAGCAGGCCCGTGGTGGGCGTGGCCGAGCCGAGACGCGGCACGTAAACCAGCACTGCGATGCCGACACAGATGCCCTGGATGATGTAGGTGAGGGTGCGCACGCGCCAGATCGGCACGCCGGAATAGCGCGCCACGTCCTCGTTGGAGCCGAGCGCCACCACATGACGCCCGAAGGACGTGCGGTAGAGGATCAATGCGCCGATGGCCGCCACTACGATGAAGGCGATGATCGGCACCGGAATGCCGAAGACGCTGCCGAAATAGACGGGGCGATAAAGCTCGCGCAGTTCGAAATTGCGCATGGTGATGGTTCCGCCCGCCGCCAGCCAGATGACGAGAGAGCGGAAGATGCCCATGGTGCCGAGCGTCACGATAAACGGTTCTATTCGTCCAAAGGTGACGATCAGGCCATTGGCCAAGCCGCAGGCTGCGCTGAGCGCGATGGCGGCGAGCATGCCGAGGGCCAGTGTCCCCATGTCGCCTGAGCCAAGCGAATTCAGAGTCAGGATCATCACGCCCGCGGTGAGCGCCGCCATGGATCCTACCGAGAGATCGAGGCCGCCGCCTGCGATCACGAAGGTGGCGCCGACCGCGATGATGGCGATGAAGGCCGAGCGCGTCACCACATTGAGAAGGTTCGATGCGGTCAGGAAGTCGGGATTGATGAGTGCGCCCGCAATCGCCAGCACGATGAGCGCGATGAAGGGCGAGAGCGCCCGCATGTCGAGTTTGAACTTGCGCTTCTCGGCGCCGGTGCGAAGCACGGTTTCGGTCATGCGTGGCCCGCGGCGATTTCCGCCGCCCTTTCTTCATGAACGCCAGTGGCGAGGTAGACAATGGAATCTTCAGACAGGTCGGCCTGGGGCACTTCACCTGCGATGCGTCCGTTGCGCATCACCACGACCCGGTGGCAGAGGCCGATCAGCTCCTGCATCTCGGACGAGATGACGATGACCGAGAGACCGTTTTCGGCGAGCCCGGCGATGAAGCGGTAGATCTGCTCCTTGGTGCCGATATCGACGCCTCGGGTAGGCTCGTCGATGACAATGATGCGTGGGTTGAGCAGCATCATCTTGGCGAGAAGAAGCTTCTGCTGGTTGCCGCCGGAAAGCTGCCCCGCCAGGAGATCGCGGGCTCGGGTGCGGATGTCGAAATCCTTGATCGCTCCGTCGAGTGCCTTTTCTTCCGCGCCTACATCGATGAAGGAGCCGCGGGTGAACTTGTCGAGTGCGGCGAGCGTGAGATTGACGCGAAGGTTCTGTCGCAGGAGCAGGCCTTTGCCCTTGCGGTCCTCGGACAGATAGACGATGCCCGCCGCCATAGCCTCGCGTGCGTCGCGGAAGTGAACGCTCTCGCCACGCAGGACAACCTTGCCCTGACCTGGGCGAAGTCCGACGATGGCCTCGAAGAGTTCCGTCCGGCCCGCGCCGATCAGGCCGCCGAAGCCGAGGATCTCGCCCCTCCTCAAAAAGAACGAGGCGTTCTGCACATAGCCCGGCACAACCATGTCGTTGACGGTGAGGACGATATGATCGGACGCTGTCGCCGGCTTGTCGGGATAGAGCTTCGACATATCGCGCCCGACCATGAGGCGCGCCATTTCGAGGGGCTCCAAGCCTTCGATGTCGCGGGTCATGATATGGCGCCCGTCGCGCAGAACCGTCACCTTGTCGGCGACAGCCTTCACCTCGTTGAGACGGTGCGAGATGTAGAGCACGGCTACGCCATGCTCGCGCAGCTTGCGGATGATGGTGAAGAGACTTTCCGCCTCGATGGGCGTGAGAACCGCCGTCGGCTCGTCGAAGGCGACGAGCTTGTGCGGCACCAGAAGCGCTCGGGCGATCTGCACGAGCTGGCGGTCGGCAATGGAGAGGCGGCGCACTTGGATATCGGGGTCGATCTGCGTGCCGAGCTCCATCAGAATGCCGCGCGTGCGCTCACGCATGGCCTTGTCGTCCACGAAACCGAAGCGCTTGATCTCGCGGCCCAAGAACAGGTTCTGGGAGACCGTCAGGTCTTCGGCGAGCAGGATTTCCTGGTGCACGAGAACGATGCCGTGATTTTCGGCATCCACCGGTCCGGAGAAGGTAATCGGCTGGCCTTGAAAATACAGGCTGCCCTTTGTGGGAGCGATATGGCCCGAAAGAATGCGCATGAGGGTCGATTTGCCGGCGCCGTTCTCGCCGATGACGGCGTGAACCTCTCCCGGCTTCAGATCGATCGAAATGCCGCTCAGGACCTCGATAGGTCCGAAGGATTTGGAAATGTTCTCTGCGCGAAGAACGGAATCCATGCGCGGCTCCGGATAAGCGACATCAGGGTAAACGGCACCGTTCGCTGACGCGGGTGCGACAGCGCTGACTGAAAGGATCAGGGGTGCGGTCAGTTAGGATAAAGCGCTTGCTGGCATTCATTTCCTCCGGCTTTTTCCATCGCCCTCTGGCGGGGCGTCACTTATCGAACTAGGAGCATTCCATTCTTTGGCAATGCCGCCATGTAAACGATTACATAAGCACTTTACCGTAACGGCACGGTCTGTCAAACAGGACCAAGGTAGGGGAGGATCATGGACGAAAGCGGGCCTTCGGGCAGACCGGAGCAGGAGGATGTTTCCGGGCATCGTGCGGTGCGTATTCAGGACGTGGCGAGGCTTGCGGATGTCTCGACCGCAACGGTGAGCCGCGCCTTGGCCACGCCCGAGCGGGTATCGCCGGAAGCGCGCGCCCGCGTGCTCGAAGCCATTGCCAAGACAGGCTATGTGCCGAATCCCGCGGCGCGTTCGCTACGGTCCCAGAAAACCTACATGGTGCTCGTCGTCCTGCCGGATCTGTCGAACACGTTCTTCTCCAAGATCCTGCGCGGAATCGAAGAGCGGTTGTTCGAGGCAGGCTACGGCATGATCATCAGCGATCTCGACGGCACGCCCGAGAAGGAGGCCCATTTCGCGGCCTTCATCGCCGCAGGGCGCGTCGATGGAGCCATTCTCCTCAATGGCCATCTGTTCGGCGAAACACGCATGGAAGGGGGGATGTCCGATAGAACCGGCATCCCGCTCGTGGCTCTCTGCGAGGCCATTCCCTCAGCCAGCATTCCACAGATCGAGATCGACAATCGCGGGGCCGCCAGCCGGATGACCCAGCATCTCGCGTCACTGGGGCATCGCAGCATCGCTTATGTGAGCGGGCCGGAGAGCAACATCCTCGAGAGGGAGCGTTTCCTGGGATATCGGGACGGCCTGAGAGCAGCAGGTTTGCCGTTCGATCTGGGATTGGTTCTCTCAGGGGATTACACCATCGAGTCAGGCATAACCGCAGGGCACAACCTTGTCGCCCGTTCAGCCCGGCCGAGCGCCGTATTCTGCACCAGCGATGAAATGGCCATCGGGCTCATGCGTACGCTTTTGTCCGCGGGCTTGCGGGTTCCGGATGACATCTCGGTGGCAGGGTTCGACGACATTGAATTCGCGGCGGTCGCCGAGCCCGCGCTGACCACGATCCATCAGCCTCGGCGGGAGCTGGGGCAGGCCGCTGCCTCTGTCCTCATCGATCTCCTGCAAGGGCGCCCGTCGCCGAAGCGCATCCGCCTGGAGACGGAACTCGTGATCCGGGACAGCGTCGCGCCGCCTCAGAACATGCTGAAGGCACCCGCAAAGACAACGAGAACGAGGGCGATAAAGCCCACATAGGCATAGAGCGCCTTGCGCGAATGACCATGGGCATAGCTGTCCTTCTCACTCGCGTTCTGCCAGCGGTCCACGCTCTCCTGACGGCGTGCCAGATCAACCTGTTCCGCGCTCGGTGAGACGCCGCCCGCCTCGTCGTCCGTGCCGAGAGGCGATAATCCGGGATCGAACACCTCGTTCTTGTCGCCGGTCCGTCCGCTGTTGATATCGCCCTTCAGCTGCGCCGAGGTCGAGCCGGCGCTCATGGGTGGGGCATCCATCGGCTTGATCGTGTGCGTGCGCGGAATGTCTCTATGGTTAGGGTTGTCTGAGCGGGTCGCCATTGAACTCTCCCGAGGGACTTCTGTGGGAAACCGCCGGGAATGCACGATGTTCCTGGGAGCGGACCTGCGAGCCGCAAACTGTTCTGCGGACAAGAAAAAAGGCCGCTGTTGCCAGCGGCCCGAAGTTTAGGGAGGAAACGCCCAAGAAGGGCAGCAGCACCGCGACGCCAATCGCCGTGCTGCACTGCAATAAGTAAGGATTGCCTCATAAAATCGCAAGATCAAAAGGTCAGCATGGCTGCCCAATTTTTCGCCTTTTTAAAAGGCAGGCTCTCCCAGGCAAAACAGGCAGGACTTAAGATAGGTTGGTCAAAATTGATGCAACCCGCCGCGAGAGGCGCCATGCCCAAGCTGAATGCCGTTCTCGAAACCGCTCTCTATGTGGACGATCTGGCTCGTGCCAGAGCCTTTTATGAAGGCGATCTGGCCCTGCCGCTTCTGTTCGAGAACCAGCGCATGTGCGCTTTCGATGTCGGAGGTGTAAGCGTGCTGCTTCTTTTCCTGCGAGGCGCCTCCGCACAGGACATGAAAACGCCAAGCGGCACGATCCCCGGCCATAACGGGCAGGGCCCGATTCACATGGGCTTCGCCATTGCTGCCGAGGAGCTTGGGGCTTGGGAGGAAAGGCTGCGCGAACGCAACATCCCTGTTGCGAGCCGGGTGACATGGTCGCGGGGCGGCACGAGCCTTTATTTCCACGATCCCGACGGGCATGTTCTGGAACTGGCGACGCCGGGCCTATGGGCGACCTATTGATCGCCCAAAGGGCAGCGAGCGTCAGGTGATGACGCTCGGCTCGTTGCGGCCCGTGCGCTTGGCGATCTCCGCAATGGAATTGGCTGCCTCGGTGACCGGCGCCAGCACGTCCGCCGTCGCTAGGTTGTGGCGGTCGGCATTCGGCTCGAAACGTTCGAGATAGACGCGCAGCGTCGCTCCCGATGTGCCGGTGCCCGACAGGCGGAAGACGGCGCGGGCATCCTCCTTGAACAGGATGCGGATGCCTTGTTTGGGCGTCACCGACCCGTCCACGGGATCCGTATAGGCGAAGTCGTCGCATTCCTGCACGGTCAGTTCGCCGAAGCGTTGACCAGGAAGACTGGACAGCCTGGAGCGCAGATTGTCCATCAGCTCATTGGCGGGAGCGGTCTCAAGCTCCTCGTAATCGTGGCGGGTGTAATAGTCGCGCCCATAGGCGGCCCAATGCTCGCGCACGATCTGATCGGCGGGCTTCTTTATGACGGCGAGAATGTTGAGCCACAACAGCACGGCCCAGAGGCCGTCCTTCTCGCGGATATGGTTGGAGCCCGTGCCCGCGCTTTCCTCTCCGCAGAGGGTGATGAGGCCCGCATCGAGCAGGTTGGCGAAAAACTTCCAGCCCGTGGGCGTCTCGAAGAAGTTGATGCCGAGCTTTTTCGCCACGCGGTCGGCGGCGCGGCTTGTCGGCATGGAGCGCGCCACGCCTGAGAGTCCTTCGGCATAGCCGGGCGCCAGATGCGCATGGCTCGTGAGGATGGCGAGGCTGTCGCTCGGTGTCACGAAGAGCCCGCGCGCCACGATCATGTTGCGGTCGCCGTCCCCGTCGGATGCAGCGCCGAAATCGGGAGCGTCGGGGCCCATCATCAGCTCCATGAGGTCATGGGCGTGAACGGGATTCGGGTCGGGATGATGGCCGCCGAAATCGGGCTTCGGCTCGCCGTTCACGACGGTGCCCGCCGGAGCGCCCAGGCGGCCCTCCAGAATGGCTTTCGCGTAAGGGCCGGTGATCGCGTTCAACGCGTCGAAGCGCATGCGGAAGCCCGAACGGAAGAGTTCGGAAATGGCGTTGAAATCGATGAGCTTTTCCATCAGCTCCGCGTAATCGGCCACAGGGTCGATCACCTGGACGACCGTGCCGCCGATCTTGCTCTCGCCGATGCGTCCGAGATCGATGTCCGCCCCCTCGACGATGGCGTATTCGGTGATGGCGCTGGCGCGCTTGAACACGGCCTCGGTGAAGGATTCAGGCGCGGGTCCGCCATGGGACATATTGAACTTGATGCCGAAATCGCCATCCGGCCCGCCGGGATTGTGACTGGCCGAAAGCACGAGGCCGCCGATGGCCTTGTGCTTGCGGATCACGCAGGAGGCAGCCGGTGTCGAGAGCAGGCCGTTCTGTCCCACGAGGATGCGGCCAAAGCCATGGGCGGCTGCCATCTTGAGCGCGGTCTGCACCACGGCCTCATTGAAGTAGCGCCCGTCGCCGCCGATCACCAGGGTCGAACCCTGCGTGCCTTCCACGTTGTCGAAGATCGCCTGGATGAAGTTTTCCACGTAATGGGGCTGCTGGAAGACCTTCACCTTCTTGCGCAGGCCCGAGGTGCCGGGGCGCTGATCGGAAAACGGGGTGGTCGGAACGCGGGTGATCGCCATCGGTGCTTGCCACTTCCTTGTGTCGGCTCTGGGAGGCCTGTTCTTGGTCTTGAAACCGGCTTGGGGGAAACGGGCCGGAAAACCAATTTAGGGCTGCCAGCATGAGATGCCACTGCCGAGATGAAGGTAAGATGAAGATCCTAGGGCAGGAATGAAGCGCGCCTGCCTTGTCGCGAGCATGGTTAAGGTGCCCGCGCGGCATCTGACAATTTGCCCGTAGAAGACTCCTCGTCCAGAGCCCGAACCCATGCCATAAGGCCGCCGCAACCGCTTTGAGCCTTGGAACAATGATTCGCGTCGAGAACGTCAGTAAACAGAACAGCCACCGCATCCTCTTCATCGAGGCCTCCGCGACCCTTCAGAAGGGCGAGAAGGTCGGCCTCGTGGGCCCGAATGGTGCGGGCAAGACGACGCTTTTCCGCATGATCACCAAGGAGGAGCAGCCGGACGAGGGGCAGGTCTCCGTCGATCGGGGCGTGACCATCGGCTATTTCAGCCAGGATGTGGGCGAGATGGAGGGGCGCAGCGCCGTTGCCGAGGTGATGGAGGGGGCCGGCCCCGTGAGTGAGGTGGCGGCCGAGCTGAAACAGCTCGAGGCGGCGATGGCCGACCCGGACCAGTCCGCGAATTTCGACGAGATCATCGCCCGCTACGGCGAGGTGCAGGCGCGCTACGAGGAGCTCGACGGCTATTCCCTCGAGGGCCGTGCGCGGGAGGTGCTGGCGGGTCTCGGCTTTTCCCAGGAGATGATGGACGGCGACGTGGGCGGCCTCTCCGGCGGCTGGAAGATGCGTGTGGCGCTCGGGCGGATTCTCCTGATGCGTCCCGATGCGATGCTCCTCGACGAGCCGAGCAACCACCTGGATATCGAAAGCCTGATCTGGCTGGAGGAGTTTCTCAAAGGGTATGAGGGCGCGCTTCTCATGACCTCGCACGACCGCGCCTTCATGAACCGCATCGTGAACAAGATCATCGAGATCGACGGCGGGTCGCTCACCACCTATTCCGGTGATTACGAGTTCTACGAGCAGCAGCGCGCCATGAACGAGAAGCAGCAGCAGGCGCAGTTCGAGCGCCAGCAGGCGATGCTCGCGAAAGAGATCAAGTTCATCGAGCGCTTCAAGGCCCGCGCCTCGCATGCTGCGCAGGTGCAGAGCCGCGTGAAGAAGCTGGAAAAGATCGAGCGGGTGGAGCCGCCCAAGCGCCGCCAGTCGGTCACCTTCGAGTTCCTTCCGGCGCCGCGCTCAGGCGACGACGTGATCACCCTGAAGAACGTGCACAAGAGCTACGGCACGCGCGTCATCTATGAGGGCCTCGACTTTTCCGTGAGCCGCAAGGAGCGCTGGTGCGTGATGGGCGTGAACGGCGCGGGCAAGTCCACCCTTTTGAAGCTGGTCGCGGGCACCACCGAGCCCAACCAGGGCACGGTCACCATCGGCGCCAGCGTGAAGATGGGTTACTTCGCCCAGCACGCCATGGAAGTTCTCGACGGCGACCGCACGGTGTTCGAGTTTCTGGAGGATTCATTCCCGCAGGCCGGGCAGGGCTCCCTGCGCACGCTTGCCGGATGTTTCGGCTTCTCGGGCGATGACGCGGAAAAGAAATGCCGCGTGCTCTCCGGCGGCGAGAAGGCGCGTCTGGTCATGGCGAAGATGCTCTACGATCCGCCGAACCTGCTGGTCCTCGACGAGCCGACGAACCATCTCGACATGGCGACGAAGGAAATGCTGATCGAGGCTTTGTCGAAATACGAAGGCACGATGCTTTTCGTCTCGCACGACCGTCACTTCCTCGCGGCATTGTCCAACCGCGTTCTGGAGTTGACGCCCGAGGGCGTCCATCAATATGGCGGCGGCTACACGGAATATGTGGCGCGCACGGGCCAGGAGGCCCCGGGCCTGCGTCATTAAGGGCTTCGCAGAGGCGGCAAATAGAAAAGGGCCCGGATGAGAGCGTCATCCGGGCCCTTCGTCATTTCGGCTTGAGATCAGTGATCTTTCACGTGCGTCATCCGGTCCACATAGGCGATGCCGATGGCCGAGAGGATGAAGACGGAATGAATCACCGTCTGCAGGATGATGCCGGTTTCGGTATAGGTGCTTCTTGCAGTGCCGACATAACCCGCTTCGATGAAGGTGCGCAGGAGATGGATCGACGAGATGCCGATGATCGCCATGGCGAGCTTCACCTTGAGCACGCCGGCATTCACATGGCTGAGCCATTCAGGCTGGTCGGGATGCCCATGCAGGTGCAGGCGCGACACGAAGGTCTCGTAGCCGCCCACGATGACCATGACGAGCAGGTTTGAAATCATCACCACGTCGATGAGGCCCAAAACCACCAGCATGATCTGCATTTCGCTGAAATCGGCGGCGTGAAGGACGAGGTGAACCAATTCCTTGAGGAACAGGAAAACGTAAACGCACTGGGCGACGATCAGGCCGAGATAGAGCGGCAGCTGAAGCCAGCGCGAGCTGAAGATGAGAGCGGGCAGAGGCCTGAGGGAGGCAGGCTGCGCCGGGGTCTTTTCGCGGATGTGGTCCATCGGACTTTTTCTGAAGAAAAACAGGGAGGGTAACAAGCGTGGCGGTGGAGCCGCCGGCCCCGACATAAGATGGCGGCGTCCTGGTTACAAGGTTCCGCTTGCAAGGTCAGGTGTAGTAAATCGAGATCCGCCGCCCCTGAACCTCCTGGATCTCGACATCCATGTCGTAAATTGCGCGGATCGCCTCGCTTGTCATGATCTCTTCGGGAGGCCCATGGCGGACGACGGCTCCATCGCGCATGGCGACGATGTAATCCGAATAGCAGGACGCGAAGTTGATGTCGTGCAGCACGAGCACGATGGTCTTGTCCAGGGCGTCCGCGGCTTCCCGCAGGAGCTTCATCATGCCTACCGCATGCTTCATGTCGAGATTGTTCAGCGGCTCGTCGAACAGCACGTAATCCGTGTCCTGGCAGAGCACCATGGCCACATAGGCGCGCTGGCGCTGTCCGCCCGACAACTCGTCGAGGAAGCGGTCAGCAAGAGGCTCAAGACCGAGAAAGCCGATGGCACGGGCGGCCTGAGCGCGATCTTCCGCCGTGAGGCGCCCTTTCGAATAGGGATAACGCCCGAACTCCACCAGATCCCGCACGGTCAGGCGCGATCCGACCCGGTTGTCCTGCCGGAGGATCGACAGGCGCTTCGCCAGAATGTCGGAGGGCGTGGCGGTGACGTCGAGGCCGTCGACCGTCACCGTTCCGGCCGTCAGGGGGAGGAGGCGGCTGATCATCGACAGGAGCGTGGACTTGCCGGCGCCGTTGGGGCCGATGATGGATGTCACGCCCTTGCGCGGAATCCGCAGCGACACGTCGCGCACGACGATGGTGTCGCCATAGCTCTTGCGGGCGTTGGAGATCTCGATCATCGGGCAACTCCTCTGATCAGCAGGGCGAGGAAGACGATCCCGCCCACGAATTCGATGACGATGCTCAAGGCGGTGTCGAACGCGAAGATGCGCTCGAGGATGAGCTGGCCGCCGATGAGGCAGATGACGGCGAGCAGAATCGCGACGGGGAGAACGAAACGGTGCTTGTGGGTTCCGGCGATCCCGTAGGCGAGATTGGCGACGAGAAGCCCGAAGAACGTCACGGGGCCCACCAGAGCGGTGGCTACGGATGTAAGCACGGCGACCAGCATGAGGATGATGGTGACGGAGCGGTTGTGATCGACGCCGAGATTGATCGACGTTTCCCGCCCGAGGGCCAGCACGTCATAGACGTGCATCAGCCTCCAGCCGAAGATCGACGCGATCAGGATCGTCGCGGCGGAGATGCCGAGCAGGTTGTTGTCGATGGTGTTGAAATTCGCGAACAGGCGGTCCTGCAGAAGCACGAATTCGTTGGGATCGATGATCCGCTGCATGAAGCTCGACAGGCTTCGGAACAGCACGCCGAAGACGATGCCGACGAGAACGAGAAGGTGAAGGCTGCGGCTGCTGCCGGAAAAGAGCCAGCGGTAGAGCGCAGTCGAGAACACCACCATCGCGCCAACATTGACGGCAAACAGCAGGCGCGGGTCCAAAGCCGTCAATCCGGCGGACCCGATGGTGAAGACCAGGCTCGTCTGGATGAGAATGAAGAGCTGATCGAAGCCCATGATCGAGGGCGTCAGAATGCGGTTGTGGCTTACCGTCTGGAACAGCACCGTCGAGACGGCGATGGCGTAGGCCACGAGAACCATCGCCAGAACCTTCGCGCCGCGAAACGCCAGAATGAAATCCCATTGGCCTCTGGCGTTCAGCGTCATGAACAGCGCGATCACGCCTGCTGCGATGGCGGCGAGGATCAGAAGCGCACGGAGAGGTTGCCTGTTCTCACGCAAGGCGTTCACGCCCTTTGAGCAGGAGGAACAGGAAAAGGGCGCTGCCGACGATCCCCATGATCGTGCCGATGGGAATCTCGTAAGGGTAATACGCCACACGCCCGACGATGTCGCAGACAAGCACCAGCCCAGCGCCGAGCACGGCGATCCACGGCAGGGAGCGGCGCATATTGTCTCCCATCATCAGGCTGACCACGTTCGGCACGATGAGGCCGAGAAACGGCAGCATGCCGACAGTGACCACGATGGTGGCTGTCACCATGGACACGATGATGAGGCCGAGCGACACGATGCTGCGATAGCGCAGGCCGAGATTGGTGGCGAAGTCCTGCCCCATTCCGGCCAGCGTCAGCCGGTCGGCGGCGAGATAGGCCACAAGGGTCAGGGCGAAGGCAGACCAGAGCAGCTCGTAGCGGCCGCGCAGAACGCCGGAGAAGTCGCCGGTCGTCCAGGCGTTCAAGGATTGCATGAGATCGAAGCGATAGGCGAAGAAGGTGGTGATCGCGCCGATGATGCCGCCGAGCATGATGCCGACGAGCGGCACTGTCAGCACGGAGCGCAGGGGCACGAGCTTGAGGATGCGCAGGAACAGGGCGGTTCCCGCCAAGGCGCAGCCCGCGGCGACCAGCATCTTCACGATGACGGGTGAGTCAGGCGCAAAGAGCGTCACGATGAGCAGGCCGAGGCTGGCGGATTCGACCGTGCCCGCAGTGGACGGTTCCACGAAGCGGTTCTGGGTGAGCGCCTGCATGATCGTGCCTGCCACGGCCATGGCGGTTCCGGCGAGGATGAGGGCCAGGGTTCGGGGAATGCGTGAAACCAGCAGGATCTGCGTCGCGTGCTGCCCCTCCTGCGGCCATAACAGCGCCGTCAGCGACAGATCGCCCGCACCGATCAGGAGACTGATCAGAGCCAGGACGGCGATGACGGATGCTGCGAGGATGAGTTTCACGGCGGGAGCGCTCGTACCGAGCACCTCCAATTCAAGGGGGTTCATGTGAAGAGGCGGATCACCCGAGGGGTGATCCGCGCTCAATGCCCTGAAGGTCAGGCCCGTTCAAGCCTTATTTCAGGTGCGATTTATTTCTTCGCGAAGGCTTTTGCGATCTGATCGACGCTGTTCTGCATGGCCGTCAAGCCGCCGCCGATCAGGTACCAGCTGACAGGGTCGAGGTAGACGACTTGGTTATTCTTCCAGGCCGTGGTCTGCGCGACGAGATCGTTGTCCAGCACCTTCTTGGCCGCGCCCTCGGACCGGCCGGTGGCGATGTCGCGGTCGATCACGAAAAGCCAATCGGGATTGGTCTTGAGAATGAATTCGGCGTTCACGGCCTGACCGTGATTGGTGGTGGCAAGCCCCTCGACGGCGGGCACGACGCCATAGGCACCGTGCAGAAGCCCGAACCGGGAGCCCGGACCATAGGCGCTCATCTTGCCGCCCGTGGTGAGCACGAGCAGGCCCTTGCCGGCCTTGGCGGCGTCCTGGCGAACAGCGGCCATGGATTGTTCGAGCTTGGCGAGCTGCGCATCGGCCTCGGCCTGCTTGTCGAAGAGCGAGGCGAGGGTCTGAACGTTGCGCTTGACGCTTCCCACATAATCCTTGGTGTCGACCGTCAGGTCGATGGTGGGAGCGATCTTCGCGAGGGCGTCGTATTTGGCGCTCGATCGTCCGCCGACGATGATCAGGTCGGGCTTGGCGGCGTTGACGGCTTCATAATTCGGCTCGAACAGGGTGCCGACCTTCTCGTATTTGTCGGAGCCGTATTTCGCCATGTACTCGGGGAACCGCGCCGTCGGCACGCCGGACACTTCGACGCCGAGCGCGTTCAACGTGTCGAGCGAGGCAAGGTCGAAGACCACGACGTTCTTCGGCTTCGCGGGAAGCGTCGTCTCGCCTTTGGTGTGCTGGATCTTGATCTCCTCGGCGCTGAGCCCCGTCGTCATCACGCCAAAGGAGAGGGCGCCTGCGACGATCGCGGCGAGGGTGTGAGGAAGGCGGGCAGACAAATTCATCATGGTATCGTTCTCCAGGAATATGCTCGGTTGCCTGTGCAGGATGCGTCAGTCTTCGACATGGTCGTGTCCGCCGATCCGCCCAGGGCGCCAGTAGCCCTCCGACGAGATCTGATCGCGGGTGATCCCTCGTGCGATGAGGGTGTGCCGCTGGCGGCGGACATTGCTCGTTTCGCCGATGAGATAGGCGTGGCCCTTGCCCGGCGGCAGAATGAGGTCCTGTACCACGCGGTTCATGATCTCGCTCGGACCGGCAGATGCGCCATTGCGATGCACCCAGCGGATCTCGGCGTCGGCCTGCGTCTCCAAGGCGATCTCACCGCTCTTGTCGGCGATCTCGATGAAGACGAGCGCCTTGGTCCGCGCGGGCATGGTCTCGAGAATATGGGCAATGGCCGGAATGCAGGTTTCATCGCCTGTCAGCAGATGCCATTCCGCATCCGGGCGCAGCACGGTGCCGCCGCGCGGACCTTTCGCCTCGATCAGATCGCCGGGTTTCGCCTGCCGCGCCCAGGTGGGAGCAGGCGTGTCGCCGTGAAGCAGGAAATCGACGCTGATCGTTTTCGCGTCCCGATCCATGCTGCGGATCGTGTAATCCCGACGTCCCGTCTCGCCGTTCGGGAGAGGAACCATCAGGACGATGGCCTGTCCCGGCTTGTAGGCGAACTCGTCGATGTCGTCCGCGGTCAGAACGACGCGGCGCATGTTGGGCGCCACGTCGAAGCCGTCGACGACGCGGAACGTCCAGCTTCGCAGCGGAGGCCTTTGGCGCGGCGCGTGAACGGCGGGAATGCTGGAATCCGTCATGAAAGTCCTTGTCGTTGCCTGCCATGAGGCGAGGGGAGGAAAGCCTCCCCTCCGCTGGATCAGAAGGTGGCGGACATGCTCACCCAGAGACGGCGGCCTTCGATCACCGTGTTGAAGTCGGTGGGTTCGATTTCCTTGTCGAAGACGTTGTAGACCGCCGCATTCAGGGTCAGCTGATCCGTGAAGTCATAGGACAGGCCGACATCCATCGTGGCATAGGCGTCGTATTTGCGTCCGGCCATGCCGTTGATCAGCACCGGCGTTCCATTGGTGCCGATGCGCGCGCCGCCGACGATCTCGGAGCCGTGATAGTTCACCGCCACCCACGTATCCAGGCCGGCCACGGGCGTGATCCAGTCAAGGCGCGCGTTGGCCATGTGCTCGGGCGTGCGGGCGAGGGGGAAGCCCGCGTAGTTGCCGGTCTTCTGCTCTGAATCCGTGAAGGTGTAGCTGCCGCGGATCGAGATCGTATCCGTCGCCTTCCACGTGGCCGCCAGTTCGACGCCCTGAATGACAGCATCGTCGATGTTGTAGTTGTACCAGAGGCGATAATTCGGATCTTCCGCCCAGCGGACGGGCCTGCCGGCGGCGTCCAGCACCAGCGCATTGCTGATCTTGTCCTTGAAATCCGTGTGGAAGTAGGTCGCGCTGGCCGTGAAGCCCGCGAGGCTGTCCCACACGGCGCCGATTTCGTAGCTGACGCTGGTCTCGGCCTGCAGATTGGGATCGGCGATGATGACGCCGCAGGTGCCATCGGGGCCGTACGAGCAGCCCTGCCCGCCGGTGGTGTAGGCGTAGCCCGGCGCGATCTGGCGAATTTCAGGCGCGCGGAAGCCCGTGGAGACGCCGCCCTTGACGGTGAGGTTCTCGGTCGGGCGCCACACTCCGTAGCTGCGCGGGCTGAAATGCTCGCCATAGACCTCGTGGTGGTCCATGCGCAGGCCGTTCGTGATCGAGAACGTATCGGTCAGGCGCCACTCATCCTCGGCGAAGAGCGCCCATTGATTGATGCTGAACGTCTCGTCGCGGCCGGTGCGGTAGCCGGGGTTCTGGTCCGTCAGCCTGGCGTTGAACCACTGGCCGCCGGTCACGAGCGTGTGGTTGCCGAGCAGTTCGAAAGGTGTCGTGAACTTGCCGTCGACGATGGTGTTGCGGATCTCGGGCGAGCGGGGGTTCTTGTCGAAGGCGGAGCTGCGCGGGTTCTCCGTGAAGTTCCTCCGATCGGCCCATTCCTGCATGATCGAGAAGTTCGAGGTGGTCGGTCCCCAACGGCCCTCATGGGTCAGCGACCAGTACTTGCGGTCGTTGACGTTGTAGGTGTCGTTGGCGGTCTCTTCGAGCGTTCCCCATTTCGAGGCGTCGCGGCGGATGCGCGTGAAGCCGCTCTCCAGCATCAGGTCATGATTCTCGTTGGGCGAGAAGGTCAAGCGTCCGCCGATATTGCCTTCGCGGGCCCCGGTGATGCCGCTCAGGATCTCGTCCTCCTGACGGCCGAATCCGCGGCCCCACATCTGCAGGCCGAGCATCCGGTGAATCAGCGGGCCGCTGGTGTAGAAGGAGCCCTGAGCCGAGTTGCCGAAATAATCGTGCTGCTGGAGCGTGCCGTCCGCCGTGACGGTGCCGGTCCACTTGTCGGAAACCTTGCGGGTGATGATGTTGATCACGCCGCCCATGGCATCGGAGCCGTAGAGCGAGGACATCGGGCCGCGCACGACCTCGATGCGGTCGATGGCCGAGACGGGCGGGATGAAGCTCTGCTCGAAGCCCGAATTGCCGTTGGCGCGGGCATCGCGGGTGCTCTGGCGCTTTCCGTCGACGAGGATCAGCGTATAGCTGCCCGGCAGGCCACGGATGAAGACATCTTTCTCATTGGCGATGCCGGTCACGGTGACGCCCTGAACTTCCCTTAAAGCATCTGCCAGGTCGCGGAAGGAGCCCTTTTCGAGTTCCTCGCGGGTGATGACGGAGATGCTGGCCGGCGCGTCCTTGACGCTCTGCTCGAAGCCTGTGGCTGTCACGACGATCTGATCGAGCGAGATCACATCTCCGTCAGCGGCCGGAGCGGCGGCGTTGCTCGCCGCCTGGGCGAAAGCGGCGGACGGAATGACGGAGAGAGAGGCGGACAGGCCGGTGCAGGCAAGAAGCAGGAGCATCCGGTTTGAACGCTTTCTCGCTGCCGCCCCAGTGCCGCTATTTTGCCGATCTGAAGTGCGAAATTCCGTCATTTGCCCCAACCTCACTAGAAACTCTTTTGATGGAGTGAGCTAGTAGGTTCGGCGGAAGAAGAGGGTCAACGGCTATGTTTGAGAGTCGTTCTGAGTTCCGAAAAACGCAATTTATAATGGCTCTAATGTTGTTCCTCGCAGCTTGAAAGACTTCCGGGAATAATGAATAGGCAATCCATCTCGAACAGTGACTGAACATCTGTCCGCCTGTCGCGGTCAGCCTTTGAAACGAACTAATTTTGGATCCTGCATCGCAAGAACCCGGCCTGAAACTTGGACGCCTCCGGCTGCTTCTGGCGCTGGATGCCCTGCTCGTGGAAGGCAGCGTCAACCGTGCCGCCGAGCGGCTCGGCATGAGCGCGCCTGCGATGAGCAGGCTTCTTGGACAGGTTCGGGAGATCTACGACGACCCGCTTTTCGTCCGCTCGTCCCGGCGTCTGATCCCGACGCCGTTCGCGGAAACCCTGCGCCAAAGGCTACGCGCTCTGGCCGCAGAGGCAGAGGCATTGTCCCAGCCGCAGGAGAAGGCGCGGGATGGTGCTGCCTTCGATGCCGCAGCCTGGACGGCGGCTCCCGTCATCGAAGCGGCGCCACTCACCACGCGGCGCAGCGTGCTGCTCGAAGGCGAGCCTCTGCCGGAGGCTTTCGCGCGCAAGCTCGCGGTTCTCGGGAAAGCAGAGGATGCGCGCAAAAGACTTGCCAGTCACATTGCCACGATAGGCGCCGGGATCGGCCACAGCCGCCCTCTCACCCTTGATGAGGCGCAGGACGCATTGTCCATCGTTCTCGACGGCAAGGCCGATCCGATCCAGATCGGCGCTCTTCTCTCGATCATGAATTTCAGGGGCGAGACGGCAGCGGAGCTTGCGGGCTTTGTTCGCGCGGCACGCGCGCATATGGGGGCCGCGGATCAGGGAGCACCCTGCATCGATCTGGATTGGCCTTCCTACATCTCCCCGAAATCCCGCAGGATGCCGTGGTTCCTGCAGGCGGCATTGCTTCTCGCCCAGGCCGGGCACAAAATCCTGCTGCATGGAATGGATGGCGGCGGCGGCACCAAAGGCAAGCTCGTGGCTGCTGCAACATCCATCGGCATTCCCGTCTGCGCGAGCGTCGCGTCGGCCAAAGACGCCATTGCCGAACAGGGCCTCGCCTATCTTCCGTTGGCCGCGATGTCGTCTCAGCTCCATCGCCTGAACATGCTCTACGGGTTGTTCGAGACGCGCTCGCCGGTGAATGCGATGATGCCGCTTCTCAATCCCTTCGGCGCGCCCTCGCTCATGGCGGGCGTGGTGCGGCCCGCTTATCGCGAGCTGCATTGCGATGCCGGAGCGCTCCTCGGATGCAGGAGCCTTACCGTTCTGGGCTCAAGCCGCGACGCTGCGGAGGCGACGCCGTTCCGTTCAACGACGCTTCTTCGTCTTGTCGACGGAAAGGCGGGCGACCTTTTCATTTCCGCGATTCCCGAGCCGCCAGCCTATCCGACGATGGGAATGACGAGCCTTGAATATTGGCAATCCGTCTGGACGGGAGCCGTACGGGACGAGCGTGCGGCGAGCATCATCATCGCCACGGCCGGGATCGCGCTTCTCACCCTGCGCGGCGGCAAGGCGGAGGATTTCGAGGAGTGCCGCGAGGCCGCGCGAAAACTCTGGGAGGGGCGCAGGCCCGCCCTCTCGCCGCAAGGCATTCGTTCCAACTGGTGAGGTTTGCCGATGAGATCGATCTTTCTGTCATGGCAGTTCTGGGCGGTTCTGTCGGCAGGATTCGCCGCTCTGACCGCAATCTTCGCGAAAATCGGCATCGAGAACGTCAATTCGGATTTCGCGACCTTCATCCGAACCTGCGTGATCCTGTGTGCGCTCGGCGCCATCCTCGTCGCGACAGGGCAATGGCAGCCGCTGGAATCGATCTCCGGCCGCAGCTACGTTTTTCTCGTGCTCTCGGGACTTGCCACGGGAGCTTCATGGATCTGCTATTTCCGTGCGCTCAAGATCGGCGATGCCGCGCGGGTTGCGCCCATCGACAAGCTGAGCGTCGTTCTCGTCGCCCTTTTCGGAGTTGCATTTCTCGGCGAGCGCCTGACCCTGCCCAACTGGATCGGCGTGAGCTTCATCGCAGCAGGCGCGGTGCTCGTGGCCTATAAAGGTTGATACCTGGCTATCCGCTTCAAAAAGCAGGTCTGTCCCACTTGCGGTGCAGGTCTGCGCGAAATGAGTTCGAGCATTCACGCGCCATATTTGGGCGTGTGCGGGATTGATCCTTGATCACCACACAGTGATGTCACAGTTCCAAGGTTGTCATGGTTTGACCATGTTTCGATCTACCTTGGCACCGCCATGCCTTTGACCTTGGAAAACCGGAAGTCGAAGGAAATATCGTGACCCTGATGCAAGGAGAAAGAATCTTGAAGTCCAGCCGCATGACTGTTCCCGTCCTCGCTCTCATGACCGTCGCGGGATGGGGCGCGTTCGGCTACTCCGTTCTGACATCAGTCGAGATCAGGAAACAGCTGCAGGGACAGGTTGCGATTCTCCAGGATTTCCAGGCTCAGTATCTGGAACAGCAGGAGAAGTCCGAGGAGACGGTGAAGGAGAACGCAAGCCTCCGCGAGCAGCTGACGGAAACCAGAGCCGAACTCCAGAAGATCGACACGGAACTGAAAAGCGCGCGAGGTCAGTTGGCCTCTTCCTCGCACACGGGATTCGCCCAGAGCGTCGGTAACGCGCCGGATCTGCTGCGCATCAAGCCGCGTCCGACGAAGCAGGACGTGATGGCCGCTCAACAGGCGTTGACGCAGCTCCGCTTCGGAGATCTCAAGGCGGATGGCGTCGTGGGAGCTTCGACACGCAAGGCAATCGAAGAATTTCAGCGCACGGTCGGATTGCCCGTCACCGGCGAACTCCATGCACAGACGCTGCTCTCCTTGATGCGGTCCTCCAAGGTGATGGCGGCTCAAGGAGCAAGAGCCGAAGAGCCTCTCTGACCAACGGGGAGGTTCTCACGATCTGTTGAAGATGGTGCAACCTCCTACGCACTTTACCGAAATCAGCCTGCTTGCCGATGGTGCGGGACGATGCGCGCGGATATTTACCATCAGGTAACCTCGCCTTGAAAGTTTGCGGGCTCACGCAACCTCCAAGGTGAGTATCCCGTAGATGAAGTTGTTCAGCACAGCCATTGCATTCATCGTCCTTTCGAGCGCCTGCGCCTTCGCGCAAGATCCGCAAATGCTTGGAGCGAACGAAGGCTGGAGTGCTTGGAAGGCCAGAGAGGGTGGGGCGGATGTATGCTATGCTTTCTCCGATGCGGCATCGAAGAAGCCGGAGCAACTCGATCATGGGCGCGTCACCCTGTTCGTCCGGCATCTCAAGAACAGCAAGGTTCGTACGGAAGCCAGCCTGCAAACAGGCTATGAGTTCGCGCCCGTTGCAATCCGTATCGCCATCGACGGCAACAATTTCACCATGATCCCGCGCGGCAGCTCTGCCTGGCTGCGTCGCATGGAGCGCGAGGCCGAGTTCGTACGCGCGTTGGAAAGGGGGCGTGTGGCGGTCGTTGAAGCGACATCGAGGCGCGGCAACAAAACCACGTACACTTTTCCGCTCAAGGGCTTCACGGCGATGATGCGTAAAGCGCAACAGGGATGCCGCTAAAGCAGTGGACGTGAAATCGAGCTCACATCCCCTGCTTGAAGCTTTTGTTTCGACGCATCTTTCCACGCAAAACCGGTGCCCGCTTTTGCGTTCGATGCTCTAGGAATGACGGCTTTCCATCAAGCCGGTGAGGATCGCTTCCGATCTTAGGGACCGGACGCAAAAGCCCTTGGCTCCGATGAAGCCAAGGGCTTTGAGTTGTCTTGCCTAAAGGCGGTTAGCGACGCGAGCCGGAGCCTCCGCGCCCGCCGTCAGAACCGCCGCGGCCACCGGGATCGCCGCGCCCACCACTCTGGTCGCCATTTCCTCCAGCATCGCCACGCCCGCCGGGATCGCCACGTCCGCCGCCTTGGTCGCCACGTCCGCCGCCATGGTCACCGCGCCCGCCGCCTTGGTCACCCTTGCCGCCGCCAGGGCTGCCTTTGCCTCCGCCGTGATCTCCCCGGCCACCGCCGTGGTCGCCCTTGCCGCTACCGTGGCCGCCTTTGCCACCGCCGCCGTGGTCGCCTTTGCCACCACCGTGACCACCTTTGCCGCCACCAGGGCCACCTTTACCACCACCGTGGTCGCCCTTGCCGCCATGATCACCAC
>JAEXGT010000055.1 GCA_023450615.1 Pseudomonadota bacterium | reverse complement strand
CCGCGCGAGGCGCGGTTCAGAAGATCCGACAGCCAGCCGCCACGGGCAGCGCCGGCGTCACGGGCGGACGCGGCTTCCTCGCGAAGAGCAGCGGGGCGCTGCGCGGGAGCCGGAGCGGCCTGACGGGCAGGCGCGGGGGCCGGTGCAGGAGCCGGGCGCGGCTCGGGCTGACGGGCAACCGTCGGCGCGGGAGCGGGGGCAGGGGAGGCGATGCGCTGCTCGACTGCGGCGGCGACGGCAGCCATGGTCGCAGCGACCGGGGCCTCGTTCACCGCAGCGCGGCGGGGCTGAGCGGCGGGAGCCGCATCGACCACGCGGTTGGAGCGCGAGACCAGGGCGGAAAGCTCGTTGAGAGCTTTGATCTGGTCGGCGACCACGCGGCGCATGTTGGCCGTCGTCTCCTGGGTTTCCTGGGGCAGCTCGACGACACCGCGGCGGAGTTCGGCGCGGGTGGCCTCCAGCTCGCGCTGGATCTGGCCGGTCATGCCGCGCAGTTCACCCATGGTGTCGCGGAACTTCGCGGTTGCGCCGCTGAGGGCTTCCGCCATCTCGGCAGCTGCCTGCTCGTAGGTCGAGCGAAGGGTTGCAGCGGTACGCTCGCTCTCCACGCTGGTGGTGGAGCGGATGCGCTCGAACTGCTCGCCGATGGCGGTTGTGGTCGTTTCGGCGGCACCGGCAAGGACGGAGCCGATCTGGCGCGCCTTGTTCTCGGCGTTCTGCAGAGAACCTTCCACGAGGGTGGTGAAGGCGCGGGTGACGGATTCGAGATCCTGCGAACGCTCTTCGATGCGGCCGAGGAGTTCATCCAGGGCGCTCTGGCGGCTGGACAGGGCCTCGGTCATGCGGCCTTCCACGCGCTCCAGGGCAGAGGCTGCCTGGGTGAGCGTGTTGATCTGCTCGTAGGTGGTTTCGGTGAGGCCGCGAGCGCGGTCTTCGAGGGCATGGGCGAGGTCCATGGCCTGCTGGATCGCGCCGGTGGAGACGCCGCGCAGGGCATCGACCTGATCGGCCACCTGATCCGAGGCGCGGCTTGCCTGCGATGCGATTTCGGACAGGAGGGTCTCGATCTGCTGCACGCGGCCGCCCAGGCCGTCCTCGACGGCGCCGAGGTTGCTGCCGGCGGTGGCCGCAACCTGCTGCAGGGTGCGGCTGGCATCCTGCAGGCGTCCGAGCACGTCGGTGAGTTCGCCGCGCAGGCGTTCATTGGTGCCGAGCAGGGTCTCGACCGTGCGCTCCGTGCCGGAGTCGATGGCGACGCGCATGGCCTCCGTCGACTGCATGTAGGAGGAGGTGAGCTCCATCGTGCGCTCCTGGAGCGACGACAGCATGGTCTGGCTGCGGTCTTCGAGGGTGCGCAGGGTGGTCTCGGTGATGGAGGCGACTTCCTGGCCGATCACATCGCCACGGTTGCCGAGCGACTCGATAAGCGAGTTGCCCTGCGTGTCGAAGATCGTGCGGATCTCGCCGATGCGGCTGTTGAGTGAGGAAACGACCGCCGAGCCGCGCTCGTCGATGGCTTCCACGACGCCACCGAGACGGTTGACCACGCGCTCCTCGAACTGGCCGACGCGCTGATCGAGGGTCGCTGCCAGCTCCTCGGTACGGTTGCCGAGGGTCGATGCGATCTCTTCCACGCGGCCGCCAAGGGTCTGGTTGATCTCCTCGGCGCGGGCGCTGAGCGTCTGCGTGATTTCTTCGGCGCGGCCGCCGAGGGTCTGGTTGATCTCGAAGGCGCGGGTGCCAAGCGTCTCCGCGATTTCGTCGACACGGTCGCCGAGAATCTGGTTGATCGTGGCGATGCGGTTCTCCAGCGTCTCGGTGATCTCGCCGGCGCGGGTGCCGAGGATCTCGTTGATGCTGGTGGCGCGGGCGTCGAGCACCTCGGTGATCTGCTCGGCCTTGGCGGAGAGCGTATCGGCGATGGTGCCGGTCTTGGCGGTGATCGCCTGGCTGATCTCGTCCACGCGGGTCTGAAGGGCGTTGGCCACGTCGCGGCCGCCTTCAGCCATCACGCGGGCCATCTCACCGGTACGCACGACGAGCGCCTCGTTGAGGGCCGTGGAGCGAGCGCCGAGAACGGTGTCCACACGCTCGACGATGGTGTCGAAGTTCGCGGTGATCTCGGTGGTGCGGCGGGTGGCGTGCTCCTCGAGAGCCGTGAGCTGGGTCTCGATGGCGGAGGTCGCCTCGCGAGCGCGCTCGGCGAAGGACTCGGACATCGTGCGGCCCTGCACGGTAATGAGACGGTCCATCTCCTCGAAGCGGCCGCTGATCGTTTCCGTCAGGCTGCCCACCTCGCGGGAGATGCGGTCGGCGAGTTCGCCGCCACGGCCCATGACGCCTTCGAAGGCTTCGAGGCGCGAGCCGAGGGTCTCCTCCACCTCACGGGTGCGGGTGTCGACGGTGCTGGTGACGCTTTCCGCAGTGCGGTTGAGCACTTCGTTGACGCGTGCGCCCTGCGTGGCGATGGCGAGGACGATGTCCTTGCCGGTGCCGGCGAGACGGTTCTGCACTTCGTCGGCGTGACGGGTGAGGGTCTCCGAGAATTCCTGGCCGCGGGTTTCGAAGGTCGATTGGAATTCCTCGACCTTGGAGCCCATGAGGAAGGAGAGACGCTCGCCGACCTGGGTGAGGTTGTTCTCCAAAGCCTGACCCTGAACGGTGACGGATTCGCTGACGCGCTGGCTGGCCGTTTCGAGGCGAACGGCGAGGTCCTCGACGCGGCTGCCGATGGACTCGTCGGCCATGCGCACGGCGCCTTCGAGATGCTCGCGCACCTCGTTGCCGCGCAGCATGATCTGGTTGCTGACCTCAGAGGCGGTCGTTGCCAGATGCTCGCGGAATTCATTGCCGCGCGAGATGATGTCGCTGACCACATCGGAGCCGGTGGCGGCAAGCTGTTCGCGCAAGGCCGTGCCACGCTGCATGAGCTCTTCGCTCACGGAGAGGCCGGCTGCGGCGATCTGGTCGCGCATGTCGGTGGTGCGGGCGGAAATGTCGTCGGCGATCACGCCGCCGGTGGCCGCGAGCTTCTCGGTGATTTCGCTGCCGCGATGCGCGAAGCTCTCCTCGAGGCTGCGGGCGGTCTGCTCGAATGCCTCACGCACGTCGTTGCCCTGCTGTGCGAGGGCGTCGATAACGCCGCGGCCGGTTTCGGCCAGCGTGCGGGTGACCTGGGTTGCGCCTTCCTGCAGATGACGGGTGAGAACGTCGCCGGTGCGCTCGAAGGCGCCGGTGATGTCCTGCGCCTTGCTTTCGAGGGCGCTGGTGATCGTGGTGCCCACATCGGCGATGCCGGACTTGATCTCTTCGCTCGCGCCGGACAGGCGCTCCACGAGTTCGATGCCACGGCTCGCCATCTCTTCGACGACGCGCTCGCCGGCGCGGCCGAGGGCCTGGGTGATCTGATCGCCCTGCTGCTCGAGGGAGCCGGTGACCTTGTCGCCTGCGCCGCCGACGGCGGTGACGACGCGCTCGCTGGCGACATCGAGGTCCTGGATCAGGTTCTGGTGAGCGCCGGTGATGGCGCCGCGCACGCGCTCGGAATTGGAAACGATGGCTTCGCGCTGAGCGACGAGTTCGTCGATGAGGGAGCGAATGCGGATTTCGTTGTCGGAATAGGCGCGCTCCAGCGTGGAGATTTCGCTGCGCACGAGCGTCTCGAGCTCACCGGCGCGGGCCAGGGCGCGTTCCACACCATCGCCGACAGCAGCCACTTCGCGGCGCACGGCCTGGGAGACGGAAAGAACGGCGTCGGTGGAGAAGTTCTCGGGCTGCGCGAGACGCACGGCCACTTCGCCGACGGCGCGGGCGACCATCTTCATTTCCTGCGAGCGGACGGTGAGCATCGCAGCGATGAAGAACAAGAAGAGCGGAGCCACGAGAGCAACGGCGCCAAGGGCCAGTTGCGAGGTGGAGAACGTGGCGAGCAGTTGCTCGGGCGTCACGATGCCCTGCGAGAAGAGGAAATAGCCGATGCCGCCGACCCAGAGGAGGGAGGCGAGTGTGGCGAACACATAAGCGCGGCTGGAGGGGCGAACCTGGAGGGCCTGCAGCATCACGCCGACATTCTGGCGGTCGTCGTTGGCGACGGCAGTGCGGTCGGGCGCGACGAAGCCGGAGCGGGGCGCGTCGTCCAGCCTGAGGTCGCGATCGAGGTCACGCTCGTCCAGACGGTCGTCCTGACGGTCGGGGAAGTCCGAGTTCAGGGCAAAAGGCCCCCTCGTGAAATCATGCGCGTCGATATCCGGCAGCCGGGGCTCTTCGGAAGAAGACTTGCTCTCCGGCTGACCTGGGGTCGGGATCTCAAAGGTCTCGTCAAGGTTGAGAGCCTGCTCGACAGCCGAAAGGGCTGCCTCCGCCGGGTCTTTCATCTTCTTATTCTCGGTCGCCATGATCCGCCCTCGTGACG
Source organism: Pseudomonadota bacterium (assembly GCA_023450615.1). Classification (GTDB taxonomy): domain Bacteria; phylum Pseudomonadota; class Alphaproteobacteria; order Rhizobiales; family Beijerinckiaceae; genus Microvirga. The sequence continues at coordinate 30,657 of JAEXGT010000055.1, read as the reverse complement.
CAACTGATGGTGGTTGAAGCCGCTTACATTCCTTTGATCATCAAGAGGCGATGCGGGCTTCAGCCGGTCCGGAAAAACTCGTGACAGTCCTTCCGTACGGTAATCTGCTATTTACCAAGCGAGTTTAGCGGCCGGGCATGTTCAAGGAAACCCGATGTCCCCTGTCACTTGCGAACGTCGTTAACGGCTCAGTAACCTGCACTGCCGGGGAAAATACGGCGAAAAGACGGCAAGCCTCGTGCTCATCTCTCGTCATCCGGCGCGCCGTATCTTAAATATGCGCCGACAGAGAAAGGTCCGCAATGATCAAGATAACTTTCATCGATGCCGAAGGAACCGCCAGAACCGTGGAGGCGGAAGAGGGTTCTACCGTGATGGAAACCGCCATTCGCAATGGCGTGCCGGGCATCGAGGCCGAATGCGGCGGGGCCTGCTCATGCGCCACCTGCCATGTCTATGTGGACGAGGAGTGGGAAGCCGCGACCGGCCAGCCGCAGCCCATGGAAGAGGATATGCTGGACTTCGCCTTCGATGTGCGTCCCAATTCACGTCTGTCCTGCCAGATCCGGGTTCGGCCCGAGCTGGACGGGCTGACAGTTCATACACCCACCCGCCAAGGCTGATCCGGAGATTTGCCCATGTTCAAGACGATCCTCGTTCCCGTCGATCTCGGTGAAGTAGAGACGGCACAGCCCGCATTGGACAAGGCTGTCGAGCTCGCGTCCCTAGGAGAGGCCAGCATCCGCCTCGTTTATGTGCGCGCTATCGTGCCAGTCACATACATGGAATTCATGCCTCCGGCCTTCGATCAGGAACAGCAGGACGAGGCCGACAAGAAGCTTGCCGAACTCGCGGCCAAGGTGAACCTTCCGGCCGAGCGCGTCTCCGCCGCCGTGCGCTTGGGGTCCGTTTACGGCGAGGTGCTGGATGAGGCCGAGAAGACGGGAGCCGACCTCATCGTTATCGGCTCGCACCGTCCGAGCATGGCGACCTATCTCCTGGGTTCGAATGCCTCCACCATCGTGCGTCACGCCCGGTGCTCGGTGCTGGTGGTGCGGACGTAAGACTCCGGAGCCTCTCGTGTCATCCCTGCTAAGGCGGGGATGACAGCGCTCTCAGATCAGGCCCTTCAACCTGAGCATCCCAAAGGAGGCGACGGTTCCTGCGTCCTGGATGGTGCCGTTCAGGATCATCTCTTCCACCTCGGCCAAGGGAAAAGCCTTCGTGACCAGATCCTGCTCCTCGTGCTCCAACTGGCGGCGGCCTGGGTTGAGGTCGGTCGCCAGGAAGATCCGATAGCTTTGCGTCACGGTTCCGTAGAGAGGGTAGAGCTGCCCGACCTCCTGGATATTGCCTGCGAGCAATCCGGTCTCTTCCTCCAGTTCGCCGCGCGCCAGATCGCGTGGATCGGCCCCAGGCTCGCCTTCCCATGAGCCTTGCGGGAACTCCCATTGGCGGCGCCCGATGGGATAGCGGTATTGCTGGACCAAGTGGACGATGCCGTCCTGAATGGGGACGATGATGACGAAATCGGGCTTCTCGACGAATCCGTAGATGCCGGGCGAACCGTCCCTGCGGCGGATACGGTCCTCGCGGACCTTCATCCACTTGTTCTCGTAGACGATCTTGCTGCTGACGGTCGCAATGTCGGGCTGCCGCTCGTCCGCGTCTTCGAGGCTGCTCGTCATGCCGTCAGCCCGCTTTCGGCATCAGCTCTTCCGGCAACGCGCCGGAGCTGAAGAGCCTTGGCTTGTTGAGGCGCACCATCGGCTCGATCTGCCACACGCCCACCACGGCAAACAGCGCGCCGATCAGGGCGACGCCCGTCGAGCCCATCTGGAGAGCCTGCCAGATCAGGTATGCCATCATGAAAAGGGACAGGATGGCGAGGGTTGCCGTCGAGGCCCACAGCCACCAGGGCTTTCCGGCGATGAACCGCGCCTGCGGATTGGCCTTTACGATGGCTTCGCACAGGGTGCTGGCGAAAGCCCTGTACTCCGCGCCCATCTCCTGCGCCTCGACGAGGCTCTTCCAGCTGAGGGAACCGAAGGTGAAGTTCTTGCCGTCCTTGAGCGTGACCTTCGTGCGAAACGCCTTGTAGCCGATGCGTCCGGGCTCATAGGTCATGCGCACGGTCTCGACTGCGCCGAGGCGAACCTCATGCACCTTGCGGCCGGAATCGACGATCAGCGTCTCTCCCTTGATGGCAAAACTGATCGGTCCGCCCACCGGACGGGGGCTAAAGGTGTAAGTCTGTGTCATGGGGCCAACGTACCAGCTCGCGCCTTACTGAGGCCAGCCAAACGTTCTTATGATCAGCAGCACAAGAACGATTAGTACAAGCGCACCAATTCCTACGCTGCCAGAAGCGCTCGCCTCAATCAGTCCGAGGATTTTGACCTTAATTTCTGGGATATTGTCTTTCAAAGTCGCTCCTATCACCAAAAGAAAAGATGAAGGGGAGGACCAAGGATTAATAAGGGGAATATTCTCGCACTTCGTCAAGCACGTCGTGTCAACAAAATCAACATACTTTAAGTTAAGTCATTGATTTAAATGGGAAACTTATCCACGCACTTCGTATCCTCTATTTCACGCTCTTAACAATGATCTACATTAACGTACTAGCTCACGCATGGCATGGTCTATGCCTTCTAGCGTCAGCGGATGCATGCGCTCTGAAAAGAGTTGCCGCATGAGGGTGATTGACTGGGTGTATTTCCAGTGGCTCTCGGGCACCGGGTTCAGCCAGACCGCTTTGTGGAAGTGATCGAGAATGCGCCGCATCCAGATGCTGCCCGCTTCCTCGTTCCAGTGCTCCACCGAGCCGCCGGGATGGGTGATCTCGTAAGGGCTCATGGAGGCATCGCCCACGAAGACCACGCGATAATCCGATGGATAAGTGCGGATCACGTCGAAGGTCGGAATCCTCTCGTCGAACCGGCGGCGGTTTTCCTTCCACAGATGCTCATAGACGCAGTTGTGGAAGTAGAAATGCTCGAAATGCTTGAACTCGAGACGCGCCGCCGAGAACAGCTCCTCCGCCGCCTGGATGTGCCAGTCCATCGACCCGCCCACATCGAGGAAGAGCAGCACCTTCACGGCGTTGCGGCGCTCGGGCCGCAGGCGCACGTCGAGATAGCCCTTATGCGCGGTCTCGTGGATCGTCTCGTCGAGATCGAGTTCCTCGGCTGAGCCGGTGCGTGCGAAACGACGGAGACGGCGCAATGCGATGCGCATGTTGCGCACGCCGAGTTCCACGCTGTCGTCGAAATCCTTGAACTCGCGCTTGTCCCACACTTTCACGGCGCGGAAATTGCGGTTCCTGTCCTGGCCGATGCGGATGCCTTCGGGATTGTAGCCGTACGCGCCGTAGGGCGAGGTGCCCGCGGTGCCGATCCACTTGTTGCCGCCCTGGTGGCGGCCCTTCTGCTCTTCGAGCCGCTTCTTCAGGTTTTCCCAGAGCTTGTCCCAGCCCATGGCTTCAAGCTGCTTCTTCTCCTCGTCGGAGAGATAGCGCTCGGCGAGCTTCTTCAGCCATTCCTCGGGGATCTCCTCCTTGCCGAGGGCTTGGCCCATGCTTTCGAGACCTTTGAAGACATGCGCGAACACCTGGTCGAACTTGTCGAAATGGCGCTCGTCCTTCACGAGGCAGGTGCGGGAGAGATAGTAGAATTCCTCCACGTTCTTATCGGCGAGATCCTCATCGAGCGCTTCGAGAAAGGAGAGATATTCCCGCAATGAGACGGGCACCTTCACCGCACGCAATTCCGTGAAGAAGGTGAGGAACATGGCGTTACTTCCCCACTGTCCGCCGGGCTCGGAATTCGGTGCGCTCCGGCTTCTTGTTGTTGTTCCGCAGGATCGCGCGGAACTCGTCTCGCCGCTCATGGATCGAGGCGATGACGAGGCCCATGGGCACGCCGATATCGGCGAGCACGGCTTCGCTCAGTTGCAGCGACGCCTCGATGGTTTCCGGCACCGCATCGTCGACGCCGAGCTCGTAGAGCCGCGTCGCGTGCTTGGCGTCGCGGGCGCGAGATACGATGGTGAGGTCTGGCCGCTCCTGCCGCGCCGCCGACACTACGGCTTCGATGGCGCTCGGCGTATCGAGAGTGATGACGAGGGCGCGTGCCTGCTCGACGCCGCAGGAGTGCAGGAAAGCCGGATGAGAGCCGTCGCCGAAATAAACCGGCTTGCCGGCTCTGCGCGCCTCGGCCACGCGGGCCGGGTCCATGTCGATGGCGAGAAAAGGCACATTGTGGCGATGGAGCATGTCGCCGATGAGCTGGCCCACGCGGCCATAGCCGGCAATGATGACGCGGCCCATCTCCTCGGGAGGCGGCGGAACGGCAAGCTCGGGGTCCGTGGGGCGCTGCTGTTCGAGAGAGCGGCCCAGGCGCCGCCCAAGGCGGGCGAGGAAGGGGATCGCCACCATGGTAAGCGTCGTCACGAGCAATAGGTTCTTGCCGACCTCATAAGGCACGATCCCCGCCGCTATGGCAGCGCCGATGATGACGAGGGCGAACTCGCCGCCCGGTCCCAGCAGCAGGCTCGCTTCCGCGGCCTCCGGCGCTTTGAGGCCAAAGGGGCGGCTCAGCCAGAAGATGATCACGCTCTTGATGGCGATGAGGAAGGTCGCGACCGCCAGGATTGTTACCGGTGCTTCGAGGAAGCGCACCACGTCGAGGCTCATGCCCACCGACACGAAGAACACCCCGAGCAGCAATCCCTTGAACGGCTGGATCGTCGTGTCGATGGCCCGGCGATATTCCGTCTCGGAGAGAAGAATGCCGGCAATGAAGGCGCCGAGAGCCATGGAAAGGCCGCTGGCGGCGGCGATCAGGCTCGTCAGGATCACCACGAGCAGGCAGGCCGCCATGAACATTTCAGGGCTTTTCGTGGCTGAGACCATCTGGAAGAAGGGCCTGAGCACGAGGCGCCCGAGCCCGACGATGATCGCCAGCGCCACGGCTGCCTGACCCAGGGCGATCCCGAAGGAGAGCATGCTCACTTCCGGCTGGCGCGTGTCGAGGGCGGCGATGGTGAACAGGATCGGCGCCACCGCGAGATCCTGAAAGAGCAGGGCGGAAAAGCTCGCGCGTCCGGCTGCGGAATTGAGGCGCTTCTGCTCCGCCAGCACGGGCAGGGCGATGGCCGTGGAAGAGAGAGCCAGCGCGATGCCGATGAGCGCGGCGGCGGCGATGGAATCCACGGTCTTGTAGGCAAAGAGGCCGAGGGCCAAGGCGCAGAGCACGACCTGCAGCGTACCGAAGCCGAAGACTTGACGGCGCAGCACGCGCAGGCGCTGCCATGACAGCTCGATGCCGATGGTGAAGAGCAGGAAGACCACGCCGAATTCAGCGAGCCGAGATGTGCCTTCGGGATTCGTGAAGGTCAGCCAGTCGAGCCAGGGATGATCCGGGATCAGGCGGCCGAGGCCGTAAGGGCCAAGCAATGCGCCGGCGGCCAGAAAGCCGAGAACCGGACTGATCTTCAGCCTGTGAAAGAGCGGGACGACGACGCCTGCCGTTGCCAGAAAAAGGATCGGTTCCTGATACGCGTGCAGGTCAATGGAGGCGGACATAAGGACTTTCCGTTCGGCGTATTGTGGTTCTACGCGGAAGGGGAGCGCAAGGACAAATTCCGCTCACGCTCTGAAGACGAGGCATGGCTTGCAGGTGTCGCGCGGGCTATGCGTCATCCCGGGTTACGCCGTGAAGCCCCGGGATGACGCCTGCCGAATATCAGCCCAGCGTCGCGAGGGCCTGCGACAAATCGGCCACAAGGTCGTCCGGGTGCTCGATGCCGATGGAGACGCGGATCGTGGCGTCCGAAACGCCGAGGCGGTCGCGGGTTTCCTTCGGCACGCCGGAATGGGTGGTGGAGGCCGGGTGCGAGATAAGCGACTCCGTGCCGCCCAGGCTCACCGCCAGCTTGAACACCTGGAGCGCATTCAGAACCTTGAACGCCTCGGGCTCGCTGCCCTTCACGTCGAAGGAGAAGGTGGAGCCGGGAGCATCGCTCTGCGCCTTATAGACTTCGTAGGCGCGCGAGCCTTCCGGCAGGTAATCGAGGTGGTGGACCTTCACGACGCTCGGATGCTCGTTCAGGAACTTGGCCACGATCTCCGCATTGCGGTTCGCCGCCGACATGCGAAGCGCCAGGGTTTCCAGCGAACGGCCGAGCATCCAGCAGGAATGCGGATCGAGCTGGGTGCCGATGGCCGAGCGCAGCAGGCGCACGGTCTTCATGTGCTCCTTGGAGCCGAGTGCCGCGCCGGCGATCAGGTCCGAATGGCCGCCGACATATTTCGTCAGCGAATAGACGGAAATGTCGGCGCCGTGCTTGAGCGGCTTCTGGAAGAGCGGGCCGAGCAGGGTGTTGTCGCAGACGATGACCGGGCGCTGGCCGCCCTGGGCCTGTGCGATCTCTTCGGCGATGGTCCGGATGAGGGCCACGTCCACGAGGGTGTTGAGCGGGTTCGACGGGGACTCGATCAACACGACCGAAACCCGGCCCTTGGCCTGTGCTTCCTTGGCCGCGGCGCGGATGCTTGCTCCGTCGACGCCGTCGCCGAAGCCCACGGCCTGGATGCCGAAATTGGCGAGCGTCTTGGCGATCAGGGTCTCCGTGCCGCCATAGAGCGGCTGCGAATGCAGGATCACGTCGCCAGGGCGGGCGTAGGCCAGGATCGTGGTGGCGATCGCCGACATGCCCGAGGAGAAGAGAAGGCCCGCTTCCGCCTCCTCGAAGATGGCGAGGCGGTCCTCGACGATCTCGGAGTTGGGGTGATTGAAGCGGGAATAGACGAGGCCCGCGGCTTCGCCCTTGGGCGGCTCCTTGCGGCCGGACACGTAATCGAAGAATTCCTTGCCGTGCTCGGCGCTGTTGAACACGAAGGTCGAGGTCAGGAAGACCGGCGGCTTCACCGCGCCTTCCGACAGGGTCGGATCGTAGCCGTATCCCAGCATGAGGGTTTCGGGCTTCAGCTTGTGATTTCCGATGCGGTCTTTGTGATAACGATTGCCGGCCATTGGCTTTTATCCTCCCTAGTTTGTTATGGGCTTACATGATGAGAGCGATTGCCGAAAGGTGACGAGACGGCATAGGCTTCGATCGTGAGAGGAATGGTGGGGATGGCGCGTTTTACCGGAACAGAAACCTATGTGGCGACCGAGGACCTGACGGTGGCCGTCAATGCGGCGATCACCCTGGAGCGGCCGCTGCTCGTGAAGGGCGAACCCGGCACCGGCAAGTCCGTCCTGGCGGAGGAGATCGCCCGGTCTCTAAATGCGCCGCTGCTCACCTGGCACATCAAGTCCACCACCAAGGCCCAGCAGGGGCTTTACGAATACGACGCGGTTTCGCGCCTTCGCGACAGCCAGCTCGGCGATCCGCGCGTGTCCGATATCCGCAACTACATCAAGCGCGGCAAATTGTGGGAGGCTTTCGCTTCCGAGGTTCGGCCCGTGCTGCTGATTGACGAGATCGACAAGGCCGATATCGAGTTCCCCAACGACCTGCTGCTCGAGCTCGACCGCATGGAGTTCTTCGTCTACGAGACCGGCGAGACGGTGAAAGCCGCGCAGCGGCCCATCGTCATCATCACCTCGAACAACGAGAAGGAGCTGCCGGACGCGTTCCTGCGCCGCTGCTTCTTCCACTACATCAAGTTTCCCGATGCCGAGACCATGGGCCGCATCGTCGAGGTGCATTATCCCGGCATCAAGCACAGGCTCGTGGAAGAGGCGCTGAAGATCTTCTTCGACGTGCGCGAGGTGCCGGGCCTGCGCAAGAAGCCTTCCACGTCCGAGCTTCTCGATTGGCTCAAGCTTCTGCTCTCCGAGGATATCGGCCCCGAGCAGCTGCGCGAGCGCGATACCCGCAAGCTCATTCCGCCGCTCCATGGTGCGCTTCTGAAGAATGAGCAGGACGTGAGCCTGTTCGAGAAGCTCGCCTTCATCGCAAGAAGGGAAGGGCGCTGATGCTTCGTCTGCTTCTTCTTCGTCATGCCAAGGCCGCTTGGCCGCCGGGCATGCTTGATCTCGACCGGCCTCTGGCCCCACGGGGGCAGGTGGCCTCGGCCACGATGGGCAACTACATCAAGAGCGAGTTCCTGGCGCCCGATCTCGCGCTGGTTTCGCCCGCGCGCCGCACCCAGGAAACCTGGGAGATCGTGCATCCCATCATCGGCGAGGTACCAAGCCGTCACGACGGGCGCATTTACGAGGCTCCCTTCGCGCGGCTTCTCACCGTGCTTCAGGAGGTGGAGCCCGAAGTGCGCACGCTGATGATGATTGGGCACAATCCCGGTTTCGAGGACCTTGCGAGCTTCCTCATCGGCGAGGGCGACATGGAGGGCATTCTGCGGCTCGGCAGCAAGTACCCGACCGCCGGGCTCGCCGTCATCGACTTCTCCGTCGAGACATGGGCCGAGGTGACGCGCAAGTCCGGTCGGCTCGAACGCTTCGCGACGCCCAAATCCATCGGCGCGGGCGAGGACGACTAAGGGCCCGGTATGCCGGACTCTGCAAAGTCCATGAACAGCAATTCCTCGTCATAGAACACATCGCCGACGCGGATCGCCTTGCGCTCGATTCCGTAAGGCTTGAAGCCGAGGGCGTGATACGTGCGCCGTGCGCTCGTATTGGCGAGGCCGACCGCTGCTTCGAGCACGATCACATGCCGCGACGCCTGCTCGATCACGCGCTGGACCAGCCGCCGTCCCAGGCCGTGACCGCGCCACTCGGTCTGTACGTAGACGCCCCACATCAGCCCCTTGTGAGAGGCTTTCTTCCGCTCATACATGACGAATCCCGCCATGCCGACGAGCCGTTCTCCCGCAAAAGCGCCGAAGATCGAATTGGGGCCCGAGGTAGGAATACGAGAGCGGATCGTGTCGAGGGAAAGCGGAGCCTCCTCCTCGTAGCTTGAGCCGAAGGCCTCCGGGCTCGTGGCGAGAGCCTCCAGCCGCAGGTCGCGGTAGGCTTGGGCGTCGGAGGGTTCCAGGCATCGGATCAGGATATCGGCGCTCATGAGGACTCACGCGAAAGAGGCCGTTATTCGTGGGGTGACTGGGGAGAACGGTCAAGACCGGGCATCAGGCATGAACATATCGGCGCCGCCATCGTTTCTCCTGAAATGACCTCGACAATTTCGCGGGCTCGCGGGGACTGAAATCCACATGCTGATCGAGACGCTTCTTGCGCTTGGCTTTGCCGGACACGCCTTGCTCCCCGGCGCAGCCGATCTGACGGCTTCGCCACAGGCCTCGCAGGTGCGCTACGAGCCTCAGAACCGCGAGGTCACCAACTGGCGTTCGGAGGCCATCGACGCCCTGGAGCCGAAGACGACGATTGCGCTGGCGGCTTTGTTCAAGGCGGAGCGCCCCTTCGTGACCCGCTGCGTGAAACTCAACAATTACTGGTGCATCAAGAGCGCCCGCTGGAACGGCGAGCTCGCCACCGATGGCGAGGGCCATGTGGGCTTCGCCTCCGCCGAGCATGGCGCCGATGCGGCGGCCCTGCTGCTGAAGCGCTATTATCTGGACTACAACCGCAAATCCGCCCTCGATATCGTTCGGCGTTGGGCTCCAGCCGAGTGCAACATCGCCACCGGCCTCGGCGGCATGGCGGTGCTGGCCGTCCGTGGGATAGGCGGTACGGTGCGCGCGCAATACCTCGCCTCCCGCCGCAATGGGAAGGGGGGCGCCGTGCGCTATACGGCCAAGAGCGGACCCGGCGGCAAGCAGGGCCGGGTGTCGCTGGTCATTCCCATGACGCCGAAGACCCCGCAATATCGCGTGCCGAGCATCGCCGAAGGCATGGGCGAGAAGCCGAAGCCCGCCGCGCGTCCCCAGCCCCTCGTCGCTCAACGGACGAAGCCGAAGCGCGAGCCCGCAACAACCGCTTCCGCAGCGCCCAAGCCCCAAACCGCCTCCGCCTGTGCTCCCGATGAGCAGCGCCTCCGCAATTATGCGAGCCGCATGGTTCAGGGCCTCGGGATCGGCCCCAACGACGACCTAAAGCTCTTCACGGCGGAGGGCAGGCCGCTGCCGAACCTCGCCCATATCATGCTCGCCATGTCGGGCTTCGAGCTTGGGATGTTGCGCGCGAGCCCCGATCTCGTCCAGGCCGCCATCGCGCGCGCCACCGCAAAGCTGGAAGCGAGCGCCAGGGCCGGGCAGCCCCAGGAACGGTAGAGCCGCCTTGCGCGACAGGACTTCAAGCCCCACCTTTCAGCTTGGCTTGAGAGAATAGGTTTATTTGCGTGTCCGTCATTACCGATCTGGCCTCCCGCGCGGGGTCTGCTGCGCAATCGCTGTGGGAGGCCTCCGGCCAGCTCGTCCAACCGTCCATCCGTCTCGGCGTTACGGGTCTCGCCCGCTCCGGCAAGACCGTGTTCACGACCGCGCTGGTTCATCACCTGACGCGCGGCACGAATCTTCCCGCATTCCGCGCTTCCGCCGAAGGACGCATCCGGCGCGCCCATCTCACGCCCCAGCCCGACGATGCGGTGCCGCGCTTTCCTTTCGAGGAGCATATGGCTGCCCTCACGGAAGATCGCCGCTGGCCGCAATCCACGAGCCGGATCAGCGAGCTGCGGGTTGATGTCGAGTATGAGCGAAAGGCCGGATGGCGCTCGGGCCCTGCCTCGCTCGCCCTCGACATCGTGGATTACCCTGGAGAATGGCTGCTTGATCTGGCCCTTCTCGATGTGAGCTATGCCGAGTGGTCCCGCCAGACCGTCGAGTCCAGCCGCAAGCGCGACCGGGCCGCCGTTGCAGGGGCTTGGCACGAGGTGCTCAAGAACCTCGATCCCGCAGGCTCCGCCGATGAGATGCTGGCCGCAAAAGCGAGCGAAGCCTTCAAGGAATACCTGACGGCCCTGCGCGCGGGAGCCGAGGCCGTCGCCACGACGCCTCCGGGGCGCTTCCTGATGCCCGGCGATCTCGCGGGTTCTCCGGCGCTCACCTTCGCGCCGCTCGACCTGCCGAGAGATCAGGCGATTGCGCCGGGCAGCTTCGCCGCCCTCATGGAGCGGCGCTTCGAGGCCTATAAGACGCATGTCGTCAGGCCGTTTTTCCGTGATCATTTCCAGCGCATCGACCGGCAGATCGTGCTGGTGGACGTGCTTGCCGCCATCGATGCGGGGCCTGCCGCCTTGGCTGAGCTGGAGGAGGCGCTTGATCAGGTGCTCATGGCGTTCCGGACGGGCCGCAACACGCTGTTCTCCCGCCTGTTCTCGCCCCGTGCCGACCGGGTGCTGTTCGCGGCGACCAAGGCCGACCACATCCACCATACCGATCATGACCGGCTCGATGCGGTCCTTCGCCTGCTCGTGAATCGCGCCTCGCGCCGCACGGAAGCCGCGGGCGCGCGGGTCGGCACCGTGGCGCTCGCCTCCATGCGCGCCACGCGGGAAACCACTATCCGCGAAGGCCGCGAGACCCTGCGCGCCGTGGCCGGCGTGCCGGAGGCGGGCGAGCGGGTGGGTGGCGAAATTTTTGACGGAGAGACGGAGGCCGCGATCTTTCCGGGCGAGTTGCCCGAGAACGCGGAAACCATTTTCCAGGGCGCCATCGAGCCCGGCTCCTTCCGCTTCCCGCGCTTCAGGCCGCCCCGGCTTCCCGTCGATGCGGCGGGACGCATGGCGAAGATGCCCCATATCCGCCTCGACCGCGCCCTTGAATTCCTGCTGGGGGACCGTTTCGCATGAGCCGCCAACCTCGCGCCTTCCGCCTTGACGATCCCAACGTGACCGGCGGAGCCATTCAGGTCACCGAAGAGCCTTTCGATGCCATCGAGGCGGCGGACGGCGTGGTCGTGCCCATGGGCGAGCGGCGGCGCGCCCCTTGGGTAGGGATTCTGCTTTCGGCCCTGTCGGGCCTTCTGGTTCTCGGCCTCGGCCTCGCTCTCGAAAACCTGATCGTCGATCTTTATGCGGTCACCCCCTGGCTGGGCTGGGTGGCGCTTGCGCTCTCCGTCATCGCGGCGCTCGCCTTCTTCGCCATCATCGGCCGCGAATTTCTCGGGATCTGGCGCGAGCAGAAGATCGAGCGCCTGCGTGACGCCGCCATCGATGCTCTCGCCGTGAAGGATCACAAGGCGGCCAAGGGCATCGTGGGCGATCTGATCGGCCTTTACGCGATGCGAGGCAGCGCCGCTCAGGGCAGCGCCCGGCTCAAGGCCCTGACGGACGAGATCATCGATGCGGACGATCGCTTGGCCATTGCCGAGCGCGAGCTGCTCGCTCCCCTCGATGCCCAGGCCAAACGCGCCATCGCGGCGGCGGCCAAGCAGGTTTCGCTCGTGACGGCGGTCAGTCCCCGCGCCATCGTGGATGTGGCCTTCGTCATCTTCGCCGCGGTGCGGCTGCTGCGAACCCTCTCGCGGATCTATGGCGGCAGGCCGGGGCTGTTTGGTTTTCTTCGCCTCGCCAAGGCGGCGCTGAACCATCTTGCCGTCACCGGCGGCGTGGCGGTGGGCGACAGCCTCATGCAGCAGGTGTTGGGGCTAGGGCTCGCGGCGCGGATCTCGGCGAAGCTGGGAGAGGGCGTGTTGAACGGGCTCATGACCGCCCGATTCGGGCTTGCCGCGCTCTCCGTCTGCCGTCCGCTCCCCTTCATCCGCGAGGAGCCGCCGAAAATCGGGGATGTGGCGGGCGAATTGGTCAGCCGGGCGGAGGCCGCTGCCTCTTAAGTGGTGCGGCAAATCGTACACCCCCTGGCTTTTCCTTATAAACTAAGGGATTTCGGCGGTCATAGAACCGGCTGTTAGACAAATCGGTGACACTCAAGAGCGTTGTAGTGAAACCCGCTTCCCTATATAGGGGCGCCACAGTTCATTGGGGAACAACGGCCGCACATGACAGACATCGTAATTGATGAGGGTTATCGTCCGACAGAAGACGAGCCCTTCATGAATGAACGGCAGAGGGAGTACTTCCGGCGTAAACTTATTCGCTGGAAGAGCGATATTCTCAAAGAGGCTCAGGAAACCCTCGCAACCTTGCAGAGCGAGAACGAGAACCATCCTGACCTGGCGGATCGCGCCTCTTCCGAAACGGATCGCGCCATCGAACTCCGCGCCCGTGATCGCCAGCGCAAACTGATCGCCAAGATCGATGCGGCACTCGCCCGGATCGATGATGGCTCCTACGGCTATTGCGAGGAAACCGGTGATCCGATTTCCCTCAAGCGCCTCGAGGCTCGCCCCATCGCGACCCTCTCGCTGGAGGCCCAGGAGCGTCACGAGCGCAACGAGCGGGTTTATCGGGACGACTGATCCAGCCTTTCATTCCATAAAAACAAAAAGGGCTCCGGTGACGGAGCCCTTTTTCGTAGCGGTGTCTTCAGGGCGCTCAGCCCTTCTTGGAAGGATCGAGCGGGCGTCCGAGCAGGCGGGCGAATTCCGCCTCGATTTCCTCGACCGAGAAGGGGTCGGGTTCCTTCTCGTCGGAAGAGGCTGCCGCGGAGGCAGGCTGCTGCGGGGGCAGCGGGGCAGGGCGGGCCGGCTCCGGGGCCTGACGCTGCGGCTCGGGCTGCGGAGCAGGAGCAGGTTCCTCTACGAGATCGTCGTGGATCTCTTCCTCATAGGCCGCATGGGTTTCCCCGATATCGGCGGTTTCGAGAATGTCGTCCTCTTCCGGCAAGGCTGCTTCTTCAAGCGGTTCATAGGCAGGAGCCGCCGGAGAAGGCGCGACCGTCGCGGCGGGACGCTTCAGCGCCTCTTCGAGCTGCTTGGCCATGTTGGAGAGAACGGCCGCGTCGGGGCCTGCCTGGACGGCAGGGGCGGCAGGCGCTTCGGTTGGGAACGGGCGCACGGGCTCGGCCTGCGCAGGCGTATTCGCGACCGTCGGCGTCGCTCGCGACTGGAACGGAGGAGGCGTGAAGTTCGGGCGCGGCTCCGGACGGTCTGCCGGAGACGGAGCCGCCGGGGCGTTCGGGAAGGGTGTATTCCTGCCCTCGGTGCGAAGTCCCTGGATCGTCGGCGCAGCCGAAACCGAGACGGCATCCGGTTTCAGAATGGGCTCAGGATGGGCTGGAGTCTGCGCGCCGATGGAGGAGATTGCCGAAAGCTCCTGATCCACGTCGGATTCATCGGACGGGCGGCGCACGAAGGCGCCGAGCTGGGCGGCAAGCTGAGCCTCGATGGAGGGACGGCCATTGCCATTGGCCTCGACCTGCACTGGGCGCTGGGCAGCCTGATCGAGCGTGGGCTCGAACCGCTCAGGACCGGCCTCGTTGGCGGCAGCCGGAATCCGGGCGCCGGCCACGCGGACGATATTGGTCTCGATGACCACATCATTGGGGCCGCCGATCAGGAGAAGGTGCTCGACATTGTCCCGGCGCAGCAGAAGGAGCTGGCGCTGGCGGTCGAGGTCGTAAACGTCGACGATGCCCAGACGCGGCTGGCGGCTGCGGGACCGGTCTGCGCCCGGCATCATGAGGCGAGCGCCTGTCAGCTTGCGCAGGACCAAGCCGAACAGGGCAACCAGAGCCAGGATGATCGCGAAAGCAATCACGAAAAGAACCGCGCGCGACGCTTCGATACCAAAAAGAGATGACACGATGAACTCTCAAGCCTTGTGGGGGCCTATGGCAGGCCAGTTCTGTGTTGGTTGTACCACATTGACCGTCAAAGCCAGCCGTAAGGTTAATAGATGGTTAACGGGCGATTTAAGCCTTACGGCATATGGGGTTTTCAAGGAAACCTGCAATCCGCAGGCAATGGATGAATGGCCCTCAAGCACCTAAAATATGGCCTGCGAGGGGCAGGATGAGAATTATTCCCCTGCAAAAAGACCCTTTTGCGCCTCTTGCGTGGTCTCTTGCCGCCGCCTTAGAGGTCAATCAATAAATTCCGTGTAGGACCAGCACGATATCAAGCGGGCGGGTGTGGGCGGATATCGGTGCCCCGGCACATCCGCCATCCTGAAGGATAGTGAAGTTCATGGCTCACCAGGGCGACATGCCGAAGGATACGACCATCGACCGGTCTGAGCGCCACGGCCATTTCGGATGGGTCCTGCTGCTGGCAGCCATTCTGGCGGGCGCGGTGTTGAGCCTTCGCTATCTCGGCATCGAGCAGGCGCAGCCCCTGATCCTCGGCCTCCTGGCCTTTTTCGCGACGGCGGGTGTGTTCTTCCTCTTCGCCTGGGCCATCGGGGTGGTTCATTTCGGCGCCCGAACCATCCGCAACGACATCACCAAGCTGATGGCCGACACGGCGGGCGAGGGGCTCGCCGTCATCGATGGGGATGGGCGGATCGTTTATGCCAATCAGGCCTATCTTGCCTTTGCCGGTTCCAATGGAGGCGAGGTACGCCCCGTGGAGCGCCTGTTCATGGGGGCGCCCGAAGTGTCCGAGGCGATCTACCGTCTCACCCAGGCTGGACGCGAGCAGCGCACGGGCACGGAGGAGATCCGCCTCTCGCCCTCTCTCGACGGAACCCATGAATTCGGCTGGTATCGGGTGCGCGTGCGCCCCATGTCGCGCGCCGGGAGCCGGGACGCGACCCTGTGGAGCATCGCCGACATCACCCATGAACGCGAGCGCCAGGAGAATGTCTTCCAGGAGCTGCAGCATGCCATCGACTATCTCGATCACGCGCCGGCTGGCTTCCTCTCCATCGATCCTAACGGCTCGATCATCTACCTCAACGCCACGCTCGCGACCTGGCTCGATTACGACCTCGCTCAGGTCGGCTCCGGCGGCCTGAATCTCGCCGATATCCTGCCACGCAACGTGGTGGCGATGATGACCTCGTTCACCGGCGAACCGGGCAGCGTGCGCACCGAAACCTTCGATCTGGATCTGCGCCGCCGCAACGGCCAGTTCCTGCCCGCGCGCCTCTATCACCGCATCGCCTTCGGCCTGGACGGGCGCATGGGCGCGTCCCGCACCCTCGTGCTCAACCGCTCTCCGGGCGTCGAGGGGGATGAGGGCCAGCGCGCGGCGGAAGTGCGCTTCGTGCGCTTCTTCAACAACACACCGATCGCGATTGCGACCGTGAACCGCGCGGGCCGGATCGTTCATGCGAATGCGCCGTTCTCCAAGCTCTTCGGCATCCTGCCGCGCACGGGCGATTCAGTGGGCGAAGGCCCGTCGATCTTTGAGAGCTTCCACGAAAGCGGTCCGCTCGATGCCGCCTTGAAGGCGGTTGCCGAGAACCGGGGCGACATC
This sequence comes from Pseudomonadota bacterium, assembly GCA_023450615.1. Lineage (GTDB taxonomy): Bacteria > Pseudomonadota > Alphaproteobacteria > Rhizobiales > Beijerinckiaceae > Microvirga. The sequence continues at coordinate 14,467 of JAEXGT010000055.1, read as the reverse complement.
GCTCCCCTCGAGCTCCAGACGGCAGGCGAGAATGGCAGCTCCGTGCGGGTGTGGGTGACGCCCGCGGGCGATACGGGCGCGGATGGCGAGACGGCGATCCTCTATGCCCTCGACACCACGGATTTCCGTAAAGTAGAGGAGCAGCTCGCCCAGTCGCAGAAGATGAACGCGGTCGGCCAGCTCGCGGGCGGCGTGGCGCACGATTTCAACAACGTGCTCCAGGCGATCATCGGCTACAGCGACCTGCTGCTCGCCAATCACCGCCCGACCGATCCGTCCTTCCAGGACATTATGCAGATCAAGCAGAACGCCAACCGGGCCGCGAGCCTCGTTCGTCAGCTGCTCGCCTTCTCGCGCCGCCAGACCCTGCGGCCGGAAGTGCTCAACCTCAACGACCGACTCTACGATCTTTCCATGCTCCTGAAGCGCCTGCTCGGCGAGCGCGTGGAGCTGGACCTCAGCCACGGCCGCGACCTGTGGTTCGTGAAGGCGGACGTGAACCAGTTCGAGCAGGTGATCGTGAACATGGCCGTGAACGCCCGCGACGCCATGCCCGACGGCGGCAAGCTCGCGATCCGCACGGCCAATGTCTCCGCGCAGGATGCGGCCCGCCTCAACGTGAGCGGCATGCCGCCCGCCGATTATGTGCTGGTGGAAGTCTCCGACACCGGCACCGGCATGAGCGCTGAAGTGATGGACAAGATCTTCGAGCCCTTCTTCACCACGAAGGAAGTGGGCAAGGGGACCGGTCTCGGCCTCTCCACAGTGTTCGGCATCGTCAAGCAATCGGGCGGCTATATCGACGTGAACTCGACGCCGGGTGGAGGCACGACCTTCTGCATCTACCTGCCCCGCCATATCCCGGACGTGCAGGAAGCGCCGGAAGAAACCAAGGCCGATGCGCCCAAGAAGCCCGCCGCCGACATGACGGGGCAGGGCACCATTCTGCTGGTCGAGGACGAGGACCCCGTCCGCGCCGTGAACGCCCGCGCGCTCTCCGCGCGCGGCTACACGGTGCTTGAGGCGGCCTCCGGCATCGAGGCCATGGAGATCATTGAGGAGCGCGGCGCGCCGGTGGACCTCGTGGTCTCCGACGTGGTGATGCCGGAAATGGATGGTCCCACGCTGCTCGGCGAATTGCGCAAGCTCTATCCCGACCTGAAAGTGATCTTCGTCTCCGGCTATGCGGAAGAAGCCTTCCGTAAGAACCTGCCGGAAGGGGAGGATTTCAACTTCCTGCCCAAGCCCTTCAGCCTGCGTCAGTTGGTGGAGACGGTGAAGCAGGTGATCGGGCAGTAGGCTAAAACAAAAAAACCTGGCCGCGTGAGCAGCCAGGTTTTTGATGCGGCAATCGCCTTTCGATCAGACGAAGAACAGCTCTGCGTAGGAGAACTTCGTCAGCGCCTTGTTCTTGGTGAAGGTCGCGATCTCGATGCCCTGCTTGGCGCCGGAGCCATCCTCGTCGTAGATCAGCACGCGCTTCTTCGTATCGTAGATGAAGAAGTCGTTCTTGTCCTTGGCCTCGTCCAGGCTGAAGAACTTCTTGGCGAGTTTGACGGGTTTCTTTTCGGTGCCCTTCTTGATCGCTTTGGAGAGCGTCTTGTTCTTGCTGAAGAGCGCGTTGTCGAGCCAGATCGAGTCGTCCTTGACGCTGTAATCCTTGATCGTATCGAAATTGACCTTCCGATCCGTCTTGGCCGTGCCCAGCTTGCCGTAGAAGACGAAGACGTCCTTGCCTTTGCCGCCTGTCAGGGCGTCATTGCCATAACCGCCCGAGAGCGTGTCGTTGCCATTGCCGCCGTTGAGCGTGTCGTTGCCGTCCTGGCCGACGAGCCAATCGTCACCATTGCCGCCGCCGATCTTATCCTTACCCTTGCCGCCGAAGATGACGTCGGACTCGGCGGAGCCAGAGGTGATCTCAGGGGATACGTCGCTCACATTGACCGTGAACACCTGCTCGACGGCATGGCCCGCCAGATCCTTGGCCTCGACCTTGATCTGATGCGTCGTCGCCTGCTCGAAATCGAGCTTGAAGCCGTTCTTCACGACGAGCCTGTTGTTCTCGATCGCGAAGGCTCCGGACAGGTCTTCCACCAGGCGATAGGTGAGGGGATCGCCCTGGTCGGTGGTCGCGGAGAACACGCCGACCTCGGCACCCGTTTGAGAAAGCTCCTGGATCGTGCCGCCGACCAGCCTGAGATCGCTCGGAGCCTCATCGACATCGGTGATGTTGACCGTGAACACCTGAACGCCGGAGCGCACGGGAATTCCCGAATCCATGGCCTGGATTTTGAACGTCATGACGCCGTTCGGATAGGCTTCGTAATCCAGGCTGGCCCCTGCCTTCAGCTTGAGCCTGAAGGCGTCGCCATCGGCCACGATCTCGAACGGGAAATCCGCGCCGACGGCCGAACCGTCGCTCTTGAGCAATCTGTAGCCGGTAATGGTCTGGTCCGGATCTGCATCGGTCGCGGTGATCACGCCGAAGTCTCGCGCGTCGCTCACATTCTCGGTGATCGTCAAAGTCGTCTTGCCGTCGACCCGGATATCCGTGGGGTCGGCCTCGTTCACGTCGGTGAGATCGATGGTGATCTCCTGCGTGCTGGAGCGGGCCGGGGAGCCGGAATCGATAGCCTTCACGCGCAGGACATGGAGCCTGTGCGCCACGGTCTCGTAATCGAGCTTCGCCTTCAGCCTGATCTTGTCGCCGTCGATCTCGAAGAAGTCGTTGGTCACGACGTCTCCGTTCTCATCGACGAAGACATAAGTGATCGTCTGCTGGGTATCCGCATCGCTGGCGGTCAGGGTGCCGACGTCATCTCCAATTTCGAGGCTCTCAGGGATGGCGACACGGATCGCGCCGTCGAGCCTGATATCGGTGGGATCGGCTTCGTTCACGTCCGTCACGTTAACAGTGATGCTGCCCACATAGGTCGCGCCTCCTGCATCCGTGACTTTGATGTACATCGTGTGGCTGCGGTGAGCGGCATTCTCGTAATCGAGGTGAGCCGACGCCTTGAGCTTCAGCTTGCCGTCCACGATCTCGAACAGGTCATGATCGATCGGATTGCCCGCGGCATCGACCAGCTCATAGGTGTGAGCCTCGAAGGGGGAACTGTCCGGATCGAGGGCCGAGAGGATGCCGATCTCCGATCCCGGCTCCAGATCCTCGGAAACGGTCACAGTCTCATCGCCATCGATGAGGACATCCGTGGGATCGTTGTTGAGGCGGAATCGCTGTTGCATGATGCCGCCTGCTTGCGTCCATATGACCACCCAGGTCCCGTCGGGTAAGGCGGTTACGCTCGGGTCCGGCCTTGCTTCCGTCGGCGTTGAAGGCCTGATGGAAGATAATACGATCACTGGAGGCGTCGGAGTAGGATACCCATGTCACAATCCAGCCGCCGCCCGCCAGCGCCGTTACCTCTGGGGTGCCCTGGTTCGCATGACTTGAGGTGTTGACGAGAATTTCATCACCACGCTTGCTGCCATCAGCGTTGAAGGCCTGTTGGAGAATGCTCGCGTTGCCGCTTGCATCCTTGCTTCCCCAGGTGACAATCCAGCCTCCATCTGAGAGGGGGGTGACATTGGCATCGAGCTGATCTCCGGAAAGAGTGGTATTGACGACGGTCTGTGTGCCTCTTTTGGTGGCATTGGCATTGTAAGCCTGCTGATAAATATCGAAGCTTCCATCTGCCAGTTTCAGTTGCCATGTCATGATCCAGCCGCCATCCGACAGCGTTGTCACGTTTGGATTTTCGGGATCTTGGCCGTCGTACCATGCAGCTGCAGGACCTTCATGGCGCGTTGTGCCATCGGCCTTGTAAACCTTTTGCCAAATAACGTTTGAATCCTCCCATACGACAACCCAACCGCCATCGGGTTCCGGCAGAGCCGTTACGCTGGGAGGATCAATATCAGCGGTGACAACTTGGACGATTCCAGTCGACAAATCATAACTGATTCCGTCAGCATTGTACCGCATCTGATAAACGAACGTCCGGCCGGAGACGGATGCAAGATATGAGATGAGCCAACCACCATCAGCTAAGCCAGTGATGGTAGGGGAGCGAAAGTCTGAGGCCGCACTACCTGTTTCGCGTTCCTCACCTTCTTTGCTTCCATCGGCTTTGTAGCGTTGCTGTTTGATCTTGCCTGAAGACACCCACGTGACGATCCACCCGCCGTCACTCAGTTTTGCGACCTGAGCATTCGCTCCCGGATTGGTGCTGACGGAATTCTCTATGCCGATTTTAATGAGTTGCGGGCCATGATGCCTCTCTCCAAAGCGATGCAGTGCCTGATGCGGCTGCCGTTGAATGGTCAAGCTTGCCGTCAGGGTTAGCGTTACGTTATTTCATTGTCAATCGCTTTAGAATCAAGCTCAAAGGCTGTTTCCGAACCCTCCCAAAGACCCAAAAGCCGTAGCCACGCTCCGCCTTTCCGGTCCTGTGAATAATCTTTCAAAAGAACAAAAAAAGAACTTGCGGGTAGGAACAAAGTGAGTACATATATCTTCTCAACACCGCGTTGAGATTCACTCCTCCTCCTGCCATAAGGGTGTCTGGTCATGTCGCAGTCTTCGCTGAGACTGGTGGAAAATACATCAATGGATAAAGACAAATCGAAAGCTCTCGACGCGGCGCTCTCTCAGATCGAGCGTGCCTTCGGCAAGGGCTCGATCATGCGGCTCGGCAAGGGCCAGCAGCCGGTTGAAATCGAAACCATCTCGACGGGTTCGCTCGGCCTCGATATCGCGCTCGGCGTGGGCGGTCTGCCCCGCGGCCGCATCATCGAGATCTACGGGCCGGAATCGTCCGGTAAGACCACCCTGGCGCTGCACACCATCGCCGAAGCCCAGAAGAAGGGCGGCGTCTGCGCCTTCGTGGATGCGGAACACGCGCTCGATCCCGTTTATGCCCGCAAGCTCGGCGTCAACCTGGACGATCTCCTGATCTCCCAGCCCGATACCGGCGAGCAGGCCCTCGAAATCGCCGATACGCTGGTTCGCTCCGGCGCGGTGGACGTGCTCGTCATCGACTCGGTGGCGGCTCTGACCCCCAAGGCCGAGCTCGACGGCGAAATGGGTGAGGTTCAGCCGGGTCTCCAGGCCCGTCTCATGAGCCAGGCCCTGCGCAAGCTCACCGGTTCGATCTCCCGTTCGAACACGATGGTGATCTTCATCAACCAGATCCGCATGAAGATCGGCGTCATGTACGGCTCGCCGGAGACGACCACGGGCGGCAACGCCCTGAAGTTCTACGCTTCGGTCCGCCTCGACATCCGCCGCGTCTCGACGCTCAAGGATCGTGACGATCCGATCGGCAACCAGGTGCGCGTGAAGGTTGTCAAGAACAAGGTCGCTCCGCCCTTCAAGCAGGTCGAGTTCGACATCATGTTCGGCGAGGGCGTGTCCAAGGTGGGCGAGCTCATCGATCTCGGCGTCAAGGCCGGCATCGTCGACAAGTCCGGCGCCTGGTTCTCCTACGACAGCCAGCGCCTCGGCCAGGGCCGCGAGAACTCCAAGCAGTTCCTGCGCGACAACCCTGAGATCGCAGGCAAGATCGAGGCCCTCATCCGCCAGAATGCCGGCTTGCTCGCCGACCGCATTCTGGATCAGGCGACCCCGACCGCCGAGGACCTGGACGAGGGTTCCGCCGAATAATGCATGGTGTACCGGCTGGTTCGGCCGAGATCGTGCGCCATAAAGGGTTTGCTCTCCTTCAAGGGCAAAGGAAGGGCCGTCGCGAGAGATCGCGGCGGCCTTTTTCATGGCCGATAGCGTCTCGATCTATGCGCATAGGAGCAAGTTTATGTTCCTGAAGGCCATGTAATTGTGTAACTCGTGGCAGATGCAAGCTGCTTTGGGGCGAGTTACATGAATAACGCTGATCTTGAGTTTGAACTTGTTCGCAAATTTGCCTCTCTACAGAATTCGTTGGGGGAAATTTTGTGGCGATTGCCTATCGCCCATATAGATTATCGGCCTTTTATGGCAGCTCAGAAAATTGCCTCTGCGCAATTGAAGAAGAAAGCACAAAGAACTATTCTTTTTTTGAAGATAACTCTTTGGATAGTAACGTTTATTTTGTCGATATACATCTTCAAAAATTATAATTTGGCCTTTGATGCAGGTGTTGTCACTGCATTATCTGCAATTGTTGTGACTTTTTGTTTGTTCTTGTTTGGGCATGCTCGAGCAATATACAAGGCTCTTTATGAGGTGCGCAGGGACCTGCCCTGCTATTTCCTGTTCGGGGAAGGTGGAGTTCTGCTGGTCTCGGACTTCGATATTCAATTCTTTCCGTGGGACAGCATGACGAATTGTCTGAAGGACAAGCATGGCCAATATCTGGTCATGAAGCATGCCGCTGTCTTGATTTTACCTGAGGCTGCTCTTGTCCAGCATCCTGATGCCGATGCGCTCATTGCTTTCATCGACGAGAGGGCCTCTCGGTCGAGCGCCACATAAAGTTTAATGGCCGTGGGGGCAGCTAAGGCAAACTGCGCTCTTAATCTTTGTTTGCTTCCCCTCGAGAAAATGGAAGGGCTGCAGGGATTAAGACGCTGCCCCGCCTCGACAGGGCGTCCGCGGATCGCTAAAACCGGCCTCCATCAAGAGATTACCGGGCCCGAAAGGGCCCCCAATTCCCGAGTTTGAGAACCCATGAGCGGCGTCAACGAAATCCGGTCGACCTTCCTCGATTACTTCGCCAAGAACGGCCACGAGGTCGTGGCATCGAGCCCCCTCGTGCCGCGCAACGACCCGACGCTGATGTTCACGAACGCGGGCATGGTGCAGTTCAAGAACGTGTTCACCGGGGCCGAGAAGCGGCCCTACAGCACGGCGGCGAGCTCGCAGAAATGCGTGCGCGCGGGCGGCAAGCACAACGACCTGGACAATGTCGGCTACACGGCGCGCCACCACACCTTCTTCGAGATGCTCGGCAATTTCTCGTTCGGCGATTACTTCAAGGAACGCGCCATCGAGCTCGCCTGGGGCCTGATCACCAAGGAATTCGACCTTCCGAAGGACAAGCTCCTGGTCACCGTCTATCACGACGACGACGAGGCGGCGAACCTCTGGAAGAAGATCGCCGGCTTCTCGGATTCCAAGATCATCCGCATCCCGACCTCGGACAATTTCTGGCAGATGGGCGATACCGGCCCCTGCGGTCCGTGCTCGGAAATCTTCATCGACCAGGGTGACAAGCTCTGGGGCGGCCCCCCTGGCAGCCCGGAGGAGGACGGCGACCGCTTCCTCGAGTTCTGGAACCTCGTGTTCATGCAATACGAGCAGATCGAGCCCGGCAACCGCATCGGCCTGCCCAAGCCCTCCATCGATACCGGCATGGGCCTGGAGCGCATTTCGGCCATCATGCAGGGCGTGTATTCCAACTACGACACGGATCTGTTCCGCACGCTCATCGAGGCTGTCGCTCACGCTACCGGCGTGGCGCCGGAAGGCGATCGCAAGGCCTCGCACCGCGTGATCGCGGATCACCTGCGCACCTCGTGCTTCCTGGTCGCGGACGGCGTTCTTCCTTCCAATGAAGGCCGCGGCTATGTGCTTCGCCGCATCATGCGCCGCGCCATGCGCCATGCGCAGCTGCTCGGCGCGCGCGATCCGCTCATGTACCGCCTCGTGCCTGTTCTCGTGCGCGAGATGGGGCAGGCCTATCCTGAGCTGATCCGTGCCGAGGCGCTGATCACCGAGACGCTGAAGCTGGAAGAAACCCGCTTCCGCAAGACCCTGGAGCGCGGCCTCACGATCCTCGACGACGAGACCCGCAATCTCACCAAGGGCCAGAACCTCTCGGGCGACACGGCCTTCACGCTCTACGACACTTACGGCTTCCCGCTCGACCTCACGCAGGACGCACTGAAGCCGCGCGGCATCGGGGTAGACACGGATGCCTTCAACGCCGCCATGGAGCGCCAGCGCGAGAAAGCCCGCGCGGCCTGGTCCGGTTCGGGCGAGGCAGCGACGGAAACCGTATGGTTCGGCGTCAAGGAGCGCACCGGCGCGTCTGAGTTCCTCGGCTACGATACGGAGAAGGCCGAGGGCGTCGTCGTTGCGCTGCTCAAGGACGGCAAGGAAGTATCCGAGCTGAAGGCCGGCGAGACCGGCCTCGTGGTCCTGAACCAGACGCCGTTCTATGGCGAGTCCGGCGGTCAGGTCGGCGATACCGGCATCATGCAGGGCGAGGGCGCGCGCATCCGCGTGACCAATACTGAGAAGAAGCTCGGCGATCTCTTCGTGCACCACGTCACCGTGGAGCACGGTGCGCTGAAGCTCAATCAGTCGCTTGAGCTGATCGTCGATCACGAGCGCCGCTCGGCCGTGCGTTCGAACCACTCGGCGACCCACCTTCTGCATGAAGCGCTTCGTCAGGTTCTCGGCGATCATGTGGCCCAGAAGGGCTCGATGGTTGCGCCCGACCGCCTGCGCTTCGACTTCAGCCATCCGAAGCCCATCGAGGATGCGGAGCTGAAGGAAGTGGAGGAGATCGCTAACAAGGTGCTGCTCCAGAACGAGCCGGTCGTCACGAAGCTCATGGCCGTTGACGAGGCCATCGAATCCGGTGCGCGGGCGCTCTTCGGCGAGAAGTACGGCGATGAGGTTCGCGTCGTTTCCATGGGCAAGACCGATGGCAACAAGACCTTCTCCGTCGAACTCTGCGGCGGCACGCATGTGAACCGCACGGGCGATATCGGCCTCGTCACCATCGTGGGCGAGAGCGCGGTGGCCGCAGGCGTGCGCCGTCTCGAAGCGATGACGGGCGATGCCGCCCGCCGCTACCTTGCGGATGAAAGCCGCAAGCTGCGCGAAGTCGCGAGCATCCTGAAGACGCCGGTGGATGACGTGTCCTCCCGCCTTTCCGCTCTTCTCGAAGAGCGCCGCAAGCTGGAGCGCGAACTCGCCGAGGCTCGCCGCAAGCTCGCCATGGGCGGCGGTGCTGCAGGCGGTGGCGATCCGATCAAGGATGTCGCCGGTACCAAGCTAATGGCGCGTGCCGTCACCGGCGTCGAGATGAAGGATCTCAAGAGCCTTGCGGATGAAGGCAAGAAGCGCCTCGGCTCCGGCGTCGTCGCCATCGTCGGCGTGGCCGATGACGGCAAGGCGGGCATCGTCGTTGCCGTCACAGACGACCTGACGGCGAAGTACGACGCGGTTTCGCTCGTTCGCGTCGGCTCGGAGAAACTCGGCGGCAAGGGCGGCGGCGGACGCCGCGACATGGCCCAGGCCGGCGGTCCCGACGGAGCCCAGGCCGAAGCCGCGCTCTCGGCCATCGAAGCGGCGATGTCAGCTGGAGCCTGAGGCTCACTCAACGGCATTGAACCTGACCGCCTGACGCGTTCCTTCACAGGACCCGTCAGGCTATTCAAGGCCCTGTGCACAGCATCGTTCTGCCCTTGAAATAATGTAACTTATCCTTCTAGTTGTGATGGCTCGCATCGGCGAGAAACAACAAGGAAAGATAACGGGGCAGCATCATGCGCGTATCACTTCTCGCAGTAATTGCGGGCAGCCTATCCCTGGGCGCCTGCGCCACGGTCACCCGTGGCACTACCGAACAGATTACTTTCAACTCCACGCCTCCCGCGGAAATGCGGACCTCGACAGGCCTGAACTGCCCGACGACCCCTTGCACGCTTGATGTGAGCCGCAAGTCGGAATTCGTCGCCACTTTCTCCAAGCCGGGCTACCAGAGCCAGGATGTGATGGTCCAAACCCGCATCGCGGGCGCTGGCGCCGCCGGTTTTGCGGGCAACGTTCTAGTCGGCGGCCTCGTCGGCATGGGCGTCGATGCCGCGACAGGCTCGACCCTCGAGCATTATCCCAACCCCGTGACGGTGAGCCTCGTCCCGCTCGCTCTCTCGCGCAAGGCCAAGCCGCGCCAGACCATCGCGCCGCGCGGTCCGGTGAAGGAAGAGACCGTCCCGACCTCCTGAAGTACAGGTGCTCATCACGAGACGGATGCTGGCGGAGCTTGACCTTCGCTGGCATCTTGGGCTGGCTTGCGCCTCTCGATGCCACCCTGGCGTGACTATTCTCTCGTCACTCGCCAGATCGTATTCGACAGATCGTCCGCGACGATCAAGGCGCCGCGCGGATCCACCGTCACGCCGACCGGGCGGCCCCTTGTGTTGCCGTCATCGACCAGGAAGCCTGAGACGAAATCGATAGGGTCTCCAGCCGGTTTGCCATCGCGGAATGGGACGAAGACGACCTTGTAGCCCACCGGAGCGTTGCGGTTCCAACTGCCGTGCATGCCGACGAATACGCCGTCGGCGAAGTCAGGCCCCATGGCCGGTGTCGAGAAGGCTACGCCGAGCGCCGCCACATGCGAGCCCAGGGCATAATCCGGACGGATCGCAGCGGCGACCTTCTCCGGATCCTGCGGCTGCGCCCGCGGATCGACATTCTGACCCCAATAGCTGTAGGGCCATCCATAGAAGCCGCCTTCCTTCACCGACGTCAGATAGTCGGGAACGAGGTCGGGACCGATTTCATCCCGTTCGTTCACGACCGCCCACAGCTGCCCCGAGCCCGGCTGAATGGTGAGGGCCGTGGGGTTGCGAAGGCCGGTCGCATAAGGCCTGTGCGCCCCCGTCTGCGCATCGATCTGCCAGATCATGGCCCGGTCTTCCTCGGCATCCATCCCGCGCTCGGTGATGTTGCTGTTGGAACCGATGCCGACATAGAGGAAGCGACCGTCCGCGCTGGCGGTCATGGCCTTCGTCCAGTGATGATTGATCTTGGAAGGTAGATCGGCGACCTTCGTGGGAGGCCCGCTCGCCTTTGTGTCGCCGTCCTGATAGTCAAACCGCACCAACTCATCCTGGTTGGCGACATAGATGGCGCCATTGACGAATGCGAGCCCATAAGGTGCGTTGAGGTTGTCGGCGAAGACGCCCTGCATCTCGTAGGTGCCGTCGCCATCGGCGTCGCGCAGAAGCGTCAGCCGATTGCCGCCTTTTACCGAACTCTTGCCGAGACTCTTGATATAGCCCGCGATCATGTCCTTGGGGCGCAAGGTCGGCGCATAGCCGCCGGACCCTTCGGCCACCAGTATGTCGCCATTGGGTAGGACGAGGGTTTGGCGCGGGATCTTGAGATCCGTAGCGATGGGTTGAATCTTGTATCCCTGCGGTACCCTCGGCAGATCGTTGCCCCAATTGGCCGGTCGCGGAATCTTCATGCTGGGCAGCAAGCCGCGTTCAGGCTCGGGCAGGTTCGGGTTCGGGCCATATTGCTGCGGCTGGGCTTCTGCGTTGCCGGCAGAAAGAGCGATAGCCAGAACGCCGATGAGGAGGGTCGAGCGGATCATTTCACCTCTCCTGTCTGAAATCCGGAATAGCCGATCCAGGCCGCAATGAGGGCCAGAAGCGTGGTGATCGCCGAGAGATAAAGGCCTTCCGGCATGGTGGCCCAGGCATCCTTCGCGTGGACGAGGGCGTTGATGAAGCCGAGCACCCACATGACAGCCAGCACGACGAAATAGACGATCATCCGTCGCTTGCGGGCTGGGCCTCGGCGAAAGAGATTGATCAGTGCCCAAAGCGTCGCGAAGCCGCCGCCAACCAAGCCACCCGCAATGAGCCAGGATGAGAAGTTGGCCCATTGAATGTGAAAGGTCGCCTGATAGGCGAGATCGCTGATTAGCGCGCCAGCAAACAAAGGGAGCGGAAAGGCGAGAAGAATGGCGTGAAGAGGGTGGAGGGGCCTAAAAGAGCCCGAGCTGTATGTGGCGACCAAAGCATCTCCTCCCGTTTTCCCGGACCGGGCGCGAGCTTTCTCGCCCGGTTAAGATGTCGAGGGTTCAATGCCTCAGAGTGCGGTTGGTTTCGAAAAACAGCCCAGCTTTGCGATGACGGTGCTCGGCAGGACTTCAATCGTGATCCGGATGCTGGCGTGATTTCATCTTCGCCAGTTCTTCGGGCGGGTTGTCATCTTCCGTCACGATGCCTGGGAGCGTGTGAAGTGTCTCGAAGGCGGGCAGCCTGCTCTCAACGCCGTACTGGATTTCCGGCTTGATCCGGTCTGGATGGTCCAGACTGCCGATGGAGACGCTGATGCGGTCGTGTTCCAGATAGGAATAGGTGAGGGGCGTCCCGCAATCGCGGCAGAAGCCACGTTCCACAGCCTCTGAACTCCTGAAGACGCCAAGTTCTCCCTTCGTCCAGACGAGGTCCTCTCGCGGCACGCCCGTCAGCGCGGAAAAGTAATTGCCGAACGCCTTCTGGCACATGCGGCAATGGCAGATGCTGGCAAGTGTCGGCTCGGACATGAGCGCGTAACGTACCGCGCCGCATTGGCAACCGCCGGTCATGACAGGTTGAGTTTCCGCTGAAGCCATTGCTCGATCTCCTGCGCAGCCTGTTGAAGCAACTTTCCCGAACTTTGTTCCATCTCCTTAAAGCTAACCTTTGGAAGAAGCGGAGCTGTAGATTGGGTAGTCCCTCTGCGTAGGCGGCGTTTCCACGCTTTGTGGTTACACTCTTCGCCGGTCACTTCGGAGGCAGCGATGGGAGTTCTCTTGCTAGACGTACTCGGTTCGGCAGCCATCGCTTCGCTGGCCGTCGCCAGCGTCATGGCTTACGAAGGATCGTTGCAATTGGCCGGTCTTTCAAGGCAGCAGCACAACCCTTCTCGCAACAGGCGCAATCCTGGGCCGCCGGATGTTTAACAGCGTCTTTTCGGCGAGCCACATTCTGGCCCTACTGCCAAGCAAGGTTCTCCGGAAATGTCGTATGAGTAAAGCCAGGAAGGACAAAGGGACAGAAGCATGCGAGACAACAAGCATTCATCGCCCTCACCTGACACCTTTCCAGTGTTGAGCCAACTCGAGCGGACAATGCTGGCGTCGATTGCTCTCATGAAGCGCATCAGGCGCGAGAGAAGACGCGCTCCCCGCAGCAACGCGCATGCGCAAGACGATCATCAATAGATCACGCTTTGCGCTTCGCTCCTTCCGAGAAGGTCTCATTTGCTTGATAGAGCGAGTGAGACCTTTACAGAAGCGCTCCTGAAATCATGGAAAAGGCTAGGGGGCCGCAGGACCGCCCTCGCAAAACGGAAAATCAGGTTCCGCAGCCTGCGCGCCAAGTTTGAGAGTCGCTACTGTCTGCGTATTCCGCCACATTGCCTTGGGTTTCCCGCCCGGCCGAACAGTTTCATGCCACGTGGCCGTCCAATCGTAGAGGCCGCCTGCGGAGGAGGGCGCGACTTTCAGGGTGAGGTAGCCGCTGCTTTCCTCATGACAGTTGGCGGAGGTTTTGTACTCCTTCTCGCTGAAGCAGGCACGGATCGATTTCTCGCAGCTGAAGGGGATGCCGGCTAACAACCGCTGCTTTTCGCTGACATCCGATATCTTCGGGTCGAGCATCACGAAATCCGCCTTCGTAAAGCTTGCTCCGCCGCCTGAGTAGGACTCGATGATATCGGTCAGCACGGCAATCGCCCATTGATCGGGGCCGACGGGGTAGAGAGCCGGGTGCATGTTGATCTGCGAGGAGCTTCCCTTCTCCTCATCCTTGCGCGGCGTGAGCGGATAATCCGCGAAGCTCCAGTGATCGAGAAGCTGCCACTGACCCGTCGTGCTCATGCTGAGACGCGCGAGGATCAGCCCCTTCAGCGTCGCGTAATATTCCACGCTTTTGTCCGTCTTGCGCTCGAACAGGCGCGGCACTTCCACCTTGTTGCATTCGATGCCGGGGAGATTGCACAGGCCCATGATCCAGTTGGGGTCGAGCTTGTCGAGATTCTTGATCTCCCTCAGGCGAACGGCCTGCGGCTGGGTCTGTGCGTGGGCGCCTGCAATTGTCAGTGATGCGGCCGTCAGGAATGCGAGTGACAGGTATTTCAAGGCGGAGGCGTTCTTCATGGCAGGCCCTTTCGAGTGCCTGCTATTCTATAACAAAAATGGCCGGGACAAGCCCGGCCATTTTCAATTCATGCAAGGTGAGGCTTCTTTAAGCAGCCATGGCCTTTTTGAGGTTCTCGTCGATCTTGTCGAGGAAGCCGGTGGTGGAGAGCCACTTCTGCTCCGCGCCGACGAGAAGCGCGAGGTCCTTGGTCATGTAGCCGGACTCGACCGTGTCCACGCAGACCTTCTCAAGCGTCGCGGCGAACTTGGCGAGCTCGGCGTTGTCGTCGAGCTTGGCGCGGTGGGCGAGGCCGCGGGTCCAGGCGAAGATCGAGGCGATGGAGTTCGTCGAGGTCTCCTTGCCCTTCTGGTGCTCGCGGTAGTGGCGGGTCACGGTGCCGTGGGCGGCTTCCGCTTCCACCGTCTTGCCGTCCGGCGTCATCAGCACCGAGGTCATCAGGCCGAGCGAGCCGAAGCCCTGGGCCACGGTGTCGGACTGCACGTCGCCGTCATAGTTCTTACAGGCCCACACATAGCCGCCCGACCATTTGAGGGCCGAGGCCACCATGTCGTCGATGAGGCGGTGCTCGTAG
>JAEXGT010000030.1 GCA_023450615.1 Pseudomonadota bacterium | reverse complement strand
GTCGTACTCGGTCAGACGATGGCGGATATACGCCGTGATCGACAGCCAAGCCGCGGCTTCCGGCGAGGCGGAATGAAGACCTCGGCTGCCGAGCGCGTGATCCGTCACGGATTCGAATTCATGTTTCGGTATGCGCGGCGCCAGAACCCGGACAGCGCTTTGAATTGCCTCGCGCCTGTTCATGAGCATCAGACCGCGCATCGAAACGTCATATGACAGGTGACCGCACGCCTGCCCAGGGGTTTGACGACCTCCACCGCACGCGAGTCCATCGACCGCAAAACAAGCATCTGCCAACTCCCGGACCATAGGCAGCATGGCCCACCTTTGTGCCACGCACAGGCCCTCCCGTCGCTTCCGCGGTCGCCATTTTGCACAAGAATTTCGGCACTTAGCAATCAACCCTGGCGCAAACCCAAGCCATCCCTAAGCCCCAGAGACCGCCTCCCGAGCCCCGGCAGAAAAATCTTCGTGGGGGTATGACGCCCTTGAAACGCCCACCACCGGGTTCAAGCATTAAGGATTGACGGACTTGTTGCCCGCACCGCGGAAAGGGAGTTCCTAGGATGGATGTGACGATCTTCAGCACGAAACCTTATGACAGACGTTTCCTCGACGCCGCGAACGGCGCGGGCCTGCATCGGCTGTCCTACATCGAGGCCCGGCTCTCTCCCGAAACCAGCCCCCTGGTAAACGGCGCCGAGGCCGTATGCGCCTTCGTCAACGACGACGTGAGCGCCGCCGTGCTCTCTCGCTTCCGCGAGATGGGAATCCGGCTTGTCGCCCTGCGCTCGACCGGGTTCAACAATGTCGATCTGGAAGCCGCCCAGCGCGAGGGGATCACCATCGCGCGGGTGCCGGCTTACTCGCCTCATGCGGTGGCCGAGCACACCCTTGCTCTCATCCTCACCCTCAATCGCAAGATCCACCGGGCCTATAATCGCGTGAGGGAGGGCAACTTCACCCTGGACGGCCTGCTCGGATTCGATCTTGTCGGCAAGACGGCAGGAGTGGTCGGAACCGGGCAGATCGGGGAGATCGTTACCCGGATCCTAATTGGCTTCGGGTGTGACGTGCTGGTCTACGACCCGCAGGTCAATCCTGCCTGCGAGGCCATGGGCGCGCGCTATGTGGCGCTGGATGAGCTGCTTTCGTCCTCGGACATCATCACCCTGCACTGCCCGCTCACGCCCTCCACGCATCATCTCATCGATGCCGAGGCTGTAAGGAAGATGAAGCGTGGCGTGATGCTGATCAATACGAGCCGCGGCGGTGTCATCAACACGAAGGTGGTGTTGAAAGCCCTCAAGGCGGGCATGATCGGAAGCCTCGGCCTCGATGTGTACGAAGAAGAGGCGGATCTCTTCTTCGAGGATCTGTCGAACCGGGCCATCAGCGACGATGTCTTCGCTCGACTCCTGACGTTCCCAAACGTGCTGATTACAGGCCACCAGGCCTTCTTCACCCAGGAGGCTCTTACGAGCATAGCTGAAACGACGATTGCCAATATCACGTCGTTCGAACGAAGCGGGCAACCCGTGCACGAGGTTTCCATCGACAGGATCGCGCGCGGGCGCGGCTCCCCGAACGGGCCATGACGGATCGCAAGTTCCTCCCTCTTTCGCGCTGTCATGCTTGATACATCAGGTCGGCATTCCACCTATACGCCAAGGAGAACACGCAGGCGGTGACGCCGCGCATGTGAGGAGACCGCGATGAAAGCTGGCGATGTGATGACGACGGGCGCAGCGACGATCAAGCCGGGCGCGACCCTCGCGGAGGCGGTGCGCCTCATGATCGAGCACCGCATCAGCGGCCTTCCCGTCGTGGATGACGGCGGAAAGCTGATCGGCATCATATCGGAGGGCGACTTCCTGCGGCGCAAGGACGGAGATCGCATGCGCTGGATCGAGGCCTTTCTCGGCGACGGGGCCCGCATCGGAGACCTGAACAGCCGCCGCGTCGAGGAGATCATGTCGAAGGAACCCGTCTCGGCCGGCGTCGAAACGCCTCTGACCGAGATCGTCGACGCGATGGAGCAGAACAATGTGAAGCGGATCCCAATCGTCGACGATGGCCGCGTCATTGGGATCGTCAGCCGCGCGAACCTGCTTCTGGCACTCCTGCGCAAGGCAAACAATCCTCAAGGGGCCGCGCGATAGAGCCGATGCTCATCATCAGCCGGAGCGAGTTCGACGCTGCGATCTTCGATCTCGACGGAGTTCTGACCGACACGGCGCGCCTTCATGCGGTGGCATGGAAGACGGTGTTTGATGACTTCCTTCAGCGGCATGCCGCCCGCCGGGGCGAAGTGTTCAGGCCCTTCGACATCGAAGCGGATTATCTGGCTTATGTGGATGGAAGACCGCGAGAGGACGGCATCCGCACATTCCTCAGCTCACGGAATATTGCCCTGCCTGAGGGAGCCGGGACAGGGCCCGACGATGCCGAAACGGTTCAGGCTCTCGGTCGCCGCAAGACCACCCTCTTCCTCAAGGAATTACAGCGCGGCATCACTGCTGCTCCGGGAGCCGAACTCCTTTTGCGCAAGCTCCGGCGCAGCGGGATCACCGTCGCTGTTGCGACCTCCAGCAAGAACGGAGCTGCGATCCTCAAGGCCGCGTCGCTCGACGGGCTGATCGACCTTCGCGTCGATGGAATCGTGGCGTTGCAGCTCGGCCTGCCGGGCAAGCCCGACCCTGCCCTCTTTCTCGAGGCCGCCCGACGCCTGGGCGTCGCCCCCTCACGCGCCATTCTGTTCGAGGATGCTCTGGCCGGCGTCGCGGCGGGCCGGCGGGGGAATTTTCGCTGCGTGGTCGGAATCGGCTGCGATCATCAGCGTGAGGCGCTGCTCCGGAACGGCGCGGGCATCGTCATCGAAAGCCTGCAACAGGTGGATGTGGCGGATGGTCGATGAGGCTGCCTCTTATCCAGGCGGCTGGGACGGTGTCGAACGAGAGATCGCCGGCTCCGTTGGAGACACAATCAAAGTCTCGCCTGCGTGCTGGAGCTTCAGCGCTTCGCCGTCGAGCAGACGGTAAGTGGTGAGCGCGCGGTCGATCTCCACTCGCAACCGCCGTCCCTGGATTATCATGGAGAAGCTCAGCCGCTCCCATTCATCCGGCAGGCTTGGACAAAACGAGATTTCGCCCAAGCCGTCCCGGAAACCGGCGAAGCCATAGACCAAGGCCAGCCAGGTTCCGCCGATCGAGGCCACGTGGGCGCCGTGCATCATGTTGCCGCCGATATCGGAGAGATCCATGGCCGCCGCGAAGTTGAAATAGCGCATAGCCTTCTGCCGGTATCCGATCTCGTTGGCGACGATGCTTTGGATGCACACCGACAGGGATGAATCGTGCGTCGTCAGCGGATCGTAATAGTCGAAATTCCGCTTCTTCGCGTCGGGCATGAACTGATCGCCGAGAAGGAACATAGCCATAACCGTATCGGCCTGCTTGATCACCTGTGCTCGGTACAGGTTCAGCGGATGGTAATGGAGAAGAAGCGGGTAGTTTTCCTCGGGCGTTGCGGCGAAATCCCATTTCTGGAGGGAGAGGAAATCGTCATCCTGCGGATGGATCTTCAATTGCTCGTCATAAGGCAGAAACATCCGTTCAGCTGCCTCTTCCCATGACCTGGGCTCGTCTTCCTCAAGCCCGGTACGGTCGACCAGAGCCTGGAAGGCATCGGGATGTTGCTCCTTGAGGCAGCGGATCGTGTCCGCCGCGTATCGAAGGTTCTCCCGCGCCATCAGATTGGTGAAGCAATTGTTGTTTACGAGCGCCGTATACTCGTCCGGCCCTGTCACGCCGTTGATGCAGAAGTGCCCGCCCTTGCGCTCAGAGAAGAAGCCCAGGTCACGCCAAAGGCGCGCCGTTTCCACGAGGATCTCGGCGCCGTAGCGCTGCAGGAAATCGTGATCGCCGCTGATCTCCACATACTTGCGCAAAGCATAGGCGATATCCGCGTTGATGTGATACTGCGCCGTTCCGGCGGCATAATAGGCCGAGGCCTCCTCACCGTTGATGGTCCGCCACGGAAACGTGGCTCCGCGATGCCCGAGCTCACGCGCCCGTGCGCGCGCCTTGTCGAGCATGTCATAACGAAACTTGAGAAGGCTGCGTGCAATCCTGGGATTGGTGTAAACCAGGAAGGGTAGAACGTAGATCTCCGTGTCCCAGAAATAATGCCCTTCATAAGTCCTGCCGGTCAGGCCACGGGCAGCGATACCATGTCCCTCGGCGCGCTCCGAGGCTTGCATAAGCTGAAACAGGTTCCACCGGATAGCCTGCTGCGTCCTTGGATTTTCGCACACGACGCCCACATCGGCGCGCTCCCAGAAGCGCCCGACATCGCTGCGTTGGCGCTCGATGATCGATGAGAATCCGCAATTCGTTGCACGGTCCAGTGTCCACGCAGCCTGCGAACGGATCTGCTCCGCGTTCGCTTTGTCGGAATAATGGTAGCTCAGGAACTTGTGAATGCGGATCGTCTGCCCCGGACTGAGGCTCCCTCGGAAGGCGATGGCGGCAAGATCTTCGTGATATGCTCCCTCGCTTGAAAAGCTGCCATCGGTATTGATGACATGATCCATGCCGCAACCGAGCATGAGGCGAGAGCTTTCCGTTCGATAGCGGAGAATCGCACGCTGTCCCGTAACTTCTGCTCCGGCCGGATGCAGCACGCGCCCGACCCAGCCTTCGGTCAAGCGTGGATCAGAACTGTCGATGCCCAACGGCTGCTGGTTCTCAAGCTCGGACGAGATCACCACATCGACCGCGGCGTCCTCTGTCGTCAGCTCGTATTCGATGGCGGCGAGATGGCGATACGCGAAGGATACGAGGCGGACAGTCCGTAGGCGCAAACGCTTGCCGACAGGCGTCACCCAGCGCACGTCCCTATTCAGCACCCCGCCGCGAAGATCGAGGCTGCGGCGGTACAACAGGATCTCCGCTTCCGGGACGACGAAAGGCTCGTCGTCGATGTGAAGCTTCAGGGTGGTTCCGTCTGGACAGTTCAGGATGCTTTGGCCGAGCGTCGGAAAACCGTAGGCCCGCTCACCGTAGGAGATCGGACGGTTCTCGTAGAAGCCGTTGAGGTAAACGCCGGGCTCCCTCACCGGCGTCCCCTCCTCCACGACTCCGCGAATGCCTAAATAACCGTTCGAGAGCGCGAACATCGTCTCGGCCTGTCCGGTGAACTCGCGCGCGAGCTTCGTGTCGTAGCGGACGGCCTCGATCGCCCAAGGATTAGGAGGGAAGATGTCGATAGGCGGAATGTAGCGTGGGCGCAGCATCGGCATTCCCCTGAACCATTTCCCTCAGCCGTCGCTGTTGGCCAAGCGGTGCCTGATGTCTCGGTAGAGACGCTCCACCTCGGCGCGCTGACATAGCTCTGTTCCGCTGGTCAAAACCGTGGCGGTTCCAGCCGCCATTCCCATGGTGAAAGCCTCTTCCACGGTGTTCCCCTGAGCGAGGCCGAGTGTCATCGCGCCGAGGAAGCTGTCGCCCGCGCCTACAGCGCTTCTCGGTGTCACCTTTATGCCTTCGATCCGTAGAAGCGTGTCGCGGGTGCCCAGCAAAGCTCCGTCGCGCCCCAGGGTCAGCGCGATGATCTCAGCGGCGCCGGAGGCGATGAGATCCCGCACCGCCATGTCCTGATCATGAGAAGTGGGAAGCTTCCGGCCTATCAGGTCCTCCATCTCGCCGAGGCTGGGCTTGATCAGATGGATCCCCTTGCCAGCCGCTTGCCGAAGCGCCTCGCCGGACGTGTCGAGCACGAACTTCATGCCCCTGCGCGCAGCGACGGCCGCCAATTGCGCATAGAAGTCTGCAGGCACGCCGCGCGGAAGGCTGCCGCTCGCGAGCAGATAGTCGCCCCCGACCTGATCGAGCACTGCAAGGCACGCCTTCCACTCCTCTTCCGTCACGCTCGGCCCCTGAGGAACGAAGCGGTACTCAAGCCCCGTCGATGTCTCATGAACGGTATGACTGATCCGGGTGTGACCCGCGATGGGGATGCACCGGCTTTCGATGCCGCTGGCCTGAACCAGATCGTCGAGGATTGGTCCCGTCGCCCCGCCGGACAGATAGATGGCGAGCGCCGATCCTCCTAATTCGCGGATGACCCGCGCCGCATTGATGCCACCGCCGCCGGGATCGTAGCGCTCGGCCCAGGTCCTGATCTTGTGGATGGGCCTGACCTGCTCGGCCTCGGCCGCTCCGTCGATGGCAGGGTTGAGGGTCAGCGTCACAATGCGTTTCATCGTTCCTCTATGGTTCTGGAGAGACCACGCAGCCCAGTTGCCTGGCCTGCCGCGGTTCGTACGTCATCAACTTGCAGCCTCACGCAGCCAAGCACCAAGCTTGCCACCTCGCAGCAGAGTAGCCAATCCCAAAAGCCTCAAGCATCAATGGAAGCTCTGCTTCCATAACCACTTGTATGGCAGGATCGGCAAAGCCGTGGCCGCTGAAGCCTCCTTCGCGGCACGCGGAGCTCCAAGACTTCGTCTGATCCCATGCCCATAAATTTTACGGACGCATTGGAGCCCAGTTTTGATCCAACTCAAGCCCCACCTGACTGAACGCAACTAAACGGTCTCCAGGCGAATTTCTTTGAACCAGGGAGAAAAGCCATGGGACTTGATCGGCTGAAAGGACGGGTCGCAATCGTGACCGGAGCGGGGCGCGGAATTGGCCGCGCCATCGCCTGCAAGCTGGCAGCCGAGGGGGCCAAGGTGCTCGTCGCCGACCTCGACCGCGCCGTAGCGGAGGAAACAGCAGGCTTGGCGGCGGCAGCCGGGGGAGAGGCAAGACCCCATGTGGTGGATGTCAAGCAGGCAGCAGAGATCGACACCATGGTGCAGGCCGCTGTTTCCGCGTGGGGCGAGCTTCACGTTCTGTGCAGCAATGCCGGCATCTTCCCTGCAGCCCGCCTTGACGAGATGAGCGAGGCTGACTGGGACCATGTTCAAGCCGTCAACCTAAAGGCGGCCTTTCTGGCAACGAAAGCGGCGTTGCCGCATCTGCGCAAGTCAGGGCATGGGCGCATCATCCTGACCTCGTCGATCACCGGGCCGATCACCGGCTATCCGGGGTGGGCTCATTATGGGGCGACCAAAGCGGGGCTTTTGGGCTTCATGCGCTCGGCTGCACTCGAACTTGCCAAGGCCAAGGTGACTGTGAACGCCGTAATGCCGGGCAACATCATGACCGAGGGCATGAAGGCGCAGCCGCAAGATTACATCCGCGAGACGGAACGCGCGATTCCCATGGGCTATCTCGGTGATCCTGATGACATCGCGCAAGCGGTTGTGTTCCTGGCTTCAGACGAGGCTCGCTACATCACCGGCCAAGGCATCGTGATCGATGGAGGCCAGACCCTACCCGAGTCCCGCCTTGCCATCGACTGAGACGAAGGGCCTGTCCGTCCTGGTCTAGATTGGGACCGCCACGAACAGGGATTGGCCACCGCGCCGCACCTGCAACAGGATCGGCTTCTTTTGCTTTTGCGCCTCGGCCCACGCACTCGCCACGTCCGAGGGCGCATTCACCGGCTTGTTGTTGGCCGAGACGATCACCTCGCCTGGCTGCAAGCCAGCCTGCTCCGCAGGGCTGTTCGGCTCGACCTGCTGGATCAGCAAGCCCGACGCGCCCGGCTCCAGCCCAAATTGGCCGCGGATCTGCTCAGTGATGGGAGAGAGCGCCACGCCCAGTCGCTTGCCGCTGCCTTCCGCTCCGCTCGCGGCCTGCTGAGTTCGCTCCTCCTGGCGCTGGCCAATGGTGACGTTCAACTCCTCTTTCTTACCATCCCGGATCACGGTCATAGGGACCTGAGTGCCGGGCTTCATCGCCACGATGATACGGGAGAGGTCACGTCCGCTCTCGACAGGCCGTCCGTTGAACTGCGTGATCACGTCGCCAGCCTTGACACCGGCCTGCTCGGCCGGGCCACCGGGCTCCATGGAAGCGACCAGCGCGCCCTGGTCGCCTGTCAGGCCCATGGCCTGTGCAAGGGCAGGCGTGATCGCCTGAAGCCGCAGCCCGACATAACCCCGCTCGACTCGACCGGTACGGATCAGCTGATCGGCCACTGACCGAGCCGTGTTGGATGGGACCGCAAAGCCGATCCCGATATTCACGCCGGATGGGGAGAAGATTGCGGTGTTGACACCGATCACTTCGCCTCGCGTGTTGAATAGCGGTCCGCCTGAGTTGCCTCGATTGATGGATGCGTCGGTCTGGATGTAATCGTCATAAGGGCCGGAGCGGATGTCGCGCGAGCGCGCCGACACGACGCCGACCGTCACGGTTCCGCCGAGACCGAATGGGCTGCCGATGGCAATCGCCCAAGCGCCCGGCTCGGCCGCATCCGAGTCACCCCACTGGACGGCAGCGATGTTGGGCTGTGGCTCAACCTTCAGCACCGCGATGTCGGTGGCTGGATCCCGGCCCACGAGCTTGGCGGGCACATTGGTTTTCTCGCCAAAGACGACTTGAATCTCCTCCGCATCCTCGATCACATGGTTGTTGGTGATGATGTACCCATCAGTGCTGATCGCAAATCCTGACCCAAGGGCCAACCGAGGGTCTGCACCGGGCTGAGCAAAGTTAGGGCGCCGTGGCGGAGACATGCCCGGACCTTCATCGAAATATCGACGGAAGAATTCCCGGAAAGGAAGATCCTCCGGCAAGGACTGCGCCTGCTGCTGCTGTTCCTCCATCCGCCGCTTGGTGGTGATTGCGACCACTGCGGGCGCCGTCTGGCGCACGATGGATGTGAAGCCGGGTGGAACGGTGGGTTGCTGAGCTTGAAGTTGCTGAGCCCGGAGCGGCATCGGCATGGTCAAGCACGTGCCCATTACCAGAACGCTCATGAGCATCTTGGTCTGAACTATCGTTCCTATGGTCCGATGCGGCATGCGAAATCCTCCCGATGAGTCGAAGCGGGCCGAGATCCCTCGGCCACCGTTCTGGTGTCGTTATCAGCCACACGCTTGGCATCCCGGTCGATATCAACCGCGTTGCGATGCTCATCGCTCGATTGGTTGCTGTTCTTCCTGCGCCGGATCGGCACCTCAATAGAGGTTTCGATCTCGCGGGCGCGGTGGGCCGCCGAATGGATGATCTCTTCTACGCGCCCGCCCAGGCGGTCTGCGATCACGGCCTGCGCACGAACGGTCGCAGGCCGCACCCCATAGACGTCGCACAATCCATTCGCCATGGCTGCCTTCTCCAGGCCCGCGGACCGATAACCTCAAGGGAATACGTTCGCGGAAGCGTTGTTTCAGCGTGGCTAATGAGAAAGCTCGAAATAGTTATGTAGGATGCGGCTTCTCTCGACAGGAAGCTTGGCGCCGAGCTCCTGTTCTGAAGATCGAAGTTTCGAAACCCGAAACCACGAACAAAGCGCCCGCCCGTGCATTGAACGTGCATTGACAGGGTTTACTGCCCTCAACCGGTCTCGCCTGCGCAACGTTCTGAACTCACAGAAGGAAGTTCCGCGAAGGGCACGGACCACACGTAGAAGCAGGCATGTCTTATGCGAGATCCGGCGGAATGGATGCTCTCCGAAGCAATCGAGGCCCTTGCGCGCGCTGAGCGCCTTCACCGCCAGATGTTCCAGCCTCCCTCCCCCACGCGCCGACCGGCCTGGGAGCCGCCTGCCGATGTTCTGGAGACGGAGCAGGAGGTTCTCATTCTCATCGCTCTACCCGGCGTGGCGCCGGAACAGGTCGAGGCTGTGATTGATAATGGAACCCTCGTGGTAGCGGGCCGACGGGTTCTGCCACCCCAGCTCCGCACTGCCACCATTCACCGGCTGGAGTTGCCACAGGGTCAGTTCGAGCGACGCATCCCGCTGCCGCCGGGCCGTTACGATGCCGTCCGGCGCGCCGCCGGTGACGGATGTCTGATCATCAGCCTGCGCAAAGTGCGCTGAGGAGCGTGCGTTATGAATGTTCCAAACGACATCCCGCGAGTGCCTGAGGACAGGACGGCCCCTGGATTAGATACCTCCACCAGTAGCCTGCCGCCAGACGGACTTCTGATCGTGCCTGTCCGAAACATGGTGCTGTTTCCGGGAACGGTGTTTCCGGTTGCCCTCGGCCGTGAGCGCTCCATTGCCGCGACCCAGCAGGCCGTGAGGGAAGAGCGCCAGATCGGCCTTCTGATGCAACGGGATGCCGAAGTCGAGAATCCTGCCGCGATCGACTTGCATCGAACCGGGACTGTCGCCAACGTCCTGCGCTATGTCAGCGCGCCCGACGGAAGCCATCATGCGGTCCTCCAGGGCGTGCAGCGTTTTCGCGTGACCGATTTCGTGATGGAGCAGCCGTTCTTCGTGGCACGGGTTCTGAGGATTGAAGAGCCGGACACTCTTTCACCGGAAACCGAGGCGCGCTTCCTTCATCTTAGACAGCAGGCCCTTGAGGCGATGCAGCTTCTGCCGCAAGTGCCGCCCGAACTCATTGGAACCGTGCAAGCGGCAGCCAAGCCTGGAGCCCTCGCGGACCTCGTCGCCGCCTATCTGGACGTCAGCCCCGACCAGAAGCAAGAACTTCTGGAAACCGTCGATCTCACCGTACGCCTTGATCGCGTCTCCCGCATCCTCGCCCAGCGCATCGAGGTCCTTCGCCTATCCCAGGAGATCAGCAGGCAGACACGCGCCACCTTGGACGAGCGCCAGCGCGAGGTGATCCTTCGGGAACAAATGGCGGCGATCCAGCGCCAATTGGGTGAAGGCGACGGGCGCGCTCAGGAGGTCCAGGAGCTGACCGAGAAGATCGCCAAGGCCGACATGCCGCCGGAGGTCGAGGAACAAGCACGCAAGGAAATTCGCCGTTATGAGCGGATGCCCG
>JAEXGT010000028.1 GCA_023450615.1 Pseudomonadota bacterium | reverse complement strand
AGGTTGGTCTTCGCGTTCGCCTTGGTGTTGAACACGAACACGTCCTGACCGGAACCACCGTAGAGCTTGTCGATACCGGCACCGCCATAGATGGTGTCGTTACCGGCATCACCCTTGACGAGATCGTTGCCGGCATCGCCATAGACCTTGTCGTTGCCGGCGCCGCCATAGACGCTGTCATTGCCGGAGCCGCCATAGACCTTGTCATTGTCGGCATCGCCCTTGACGAGATCGTTGCCCGCGTCGCCCTTGACGAGGTCGATGCCGGCGCCGCCATACAGCTTGTCGTCGCCGCCTTCGCCATAGATCTTGTCGTCGCCGGCAAGACCCTTGATGGTGTCCTTGCCCTTGAGGGTGCCACCCTTGAGGATGTCATCGAGGGCCGTGCCGCTCTTCTTGTCGTTCTTCTTCGAGCCGCGCCAGGTCAGCGTGGTCTCGTCTCCGACATTGATGATGAAGACCTGCTCGGACACACCGCCCTTGTTGTCGCTCACCTGCACGCGGATCTGATGGGACGCAAACTCTTCGAAGTTCACACCGGGACCCGCGAGCATAAGCCTGTCGCCTGAAATGACGAAACGGCCACCGGCATCGTCGACGAGCGTATAGGTGAGAGTGTCGCCATCCATATCGGTAGCAGAAAGGACACCGATTTCCGTCGCACCAGGCGCAGCATATTCCGAGACGAAGGCGTTGCTGAGCGAGAGCACTTCCGGAGCACGGTTCTGACCGGCATACGCACTCACAGTGACTGTCCCGGTTTGTGCGAGACCCGGTTCGGGATGCATATCATCCACGATGGTCAGAGTGAATTGCGTGTTCTCGACGCCTTCATCGGTGCCGCGATCTCGGGGATCGAAGACCAAGCCGCTGAGAATGGCCTGGAGTGCTTCCGCGCTGTTTGCGGAAATCGTATAGACGGCGTTCGCGCCCTCCATCGTTTTCGCCCCGAGACCCGCACCGCTGAGCACGCCCCTGGCGTCCGTGAATTTGATCGTCACGGTCAGGTTTTCGCCGGGCTCGTTGGTGATCTTCACATTTGTGAAGGGCTTCACGGTTCCGACATTGGATTGCGCGGCGACCGGCGTTGCCACTCCCGTCAAGGTCGGCGCCCTGTTGTTCGCATCCGCGACGTGGACCGTGTACGTCATGGCTTTGGTCAGGCTCTGGTTCTCCTCATCGTAAGCCACGACCTTGAGATGATGAGCTCCCACATCGCCCGACGTCACATCACGGGTCGTGGTGATCTGTCCGGTGACAGCATTGATGGTGAAAAGGCCGTCCGTCGTCGTGCCATTGGCGAAACGGTATAGGTTGCCCCGGAACTCGTCCTTCGTGTCCGGATCGTCGGCCTCCGCCCGGGCAACGCTCGCACCCTTCAAGGTCGCTTCCGCCTTTACGGTCCGCACATCCTTGAAGTTGATCGTCGTCGCGGCCTCGTTCACGTCATCGATATTGATGGTGATATTCTGGACCGCCTCTTTGCCGACGCCGTTGAGATCCTTCACCCTTACGGTGACGGTATGCTTGCCGTCGGCCAGTTCCTCATAGTTGAGGCGCGCGTTGCCCTTGACCTTGATCTCGCCGCTACGCTGATCGATGACAAAGTAAGGGTTGTCATCGAGATAATAGCGAAGTTCGCTGGCAGGGCCGTCATCGTCGGCCATGACATGAGCGACGCTCTGTCCCGTAGTCAGGCTCTCGGTGATGTAAACCTCGTCCTCGCCCGTCGTGAGGCGGATGTTCTTGGGCCCCTCGTTATCCGGCGGGACATCCTGAACGGTAATGGTGAAGGTCTTCGTATCCGAGTAGCTTCCCGGACCACCCTTCTTGTCCGTCACCTTCAACGTGAGGGTGAAGTTCTGGGTGCCGGTGACCGCAAGCTTGGAGCGGTCCGCGACCACGATCGTCTTGTTGTCCGCATCGACCGCGAAGGCGCCGGCGAAAGCGGCCGGGAGGCCGAGGATCTCGTAGATGAAATCCTCATCGGCATCGACATCGGTCAGCGTGAAGCTGGCGACCGTATCATCTTTTGCGGCATTCTCACTGATAGTGACCGCCGTGACATCCGCTCCCAGAACAGGAGCCTCGTTCACGTCGGCAAGGTTGATCGTGATATCCTGCGTCCTATAGAGACCGGTCCCGTTGAGATCCTGGACCCGAACCGACAGGGTGAAGGTATTCACGCCCTCGAAATTGAGATTCGCCCCGACCTTGATCCTGATCTGCCCCGTGATCTCATCGATCTCGAAATTGTCGTCCACCGCGACGAGGTAGTAGCGCAATCCCGCCGTTCCTTCATCGTCGTCCGCGATCACCGTCGCAACCACGCTACCGGGCGACTTGTTCTCATCAACGAGAACCTTGGTGTCGCCCGTCGTCAGGCGGATGTTGGTCGGAGCCGTGTTCGGGATCACATCATCGTTCGTGATCGTGCCATGGGCCGTACCTGTTAAGATGTCCGCGCCCTCGGCGTCAGACAGCACGACGGCGAACGTCTCGTCCTTCTCAGGAGCCTCATCGGCCCTGATCATGATCGTGATGGTCTTCGAAGTCTCTCCCTCTTCGAACTCTACCTCGCCCGTCCGCTCGAGGAAATCGTCATTCTGGGCAGGATTGGTGCCGACACCCTTGACCGTCCAGACAGCCTTGGCAGTGCCGGCGCCGCTGGTACGAGTAACCGTGAAGGTATACTCGGTATAGCCCGTATCCCCTTCATACTTTGAAGCATCCTCCGCGCTGATCGACATGGTCGCAGGCGCGTCGTCGTTGAGGATCACAGCGGACGCCGTGCCGGTGCCCATATTCGCCCCTTCGAGATCGAACAGGGTGACATCGAATGTCTCGTGCCCTTCATCGGCAGCGTCTGCCCGGACTCGAACAGTGACGGTCGCCGTGAGCTGTCCATCCCGGAAGGTAATCTTACCTGTCAATTGATCGATCGGGAACTCAAAGTCGTCATCCGACGCTCCGGCGCCGACAACCTTCCAATTGACGCTTGCCTCTCCGAATCCGTTCGTACGGCTGATGGTGAAGGTGTATAGAGTCCATCCTCCGCCATTGCCCTCGTTCTGGACTGCATTGTCCGCCATGATCGACATGATGGCAGGCGCCTGCAGATCCACGATCTGATCGCTGAAGCGCGCATATCTGATGTTGCGGAGGGTATCTGTCCCGTCACGGCCAAGGGTGCCGTCAGAGACCGTGTAGGTGCCGCCATCGTTACGCGTGATCGTGTAATCGCTCCGCTTGCCGGTGAAGACGGCCGTGTCGAATCCGCCACCGCCATCGATGTCGTCGTTGCCGCCCTTGCCTTCGAGGACGTTGTCACCGTCATTGCCGATCAGCTTGTTCGAGAATGCATTGCCTGTCAGGCTGATCTTCGCGTTGCCGTCAGCCGCCTGCATGATCTCGATATGGGCGTTGTCCTGAAGAGCGTAATTTGCATAGGCGATGATCCTGTCTTCAGAGCCCATCCCGTCGGCTTCGACGATGATGTCATGCGAACGGCGGACATGGTAAGTATCGTTACCGGCGCCGCCGATCAGTCGGTCGCCCGCGTCATTGCTGCTGCCGCCGCCGTCGAGCTCGTCATTGCCGTCGGAACCTTCGATGGTATTGGCGAGATTGTTGCCGATCAGGGCGAAGTCCGACACACCGCCGGATGTATCCGCCTTGATAATCTCGATAGACAGATTTTTGCCGAGCTCGTAGCTCGAGGTCAGAACGCGAGCCGTGTCATTTCCTTCGCCGGCTTCTTCGCGAATGATGTCGATTGAATCGCGAATGATATAGGTATCGTCACCTTTGCCGCCGATCAGCGTATCGAGGCCTGCGCTACCGCCATCGAGAATGTTCTTGCCATCGTTGCCCTGGATGAGATTGGCGCCGCTATTGCCGGTGAGATTGACGTCGCCCGCGCTGTTCAGAGCCTCGAGCGCCTCGACATTCTCATATGCCGTAAGCCGATAGGTGTGATCCGCCTGGAAATCACTCCCGATGATGACCTTATCGAAGCCCTGGTCGTCACCGGCAGCCTCGATGACCGTATCACCGGCATGGTCGATGATGTAGGTATCGTTGCCCGCATAACCCTGGAGCGTATCCGCTTCAAGACCGCCATCGAGAATATTGTCGCCGACATTGCCGTAGAGTTTGTTGACGAACTCATTGCCGGTCAGGTCGATCGCGGCGCTGCCGGCCACCGCCCGCAACTCTTCAATCTCGATACCTTCTTCAAGAGCATAGCTGGCAGATGCAATAACCACATCAGAACCAGCGCCAACCGTTTCGATGATCTTATCGGCTGCATTGTCTACGTAGTACGTATCATTGCCCTTGCCGCCGTCGAGGGTATCGACACCAATGCCGCCATCAAGAGTGTCGTCATTCTCGGTATCGGTGGCGCTGTCGCCGCCGATCAAGATGTCGTCACCTTTGCCGCCGACTAGGCTATCTCTGCCATCCCGGCCATTGAGCACGTTCTGACCATCGTCGCCAATGAGCGTATCGTCGAAAGTCGACCCCGTCAGATTCTCGATTGAATCGTAAATGTCGCCGCTTGCATCGCCCGTATTGATTGCGGGCGCCTGAAGGCTTGCTGTGACCCGTCCTCCCGCATCAATGTAGGAGGCAGTATCCTGGCCGGATCCGCCATAAAGCTTGTCAGCCCCGACACCACCAATCAGAATATCGTCGCCGCCAGCGCCTTGCAGCTCATCATCGCCTATTTTTCCACTAAGGGTGTCTGCGAAGATCGTTCCGACATAGCTGTTATTGAAGCCATTGCCATCGATTTCTACGCTCTTTGTGCGCGGCTCCAAGATAACGCTGTAGACGCCTACCGAGTCCTGAGGCAGGTCGCCCCCTGCACTCCATGTCAGAACGAGACGACCGTCCTCCAGAGCCGTAAGAGTGGGCGCACCCCTCAGAGCAACCTTTCCAGGAGGAACGTTCTCTTCTGCGATTGTTTTATGGAGAGAAAGTTCAAATAAGAAGTCTTCGTCCGCGCGGAGCCCCTTACTGTCGAATAATGCGACACGAATTCCGCTCTGAGGCCCATAATCGGCATAGACCGCCGCAAATCCACCGGTAGGCAACCCAAGAATAAAGGGCGTCTCTTGAGACCCCTGTATCGATGTATTGATCACGAAGTCTCCGCCGGACCTCGTGCCATTAGCATTGAAGATCTGCGCTTTGATGCCGACGCCCGAGTTATCACCTTGCTCAGGGACGTTCTCTTCCCAAGTCACGATAAAGCGGCCATCTGCCAGCGCGGCGATTGAAGCAGACGTGCCGACCACACTACCTGCGCTCGATACTATGAACTCCGCGACAGCTTCAGTACCATCAGGGCGTATCACGCGCGCCTTGAGCATCGGGAAACCCGACGTGTCTCGATAGACAACGGCATAATTTCCGTTGGTGAGTCCCGCGATTGCAGGTTCCGTCTGCTCACCAGCGGTCGAAGTGTTGGCAAAAATTTCGCCCCCCAGCTTCTCTGGCTCAGCTGGGCCGACAGGAGCCTTGAATGCCTGTACTTTGATATCGGAGCTTGCACCTGTGGCAAAACTCTGACTAGTCCAAGTGACAGCAAACCCGCCATCTGCCAACGCAGAAACAGAAGAAGACATCTGCCTACCTTCCGTTAGCGTCGCAACACTGAAGTCGGCGCCGCTGAGCGTTCCATCCGCATTCAAAACTTGAGCTCTGATGTCTCCGTAGACCTCAGAAATACCGCTTTTATCGACCCAGGTGACGACAATACGACCGTCTGTCAGGACAGCAACATCCGGGTCAGCTTGTTCTCCGGTTCTCTCGTTAATGACGTATTCATCACCCTTCTTTGTACCGTCCGCATTAAAGACCTGGGCGCGGATATCGTAATCGAAGACGGTGCCTATCTTACGTTGATGCTGCCAAACAACGAGGTAAGTACCATCCTTGAGAGCAACCACTTTTCCAGCGGTCTGAACCCCTTCGGTGGTGGTGTTGACCAAAATAGGGTCTCTGCTGCTCCAAAGAGAAATAGCCATTTGACTGTCCTAAGCTGTGTCTGGGCCAATTTACTCCAGACGATATATCATTTCACCATCTTGTGAGTTCCCGCCCAGAGGAGCAAGGCCAACCGGAACGGGAAGGTGCGGCAAGGGCCAAGATCTTTGCTTTTTCGCAAGCAAATAACCCAAAAATCGCTTATATTTGAATGTAATAGGTTTTTTCGCCTTCGCCCATTCTGGCATCCATGCAAATCGAAAAACCCGCCCCTCAGGAGAGGAGCAGGCTCCGAAAATCATCTAATTTCACCCTGCCTCCGGTCAGATGACGAGGAAGTCGGCGGCGGTCATCTTGAGGTTCTTGGACAGGGTCGCGAACTTGACCAGGCCGTGCTTCTTGCCCGAACCGTCGGCGTCGTAAGAGAGCACGCCCTTCTTGCTGTCGTAGACAATGTAGTCGTTCTTGTCCTTAGCCTTCGAGCCAATCTTGAAGAACGCCTTGTTCAGCTTGCCCGTCTTGGCGAGCTTGGTGAAGATCGCATTCTCCAGCCGGATCGTGTCGTCCTTCACGTTGAAGTCGGCGATCTTGTCCACGTTCTTGCTCTTGTTCAGCGCCGTGCTGAACACGAACGAGTCCTTGCCCTTGCCGCCATAGAGCACGTCGTTGCCCAAGCCGCCATTGATGATGTCGTTGCCGCCTTGGCCCTTGATGGTGTTTTTGCCTGCATTGCCGGTGACGGTGTTGGACGAGGCGTTGCCGGTCAGGTTGATGGCACCCGAGCCCTCGCCGATGAGCTTCTCGACATGAGTGGCGAGCGTGTAGCTTGCGCGGGCATAGACCGTGTCCGTGCCGCCGGACTTGGCTTCGATGACTTTGTCGGATTTGGAGTCGACGTAGTAGACATCGTTGCCCTTGCCGCCGACCATGTAGTCGGCTCCGCCCGCGCCGTCGAGCGTGTCGTTGCCATCGTCGCCATGGAGCGTGTTGGCGAACTCGTTGCCGAGGATCGCGTTGGCGAGATTGTTGCCGTTGAGGATGATGGCGCCGGAGCCTGAGGCGATGAGGTTCTCTATGCCCTCGCTCAGGACATAGCTGACCGTGGTGATGACCGTATCGATACCCGCAACATCAATAACCTGATCGCCACTGTCATCCACGTAATAGGTGTCGTTGCCCACTCCACCGTCGAGGGTGTCCCGGCCGGCACCGCCATTCAGCACGTCGTCACCCGCAGCGCCTTCGAGCTTGTCGCTTCCGGCCGCGCCGTTAAGAGTGTCGTTGAATGCGGAGCCGATATAGTGATCGTCCTGGCTCGTTCCCGCGAGCGTCACTGCGCCGATGCGCGGATCGAAGATCTGGGCATGAATAACCTGCCCCGCGCCAGTGATCAGCTCGTCGTCCCACGACAGCACCAAGCGTCCATCGGCCAGGACCGTCAAATGCGAGCGCGCCAGAATCTGGCGCCCTTGGGAAGCATGGACAACGGCTTCGCTCATGGGAGCGCCCGAAGCTGTAAATGTCGCGATCCGAATATCGGTCTTGTCGCCGACATTCTTGTACGTCACGGCAAAGCCTCCGTCGGGAAGAGCGACGACATGCGCATCCTGCTGGATAGCTGCGGCATCGCCCGCGATTGAGAGCTCGATTGACTTCGGTTTCCCCTCCGCATCGAAAATGCGTGCCTTCAGAGTGCTGCCTGTGCCGCCGCCCGCATAATCTTCCCAAACCGCTACGAAACGTCCGTCCGTCAGCGTCGCCGCCGTCACGCCTCTGCCGACATTCGCCCGGTCGGAGATCTCGATCTCGTCGCTGGCGGGCGTTCCATCGGCCTTGAAGATGCGCGCGACAATTCCGTCATCGCCCCATTTGTCATCTTCGTAGAACACCACATAGCGGCCGTCGTGCAACGCAATGGTTGCCGAGTGGTCTTGAACGCCTGGGCGGACCGTGTTGACGATGAGGTCATTCCGGGAACCCGGCGCTTCACCGCTCCTGAGAACCGCATTACCGTCCTTGTCGAAAACACGGGTCCGAATATCGGTCTGCGCTTCCGGGTCCGATACGTCGGAATAGGACACGGCGAAGCCGCCGCCTGCGAGAGCGGCAATGGAAACACTGCCCTGATAGCCGTCGACGACGGAGTTGAAGTGCAGATCCGAGCCGATCTTCACGCCGCCCGCATTGAAGATCTGCCCTCGCACGCCCCAGGACTTCTCGCCATTGAGAATGCTTTGATCCTGCCAGGCCACGAGAATGTTGCCGTTCTTGAGAACCGTGATCGTCTGGTTTTCTTTCGCGGCATCCTCAGCGGCGAGCCGGATCTTGGCCTCAGGGCCCATCGGCGTACCGTCGGCACTGAAGGTCCGCATCCAGAGCTCCGGCCCGTCATCCGTATACACGCGCCAAACGGCGACGAACGTTCCGTTGTCGAGCGCCTGGAGGACCGCTCCCCTCTGACTGGAACCTGCTCCAGAGGCGAGATTGAACGCAGTTTTCCATTCCGGCAGGGTAGCCATGACCACAACTCCATTGAGACTTAAAGTAAGAAGCCGCTCTTCCGATTACTCTTGCCTCGGGAGCCCTTCCGATCACTCGCGGCGATATATCCGGCTCCGGAACAGGAGAGGCCGAGCGCCCCCTCTCCCGCTCACTTGCCCTCAACGAGCGGCGACGGGGCCGCTCTGCGGCTTTGCCGCCTTCAAGGGCTCGATCATCCAGTTGAAGAGAGCGCGATCCTGTTCCGCGATCCGGATGTTCAATTCGCTGGCGATCTTCACGGCCTCCGCACTCAGCCTTTTGTTGTGCCGCTCCCGCTCATCCGCGAGATCCTGCATCGCCTTGTTGACGTTGATGCCGCCGCCGTAAGGAATCGCGTCCATGCGCTTTTTGATGTCGGCGGCGATCTTGCCGTATTGATTGTTGAGGACCGTGATCCGGGCCATCGCATCGGCCACGATGGAGCGAACGGCAACCGAGTTGTCCGGGGGATTTCCGGAGGGCAGATTGACCTTGTGATATTTCTTGCTGTCGAACAGTTTCTGCCGCGCGAGGCGCAACTCTTCCAGCCCATCCGCGATGGATTTGTTGGTGATGAACGTGTTCCGCTTGAACATCTCGTTGACGCCGCTCAGGCGCGCGCCCGTCTCTGCCTTGTAGATGCCGGCGCTGGCTTCTCCAGCCATCGCATGCCGCGCGGTGCCCAATTTTGCGACGTGTTCGACAAAGGCATCGTAGGGCCCGCTGATCTGCTTCTCCAGATCCTCGCGCACAGCCTCGGCGGCCTCCCAGGCATCGGGCCCTTCTGGATTGGCTGCCTCTCCCTCTTCTTCGGAATCCGTGTTGGCCGTCGCGTTCCCTCGCGCTTCGGAGATCATCTTGACGATGGCCTTGGTCTGCTCCTCCGAGGAACCGGCAATCACGCCCTCGAATTGCTGTTTGACCATCGGCCACATGCCGCCATGCAGCTCTTCCAGCTTCTTGAGGGCCTCCTTCTGGTAAGGCTTCAATTCCGCGGACGAGGCAGGCGAAATCCCGAGAAGCGCAGAAAAGATCAAGGAAGTGAAAAGCTTAGCTTTCATTGGAGCCCCCGGGGCAATCGTTTAAGCGCCGGGAGACCTCGCTCCCGGCAAATCATGCAAAGTCAGGGACAGAGAATAGCTGATTTCAAGGATTATTGCAATTTTATATCGATACCTCAATCAGTCGAATGAGTATCGTCTGCGGCGCCTTCACAAGACGGTCAGATCGACCGTCTCGAACCCCAGCTTCTCCAGCCTTTGAGACAGGACGCGCCGGTGGCAGTTCACGGGGTCCCGCTCGAAACACAGGAGACAGATGGGCTTTGCAGCAGCAAGTGCCTCCAGATCGCGGAACGCGGCCTGCGCCTCTTCCGTGGCCAGGACCTCCTCGCAATAGATGCGGCGCATGAGTTCGCCGTCGCCCGCCCGTGCGGCCTGACGCCCTTCTTTCGGCGTTCCGAGCTTGATGAAGTGTTCGTAGCCAATGCCCTGGTGGGCAAGAGCATCGCGCAAAGCGGACTTTGAGAAACCGCGCTTGCGGGAGAGCGCGACGGCGCGCACATCCGCGAGCGTCTCGACGCCCGCGTCTTTCAAGGTGGTGAGGAAGCGGTCTGCATCCGCTCCCTCATATCCGATCGTGAAGACCTGCGGCTTTGCCATGCCTTCTTACATGGATGGCATCGGCCGCTGCGGCAAGTCGGGCTGCGTGTAAGGCCTCATGGCTTCCGGCGCGCGGAAGTCCTGCGGGACCTCGAAATCCCTGGCGGCTCCGCGTGAGCGCTCGATCCCGCGCGGGAAGCCGGTGCGATCCGAGTAATCCTGAATCGGCGGCAGAGGATGCGGGCTCTCGCGGCTGAGCGTCTGCGCGCAATAGACATCCAGCGCGGTGACGCCGGCCACCGCCGCCATGGCGATGCCGACATTCTCCTTCTTCGGATTCTTGCCTTCGAGAGCCGTGGCAAGCGTCGCGAGATCAAGCGCGTCGCCAGCGACGCGTCCCCAGATCCACGGCGTCGGATCCTTCGAGGCGAGAATACCGACGCCCGTTGCGATTTCACGCAGACCATAACCCGCGATCAATCCCTCCTGCCCTTTCATGCCGAGCGCCCGCGCCAGCGTGCGGGGGGCTGCGACTTCCATGATGCCGAGAGCTATCGAGAAGATGCCGAGGCCGCGGGCAAGAGTATCCGTTGCCGTGTCGGCGTGGCCCTGCCGTCGGGTTCGTTCCGTTTCATAGCGCATGTCATTCACCTTCAGGGCTTGAGGACGACCTTGATGCAGCCGTCCTGCTTGTCACGGAAGATCTTGTACATGTCCGGCCCTTCCTCGAGCCCGACCGTGTGCGTGATCACGAAGGAAGGGTCGATCTGCCCTTCCTCGATGCGGCGCAGAAGATCGTCGGTCCAGCGGTTCACGTGGGTCTGACCGGTCCGGATGGTGAGCCCCTTGTTCATGATCGCGCCGAACGGAATCTTGTCGAGAAGCCCGCCATAGACGCCCGGAACGGAAAGCACGCCCGCCGGACGGCAGACATAGGCCATCTCGCGGAGCACGTGCGGACGATCCGTCTCCATCATGGTCGCCTGCTTCACCCGGTCGTATATGGCATCGACCGTGCCAGCCGCATGCGCCTCCATGCCGACGGAGTCGATGCACTTCTCCGGGCCCTTGCCGTTGGTGAGTTCGTTCAGGCGCTCGATGACGCTCTCTTCATCGAAGTTGATGGTGATCGCGCCCCCGGCCTCCGCCATGGCGAGACGCTCCGGAACGCGATCAATCGCAATCACCTGCTTGGCGCCGAGCAGAATGGCGCTGCGGATCGCCATCTGACCGACGGGACCCGCGCCCCAGATCGCGACGGTATCGGTCGGCTGGATGTCGCATTGCACGGCGGCCTGCCAGCCGGTGGGAAAGATGTCGCTCAAGAAGAGCAGCTTCTCGTCGGGAATGCCGTCCGGCACCTTGATATGCGTGGTATCGGCAAAGGGCACGCGCAGATATTCCGCCTGCCCGCCGGGATAGCCGCCAGTGAGATGCGTGTAGCCGAAGAGGCCCGCCGTGGAATGACCGAAGGCTTTCGCCGCGATATGGCCGTTGCGATTGGTGCGTTCGCAGACGGAGAAGTTGCCGCGCTTGCACTGCTCGCATTCGCCGCAGATGATCGTGAAGGGAATGACGACGCGGTCGCCGACCTTCAGCTTGCCCTTGGTCTCGGACCCGACCTCGACCACCTCGCCCATGGTTTCGTGGCCCATGATGTCGCCGCTCTTCATGCCGGGCATGAAGTGATCGTAGAGATGGAGATCGGAGCCGCAGATGGCACAGCTCGTTACCTTGATGATCGCGTCGCGCGGGTGCTCGATCTGCGGATCGGGAACGGAGTCGCAGCGAATATCCGTGGTGCCGTGCCAAACAAGCGCCTTCATCGAAGTCTCCTTCCAACATACCTGAAGAACGGCCAAGCTGCGCGCATGCCCGCTCCGATACGAGGGAAGACCTTTTGGGGAGCTTTGCGTTCCCTGAGGCGCGCAATTTTCCGGCGCTTACCTCAAAAGAACGGGCGCATCACACATGCTGCGGCAGGCTGCGGATGAGCTCCGCGAGGGCAGGCTCAAGCACCTGATGAGCCGCCTCCTCGACCTCGAACCATTGCGCCTCGCGCTGTCCTTTCTCCCGCCAGGACTTGAGCTGCTTGGAGACCTCCAGTGGATACACATTGACCCTGCAGAGGTCGAAATGCGCCGCGCGACGCTTCCAGTAATCGTAATGCCCCAGGGGTTCCTGCTTGATCTCGCCCTTCACGCCAGCCTCTTCCTCCGCCTCCTGGGCGGCGGCCTTGTGCGGCTTCTTGCCTTTCATGGGCCAGCCCTTCGGGATCAGCCAGCGCTTGGTCTCGCGGGACGTGACGAGGAGCACCTCGATCCTGCCGTCCTTCTTGATGCGGAAAGGGAGCGCTGCAACTTGAGCGAGTTCTTCTTTTGGCGTCCGGGGCATTCGACGAGAGTATGATTTAACGCGGTTAGCTTGTAACGTAGTTGATCTGAGCCGGCTAAGAAAGGATCATTTTCACGAGCTGTGGGGATTCCTCCCTTTTGGAGAAGATCCCGTTTCTCGTATTCTGACGATCCTTTATGAATGTTCTGAAAACTAACCGGTAGCCTTTTTGATCCTGAGGAACCTCCCAACACCATGACGACCCACAGCCTGGAATTGAGATTTGCCGCCGCCTGCGCCATTGCGCGCGAAGCCGGAGTGCTGGCGCGCAAGCGCTTCTTGGAGCGTCCGCGCTCCCAGCGTCCGGACATGAAGGGACCGCAGGATTTCCTGACCGAGACCGACGCGGAAGTCGAAGAGCTGATCCGGCGCCGCCTGAACGAGCTTTTCCCCAGCGATTCCTTCTTCGGCGAGGAAGGCGGCGGTTCCTTCGAGCGTGACGTCTGGGTTGTCGATCCCATCGACGGCACCGCGAATTTCGCCCGCGGCATTCCGCATTTCGCCATCTCCATCGCCTTCGTGCGCGATGGCCGCACCGAGATCGGCGTCGTTTATAATGTGATGCAGGCTGAGCTCTACACCGCCCAGCGCGGGCGTGGCGCCCTCCTCAACGGCGAGCCGATCAAGGTGAGCGGGCTTAACGACATGCGTCAGGCGACGGTGGAGGCTGGATGGTCCTCTCGCCTGCCGGCGGAGCCCTACCTCAAAGCCGTCGAGAAGCTGAAGGCGAGCGGCGCGAACGTGCGCCGCGCGGGCTCCGGCACGTTGGGTCTCGCCTATGTGGCGGATGGGCGGATCGACGCCTATTGCGAGTTGCACATCAATTCCTGGGATGCTTTGGCCGCCTTGCTCCTCATCGACGAGGCTGGCGGCTGGACCAACAATTTCCTCGCCAAGGATGGGTTGCGGAACGGCAACGCTGTCCTCGGTTGCACGCCCGAGCTGGCTCCGAACCTCATGGCGGCCACCGGCATCGCCAAGGAACCTTGACGGAAACAGGGAGCCCTAACGGAAACCCTGCCGTGAGGGCATTATTCTAAAGATTCATTTTCACATCTTCGGCAAGGCTCTTGACCCCACGCATCATTGGGGAGAGCTTAGCCGACCAATAAAAACAATGTGACATCTCTAAGGGAGGAAAACTGTGAAGTTGAAGAAGAATCTCGTTGCCGCCACCATGCTGGCGGGCTCCATGACGGCCCTGTCTTTCCTGTCGGCCGGAGCCGCGCAGGCTCAGGGCGCGCTCGTGATGTATTGCGGCGTGCAGGAAGAATGGTGCCGCGCCATGGTCACGGCCTTCGAGCGTGACACGGGCGTCAAGGTTTCCATGACCCGCAAGAGCGCCGGCGAAGTTTTCGCTCAGGTGAAGGCGGAGGCCTCCAACCCGCGCGCCGACATCTGGTGGGGCGGCACGGGCGATCCCCACATGCAGGCCGCCGAGGAAGGCCTGACGGTGGAATACACCTCGCCGAAGATGAGCGAGCTGCAGGATTGGGCCGTGCGCCAGTGGGAGCAGTCCAAGAAGCGCACGGTCGGCATCTATTCCGGCGCTCTGGGCTTCGGCTACAACACCGAGCTCGCCAAGGCGAACAATACCGGCGAGCCGAAATGCTGGGCGGACCTGCTGAAGCCCGAATTCAAGGACGAAGTTCAGGTCGCCGACCCGAACTCTTCCGGCACGGCCTATACGCTGCTCGCGTCCATCGTCCAGATCATGGGTGAGGATAAGGGCTTCGAATACATGAAGGCCCTGCACAAGAACATCAACCAGTACACGAAGTCGGGCGCTGCTCCTGCCAAGGCCATGGCGCAGGGCGAGACGACCGCCGGCATCGCCTTCATGCACGACATCGTCACGATGGTCGTGGACAAGGCCCCGATCAAGGTCGTGGCTCCCTGCGAGGGCACGGGCTACGAGATCGGCTCCATGTCCATCATCAAGGGCGCGAAGAACCTCGACAACGCCAAGAAGTTCTATGACTGGGCGCTGAGCGCCGACGCGCAGAAGATCGGCGCCGAGGCCAAGTCGTATCAGGTGCCGTCCAACAAGAACACGCCGATCCCGCCGCAGGCTCCGAAGCTGACCGAGATCAAGCTGATCAACTTCGATTTCGCGAAGTACGGCTCGTCGGAAGAGCGCAAGCGCCTCCTGTCCAAGTGGGACAACGAGGTCAAGAACCTGCCGAAATAGGCTTGAATGAACCGTCCCGGCGAAGCCTGCAGCTTTTCGCCGGGACGCTTTTCCATTTGACGTTTGGTTTGAAGGCGGGATCCTCTGGAGTCCCGCATTGATGTTTACGCGAGAATAGACATGTCACGGGCAACCCTTGGCTGGATCGTTCTGGGGTGGGTCGGCTTTGCTCTCCTTCCCTGGTACGGCTTCGACCGCACAGCCGTTCCGACCCTCACCGATTACATCGTCGGCGGATCGGCTCTCGTTCACGGCCTGAAAGGCGCCTGGTGGCTCCTGCCCGTTCTCGTGCCCCTGCTGATGAGCCTGCGTCCCGCGGCCCTTCCCTCGCGAAAGGACAACAGCACCTGGCTGATCGCCTCCGGCATTCTCGGCCTCGGGCTCGTCGTTCTCCAGGGCTTCACCATCGGCCTGAACGGCTGGACCCTCGACATTCTGAAAGCGTTCACCGGCAGCAACGGACCGAGCCAGGCCGGCATGGGTTATGGCGCCGCGCTCACGGCCACCGCGTTTCTCATCATTCTGTGCCACGGCCTCGCCGCGCGGGGCTGGTGCCGGGGCGATGCCTTCGTGACCTCCTCCATCGGCATCGTCGTCGCGCTCATCATCGTCTTCGTTTTCTTCCCCGTTTCCACGATCCTCGCGAGTGCCTTCGCCGACAATAACGGCGATTTCGCACCCTACGAGTTCATGACGAAATTCATGGACAGGTCGATCTGGGGCCTGGATTGCGTAACGAGCAATCTGCGCTGCGGCGTGGCCTGGAACACTCTGTTCCTCGGCCTTCTCGTTGCCTTCGGCACCACCGCGCTCGGCCTTGCCTTCGCGCTCATCGCAACGCGCACGGCCTTCCGCTATAAGAAGCTGCTTCGTGTGATGAGCGTTCTGCCCATCATCACGCCGCCCTTCGTGATCGGCCTTGCGCTGATCCTGATCTTCGGCCGCTCCGGTGCTCTCTCCTCCGTCTTGTGGGAGTGGTTCGGCATCCCGCGCTCGCGCTGGATCTACGGCCTGCCCGGCGTATTCATCGCGCAGCTTCTCGCGTTCACGCCCATCGCCTTCCTCGTGCTCATCGGCGTGGTTCAGGGCATCAGCCCGACACTGGAGGAAGCCTCCCAGACCCTTCGCGCGAAAAGCTGGACGACTTTCCTCACCGTGACGCTTCCGCTGATGCGTCCGGGCCTCGCCAACGCCTTCCTCCTCGGCTTCGTGGAAAGCCTTGCGGATTTCGGCAATCCCCTCGTGCTCGGCGGCAATTTCGAAGTGCTCTCCACCAAGATCTTCTTCGCCGTCGTCGGCGCGCAGCAGGATCAGGGGCGAGCGGCGGTGCTGTCGATCATCCTGCTCGCCTTCACGCTGGGCGCCTTCTGGCTGCAGCATGCGTGGCTCGGCAAGAAGGTCTACACCACCGTGACCGGCAAGGGCGATGCGGGCATTCCGCTGCCGCTGCCGCGCCGCGTGGCGCTCGCCTCCTACTTCACCGCGATTCCGTGGGCGCTGTTCACGGTCGCCGTTTACGTCATCATCCTGGTCGGCGCCTTCGTGCGCTCCATGGGCCGCGACTACACGCCGACCCTGGAGCACTTCCTCACCGCCTTCCGCGTCGAGAGCACGGATCATGGCTTCTTCTTCTCCGGTTCGGCTTGGGATTCCTTCTTCGCCACGGTGAAGGTCGCGGCTCTCTCCGCGCCGCTTACGGCGGCCATCGGCCTGCTGACGGCCTATCTCCTCACCCGTCAGCGGTTCTCCGGCCAGCGCTCGTTCGAGTTCGGCACGCTGCTCAGCTTCGCCATCCCCGGCACCGTCGTCGGCGTCTCCTACATCCTCGCCTTCAACGTGCCGCCGATCGAGATCACCGGCACGGGCTTCGTGCTCGTCATGTGCTTCGTGTTCCGCAACATGCCCGTGGGCGTGCGCTCCGGCATCGCGACCTTGAGCCAGATCGACAAGAGCCTGGACGAAGCCTCGCTCACGCTGGGCGCGCGCTCGGCCACCACCATGCGCCGCGTGGTGCTGCCGCTGCTGCGTCCGGCCATCGTCGCTTCGCTGGTCTATTCCTTCGTGCGAGCCATGACCGCCGTCAGCGCCGTGATCTTCCTGGTCACCGCCGAGTACAACATGGCGACGACCTACATCGTCGGCCGCGTTGAAGCCGGCGAGTTCGGCCTCGCCATCGCCTATTCCACCGTGCTCATCGTCGTCATGCTGGTTGCGATCCTCGCGATCCAGCTTGCCGTCGGCGAGCGGCGCCTCGGGCGCCGCTCCGCCAGCACTTCGACCAACCCCGTTGCCGCTCCAGCCATTCCATGAACCAGATGACTTCACTCAGCTCCCTGTCCCGCTCACCGGCGTCCAAGAAGCAGGCGGCATCGGTCGAATTCCGCAATGTGACGAAGCGCTACGGCAACGTCACCGCCGTGGACAACGTGTCCTTCACCATCGAGCCCGGCCAGCTCGTGACGTTGCTCGGCCCCTCCGGCTGCGGCAAGACCACGACGCTGCGCATGATCGCGGGTCTCGAAATGGCCAGCGAAGGCCAGATCCTGATCGGTGGCCGCGACGTGACGAATCTCTCCGCCGCCGACCGCGACGTGAGCATGGTGTTTCAGTCCTACGCGCTCTTCCCGCACATGACGGTGCTGGAGAACGTCGCTTATGGCCCATCCGTGCAGGGCGTCTCGAAGAAGGACGCCATTGAGATGGCGATGGAGAAGCTCGAGATCATCGGCCTCAAAGGTCTCGAGAAACGCTCCCCATCCGAGCTCTCCGGCGGCCAGCAGCAGCGTGTCGCCGTGGCGCGCGCGCTCGTGCTGGAACCGCAGGTGCTTCTGTTCGACGAGCCGCTCTCCAACCTCGACGCCAAGCTGCGCCGCCGCGTGCGCGAGGACATCCGCGAGCTGCAGCAGAACCTCAACCTCACGGTGGCTTACGTCACCCACGATCAGGAGGAGGCGCTCGCCGTCTCCGACCGCATCATCGTGATGTCGAACGCGCGCATCGCCCAGACCGGCACGCCGCGCGAGCTCTATGAGGAGCCGGCGGACCTGTTCGTTGCCGACTTCATCGGCGACGCCAACATCATCACCGGCGAGGTGCTGGAGGGATCGGGTGCGACCGCGGATGTGCGCATCGGCGGCGTGACCATTCGGCTTCCGCGCCGCGGCGTCGGCCAGGGCCCGGTGAAGCTCGCCGTACGGCCCGATGCGATTGCGCTGGACGAGACGCCCGCGGCCCAGGGCAAGATCATGGGTACGGTGAAGAAGGCATCCTATCTCGGCACGCAGGTGGAATACGACGTGGAGAGCCCCATCGGCGATCTGTTCGTGGTCCAATACGGCCGCAAGGATCCGATTGCTCCGGGCACGCCGATTGCGATCTCGTTTTCCACGCAGCGCGGCATCGCGATCGTTCCGGGCGCCTGAGGCCTACACCGCGCCCTCATCGGGAATGTCGAGGATCGTGCCGCAGGCCTTGCAGTGAACCGCATCCCTGTCGTGCCGCTGCAAGGCGCAGACGGGACAGGGATGCCGCACCTTGTTGGGCCGCAGGAGAACCTGCACGAGACGCAGGAACAGCGTCACGCCGAAGATCATGATGATCACGGAAAGCAGGTGGCCGAGCGTCCCCTCCAGCGTGATGTCGCCGAATCCCGTCGTGGTCAGCGCCGCGATGGTGAAATAGAGCGCATCCACGTAATTGCCGATCTTCTCATTGGTCCAGCGCTGCGTCTCATAGACGAAGCCGGTCATGATGAAG
This sequence comes from Pseudomonadota bacterium, assembly GCA_023450615.1. Lineage (GTDB taxonomy): Bacteria > Pseudomonadota > Alphaproteobacteria > Rhizobiales > Beijerinckiaceae > Microvirga. Next base: position 36,240 of record JAEXGT010000028.1, on the reverse strand, counting down.
ATGAAGACGCCGAGATTCACGGTTGCGATGATCAGCTCTTCGTTGCGCCTGAAGAAGGCGCTGTCGGCCCGCAGCCGCGCCAGGAGCTGATAGGTTCGCAGGAACCGCACCGTGCGCAGGATGCGCATGAAGCCGATCCCCTCGCCGACCACGGGCGCGAGGAAGGACACGATGGAGGCGATATCGGCAAAGGTGACCGGATGGGCGAAATCCCGCAGCCGGTTCCGGCTGATGGCGATGCGGGCCACAAAATCCGCCAGCACCGCGAGGCCGATCGCCACATCCACCCATTCCAGGGCTCCATGGCGCGGCAGGAAGGATGTAATCACGATGAAGAGGATCGTAGCGAGATCGAAGAGAAGCAGGCCGTAACGGAAGCGATGAGCCTCCGGCGCATCGCTTTCATAGAGAAACCTCAGTTTCTCCACGAATGTCGTGCGAGACGTTCCTTCAGCCGGACGATAGGACATGCGACGCATGGAGGGAATTACGCCTTCCTCGTTATTGAGAGCCTCACATTATCTATATGGCAGACTTGCATTTCTAACAGGGTGTCTTTTGAACCGAGACGGTTTACTAGATCCCTCACCCTACCGACGGAACGAACGGCATGCTCAAGGCTCTGATTTTCGACATGGACGGCACCCTGGTGCACAGCGACCCGATCCATATGAAGGCTTTCATCGAAGTTCTGAGCCCGGAAGGCGTGGCGATCGACGACGAGATCTATCACTCCACCATCATCGGCCGCACCAACGAGACCATCTTCGCGAGCCTCCTGCCCCATCGCAGCGTCGAAGAGCATGTGGCTTTCGCCGATGAGAAAGAGGCCGCCTTCCGCCGCCTGGCGCTCGACCTGAAGCCCCTGGATGGGCTGACCGAACTGCTCGACTGGGCCAATGCGCAGGGCATCAAGATTGCGCTCGTCACCAACGCGCCGCGCCTGAACGCCGATCACATGCTGGACGTGCTGGGCATCACGGAGCGCTTCCCGGTCCAGGTCACCATCGATCAGGTGGAGCGCGGCAAGCCCGATCCCCTGCCCTACCTTACGGCCCTGGAGCGCCTCGGCGTGCGAGCCGAGGAGGCCATCGCCTTCGAGGATTCGCCCTCGGGCATGAAGGCCGCGAAGGGAGCCGGCATCTATTCGTTCGGCGTGCTGACCGGCCTCAGCGCAGAGGACATGCGGGCTGTGGGCGCGGATGCCACGCTCTCCGATTTCCACGATCCCGGCCTGTGGAACCTGCTGAAGCAGAAAAGCGCCGCCTGAGCCCTGCTGGGGTCATTGACACCCCGGCCCTGCTCCGACGACCCTCGCCGGATGCAGACGAGGGAATGTCGATTCCGCACCCGTGCATCCCTGCGCGACGATCTGGAGCGCCTTGGCGTCCGCTCTGGCGACATCGTCATGGTTCATGCCGCCATGCGCCGGGTCGGTCCCCTGCTCAACGGCCCCGATGCCCTGATCGGCGCGCTCCTCGATGCGGTTGGCCCAACCGGCACGCTGATGGCCTATGTGGATTGGGATGCCCGCTATGACGAATTGCTGGATGAGCAGGGGCGCGTCCTTGCCGAATGGCGGGAGCACATTCCGCCCTTCGATGCGGCTTCATCCCGCGCCATTCGCGACCATGGCGTTCTGGCCGAATTCATTCGCACCACCCCGGGCGCTCGGCGCAGCGGCAATCCGGGAGCATCGGTGGCGGCGATTGGCGCACAAGCCGCGTGGCTGACTGCGGACCATCCGCTCGATTACGGCTATGGCGAGCGCTCGCCCTTCGCCAAGCTGACCGAGGCGAAAGGCAAAGTGCTGATGGTCGGCGCACCGCTCGATACGATGACGCTGCTTCACCACGCCGAGCACCTGGCCAAAATCCCGAACAAGCGCATTCGCCGCTATGAGGTCCCCTTTGCCGCGCCCGATGGGGTCCATTGGCGGATGGTGGAGGAATTCGATACGTCCGACCCGGTGGCCCCGGGACTTGCGGAGGACTACTTCGCCACGATCGTGAGCGCGTTCCTCGCGAACGGCCAGGGAAGCCGGGACGTTGTCGGCTCAGCCCCGTCGGTGCTGGTCGATGCTTCTGCCATATGCGCTTTTGCCGTTGATTGGATCGAGCGCCACGCAATTCCTTAAGCCGCGTCTGAGCGGCCTTGTAAGGTCTCTGCGCCTCCAGCCGTCTTATCGAAGCGCTGCCGTGCCTCCAGAATCTCACCCCGATTCTCGACGACCCAGGCACCAAGAGCCTGAACAGTCTTGAGCAGGCTGCAACCCAGCCCTGTGAGCTGGTACTCGACCCGCGGCGGAATTGTGGGATAAACCGTGCGCGTAACGAGCCCGTCACGCTCCAATCCGCGCAAGGTAAGCGTCAGCATCCGTTGCGAAACGCCCTCGACCATGCGGCGCAACTCATTGAATCTCTTAGGTCCTTCGCCAAGCCGCATGACAACCTGGACGCTCCACTTGTCGCCCACGCGAGAGAGGATCTCCGTGACCGTGAGGCAGTTGGAGGGAACATGAATGTGACCGGGTGACATGAAAGTGCCTCCTTGCGCAACTCCTGATAAGTTACTTAATGAGCCTCGGTTACAAAAGGGAACTTAAGAGCAAGTTCTCTGTTTGGCAAATCCAGGAGTTTTCATGACGCTCAAGCTTCATACAATCATCGCCAGCACGCGCCCTGGCCGCATCGGCCCCGGCATCGGGCAGTGGTTCAATGATTTCGCCGCCGAGCATGGCAAGTTCGATCCAGTTCTGGTGGACCTGGCAGATTTCAACCTGCCGATCTTCGATGAGCCTGAGCATCCGCGCCTGCGCAACTATCGTCATGCCCACACCAAGGCCTGGAGCGAGAGCGTGGCTGAGGCCGACGCCTTCGTGTTCGTGACGCCCGAATATAATTTCGGCCCGCCGCCGTCGCTCCTGAATGCACTGAACTACCTCGTCTCCGAGTGGCAATACACCCCCGCCGGTTTCGTGAGCTATGGCGGCATCTCGGGCGGCCTGCGCGCCGTGCAGATGACCAAGCAGATCCTCACCACCTTCAAGGTCATGCCGATCACCGAAGGCGTGCCGATGCCCATGGTGTTCCAGCATCTTGAGAACGGAAAGCTCAACGCGCCCGACATCTACAAGACCTCGGCCGCCACGATGCTGGACGAGCTGTATGTGTGGGCGGAGTCCCTGAAAGGCGTGCGCTCGAAGCACAAGGCGTCGCTGGTGCGCAAGGCCGAAGCTGCTTAACCGACGAACAAACCAACCTCCAAAGGGCATCGCTGTGACGAACGGCGGTGCCTTTGTTTTATGCAGATGGTCGCTCCCGCTTCGGCCCGTAGAAGATCACCCATGTCTTGAAATCCTCTGAGAAGCTCTCGAAGCGATGCGGGACATAGGCCGGAACATAGAGAAGATCGCCAGCCTCGAAGGTGATGAGTTCCTCCCCTCGGCTGAAGGTGCCGTGGCCTGATGCGATGATGTAAAGCTCGTCCCGCTCATGCGGCTGCTGCTTGTCGGTGCCGACCGGCGCATAAAGCTCCAGCGAAATCTCGTCGCCCCGGTCGAACACGATGTTGAACGGGCTGTCCGCGGAAAGCCGCGCCGCTGCCTGGGCGAGCGTCACCTGGATATCGCTCTTCGATCCTGCCATCGCATCTCCTCCAGTATAAACGAAAACGGCGCATCATTTGCTGATGCGCCGCCATTTCGAATTCTCCAGCAAAGATCGGAGGAATGTATCAAAGCCGTCCGGCCAGCGCATCCTCGAAGAGCTTGCGGGCGCTCTCCTTGGTGATCGGCACCGGGTTGCCTCCGGCGGTGGGATCATTGGGCGCCATCTCCGACATCTCGTCGAAGCGGACGGCATCGACCTTCAGGCCCTCAAGCGTGTGCGGCACGCCGAGATCCTTGCGGATTTGCAGCACCCAATCGAGAAACGCCTGGAACGACGGCTCAAGGCCGATATAGGCGGCCAACCGCTCGATCCGCTGCTCGATGGCCTTGCGGTTATAGACCAGCACATACGGCATGAAGACCGCGTTGGTGAGGCCGTGATGCGTGTCGTAGAGCGCACCGGTCGGATGCGAGAGCGCGTGGATCGCGCCGAGGCCCTTCTGGAAGGCGGTGGCGCCCATGGCGGCAGCCGACATCATCTGCGCGCGGGCTTCGATGTCCTTGCCGTCCTTGTAAGCGCGCGGCAGGTATTCCTTCACGAGGCGGATGCCTTCCACCGCGATGCCGTCGGCCATCGGGTGATAGCCGGGGGCGCAATAGGCTTCGATGCAATGCGCGAGCGCATCGAGGCCCGTGCCCGCCGTGATATGGGGCGGCATGCCGATTGTCAGTTCCGGATCGCAGATCACGATCTTCGGCATCATGAGGGGATGGAAGATCACCTTCTTGGTGTGCGTCGCTTCCTGCGTGATGACGCCGGCGCGGCCGACTTCCGAGCCGGTGCCTGCGGTGGTCGGCACGGCGATGATCGGCTGGATGCCCTTGGGGTCCGCGCGGGTCCACCAATCGCCGATATCCTCGAAATCCCACATGGGGCGCGTCTGGCCCGCCATGAAGGCGATGACCTTGCCCGCATCGAGGGCAGAACCGCCGCCGAAGGCGACGACGCCGTCATGCTTGCCTGCACGCAACACGTCGAGGCCCTTGTAGACATTCGTCTCGATGGGGTTCGGCTTGATGTCAGAGAAGATCGCGGCCTTCAGCCCGGCGGAGATCAGCTGGTCGAGTGCCGCCTTCGTCATCGGCTGCGTGGCGAGGAACGGGTCCGTAACGATGAGCGGAGCCTGCATGCCGACGGACTTGCAGGCCTCGGCAAGTTCCGAGATGCGGCCTGCGCCGAAGCGCACGGCGGTGGGGTAATTCCAGTTGGAGCGAGGAGACGTGGTCATGATGGTTTCAATCAGATCTGACGGAGGTGGTAGGATTTCGGACGGGTGAGCGACTCATAGGCGAGGCGCGACAGGCTCGCGCCGCGGCCCGTATCCTTCACGCCGGTCCAGGCGAGCGCTGGATCGAGATAGTCGCAGCGGTTCATGAAGACGGTGCCGGTCTCGAGCTTCTCGCCGATGGCTTCCGCCGCATCGACGTCGGAGGTCCAGATCGCGGCAGAGAGACCGTAGGGCGAGTCGTTCATGAGACGAATGGCGTCTTCATCGCCCTTCACCTTCATGATGCCGACGGTGGGGCCGAAGCTCTCTTCGCGCATGACGCTCATGGAGTGATCGACATTGGTGAGAACCTGCGGCGCGAGATAGGCGGTGCTGCCGACATCAGCCGCGAACTTCTTCGTGTCGATATGAGCCTTCGCGCCCTTCGCCACAGCTTCCGCATTCTGCTGACGCACGAGATCGGCGAAACGCTTATGCGCCATGGGCCCGAGCGTCGTCGCCTCTTCCAGCGGATTGCCGAGCACGTATTGGTTCACGAGAGCGACCGCACCTTCCACGAAGCGATCATAATGCTTCTCATGCACATAGATGCGCTCGATGCCGCAGCAGCATTGCCCCGAATTGAAGAACGCGCCATCGACGAGATTCTCGATAGCGTGGTCGATATTGGCATCTTCCCGCACATAGGCCGGGTCCTTTCCGCCGAGTTCAAGGCCGAGCGAGGTGAAAGTCCCTGCAGCCGCACGCTCGATGGCACGGCCGCCGCCGACCGAGCCGGTGAAATTGCAATGATCGACAAGGCCCGCGCCGAGGATGCGGCTCGTCTGGTCATGCGAGAGATGCATGTTCTGGAACAGGCCTTTCGGCATGCCTGCGCGATCCATCGCCATTTGGAAGCGTTCACCCGCCAGAAGCGTCTGCGAAGCGTGTTTCAGCAGCACCGCATTGCCCGCCATGAGCGCGGGCACGATGGTGTTGATCGCCGTGAGATACGGGTAGTTCCACGGCGCAATGACGAGCACGAGGCCCACCGGCTCGCGCTTGATCATGCGGCGGAAGCCCGGCTTCTCGTCGTCGGCGGGGATGTTCTGCAGGCTCTTCTCGGCAATGGAGATCATGTAGCGCGCACGCTCTTCAACCCCGCGGAACTCGCCGCCATAGCGCACCGGACGGCCCATCATCTGGGCTATCTCAGGCACCACTTCCTGGTTCATGGCGAGCAGCGCATCGAGAAAGGCGGACACCTTCGCGGCGCGCTCGGCGATGGGCACGTTGCGCCAAGCTTTCTGCGCCTCGCGAGCGGCCTTGATCGCGCCATCGATGGCAGCCTCGGACATGATGGGACGGCGGACGAGCTCGCGCCCATCGACGGGAGAAATTAGGACGATATCGGTATCAGCCATGGTCTTTACGTTTGAAAGACTATGGCCCGGAAAGGACCACAGTCTTCTCCTGTTGGAAGTTTGAAGGGTCTTTTAGATGATTTCGAAGTAGCGGGCGAGCTGCCAATCGGTGATGGCCTTGCGGGCCTCCCGCTCCTCCCATTCACGCGTTGCCGCGTAATGCTCGATGAAGGTATCGCCGAAGAGCTGGCGCGCCGCCTTGGACCCTTTGAGCCGCTCGGCGGCTTCACCCAATGAGCGCGGCAGAGCGCGTTCCTTCGGGTGTTCCACCGCATAGGCATTGCCCTGGATGGGCTCGCCCGGATCGACCCGGTTCTCGATGCCCCAGAGGCCGGAGCCGATGGCGGCAGCGAGCGCGATATACGGATTGATGTCGGCGGCGGCCACGCGATATTCCACGCGCTGCGACTTCTCTGAGCCGGGAATGACGCGAAGCGCCGTGGTGCGGTTCTCCACGCCCCAGGCGGAATCGGTGGGCGCCCAGAAGCCCGGGATGAGGCGGGTATAGCTGTTCACCGTGCAGGCCACCATGGCCAGGATCTCGGGCATCAGCTGCTGCTGGCCGCCCACGAACCAGCGCATGGTCTCCGACATGTTGTGCTTGGCCTGCGCGTCGTAGAACGCGCCCTTGCCGGTATTGATGTCGCGCAGCGATGTGTGCAGATGGCCGGACTGGCCGGGCCAGTCGCGCGACCACTTGGCCATGAAGGTCGCCATCCAGCCGCGCCTCTGCGCGAGGATCTTGGTGTAGGTCTTGAACAGCGCAGCCTTGTCGGCGGCTTTAAGCGCATCGTCCACGCGGATCGCGGCTTCCAGCACGCCGGGTCCGGTTTCCGTGTGCAGGCCCTCGATCTCGAAATCCATCTTGTTCGCAAGCTCGAGCAGCTCGTGATAGAAATCCGCATGCACGCCGGAGCGCAGAACCGAATAGCCGAAGAAGCCCGGCGTGACGTTCTTGAGGTCCTTGTAGCCCTTTTCGCGCACGGAATGCGGCGTTTCCTCGAACACGAAGAACTCGAACTCGGCTGCCGCCGAGACGGCAAAGCCCATATCCTCCGCTTTCTTCAGCACCCGGCGCAGCACGCCGCGCGGACAGGCGGCCTCCGCATAGCCCTCGAATTCCGCAAGAAAGAACGGCAGGTCGTTCTCGAAGGGCACGAGGCGCATGGATTCGGGGATCACGCGCGCCGTGGCGTCGGGATAGGCCGTATGCCAGCCGGTGAGCGTGGTGTTGTCGTAAAGCTGATCGTTGGAATCCCAGCCCAGCACCACGTCGCAGAAGCCGAAGCCTTTCTCGACGGCGGATTCGAACTTATCGCGGGCCATGTACTTGCCGCGCATGATGCCGTCGACATCGGTCAGGCCGATCTTCACGAACGGCAGGTCGCGGCTGCGTACATATTCGATAGCGTCGGCAGCGTTCTTGATTTTGGGAGCGGTCATGCTCTTTGAACCCCAACGAGAAATGAAAGGGGAGCGCACCGGACGCGCGCTCCCGGCGATCGTCAGTAGGACTTGTATTCGGCCTCGCCCTTGGTGAGGGCGAACTCCTCCTCAGGCGAGAGGATGAGCTTGTGGCGGCCGACCAGCAGGAAGTAGGCCATCATGATGGCATAGTAGATCGCGACGCCGAACACCGCCGTCCGGAACACGGGATCCGTGAACTGGAAGTACAGGGTGATCGCCGCGATGATCATGCAGATCGCCGCGCCCGCGATGCCGAACGGACTCTTGTAGGGCCGCGCCAGGTTCGGGAACTTCTTCTTGAGCACGATATAGGACATGCCCTGCATGAAATAGGCCAGCATCGCGCCCGCCACCGCCATGTTGAGCAGCGTGCCGCCGATGACGGTGGCGCCTGCTTCCGATCCGCGCACGAACCAGATGATCAGCATGACCGTCAGCCCGAGCACCGCGCCGGTGATGAGCGCGATATGCGGAGACTTGCGGGTGCCATGCGTCACCGACAGGAAGGACGGGAAATAGCCTGCCCGCGACAGCGAGTAGATCTGCCGTCCGAAGGCGAAGATGATCGTGTGGAACGAGGCGATGAGGCCGATGACCGCGACCGCCGCGAGGATCTTCGCGATGTCCGAACCGAAGAGGGTGCGGAAGCCGTCGAGAAGCGGCTCGCCCGACTTCGCGATGCCGAACGCGCCCGGCGCGATGCCCGAGTTCAGGAACACCACGCAGAAGGCGGAGACGATCAGCGTGAGAATGCCCGCGATGATGCCCTTGGGCATGTCGCGTTGCGGATCGTGCGTTTCCTCGGCTGCCAGCGGCAGCTGCTCGATGGCAAGGAAGAGCCATACAGCGAATGGCATGGTAGCGAAGATGCCCGCGATGCCCATGGGCAGGAACGGCCCGCCGCCATTCGGCAGCTCCGCGCCGTCAGGACCGATATTGAGCGCCCAGCGGTTGAAGTCGAACTGGCCCGAGAGCAGCACCGACACATAGAACACCACGAGGCATGCGAGCGCGAGCACGGTCACGGTCACGGTGACCTTGAAGGAAAGCTCGACACCGATGATGTTCAGCCCCACGAACAAGGCGTAACAGAGCACCCAATAGACCGGCTGGAACTCAGGCTCCGTGCCGAAGATCGCCGACAGGTACGAGCCGATGAAGAACACGATCACCGCGGGGGTGAGCACGAACTCGATATTCTCCGCGATGCCCGTGATGTATCCCGCCCACGGCCCCATGGAGGTGCGTGCGAAGGAATAAGCGCCGCCCGTATGCGGCAGGGCCGGCGACATCTCCGCGATGGAGAAGGTGAGGCCCAGATACATGATGGCGATGATGATCGCCGCGAAGAACATGGAGCCGAAGCCATTGGCGAGGCCCAGATTCCACCCTGAATAATGGCCCGAGATCACCGCGCCGACGCCGAGCGCCCAGAGCGACCACACGCGCGCATGGCGCTTGAGGCGGCGGGCCTCGAAATAGCTTTCATCCACGGTAGTATAGGTAACGCCGGAATGACCCTGAACTCCGGCTGGTGGGGCGTGAACCCCAGTGCTTCCTTGTCCGACTGACATCGACTCTTCCTCCACGAATAGTCTGTCCTCTGGAACCATCGCGCCTCATGCGCCATGGCAAGCGTTACAGCCCCCGCGCGCCCTCCCTCAACAACGGCGCAAGGCGTTGAGCCCACGATGTCTGTCCGTCTTGTGTGCGGATCAGGTCATTGCGGATTTCGATCATCAGCGGCGCGAGCCCGCGCCTCTCGGCATGGCGCTCGAGGGTGTGAAACACACGGTCCGCCGGCGAATAGGGTTCGTTCATGCCCACGACCAGAGCGGGATCCTTACGCAATCCCGCTTCGACGCTTTGCGCGAAGCGCGCATCCACATCGTGAATGAGGCCGATATGCCAGGGACGCGGCACATCCCGGTAAACCGGCGTGAAGGAATGAATGGTGACGATGCTGCGCGTCTGCCCTGATTGCACGCGAGGCTCGATGAAGCTGTCCACGGCCCCATGGAACGCGTCATAGACCTCGCGCACGCGGAAGGCGCGCTCGGCCGGATCGAGGTTCTGGTTGCCGGGGATCGCGGTGCGCTCGCTCAGCGTCCAAATGGAATCGGGAGCCGACGGATCCCGATTCAGGTCGTAGACGAGGCGCGAGACGGTGGCGTGGACCAGCGGCGCATCGAGAAGCCGGGAGAGCTCTTGCGCGACCCCGAGCGCGCCGGGATCCCACGCGATATGGCTTTCGAGCTGTTCTGGGTTCAGGCCGAGCGTTCCGTAACGGTCCGGCAGGCGGCGGGAGGCATGTTCGCAAATGAGCAGGATGGGCGAGCTTCCTTGCGGATTCTCAACAACAGCAACCGGTTCCGCCGCCTGGGAGGCGGGTTCCTGACCGGTTGCCATCCGACTCGCATGCACCATGCGGTCCTCCGTTTGCCTGCGAGCGCAGGCCGTAGCCCTCGGTTTGAACGTTTGGTACGTTTCTTACAGATTTTTCTTGAGTGAAATTTTTGGTACAGCTTTGAGGAGCCGTCAAGGAGGGGGGACGAAACATTCCATCATGAAAAAGACGAAGGCCATTCCCCCTGTCGATCCGCCGAGCCTGGCCGAACGCATCCGCCTGGAGATGGATTCCTTTACGCCCAGCGAGAAACGGGCCGCCCACCTTCTCCTGAGCCATTACCCCTTTGCAGGCCTTGATACGGTGGCGGAATTCGCTTCCCGCGCCGGGATCTCCGCCCCCTCTGTCCTGCGCTTCGTGACCCGCTTGGGCTTTGGTGGCTTTCCGGATTTCCAAAAGCATCTGCGCGGGGAATTGGAGGCGCAGCTCCTCCCCCCTCTCGCCAAGGCGAGCCCCACCGATAAGGGCCATGGCGCACCGGCCCTGGCCTCCTTCGCGGAGGCCGTGATCGGGAATTTGCGCGCGACAGTGGAAAATATCGCGCCAGCCGAATTCGACGCGGTGGTGGCCCTGCTCAGCGACCCGCGCCGCCATATCCATTTTACCGGCGGCCGCTTCACGGGCGCGCTGGCGCGTTATGCGGAGAGTCATTTCCGCATCGTGCGCAGTGGGGTGGACTTCATCGAAGGGCAGCCCGCCCTTTGGCGCGACCGGATGATCGAGATCGGCAAGAAGGATGTGATCGTCGCCTTCGATATCCGCCGCTATCAGGAGGATGTCACCGCGCTCTGCGAAACGGCGGCGAAGCAGGGCGCAACCATCGTGCTGCTCACCGATCCATGGCTCTCTCCCATCGCCCGCGTCGCTCGCCATGTGCTGCCCGCGCATATCGTGGCGCCGTCGAACTGGGATTCCTCGGCCGGATTGCTGCTCATCACCGAAGCGCTCGTCGCCGCCGTGACGAAGCGCCTGTGGGAGACGGCAAAGCCGCGCATGGAAGCGGTGGAGCGGCTGCGCAACGGGAAACCGTGACGATCTATTCCGCGTCCGCGAGCTTCTCGCGCTGCAGCCAGCCGATCAGGAACGGCAGCACCAATCCGATGCCGAGGAAGCGGACGAGGTGGTGAATGCCGACATAAATCGGATCGAGGCCGAGAATGAGCGCGAGCACGGTCATCGCCTCCAGCCCCCCGGGCGCGAAGGCGACGAGGCCGTTGGCGAAGCTCACGCCGGCAAGCCATGCCGCCAGAATCGCGAAGGCGACGGCCACGCCCATGCCGACGGAGAAGGAGCCGAGAGCGGCGACAAGCGCGCGCTGCAAGGTGGAGCGCTGAATGTCGCGGAATCGCTCGGCGATGAAGAGGCCGATCAGCACGAGTCCCGCGGTGGCGATCACCGGAGGGATGACGCCGGTGACGGTTTCAGTGCCGTGGCTGACGGCGCTGACGACGGTTGCGCCGAGCAGAATGGGTGCCGCAACCTTCAGCCGCGTGAACACGACGCCGAGCGCAAGCCCGCCGAGGAGGACGAAGGCCATTCCGCCGGGGCTCTCGATCGGCATGCCCTGGCCGATCAGCGCATTCGGATCGCCGTCGGCTCCGCCGGTGGCGACGACGACGCTCGGCAGCAGCGCGATCAGCACGAAGAGACGCAGGTTCTGCACGATGGCGACGGAGGGCACATCCGCCTTGCGGTCAGCGGCAACCGCGAGCACCGTGGAGAGCGCGCCGGGCACGGAAGCCAGCACCGCATCGGCCTTGCGCCAGCCCGAGACGCGGGTGAGCCAGATCGTCGACGCCAGCGAGATGGCAATGACGCCGATCACCAGCAGCATGAGGCTTCCGGGATACCGCGCGATTGCGGCGATGGCGGCAGGCGTCACCGCCGCCCCCATGGCCGCGCCGGAGATGAGCATCGCCGCATCGGTGAGCGCGCGCGGCATCTGAACGGCATACCCCGACAATCCCCACAGGGTGGCGGCGATCGCGGAGCCGGACAGCCAAGCTGCCGGAACGCCCAACCAATAAAAGGTCAGGCCTCCGAGACCGGCGATCAGGATCTGAGCAAGGTTGGCAAGGATAAGACGCATCTTAGGATATGAAACAAAGCCCTGCATGGACTCTGCTCACTCCATGGACGCCATGGGCGCGATGGTCAACCGGCGCAAGCGCCGGGAGAGAGGCTGCCTGCATCACGCCACGAGCTTGGGCAAGGCTGCGCCGATGCGCTTCACCGCCTCTTCCAGATCCTGCTCCTTGCGCAGATAGCAGAGGCGCAAATACCCCTCGCCCGCATCGCCGAAGGCATTGCCGGGAGCAAGGCCGACATTCGCCTCGTCGATGAGGCGGAAAGCGATGTCCTTGGAACTCGTCGCGCCCTTGATTTTCAGGAACGCATAGAATGCCCCGCTCGGCGGCGGCAATTCCACGAGGCCGGTTTCGGCCAGACTGCCGACGATTTCGCGGCCGCGCTTGGCCTTGGCGATCTGAACGGCAAGGAAGTCCTCGCCCTGCTCCAGCGCCGCGACGCCAGCGCGCTGAATGAAAGTGGGCGTGCCCGACGTCTGATACTGAAGAAGGTTCTCGATCACCTGCCCCAGTTCCGGCGGCGCTTCGAGCCAGCCGAGACGCCAGCCCGTCATCGCCCAGTTCTTCGAGAAGGTCTGGATGAAGAGAATGCGGTCTTCCGGTTCCATCACATCGCGGAAGGACGGCGCGCGTCCGTCGACGATAAGCGCCGGATCGTGAACGAAGCGCCCGTAGATCTCGTCCGCCACGATCCACAAGCCATGCTTGCGCGCCATGCCGAGAACGGCGCGGAGATCGTCGTGGCTCGCGGTCCAGCCTGTCGGATTGGACGGAGAGTTGAGAACGATGACGCGGGTGCGCGGCGTGATGGCTTGTTCAAGCCGCTCGAAATCGAGATGCCAGCCGTCCGCATCGATGTTCATCGGCACCGAAACCGGACGCGCGCCGGCTATGGTGATGGCGCCGGTGAAGTTCGGCCAAGCGGGCGTCGGTATCAGCACCTCGTCGCCCGTGCCGCAGAGCATGCGGAAGGCGATCTGCATCGCAGGCATACCGCCCGACGTGACGAAGAATCGCTCCGCATCGAAGGGCTTGCGGTAGACATTCTCATGATAGCGCGCAATCGCCTCGCGCAATTCGGGAATGCCGCGCTGATAGGTGTAGAAAGTCTCGCCGTCTTTCAGCGAGAGGGAAGCCACGTCGCTGATGAAGGACGGCGTCGGCAGATCGCCCTCGCCCACCCAGAGCGGAATGATGCCGGGTTTGTTTCTGCCGTAGGAAAACACATCCACGATGCCGCTGGTGGGGGCCTGCTGTGCTTCCGCGCGCAGATTGAAGATCGAGGGAATCGAGACGGATGCGTTCATCGGGGGCGAAGTCCTTTGGGAGCAGGTGAACAGGGATGACCTGTCCACCCGGCGAAGGCAAGCCTCCAAACGGCATCCATGACAAGAAGCAAAGAGTCCGATCGAAATCGGTGATGGATCAGACCGTGCGTCCCGTCTTCAGCAGATCGCGGATTTCGGTGAGCAGTTTCACGTCAGCGGGAATTTCCGCCGGCTTGTCGGCTGTGTCGGTCTTGGCATCCTCGGCCCGGCGCAGGCGGTTCATGCCTTTGACGAGAAGGAACAGGATCCAGGCGATGATGATGAAGTTGATGGCGACCGTGATGAAGTTACCCCAGCCGAGCACCGCGCCCTGCTTCTTGGCTTCCTCCAGCGACCCCGCGGTGACATTGCCGGAAAGCGCCGTGAAGTAGTTCGAGAAATCGAGGCCGCCCGTGACGGCGCCGATGATCGGCATGAAGACGTCGCCGACGAGAGAATCCACGATTCTTCCGAAGGCGGCGCCGATGATGATGCCGATGGCGAGATCCACGACATTACCGCGCAAGGCGAATTGCTTGAACTCATTCCACATGGCCGGACCCTCCTTGATCTTGCTGCCAATCTAGGAAGTGTCCGACTGGGGGGAGCAGTCAAGCCTCGCGGGCGGCAAGCAGCTCCTGAAGGTTAAGACGCTCGGTCACCATCTGAAGCTCGCCGTCGGGCGTGCGCGGCCATTGCTCCTTGGGCCTGTCGACATAGAGCTCGATGCCGTTGCCGTCCGGATCGCTCAAATAGAGCGCCTCGCTGACGCCGTGATCGCTCGCGCCCTGGAGCGGCACGCCAGCCTGGACCAAACGATAAAGCGCATCGGCAAGAGCCGCCCGCGTGGGATAGAGGATCGCCACGTGGTAGAGGCCCGTGGTGCCGGGAGGCGGCGGTGAGCCTCCTTTGCTCTCCCAGGTGTTCAGGCCGATATGGTGGTGATAGCCGCCCGCCGAGACGAACGCCGCCTGCGTGCCGTAGCGCTGCATCAGCTCGAAGCCGAGCACGCCGCAATAGAAGGCGAGCGCGCGGTCGAGATCCGCGACCTTGAGGTGGACATGGCCGATCCGGACACCCGGATCGATGGGGCGAGCCGCCGGAAGTCCGGCAGCCTCGTTGGAGGTGGATGCGGTCATAACTGGTGCACTTTAAGCCGATCGAACGGATAACGAGGGGGCGGCCTTCGACGATCCCGGCTTGAGGGCATAGGCGCCCTCGCCCAGAAGCGCCTGAGCCAACAGGGCGACGATCCAGAAGGCCAGGAATTCCCAACCGCCCTTCGGGTTGGAGAAGAAGAAGCCTGCCGGGCCATGGACCGTGACGATCGCGCCGAGCAGGATCGGGATGAGAGCGAGAGACACCCAGCGGGCATAGAAACCGGCGATCAGGGCAATGCCGCCGGCGAGTTCGGCCAGGATCACCACATAGGCCAGGAAGCCGGGCAGTCCGAGGCTGCCGAAGAACTGGGCCGTTCCGGCAGGGGTGAAGACGAAGAGCTTGAGCCCGGCATGGGCAAGGAAGAGGATGCCGAGTGCGACGCGCAGGATGAGCGCGGCATAGGGGGCGGTGCGGGTATCGATCATGAGGATCTCCTGAAACTCGATAAGCCCAATATGAACTCATTCCTTAAAGGCGATAATCCTCTCCATGGAAATTCAATTCACACCCATGGAGTGAGATGCATTCTTGCCTGCGCCCTCCTGCCAGTGGCGCTGAGCCCCGGCAAAGGGTAAAGCTGATGGCAACGTCTTCGTTGAGGGTCTTAAGGGTATGGTCGCCACCTGGGCGGTTGTCTTATCGGCGCTGGTCTATCTCTGCTTTCTCTTCACGGTCGCCTATTGGGGCGACAATGCAGGCCGGCGCTTCGTTCAGGGGCCTTGGCGCTCGACCATCGCCGCGCTGGCCCTGGCCGTCTACTGCACCTCCTGGACCTTTTTCGGCTCGGTCGGGCTCGCCAGCCGCTCGGGCCTCGACTTCCTCGCGATCTATATCGGCCCCATCCTGGTCATCACCCTGGGCCATGCCCTCGTCGGGCGCGTGATCCGCGTCGCCAAGACACAGAACATTTCCTCCATCGCCGATTTCGTGGCGGCCCGCTACGGCAAGAGCGAGCGCGTCGCCGCCATCGTCAGCCTGATCGCACTCATCGGCTCCGTTCCCTACATCGCCCTTCAGTTGAAGGCGGTCTCATCCTCGCTCGACGTGTTCATCACCAAAGCTGACGGAATGCCGCCGCCGGAGATGCCCTTCATCGGGGATCTCGCCCTCGTCGTCGCCCTGGTGCTGGCGGGCTTCGCGGTCGCCTTCGGCACGCGCCATCCTGACGCCACCGAGCATCAGGACGGGCTCATCATGGCGATCTCGGTCGAGTCCATCGTGAAGCTCGTCGCCTTCCTCGTGGTTGGCGGCTACGTGACTTTCGTGATGTTCGGCGGCTATGGCGATATCGTCGAGCGCCTCAACAACCAAGGCATCACCAGCAGCCTGCTGGAGCGGACATCGGGCTTCGGCAGCTTCATCACGCTCATCCTTCTCTCGAGCTGCGCCACCCTGCTCCTGCCGCGCCAGTTCCACGTGACCGTGGTGGAAAACCATTCCATCGGCGACCTGAAGCGCGCCGCCTGGATGTTCCCGCTCTATCTCATCCTCATCAACCTGTTCGTCATTCCCATCGCGCTTGCGGGCATGGCCATGTTCCCCGGGGATGGAATCGACCGGGACATGACCGTGCTGGCGTTGCCGCTCGCCGATCAGGCCGGCACGATTGCGGTGCTCACCTTCCTCGGCGGCTTTTCCGCCGCGACGGCCATGGTGATCGTCGATTCCGTGGCGGTGGCGGTGATGATCTCCAACCACCTCGTCATGCCCATCGTGCTGCGTCACCGCGCCTTCGCCGGCGTGGATCCGGGCACCTTCGTGATCGCGGTGCGGCGCATCTCCATCGTCCTCGTCATCATGCTGGGCTATGTCTATTACCGGGCATCGGGCCAGGCGGCTCTCGCGGCCATCGGCCTGTTGTCCTTCGCCGCCGTCGCGCAGGTGGCGCCCGCCTTCATCGGCGGCCTCATCTGGTCGCGCGGCACGGCGCTCGGCGCGAGCGTGGGCCTCGTCGTGGGCTTTCTCACCTGGCTCTACACGCTGCTTCTGCCGAGCCTCGTGTGGGACGGCGTGTTCTGGTCGGACGTGGTGGTCTCCGGCCCCTTCGGCATCACGGCGCTCAAGCCCACTGCCCTTTTCGGCGTGGACCTGCCGCAGCTCACCCACGGCGTCGTCTGGAGCCTGACGCTCAACATTCTCTGCTATGTGGGCTTCTCGCTCTGGCGCCCCGTGACGGCGATGGAGCAGATTCAAGCCAATGTGTTCGTCGGGGAGCCGCACGCCTCGGTGGCTCCGAGCTTCCGCCTCTTCCGCGCCAGCGTCACCGTGGACGAATTGCGCGCCACCGTCTCGCGCTATCTCGGCGAGGAGCGCACGACGCGCTCCTTCGAGGGCTTCAGCCATAGTCGCGGCCAGAGCCTGGAGCCGCGCGCGGAGGCCGACATTCACCTCCTGCGCTATGCGGAGCACCTGCTGGCCTCCGCCATCGGCACCGCATCCTCGCGCCTCGCGCTATCGCTGCTTTTGCGCCGCCGCACCGTCTCGACGGAAGCGGCCCTCAAGCTTCTCGACGATGCTTCCGCCGCGATCCAGCACAGCCGCGATCTTCTTCAACATGCGCTCAACTACGCCAAGCAGGGCATCACGGTGATCGACCGCGACCTGCGCCTGCTCGCCTGGAACCAGGCCTTCATCGATCTCTACGACATGCCGCCCAATTTCGTGCAGGTGGGCATCGGCATGGAGCGCATCGTCCGCTACAACGCAGCGCGCGGCTCCTATGGCCCCGGCAAGATCGACGAGCAGGTCGCGGCCCGCCTGCACTCGTTCCACCACGATGTGGAACCGGTTCGCCTCAAGCTCTATCCGTCCGGCAAGGTCATCGAGATCCGCTCGAACATCCTGCCCGATGGCGGCCACGTGACCACCTACACGGATGTCACCGATACCGTTCTGGTGGAGGAAGAGAGCCGCCGCGCCAATGAAACGCTCGAGCAGCGCGTGCGCGAACGAACGGAAGAGCTGACCCGTCTCAACGAGGCGCTGCGCAGCGCGAAGGCGGAGGCGGACGAAGCCAACATCTCCAAGACACGCTTTCTTGCCGCCGCCTCGCACGACATCCTGCAACCGCTCAACGCGGCGCGCCTCTACGCGACCTCGCTCGTGGAACGCGACCGGGAGGCCGGCGATGCGACGCTCGCCGAGAACATCGACGCCTCGCTCGATGCGGTGGAGGAAATCCTGACCGCCATTCTCGACATCTCGCGTCTCGATACGGGCGCCATGAAGCCGCAATGGACGAGCTTCCGCATGGACGAGCTGTTCCGCCAATTGCAGCGCGAGTTCGATCCCATCGCGAAGGAGAAGGGCCTCGATCTCACCTTCGTGCCCCCGTCCCTCACCGTGCGCTCCGACCGCCGCCTGTTGCGCCGCCTGTTGCAGAACCTCATCTCCAACGCGATCAAATACACGCCCGCAGGCCGCGTGCTCGTGGGCGCGCGCAGGCATGGCACGCACCTCGTCGTGGAAGTGTGGGATACGGGCCTCGGCATTCCGCCGTCGAAGCAGCGGATCGTCTTCCGCGAATTCCAGCGCCTCGATCAGGGCGCGAAGGCGGCGCGCGGCCTAGGGCTCGGCCTGTCCATCGTGGAGCGTATCGGGCGCGTGCTCAAGCATCCGATCACGCTTAAATCGGAAGTGGGACGCGGCTCGGTGTTCCGCGTCGAAGTTCCCGTCGTGGCCGCATTGCCCGAAACCGCCGCCACGCCCGAGCCGCCGAAGGCGCCGACCACCGTTCTGTCCGGCCTGCATGTGCTCGTCATCGACAACGAGCCCGCCATCCTGGAAGGAATGCGCCTGCTTCTCACCGGCTGGGGCTGCGATGTATGGATCGCATCCGATCTCGACACGGCTCACAACATCCTGCGCGCCAAGAAGAGCCTGCCGGATGTGATCATCGCCGATTACCACCTCGACGACACGGACGGCCTCGAACTCATCAAGGCCCTGCGCTGGAAAACACAGGTCGACACGCCCGCCGTTCTCGTGACCGCGGACCGCACGCCCGGCGTGCGCGATGCAGCCGCCGCCATGCATGTCCATGTGCTCAACAAGCCGCTCAAGCCCGCCGCCTTGCGCGCGCTGCTGACGCAATGGCGCGCCACTCGCGTTGCGGCCGAGTGAGCGGTTACGCGCCTAGAGCATCGAGCGCAAAAGTGGGCACCGGTCTTGCGTGACAAGATGCGCCCAAACAAAAGCTTCAAACAGTGGACGTGAGGTCGATCTCACGTCCGATGTTTTAGCGCGTGATCGACCGCTGCGATTGCGTGGATCGTCGTGGTGTCGAACAACGGGACGGCGCTGTCCTCGTCCGACACCAGCAGCATGATCTCCGTGCAGCCGAGAATGACCGCCTGCGCTCCCTGATCGATCAGGCGCGCGATGATGGCGCGATACGCCGCGCGTGACGCCGGATTGACCTGCCCCAGCACCAGTTCCTTGTAGATCACGTCATGCACGATCTTCCGGTCGCCCGCATCCGGCACGATCACGTCGAGGCCGTGCTGCGCCTGCAAGCGCCCTTTGTAGAAATCCTGCTCCATGGTGAAGGCCGTGCCGAGCAGGCCCACGCGCGCGATCCCCGCCGCCTTGATCCGCTCCGCCGTGGGATCGGCGATGTGCAGCAAGGGAATGCGGACGGATGAGGTAATGGCATCCGCAAGGCGATGCATCGTGTTGGTGCACAGCACGATGAAATCCGCCCCGCCCCGTTCCAGATGCAGGGCGGCATCCCTCATCATGTCGGCGAGCCTGTCCCACTCGCCCGCATGCTGAAGCCGTTCGACCTCGCCGAAATCGACGGAGAACATGAGGCTGCGCGCCGAATGCACGCCGCCCAGGCGCCGCAGCGTCTCCTGATTGATGATGCGGTAATATTCGGCGGAGCTTTCCCAGCTCATTCCGCCGATGAGCCCGATGGTCTTCTGCGTCATGAGAACATCACACCGCCGGGCTGTAGGCGCTGCGCCCGCTGCTCAAGGCATCGTCGAGGAGTTCGAGCCTGTCCTGGCCCCAGAACACCTCGCCGTCGAGCACATAGGCCGGGGAGCCGAACACGTCGGAGGCCACCGCATTCTCGAGATTGAGCGCATAGATCGCCTCCGTGGCGCTGCCTGCGGCAACCTCCATGAGGGTCGATGAATCGTGCCCCGCCTGCTCGGCCAGTTCCGCCAGCACGAGCCGATCGCCGAGATCGCGCTCCTCCTCCCAGACCGCGGAGAAGGCGCGGCGCAGGAAGGCATCCGGGCTCTTGCCCGTGGTCGCGACGGCGATCACCGTGCGGTCGGCGAGGTTCACATCGAAGGGCCAGTGCTTCGGGGTAAGGTTGAAGGACAGCCCACGCTTCTCGCGCCAGCGCTGCAACTCGACCATGCGGTAACGCTGGCGCGCGGGGTGGCGCTGCTGCAGCGGCAGGCCGCCGGTCTCGGAGAAGACTCGCCCCAGGAACACCGGCTTGAAATTCACCTCGATCCCGTGCCGCTGCGCGATCTCCATGAAGGGAACATGGCCGATATAGGCCCAGGGGCTTACGAGCGAGAAGTAATAGTCGATCACACGGGGCATGGTGCTCAAGCTCACGGTTCAGCCACAGGAAAAGGAGCCCAAGCTTGAACCATCACGCCGCCTTCTTCAACGTCTCATCCGCCTTGAGGGAAAGCGCGCATTTCGGGGCGACTCCCTTTCAGGCCGATTTCGCCCGGCAGGCGGTTCCACGGGCACGAAACTCTTCGCCCTGCGGTCTTACAGGATGGAACGGCGTCGCGCCCATGAATTCCGGGCACCGCAGCGGAGCCCGGAATGACAGCGGAGCAGCTTCTTACGCCGCCTTCTTCGCCGCGGCGCGGCCATAGAAGGTCTCGCCGCTTGCCGCCATATCGAGGAGCAGCTTCGGCGGCGCGAAGCGGTCGCCGTGCTTGGCCTGGAGCTTTTGGCACAATTCCACGAAGGTCTTGGCGCCCATGAAGTCGATATAGGAAAGCGCACCGCCCGTATAAGGCGCGAAGCCGAAGCCGAGGATGGAGCCCACATCCGCCTCGCGCGGATCGGTGATCACGCCTTCCTCGACGGTGCGCGCAGCCTCCAGAGCCTGCGCCACGAGAAGACGCTGCTTCAATTCCTGCATGTCGATGAGCTCGGCCTCCACTGGGTTCACCTGCAGCTCCTTGAGTCCCGGCCACAGCCGCTTCTGGCCGCCTTCCGGGTAATCGTAGAAGCCTTTCCGGTTCTTGCGCCCGTAACGGCCTTCCTTATCCACGAGTGTGGTGAGCAGTTCCTCCTGCTCCGGCACGATGGCGACATCGCCCAGCTGCGCCTTCGTGGCGCGCAGGATCTTGAGGCCGAGATCGACGCCGACCTCGTCGTTCAGCGACAGCGGCCCCACAGGCATGCCCGCCTGCTTGCCCGCCTGCTCGATCATCGCCGCGGGCACGCCCTCGATCAGCATCAGGTGGCCTTCGAGAATGTAACCCAGCACGCAGCGATTGGCGAAGAAGCCCCGCGAGTCGTTGACGACGATGGGCGTCTTCTTGATCAGGCGCACGTAATCGAGCGCGGTGGCGAGCGCCTTGTCGCCCGTTTCCTTGCCCTTGATGATTTCCACCAGCATCATCTTCTCGACCGGCGAGAAGAAATGGATGCCGATGAACTGTCCGGCATTCTTCGAACTCTTCGCAAGTCCCGAGATCGGCAGCGTGGAGGTGTTCGACGCGAAGATGCAATCCGGACGGATCGCAGCCTCCACCTTCTGGATCACCTCGGCCTTCACCTTGGGATCTTCGAACACGGCCTCAATGACGAGATCGCAATCGGCAAGATCGCTGTAATCGGCGGAGGCCTGAATGCGCTCCAGCAGCGCATCGCGATCCGCCGTCTTGGCGCGGCCCTTCATGATCTGGTCGGACATGAGCTTGTGCGAATGGGCCTTGCCCTTCTCCGCCGCTTCCACATCGCGGTCGATCAGCACGACCTGAAGGCCCGCATTGGCGGTGACGTAAGCCACACTCGCGCCCATGAAGCCTGCACCGACGACGCCGACCTTCTTGATGCTGGTCGGCGCTATATCCTTCGGACGGCGCGCGCCCTTGTTCAAATCCTGCATGGAGAGGAACAGGGTGCGGATCATCGCAGCCGCTTCCTTCGAACGCAGGATCTTGGCGAACCAGCGCGACTCCACTTTCAGGGCGAGATCCATGGGAAGCTGCAAGCCCTGATAGACCGTTTCCAGGATCGCGCGGATGGCCGGATAGTTATCCTGCGTCTCACGGCGATAGATGGCGTTGGCGGGCGGCCAGATCTGCATGCCCGCTGCGGAATAGACCTTGTTGGAAGGAAGCTTGTAGCCCTTCTGATCCCACGGAGCGATGGCCGATCCGCCGTTCTTGATCCAGTCCTTTGCGGCCTGCACGATCTCGCCGCGCGGTGCGACCGCATGCGCGAGGCCCATATTGCGCGCCATGAGCGGGCGGATCTGCTCGCCCTTGAAGAGCATCTGTAAGGCATCGCCCGTCTGCATGAGGCGCGCCACGCGCTGCGTGCCGCCAGCGCCGGGGAAGAGCCCGACCTTCACCTCGGGCAGGCCGACGCGGGTGGCATCCACATCCGACAGAACGCGGTAGTGACAGGCGAGCGCCAATTCGAACGCGCCGCCGAGGCACACGCCGTGAATGGCGATGGCGAACGGCTTGCCGCAGGTCTCCAGGCGGCGGTAGAGCAGCGAGAGCTTGCGGGATTCCTCGAAGAGGAACATGTTGGCCGCCTCCTCGCCCTTCTCCTTCGCCACGCGCATGAATTCCGCGCTGGAAGATTGGAGCATGGTGAGATCCGCGCCGCCGGAGAACGTCTCCTTGCCCGATGTGATGACGCAGCCCTTGATGGCCTCGTCGGACGCGACCTTCTCGATGATCTGAGACAGCTCATCCATCACCTGGGCGGTGATGACGTTCATCGAGCGGCCCGGCATGTCCCACGTGGCGAGCGCAATGCCGTCGGCGTCGGTCTCGAAGCGGAAATTGGTGAAGTTCGTCATGGTGTCCTCCCTCGGACCTCATCCTGAGGAGCCCGCCTTCAGCGGGCGTCTCGAAGGATGGTCCAGTGTTCTCTGGATCCGCATTCTCGTCCTTCGAGACGGCGCTTCGCGCCTCCTCAGGATGAGGATGCTTGCGTATTCGCTTCTCAAACCCGCTCGATGATCGCCGCCGTGCCCATGCCTGCGGCGACGCAGAGCGTGATCAGCGCCGTCTGCTTGCCGGTGCGCTCCAATTCGTCGAGCACGGTGCCGAGGATCATCGCGCCGGTCGCGCCGAGCGGATGGCCCATGGCAATCGCGCCGCCATTCACGTTGACTTTCGCGGGGTCGAGATCGAGCGCCTGGATGTAGCGCAGCACCACGGCGGAGAACGCTTCGTTGATCTCGAAGAGATCGATGTCGTCCTTGGTCATTCCGGCTTTCTTGAGCGCCAGCTCCGACACGTCGATGGGGCCGGTGAGCATGAGCGCGAGATCTGAACCGATGGAGGCGAAGCCCTTGATGCGCGCGCGGGGCTTCACGCCCATCTTCGCGCCGCCCTCCTTCGAGCCGACGAGCACGGCGGCGGCGCCGTCCACGATGCCGGAGGAGTTGCCCGCATGATGCACGTGGTCGATGAACTCCACATCCGGATGCGCGGCGATGGCGACGGCATCGAACCCGCCCATCTCGCCCATCTGCACGAAGGCGGCCTTCAGCTGGCCGAGCGACTGCATGTCGGTCTGCGGCCGCATATGCTCATCCCGTCCGAGGATGGTGATGCCGTTCACGTCCTTCACCGGCACGACGGATTTGGCGAAGCGCCCCTCGTCCCAGGCTTTGGCCGCGCGCTTCTGCGACTCGACCGCATAGGCATCCACATCGTCGCGGGTAAAGCCGTATTTGGTGGCGATCAGGTCCGCCGAGATGCCCTGGGGCAGGAAATAGCCGGGAACGGCAATGCCGGGATCGACCGGCCACGCGCCGCCCGAGGCGCCCATGCCGACGCGGCTCATGGATTCGACGCCGCCGCCGATGGCAATGTCCTTCATGCCGGACATCACCTGCGCGGCGGCGAGGTTCACCGCATCCAGGCCCGAAGCGCAGAAGCGGTTGATCTGCACGCCCGGCACTTCCTTGCCGAAGCCCGCCTTCAGCGCCGCCGCGCGCGCGATGTCACCGCCCGCCTCGCCGACCGGATCGACGCAGCCGAGCACCACATCCTCCACCTGGATCGGGTCGAGATCGTTGCGCCTGCGGATCGCATCGAGCGCGGTGACGGCGAGGTCGACCGTCGGCACCTCGTGAAGCGAGCCATCCGGCTTGCCGCGCCCACGCGGGGTGCGAACAGCGTCGTAGATGAATGCATCGGCCATAGGGGCCTCCCAGATTTATTTGGCGTTATCCCGGCAAGCGAAACGCGAACCGGGATCGTTTTTCAGAATTAGGCATTTCACTGGTCGCGTGATCCCGGATCTTCGCTGCGCTCTGTCCGGGATGACGCCTTTCAATCAAAAAGCTTCCATCGGCATCGCCATGGTCACATCCGCGCCGGAAGAAATCCGCGCGAGGCGCACGCCCGTTTCCGGCATCATGCGCTCCATGAAGAAGCGGCCCGTGAGGAGCTTCGCATCCATCTTCTCGGCATTGCCGTTTCCTTGCGCCTTTTTCGCATGGGCAGCCTTCGCCATCTTCGCCCACATATAGCCGAGAGCGACCGTGCCGAAGAGATGCATGTAATCGGTGGCCCCCGCGCCCGCATTGTCGGGCTTCGCCATGGCGTTCTGCATGAACCACATGGTGGCCTGCTGCAAATGGCCGAGGCCCTGCTGGAGCGGCGCGACGAAGCACTTCAGGTTTTCATCGCCTTCATTCTCCTGGCAGAAGGCGCCGACCTCGTTGAAGAAGGCCATGATGGCGCGTCCGCCGTCCTTGCCGAGCTTGCGGCCCACGAGGTCCATGGCCTGGATGCCGTTGGCGCCCTCATAGATCATGGCGATGCGGGCATCGCGCACGAACTGCGACATGCCCCATTCCTCGATATAGCCGTGACCGCCGAACATCTGCTGCGCCTTCACGGCGTTGTCGAAACCGAGATCGGTGAGCACGCCTTTCACTACGGGCGTCAGGAGGCCCATGTAATCCTCAGCGATCTGGCGCTGCGCCTCGTCGGAGGAGCGATGCGCGATGTCGCTGTTGAGGCCCGTCCAAACGACAAGCGCGCGCGCGGCTTCGTTGAACGCCTTGATGGACAGAAGCGTACGGCGCACGTCCGGGTGCACGATGATGGGATCGGCGGGCTTGTCGGGGAACTTCGCGCCGGTGAGCGAGCGGCCTTGCAGGCGATCCTTCGCATAGGCAACCGCGTTCTGATACGCGACCTCGGATTGCGCGAGACCCTGCACGCCCACCGCGAGGCGCGCTTCGTTCATCATCACGAACATGGCGTTGAGGCCGCGGTTCTCCTGGCCCACCAGCCAGCCCTTCGCGCCGTCGTAATTCATGACGCAGGTGGCGTTGCCGTGAATGCCCATCTTGTGCTCGATCGAGCCGCAGGACACGCCGTTCTTCTCACCCAGAGAACCATCGTCCTTTACGGTGAATTTCGGCACGACGAAGAGCGAGATGCCCTTGGTGCCCTGGGGCGCGCCTTCGATGCGCGCGAGCACCAGATGCACGATGTTCTCCGCCATGTCGTGCTCGCCGGCGGAGATGAAGATCTTGGTGCCGGAAATCGCATAGGAGCCGTCGCCGTTCGGCACGGCCTTCGTCTTGAGCAGGCCGAGATCGGTGCCGCAATGGGGTTCCGTGAGGTTCATGGTGCCGGTCCACGCACCCTCCACCATCTTCGGCAGATAGGTGCGCTTCTGCTCCTCGGTGCCGTGCACCAGCAGCGCCGCGATCGCGCCTTGCGTGAGCCCCGGATACATGGCGAGCGACAGGTTCGACGAGGAGAGGAATTCCTGCATGATGGTGTTCAGGACGGAGGGAAGCCCCTGCCCGCCGAACTCCTCCGGCACCGACAGACCCATCCAGCCGCCCGCCGCGTAAGCCTCATAACCCTCCTTGAATCCCTTCGGCGGGGTCACCGAGCCGTCCGCGTTGCGGGTGCAGCCCTCCTGGTCGCCCGACAGGTTGAGGGGAGCGAACACCTCCTCGCAGAGCTTCGCGCCCTCGGAGAGGATCGCCTCCACCACATCCGGCGTCGCATCGGCGAAGCCCGGCAGATTGTTGTGGCGCTCGATGGCGAAGACATCGTTCAGGAGGAACATGACGTCCTCGACGGGGGCCTTGTAAACCGGCATTCGCGCATCCTCTCCAAGCAGCCTCCGGCCAAGCTCCGTGAGCTCACCGGCACGATAGATAGTTTAGATATAAACCATCTATTCCTTTTGGGAAGAGGTAGGGCACACAATTGGCCCGGACACAGACGAAAGTCGGGATCGCGGCGAGAATGGGCAGGGTGCTGGGGCTCGGGCCGGTGATGATGCGTCTGGCCGCACCCGTCAGCAAACCGCACCCTGAAAACGAAAGCGCCAGGATGGCGGCGGGACAATCCCGGGCCATCCTGGCGCTTTGAGAAATATGGTCGATGCCGTCAGGCCGCAGCGGCGAGGCTCGAGCGGCGCGACTTCAGCTCCTGAAGCGCCTCCTCGATCTCGATCTTCTGCTGCTCGAGATGGCGGATCTGATCCTCCACCTGATCGAGGGAGAGCTTGAGGTTCATGGCCTGGCCGTTCGCCGAGCGCTCTTCGGCGAGCATGGCGCGGATCTCGGTGAGGGTGAAGCCGAGCTGCTTGCCCTTCAGGATGACGGACAGGCGCTCACGGTCGCGGGCATCGTAGATGCGGGCGGTGCCGTCGCGGCGGGGAGAGAGAAGACCGCGATCTTCATAGAAGCGAAGCGTCCGCAGAGTAACGCCGAACTCCCGCGCCAGATCTCCGATCGTATAAGACTTTGCGCCCTCTCCCATCTCACTAGGATTGGAACCGACTGTATCGTGGTTCATCGTATGCCCCCGTCCGTTTTTCGTTTTGATAAGGTGCTCCAGCACCCTTAGCCGTAACGTTATGATAGAACATACTATATGTTGGTTGCAAGTGCTTGCGGGCGCGCGCCTCCGGCCAAGCAATTCCAAGGGATTTTCTTGCACTCTGCTTGGGAATATCCTGCCCGTTCAGAGGGGGACCAGGAGGCTAAGTTCCAGCGCTTAACGGCTTTTTTACCACGCTCGCCGAAAGCTGCACCGTCGGCTGAGCGACCTGGGGGCTAAGTGATTCGCCTCAATCCTAGGTTTCCCGGCCGCCACGGCGGATATCGGGCAGGGGGCGCGATCCGGCCGGGAGTTCAGTGTGTTCCCCCGCGAGCGCGGCCATGAGACGATCCGTCCTTTCGAACCTCGACGAGCTGGACCTCGACGTCCGGGAGATGGCGAAAGCCGCCGCCCGGCAGGCCGGCATGAGTCTCGAGGAATGGGCCGCCGCTGTCCTGGCCGCGAAATCCGAGCCGCAGGCCCCTCCTCCGCCGATGCGTTCGTCCCGGGAGCGCAAGCCCGAGAGCCATTCGCCGGGCCGCGCCGCGCCGGGCGCTTCCAAGGCCGCCCGCCCCGACCTGGAGCGGACCTTCGAGGCCCTGATGACGGCCGTGTCCGCCGAGACCGAGCGCCAGACCCAGGACCATGCCTCCCGCACCGCCATCGCCCTCGAATCCATGGCGAGCTGGATCGAGCAGACCGAGGAGCGCCTGAACGAGACGGCCCGCGCCTCGGCGGATCACCAGGACCGCATGGCCACCGCCCTCTCCCAGGCTCTCTCCACCTTGAAGGGCCGCCTCGACTCGGTCGAGCGCCAGGCCGTGACCGAGCGCCAGCCGGACAAGAGCTGGATGCCCGCCATCGGCGCGATCAGCGCCGAGATCGAGCAGCTGCGCGCGAGCATGGCGAACCTCGCAACGCACGATGAAATTTCCTCCCTCGACAATGTCCTCAAGGACATCGCCAAGGATATGGGCCAAGGCGCCGCCAGCAAGGATCTGTTGATCCTCGCCCAGTCCACGGCGGCGGTTTACCGCCAGATCCAGTCTCTCTCCGAGGACCTGAACGAGGGCCTGCATGGGCGCATCGGCGACGAGATCGATCGGCTGAAGGCCAGGATCGAACATCTGGCCGAGACCGGCATCGACCGCACGGTGATCGACTTCCTCAGCAGCCAGATCGTGGACATGCGCCACGACCTCGCCAACCGCGCGGAGCCGCGCCAGATCGAGCGCCTGACGGAAGAGGTGACCACCCTCGGCCGCCAGATCGCCGACCTGCGCATCCATCAGGTCGGGCGCAACGACTTCTCCGCCCTCAAGACCTCCCTCGAAAATGTCTGCGCGGCCCTGAACAAGACCGTCACCGCGCAGGAACAGAGCGACGTGCCGGCGCGGCTCGACCGCATGAGCCGCGATCTCACGGCCCTGGTGAGCCGTCCCGCCGCGGAGCCGGTGGATCTCGACCCGGTCACCGATCAGCTGGCGCTCCTGACCGAGCGCATGGCGACGCTCTCGGAAAGCCGGTTCCAGCAGAACGATGCGCTCAACACCATGATCGAGCGCCTCTCCGCGCAGGTTCAGGCGGTAGCCGACAAGGAGGCTCCCTCGCAGGAGCCGCTGATGAAACGCTTCGACAGGATCGAGGAGGAGCTGCGCCAGGTCGGTCAGAATCTCGGCCAGAACCTCGGCCAGCAGGCGGACACTTCGTCGATGCAGCACATGCTGCGCAATATCGACGAGAAGCTCGACCGCGTTCCGCTCAAGCCCTTGAGCCTCGACGCCCTTGAACAGCAGATCGCCTCGCTCGCGGAACGGCTGGCGCAGAAATCCGACGAGCCCTTGCAGAAGGTGCTTGAGGAAACCACAAGCCATCTGCGCAATCTTCAGAACGACGCCGCCGACATCGCGGAGCGCGCGGCGAAGGCGGCGCTGAAGGATCTGCAACCGAACCTTCCGGATGCGGGCGATCTCGATGCCCTGAAGCAGGGCTTCGTGGAACTGAAGGCCCTGCAGAGCCGCGCCGACAAGAAAACCCAGGAAACCCTGCGCGCCGTTCACGGCGCCCTGGAAACGCTCATCTCCCGCTTCCCCGAGCAGAGCGCGGCGGCGCAGCAATCCGGCCCGATTTCCCAAGCGATCCTCAGCGCGCCGCCGGAGCGGCTGCCTCCGGAAGACAGGCTTGAGGCCGCCGTGCGCCGCCTTCACGCGGCCACCCTGTCCCAGATCGAAGAGGTTTCCACCGCGCGTCCCGACGATGCGGAGAAGACGTCCGAGATCGCCGTGAGCGTCCCCGCCATCGACGAAGCGGAACTCGGCACCGTGCGGGCAGGCTTCATCGCGGCGGCCCGCCGCGCCGCGCAGGCGGACAAGGCCGACCCTGCGACGGCCCTCTCTCACGACGCGCAAGAGGAAGCGGCCGATCCCATCGAGATCATCGACACGGAAGATGAAGCCTCAACCGAGTCTCCCGCCTCCCTCATGGAGCGCATCCGCAGACGGCTCGACGCGCACCGCCGCTCGCTGCTCATCGGCCTCGGCCTCGTGATCCTGGCGACGGGAACGGCGCAGGTCATGTCCAGCGGACTCGTCCCCTCCCCGCTCACGCTGCTCGAATCCGGCACGGCCCCGGAAGCCTCCCCTGTGCCCCTCGCCGAGGCCGCGTCTCCCGAGGAAGCGGCGCAGACGGGCAGCATTTCCGCGCCGTCCGACAGGACGGACCTGTTCCAGCCGTCGAGCCTTGCGGCGCCAGCCGCGCCGATCACGGTCGTCGCTCCGAAATTCCTCGTCGATCCCGCGACGGTGGGTGAGATCCCCGCCCTCGTTCCAGCCGCGCTCCGTCAGGCCGCTCAGGCCGGCGACGCCACGGCGATCTACGACATCGCGGCCCGCGCCGCCGAAGGCCGCGACATTCCGCAGGACATGACGCTCGCCATCCATTTCTATGAGCGCGCCGCCCAGGCCGGATTGCCGCTGGCCCAGGAAAGGCTCGCCATGATCCTGGAGAAGGGCATCGGCACGCCGCGCGATCCCAAGCAGGCGGCCATGTGGTACGAGCGGGCGGCGCAGGGCGGCAACATCCGCGCCATGCACAACCTCGCCACGCTTCTCGCTTCCGGCTCGACCGGCAAGCCCGATTACGCAATTGCCCTGCGCTGGTACAGCGAGGCCGCCGAGGCCGGCCTCAAGGACAGCCAGTTCAACATGGGCGTTCTGCTCGCCCGCGGCATCGGCGCCAAGGCCGATCCGGCCAATGCCTACAAGTGGTTCGCCCTCGCCGCCACGCAGGGCGATGCGGACGCCGCCAGGAAGCGCGACGAGCTGGCGGCACGCCTGAGCGCTGCGGAATTGAAGAACATTCGGGCCGCCATCGAGCATTGGCGTCCCCGCCCCGTCGACCCCATCGCCAACGAAGCGCCCGCGCCTGCGAGCGGGCGGACGGCGGCCCTTGGCCGGCCCCATGAGAACCGGAGCTGACCGATGAACCAAAGCGGTCAGCCTACGTTCATCGCTTGTCCATTACACCGCTCCGCACATCGCTGTAACCCAACCGTGGCTGCACCGGCCAAGGGGATCCGGATTGCAAATTTATCTCCCGATCGCTGAAATGCCTGTGAGCGTTCTGCTCATCCTGGGGATGGGTGCCGCGGTCGGGTTCATCTCAGGTCTCTTCGGCATCGGCGGCGGGTTCCTGATGACCCCGCTCCTCATCTTCCTCGGCATTCCTCCGGCCGTGGCGGTCGCCACCCAATCGGCCCAGATCGTCGCCTCCTCCACCACCAGCGTGCTCGGCGCGATCCGGCGCAATGCCCTCGATCACAAGCTCGGCGCCATCCTTGTGGCAGGCGGCTTTGTCGGCTCGGCCCTCGGCGTCTGGTTCTTCGCCGCGGCCCGGCGGGCGGGCCAGCTCGACCTCGTCATCGTCGTGTCCTACGTCACGCTCTTTACCGTGGTCGGAAGCCTGATGCTGAAGGAAAGCATCCGGGAATTCTGGACGAAGCGCAAAGGCGGCACCGTGCGCCTGCGGCGGCAGGCGGGCGAGCACGCCTCCTATCTCGGCTGGCCCCTGCGCATGCGCTTTTATCGCTCCAAGCTCTATGTGAGCGTGATCCCGATCCTGCTGCTCTCGCTCTTCATCGGCTTCGCGGGCGCTCTGCTGGGCATCGGCGGCGGCTTCATCGTGGTGCCGGCGCTGCTCTACATCTTCCGCGTTCCAACGACCGTCGTGGTGGGAACCTCGCAGTTCCAGATCGTGTGCACGACTCTCGTCGCTCTCATTCTTCACGCCGTGACGAACCAGGCGGTGGACATGGTGCTGGCGATCCTGCTGATCGTCGGCGGCGTGTTCGGCGCGCAGTTCGGCTCGCGCATGGGCCGTCACCTGAGGGCGGAGCTGTTCCGCTTTCTGCTGGCCATCCTGCTGCTGGCGGTGGGCCTGCGCTTTGCCCTCGAACTCGTCGTGAAACCGCAGGAGCCCTTCTCGATCACCGTGCAGGAGTCGCGCCAGTGAGATCGCTCTGGCTTCTCCTGATCGCGCTGGCCTCCATCGGCTCCGCCTCGGCGGAGACCCTGATCACGTCCCTCTCGAACCATCGCGTTCTCATCAACTCGAACTATACCGGCACATCCATCGCCGTGTTCGGCGCCATCGAGCGCGATGCGCAGACCGTCGCCCGCGCCACGAATTACGACGTGGTCGTCACCGTTCGCGGCCCGCGCCAGTTCCTGGTGGTGCGCGAGCGGGAGCGCTTCGGCCCGGTCTGGATCAATCAGGAGCAGCAGAAGTTCCCCCAGGCTCCGGCCTATCTGAGCGTGCTGACCTCGCGGCCCATCGACGAGATCACCAGCCCCCAGCTGCGCCAGCGCCAGAGGGTCGGCCTGCAGGCGATCATCAACTCTCCCACCCTCACCAACGAGCGCGGCGAGGGCGCGGACCGGCAATTTCGCGAGGCGCTCTATCGCCTGAAGGCACAAGAGGGCCTTTATCTCGAAGACGAGCGCGGCGTGACCTTCCTGACCCCGGACATCTTCCGCGCGAGCATCCCCCTCCCCGCCACGGCCCCGCCGGGCGAATACGATGTGGAGGTGACCCTGTTCGCCGATACGGTGATCCTCGCCAGCACGATCACCCATTTCGAGCTGGTCAAGACGGGCTTCGAGGAGCAGGTCGGCGAGTTGGCGCGCGACTGGTCCCTGTTGTACGGCCTCGCCACCGCACTGATCGCGATCTTCTTCGGCTGGCTCGCCAACATGATCTTCAGGCGGGACTAGCGCGCCTTCCTGTCATGACCGGGTTTCTTTCTGCGACCCGAACCGACGAGCGCGGCGTTCTGCCGCCGCGCAGCGGCACGGGCTGGCTTATTCCCTCACCCTCCACCATCAATCCCTGCACAGCATCGACTTCGCGATGGCGAAGATGCGTTCCGTGCCGATGAGATGCGCCGTGAAGCCTTTCGGGAAGAGCGGCTTGAAGGCGGCGTCGCAGGCATTGAGGCCGCCTGCATAAGCGCCGAGGGCGGGCATCACGCAGCGCTTGCCGTCGGTGAGGAAGCAGCGGCGGCGCGTGGCGCGGCCGCGCATCACCACCTTGCCGACCGGATGCAGGTGACCCGCGATCTCCGTCTGCGCGCCCGCCTCCGGCTCGTGGCGCAGAGTGAGGGAGCCGAGCCGCATCTCTTCCACGACCTGACCGCCGATGCTGTCCGGCAGGATGCGGTCGTGATTGCCCGTGACCCAGATCCACTCGCGCCCGGCCTGAACACCTCTCAGCGTCGAGCGCTCTTCATCGCCGAGCCTGTCCGGCCCGCCGATATCGTGAAAGCTGTCCCCGAGGGCGATAACCGCGCGCGGGTTGAAGCGCGCCACCACATCGGACAAGGCGCTCAGCGTTTCCCGCGTGTCGTAGGGCGGCAGCATCATGCCGCGGCGAGCGAAGGAGGAACCCTTCTCGAAATGAAGATCGGCCACGAGCAGCGCATCGTGCGCGGGCAGGTATAGTCCTCCCGACACGTCCAACAGGGCGAGCTGCCCCGCCAGCTCGATTTCGTGCGCTGTCTCTTTGTTCTTCCGCAATGCCGTCACGCCAAAGCCTCGTCGAGAAGCGCTGCTTCCGCCTCGGCCAGAATCTCGTCCGCATTGTCGCTATAGACGCGCTCGCGGCCGATCTCCAGCATGACGGACACGCTCAAAGGAGAAACCCGGTCGAGCGGCTTGTGGATGATTCGCCCCCGGATGCGCTCAAGCATCATGCCGAGGCGCTTCACGTCCAGGAGTCCAGTTGCCGCATCCGCCCGCGCGGCGCGCAGCAGCACGTGATCCGGCTCGTGCTTGCGCAGCACGTCATAGACGAGATCGGTGGAGATCGTGACCTGCCTGCCGGTCTTCTTCTCCCCCGGAAACTTGCGCTCGATCAGCCCGGCGATCACGGCGCATTGGCGGAAGGTGCGCTTCATGAGCGCGGATTCCGCAAGCCAATCCTCCAGATCGTCGCCGAGCATGTCCTCCGAGAACAACTCATCCAGAAAGCCGGGATCGCGCGCCGCCCGCGCGGCGATGTCGCTCGAAGCATAGACGGCAATGCCGTAATCGTTGGCGACGAAACCGAGGGGCTTCAGCTTCGCGCGCTCCAGCCGCCGCGTGAGCAGCATGCCGAGCGTCTGATGCGCGAGCCGTCCCTCGAAGGGAAAGCAGGTCATGTAGAAGCGGTTGCCGCGCGGAAATGTCTCCACGAGTAGATCGCGCGCGCCCGGCACGATGGAGCGGCGGCGCTGCTGCAACAGCCATTCCGTCATCTGCGGCGGCAGCCGGTCCCACTCGAAGGGATCGGCGAGAATTTCGCGCACACGGGCGGCGAGAAAGGTAGAAAGCGGGAACTTGCCACCCTCGTAGGACGGGATCATCGGGTCCGTGCCGGAGGCCGCGCGGGTGACCAGCACCTCGTCCTCCGCGATGCCTTCGAACCGCAGCACCTCGCCAGCGAACAGAAAGGTGTCGCCGGGCGTCAGCGTCTCGGCGAAATATTCCTCGATCTCGCCGAGCAGGCGCCCGCGCGGCAAAACGCTGCCGGGACGCGCGCGCGACGACTTGCCGAGGCGCACCTTGATCGTGGTGGATTCGACGATGGTGCCGACATTCAGGCGATATTGCTGCGCGATCCTGCCGTCGCGCACGCGCCACAGGCCATCATTGCCCTTCACGATCTTGGCGAAGCGCTCATAGGCGCGCAGGGAATAACCGCCTGTCGCGACGAAAGCGACGCAGGCCTCGTATTCCTCCCAGGTCAGATCCGCATAGGGAGCAGCGGAGCGTATTTCCTCATAAAGGTCTTCGAGCCTGAACGGATCGGCGCAGGCCATGCCGAGAATGTGCTGGCAGAGCACATCGAGCGCGCCGATGCGCGCATCCGGCGTGTCCTGCGCCGCCTCGTGCACGGCATCGAGCGCCGCGCGGCATTCCAGAATCTCGAAGCGGTTGGCGGGCACGAGATAAGCCTGCGACGGTTCGTCCATGCGATGGTTCGAGCGGCCGATGCGCTGCATGATGCGCGAGGCGCCTTTCGGCGCGCCGACATTCACCACGAGATCCACATCGCCCCAGTCGATGCCGAGATCGAGAGTCGCGGTACACACAACCGCTTTCAGCCGTCCCGCTGCCATCGCCTCTTCCACGCGGCGGCGCTGCGTGACGTCGAGGGAGCCGTGATGGAGCGCGATGGCGAGGCCATCGTCGTTGAGCTTCCACAATTCCTGAAACGTGTATTCCGCCTGAAGCCGCGTGTTGACGAAAACGAGCGTCGTCTTGTGATCCTTGATCAGATCATAGATCACCGGCATCGAGAGGGACGCCGTGTGACCCGCGAGCGGCAGGCGCTCGTCGAGTTCGAGCATGCGGATATCGGGCTGCGCTCCGCCTTCCACCACGACGAGATCGGCGAGTTTGGGCGCGCTCCTCTCTTCACCCTCCCCTTGAGGGGGAGGGCCAGCCGTCAGGCTGGGGTGGGGTGGCAGCCCCACGCTCATCGATGCAGCGCTTCCCACCCCCTCCCGCACCTCCGGTGCGACCTCCCCCCTCAAGGGGGAGGTGGAAGGAGCGCCCTGCGGCACGAGATAGCGTCGCAGATCGTCCGGCTTGCGCACGGTCGCCGACAGCCCCACCGCCGTGGCCTGCGGAGCGAGGCTCATCAGCCGTGCGAGCCCGAGCGACAGCAGATCGCCCCGCTTGGACGTCACCAGTGAATGCAGCTCATCCAGGACGACGCGCCGCAGGTCCTTGAAGAAATCCGTCGCCTCGCGATGGGCGAGCAGCAGCGCCAGTTGCTCAGGCGTCGTCAGCAGAATGTCCGGAGGCCGCTCGATCTGCCGCGCGCGCTTGTGGGACGGCGTGTCGCCCGTGCGCGTCTCGATGCGGATGGGCAGAGCCATCTCCTGCACCGGAGCCTCGAGGTTGCGCGCGATATCCGTGGCGAGCGCCTTCAGGGGAGAGATATAGAGGGTGTGAATCCCCCGCTTGTCCTTGGCCGTCCCCCGGCCCGGTCCCCGCTCCGCCAGTTCCACGAGGCTTGGCAGGAAGCCCGCCAGCGTCTTGCCCGCTCCCGTGGGCGCCACGAGCAGCACGGAGCGTCCGGCCTTCGCCTTGGCGAGAAGCTCAAGCTGATGCTCGCGCGGTTTCCAGCCTCGGCTCTTGAACCAGTCCCGGAAGGTTTTGGGAAGAAGGGATGCGGACGCTTTGGACATGCTATCCTAAGATAGGAGGCGGCGAAGAGTTTCACCACCGCAGGCGAATTTGGCATGTGAACTCAATGCCTCGCGGCTTGCCATTCCTCCCATGATGCCTTCAGCATGCGGCAACGGAACAACCAACAAAGGAAACGCCATGAGCCAGCCGGACCAGTTCAAAAACGCCGTCGCCGTGGTGACCGGCGGCACTCAGGGCCTGGGAGAAACCATCGCCCGCACGCTCGCCGAACGGGGCGCGGCCGGTCTCGTCATCTGCGGCCGGAATGCGGAAAAGGGTGAAGCCGTCGCGCGGGACATCACGGCGCAGGGCTGCCGCACGGAATTCGTCAGGGCCGACCTCTCCGTCATGGACGACACGCGCACGGTCGTCGCCCGCGCCGACAGCACGTTCGGGCGCGTCGACGTGCTCGTGAACGCCGCCGGCATTACCGACCGCGGCACGATCTTCGACACGTCGCCGGAACTCTTCGACCGCATGTTCGCGGTCAATGTGCGCGCGCCGTTCTTCCTCATGCAGGACGCCGCCAAGATCATGCGCCGCGAGAAGATCGAAGGCGCGATGGTCAACATCATGTCCATGTCGGCCCATGGCGGCCAGCCTTTCATCTCGGCCTATTCCGGCTCGAAGGGCGCGCTCGCGACGCTCACCAAGAACGCGGCCTTCAGCCTGATGCCCTGGCGCATCCGCGTGAACGGCCTCAATATCGGCTGGATGAACACGCCCGGCGAGGACAGGATCG
>JAEXGT010000024.1 GCA_023450615.1 Pseudomonadota bacterium | reverse complement strand
TTCACTACAGGCGTCATCCCGGATCTGCGCTGCGCTTCGTCCGGGATGACGTGTTTGAGATTCAATTCGCCACGCCCCTGACTTTCAGCGCCTCGCCGATCTCGTCCAAAATCATCGGATCGTCGATTGTCGCCGGCATGTTCCATTGATCGCCATCGGCGATTTTCTTCATGGTGCCGCGCAGGATTTTTCCCGAGCGCGTTTTCGGCAGGCGCGGCACGGTGATGGCGAGCTTGAAGGCGGCCACGGGGCCGATCTTTTCGCGCACGAGACCGACGAGCTCTTTCTCGATCTCGGCAGGAGATTGCTGCACGTTTGACTTCAGCACCACGAAGCCGCAGGGCACCTCGCCTTTGAGCGCATCCTTCATGCCGATCACGGCGCATTCGGCGACCGCCGGATGGGAGGCGAGAACCTCCTCCATGCCGCCAGTGGAGAGGCGGTGGCCCGCCACGTTGATGATGTCGTCCGTGCGGCCCATGACCCAGACGTACCCGTCCTCGTCGATATAGCCCGCATCCGACGTATTGTAGTAGCCGGGATAGGTGGAGAGGTAGGCCTCCTTGAAGCGATCATCCGCCTGCCACAGGGTCGGCAGCGCGCCGGGAGGCAGCGGCAGCTTGATCACGATGGACCCCATATTGCCCGCCCCGACAGGCTTTCCACCTTCGTCCAGCACGTCGAGCTCATAACCCGGCAGCGGCACCGTGGGCGAGCCGTGCTTGATCGGCAGCGCTCCGAGACCAAGCGGGTTGCCGACCACCGGCCAGCCGGTTTCCGTCTGCCACCAATGGTCGATCACCGGCACATGCAGAATGTCCTCGGCCCATTTGACCGTATCGGGATCGGCCCGCTCGCCCGCGAGGAACAGGGCGCGGAACGAGGAGATGTCGTAGTTCTTGAGAAGCTCCGCGTTCGAATCTTCCTTCTTGATCGCGCGGAAGGCCGTGGGCGCGGTGAACAGCGTCACGACGCCATGATCGGAGATCACGCGCCAATACGCGCCCGCATCCGGCGTGCCCACGGGCTTGCCCTCGTACAGGATCGCCGTGCAGCCCTGCAGCAACGGCGCGTAGACGATGTAGGAATGGCCGACGACCCAGCCCACATCGGACGCGGCCCAGAACACCTCGCCGGGCTCGACGCCGAAGAAGTTGCTCATGCTCCATTTGAGCGCGACCATGTGGCCGCCATTGTCGCGCACCACGCCCTTCGGCTTTCCGGTGGTGCCCGACGTGTAGAGCACATAGAGCGGATCGGTTGCGGCAACGGGCACGCATTCGGCCTTCTTGCCCGCGGCCTTCGCTTTCGCGATTTCCTGCGCCCAATCGAGATCGCGCCCCTCGATGCGTGAGCATTCGAGCTGCGGCCGCTGATAGATCAGGCATGCATCGGGCTTTGCCGCTGTCAGCTGGATCGCCTCGTCGAGCAGCGGCTTGTAAGGAACCACCTTCGCGCCTTCGATGCCGCAGGAGGCGGAGAGAATGACCTTCGGCTTCGCATCGTCGATGCGCGTTGCGAGTTCCTTCGCGGCGAAGCCGCCGAACACCACGGAATGGAGCGCGCCGATGCGCGCGCAGGCGAGCATCGCAAAGGCCGCTTCCGGTATCATCGGCATGTAGATGATGACGCGATCGCCCTTCTCCACACCCATGTCCTGCAGCACGGTGGCGAGCGTCGCCACCTCGTCGCGCAACTCGGCATAGGAGATGCTGCGTTGCGTATTCGTGACCGGACTGTCGTAGATGATCGCGGCCTGCTCGCCGCGCGTTGCCGCATGGCGGTCGACGGCGTTGTAGCAGGTGTTGCACGTCGCGCCCTCGAACCAGCGTCCATAGGCGCCGGATTGCGGATTGAAGACCGTCTCGGCGGGCTTGATCCAATCGATCTCGCGCGCCGCCTCGCGCCAGAACCCCACCGGGTCCGACTTCCAGCGCGCATAGACCTCATGATAGCGGCTTTGGGTTGATGACATGGCGTTTCCCCGTTGCTGTCACCGCATGAGACTTGTGTTTCCCGTTGTGGTAGCAGGCAAAGCGGCTGCGGTCAGGGGCGACTTTCGGCCACTCGACTTTCGGCGAGCTTCTTTCAGGTTCTCAATGATCACCGATCCGCTTTTCTACGCCGCCGCCATTCCGGCCGTGACGCTTCTGGGACTGGCCAAGGGTGGCTTCTCCGGGCTCGGACTTCTCTCGCTTCCGCTGATGGCGCTGGTGGTCTCGCCCGTTCAGGCCGCCGCCATCACCCTGCCGATCCTGATCGTGCAGGATGTGGTGTCCGTCTGGGCCTACAGGCACAGCTGGGACAAGCGCAACGTGGCGCTGCTGGTCATGGGCGCGACCTTCGGCATCCTCGCGGGGTATCTTCTGGCGGCGCAGGTCTCAGAGGCCGCGATCAAACTCTCCGTGGGCGTGATTTCCATCAGCTTCGCCATTCGCCGGATGGTTCTGGAGCGCAGCGCCAGCCCACCGGCGGCAACCTCGGCGGACACGCCGCGCGGGCTCTTCTGGGGCTGGGTGACGGGGTTCACCAGCATGATCGCCCATGCGGGCGGGCCACCCTTCCAGATCTACGTGATGCCGCAAAAACTCCCGCGGAATGTATTCGTCGGCACGGGAGCAGTCCTGTTCGCGATCATCAACTGGATCAAGGTGCCGCCCTATATCGCCCTCGGCCAGTTCAACGCGGAAAACCTGAGCACGGCGGGCGCCCTCTTCCCGGTGGCTATCGCCTCGACCTGGGCGGGCGTCCTGCTCGTGCGGCGGGTTTCCGGACAAAGCTTCTATACGGCCGTCTATGTGCTGCTGGTGCTAGTGGGGGCGAAGCTCGTCTATGACGGCGCGGTCGCTCTCGTTTGAAGCTCAGGCATGAAAAAGCCGCCACTCCCAGTGGAAGCGACGGCTCTGTGTGGGGATGCGATGAGGATGGCCTTTAATGCACCGCCGTATCTGAGCTTCTCAGCCGGCTGATCTCATCTTTGAGTTGGAGTTTTTTCCGCTTCAGTTCTGCGAGCCTCATATCGTCCGAGGATGGACTGTTGAGGGCATCCTGAATCTCGCGCTCGAGCGCCCGATGCTTCCGTTCAAGTTCCACCAGATGGTTCTGTAGCGGCATGTCAGTTCCTCCTGTCTGA
Source organism: Pseudomonadota bacterium (assembly GCA_023450615.1). GTDB lineage: Bacteria > Pseudomonadota > Alphaproteobacteria > Rhizobiales > Beijerinckiaceae > Microvirga. Next base: position 55,701 of record JAEXGT010000024.1, on the reverse strand, counting down.
TTACTGACAGGAGGCAGTTTGCCAGACATAGTGTGGCGAGTCGAAGGCAAAAACCCACAAAATCGCGAGGTGAATATAGGGCCGTCGGCTTGCCCTGGAGGAGGCTTGAGAGCATAATCCCGCGCTCTCGCCGGGCTCCCTTAAGGCACGGATATCTGGATCGATTTTTCATGACCGAGCTGGCTGAACTGGAAACCGAACTGGCGCGCCTCAAGCAGGAGCACCGCGATCTCGACATGGCCATCGACGCCCTCGAAAGCATGATCGCAGGGGACCAGCTCCAGGTTCAGCGCCTGAAGAAGCGCAAGCTCGCCCTGAAGGACCAGATCATCCAGCTGGAGGACCAGCTCACCCCCGATATCATCGCCTGAAAAGCCGAGTCCTCCCTTAAAAGCCAGGGCTTTCCGCACCGGATGCTTGCCTGAGCCAAGCGCCTTCGCTATGTCCGGCTCTTCCTTGAGGCGCTGAAAGCCGGAGCACGTCATGGCGCAAGCCCCCGTTGCCATCATCATGGGCAGTCAATCGGACTGGGCGACCATGTGCCATGCTGCCGAGACCCTGGATGCCCTCGGCATCGCCTACGACGCCCGCATCGTTTCCGCCCATCGCACGCCGGACCGGCTCGTGGCCTTCGCCAAGGGCGCCAAGGCCGAAGGCTTCCAGGTGATCATCGCGGGCGCGGGCGGCGCGGCCCACCTTCCCGGCATGACCGCCTCCATGACCCCGCTTCCCGTCTTCGGCGTGCCGGTGGAATCGAAGGCCCTGTCAGGCCAAGACAGCCTGCTCTCGATCGTGCAGATGCCAGCCGGCATTCCGGTGGGCACGCTCGCCATCGGCCGGGCCGGCGCGGTGAATGCGGCCCTCCTCTCCGCCGCCGTGCTCGCTCTTCACGATTCGGCTCTTGCCGACCGGCTCGATGCTTGGCGCAAGCGCCAGAGCGACAGCGTGGCCGAGCGCCCCTCAGACGGAAGGCTGAAAAACCCATGATCCGTCCCGGCTGCACCATCGGAATCCTCGGAGGCGGGCAGCTTGGCCGCATGATGGCCATGGCCGCAGCCGAGCTCGGCCTGAAGGCCCATATCTACGCTCCGGAAGAGAACAGCCCCGCCTTCGACGTGGCGGCGGATGTCACCATCGCCCCCTATGAGGACGAGGCCGCCCTGGTGCGCTTCGCCAAGGCGGTGGATGTGGTGACCTATGAATTTGAGAACGTGCCGAGCGAAACCGCGGCCACGCTGAGCGCCCACACGCTGCTCGCGCCGAACGCCCAGGCCCTCGCCGTCTCGCAGGATCGCTTCCTGGAAAAGACCTTCATTTCTGGGCTGGGCATTCCCGTGGCTCCTTTCGCCAACTTCAACAATGAGGCTGAACTCGGCGAGGCTGTCGGCAGGCTCGGCCGCCCCGCCGTGCTCAAGACCCGCCGCTTCGGCTATGACGGCAAGGGACAGGTGATGATCCGGCCCGAAACCGATCCGGCCGAGGCCTGGGCCGAGCTTGGCCGCGCCCCCTCTATCCTGGAGGGCTTCGTGCCCTTCGAGCGGGAAGTCTCCGTGGTGGCCGCCCGAACGGCCTCGGGGGCCTTCGCGGCCTATGATCTCTGCGCCAACGAGCACAAGCACCATATCCTCGACATCACCCAGGTTCCGGCAGGCGTCTCGGGCGCGACCGAGGCCGAAGCCATGCGGATCGCCAAAACCATTGCCGATGCCCTCGATTATGTCGGCATCCTGGCCGTCGAGCTGTTCCTGGTGACGGAGAACGGCGGCGAGCGCTTGGTGGTGAACGAAATTGCGCCCCGGGTGCACAATTCCGGCCACTGGACCCTCGGCGGGGCCACGACCTCGCAGTTCGAGCAGCATATCCGCGCCGTCTGCGGCTGGCCGCTGGGCTCCACAGCCCGCCTGGGCCGGGTAGAGATGAAGAACCTCATCGGTCACGATGCCGACGAGTGGGAGCGTATCCTGGCCGAGCCCGGTGCCCACCTGCATCTCTACGGCAAGGCGGAAGCCAGGGCTGGCCGCAAGATGGGGCATGTGACCCGGGTTTTCCCGGAAAAGGACTGAACCTTTTCCGACCAAGGGCGTTATTATCCTGGCTCGGCGGTTTGTTTCGGTGCTTTTGTCGGAAGGAACCCTGGACAGGTAAGGCTTCTTCTGATATCGACGCCAGCCAGATTGAGGTGCGCGTGACGCGCCTCGTTTTCTTTTACACAATCGAAACGGTTCAAATACGAGGAATTCGCGTGCAGGTTCTTGTCCGGGATAACAACGTCGATCAGGCGCTCCGCGCTCTCAAGAAGAAGATGCAGCGTGAGGGCATCTTCCGCGAGATGAAGCTCCGTGGCCACTACGAGAAGCCGTCTGAGAAGAAGGCCCGTGAGAAGGCCGAAGCCGTCCGCCGCGCCCGCAAGCTCATCCGCAAGCGCATGCAGCGCGAAGGCCTGCTGCCTTCGAAGCCGCGCCCTACGGCCCGCTAAGACCGATACGCCGGCCTTTCCAGGCCAGCCCATCGATTGTGAATCAGCGCCTTCTGCGTGAGCAGAGGCGCTGTTTGCATTTTGGGGCCTGCTCGGCGACCTTTTGACCCTTCCTCAATTCGCCCGGAGGACTATAATCCTCTCCCCTGCCTTTCTGTTGCCGTGTTTCACGGATGTTAAGGTTTATCCGCTAAACCACCCTCAACGAGTTGAGTAGAGAAGTTGGAGACGAAGGTGATCGCCCCATCGATTCGCCGCTTTGCGCCCCTGAGCTTGGCCCTGACGGCCCTTAGCCTTGCTGCCTGCAGCACGACGGGCGGCCCCGGCACCCAGCGTATCGCCGTGGTGGAAGAGGACACGCAGGGCACGAGCCAAGTGAACATCGCGTCCCTGTCGGATGTGATCCAGCGCAACCCGAACGACCCCAGCGCCTATAACACCCGCGGCGCGGCCTATGCCCGCGTGGGCCGCTACAGCGACGCCATCTCGGATTTCTCGAAGGCGGTCCAGATCGACCCCAACTACGCACCCGCTTATACGAACCGGGCCCTGGCCCTTCGCCAGACGAACCGGAACGATCAGGCGCTCGCGGATTTCACCCGCTCCATTCAGGCGGACCCGAATTACGGCCCGGCCTATATCGGCCGCGCCAACCTGCTGCGCATGCAGGGCAACTACCAGGAAGCCCTGAACGACCTGAACATGGCCACCCGCCTCCTGCCCGAATCGGCTGAGGCGCTCCATTCGCGCGGCCTGCTCTATCAGCGCCAAGGCATGCACCAGCAGGCTATTCTGGACTTCGACGCCACCATCGACCGCAATCCCTTCGTCGGCGCTCCCTATGCGGCGCGTGGCCAGAGCTATGTGGCCACGAACCAGTTCGACAAGGCCGTCGAGGATTTCAACGCGGCGCTCAACGTCGACAGCAAGGACGCCAATTCCTGGGCCTGGCGCGGCGTGGCGCTGGAGCGCAAGGGCGACAAGCAGCAGGCGATTGAGAGCTATCAGCGCGCGCTCGCCCTCGACACCACCAACACGGTCGCTCGCCAGGGCAACTCCCGCCTCCAGGGCGGGGTGGGCAGCCTGTTCCGCAGCTAAGGACAGGACGCGGCATGGACTTGGCCGCCTCCCCTTTGCGGGATCTTGACGACATCGCACGACGTCTCGAAGCGCATGCGGACCTGCATGCGCTTCTTTTGCATGTGGAGAGCCTCGCCCTGCCGGATGCGTGGATCGGCGCGGGGTTCGTCCGCAATGCCGTCTGGGATGCGCTCCACGGCTATCCCATCGATGCTTCGCGGCTCAACGATGTGGATGTGATCTATCTCGATCCCGCCGAAACGATGGAGGAATGCGAGCTTGTCCATGAGAACAAGCTCAAGGTTCTCGCGCCGGACGTTCCCTGGCAGGTGAGGAACCAGGCACGCATGTCTCGGCGCAACGGCGATGCTCCCTACCGAAGCACATATGAAGCCATCGCCTGCTGGCCCGAGACAGCAACGGCCATCGCCGCAAGAACGGTACGCGGAAAGGTCGAAGTCATCGCGCCTTACGGGATCGCGGACCTGATCGATCTCGTGGTGAGGCCGACACCGGCCTTCGCCCACAAGATGAACATCTACAGCGAACGGCTCCGCTCCAAGGATTGGGCGTCGCGCTGGCCAAGGCTTACCTTCAGCGACACGGCCCTGAAGCCTGCCTCATAGCTCCTTCTTCAGGAACGCCACGTAGGGCTCGAAGCCGAACTGGCGGTAGGTACGCTCGGCGCGCTCGTTGGCGATCAAGGCGCCGATCATGAGGCGCTTGAGGCCCGCCTCCTTCGTGAGACGCTCGGCTTCCTTCAGAAGCATCTGGCCGATGCCCTTCCCGCGCCATCCCTCGTGGACGATCAGGTCCGTCACCGTGCCGTGGCTGCGGAACTCGGCGGCCACATAGGCCGCGTCCTGATCGAGGGAGAAGCCCATGGCCCCCACGACGGTGCCGCTCTCTTCCGCAAGCACGATCCGCCCGTTGCGCCGGGAGAGGCGCATCATCAGCTCGTCGTAATAGCCATTGGCTCCGTCGTAATCGCGCCTGCGGTCGCCCACGAGATCGGCCTCGAACACGTTGAGCTGATGGATCAGCTCGACGACCATGTCGCGGTCTTGTGGGAGAGCGGTGCGCAGGGTGATGGAGGACATGACGAAACCTGAAGGCAACAGAACACGCCTCTCTTAAAACAGCTTTCGCCGCCCTCGTCATTCCCGAAACGCCCCCGCACGAGGCCGGGCAAGCCGGAAACGAAAATGCCCGGCACGAAGCCGGGCATCCTGCAATCGATGACGTGCTGGATCAGAGATTCTTCAAAATCTCGTCCACCACCTTCTTGGCGTCGCCGAAGAGCATCATGGTGTTGTCGCGGAAGAACAGCTCGTTCTCCACGCCCGCATAGCCGGAGCCCATGCCGCGCTTGATGAACAGCACGGTCTTGGCGCGCTCGACATCAAGGATCGGCATGCCGAAGATCGGTGAGGCCGGATCGGTCTTGGCGGCAGGGTTCGTGACGTCGTTGGCGCCGATCACGAAGGCCACGTCGGCCTGCGCGAACTCGCCGTTGATATCCTCGAGCTCGAACACCTCGTCGTAGGGCACGTTGGCTTCCGCGAGCAGCACATTCATGTGGCCGGGCATGCGGCCCGCCACCGGATGAATGGCGTATTTCACTTCCACGCCCTCAGCCTTCAGCTCGTCCGCCATCTCGCGCAAGGCATGCTGCGCCTGCGCCACCGCCATGCCGTAGCCCGGCACGATGATGACCTTCGCCGCGTTCTTCATGATGAAGGCCGCATCGTCTGCCGAGCCCTGCTTGACGGGGCGCGTCTCGACGGCGCCGCCTGCTGCCGCCGCCGTCTCGCCGCCGAAGCCGCCGAGGATGACGGAGATGAAGCTCCGGTTCATGCCCTTGCACATGATGTAGGACAGGCTCGCACCCGAGGAGCCCACCAGCGCGCCGGTGATGATGAGCGCGAGGTTGCCCAGCGTGAAGCCGATGCCGGCCGCAGCCCAACCCGAATAGGAGTTGAGCATCGACACCACGACGGGCATGTCGGCACCGCCGATGGGGATGATCAGCGTGACGCCGAGCACGAAGGATACCAGCACGACGAGCCAGAACACCGTGTGGCTCTCGGTGCGGATGAAGGTGACGAGGAGCACCAACAGCAACACGCCCAGGGCGATGTTGATGAGGTGACGGCTTGGCAGCAGGATCGGCTTGCCGGACATGCGCCCGTCAAGCTTCAGGAATGCGATGACGGAGCCGGTGAAGGTGATGGCGCCGATCGCCACGCCGAGGCCCATCTCCAACAGCGAGCCGCCATGGATCGTGCCCACGGAGCCGATGCCGAAGGCTTGCGGCGCATAGAGCGCGCCCGCCGCCACCAGCACGGCGGCGAGGCCGACGAGGGAGTGGAAGGCCGCCACCAGTTGCGGCATCGCCGTCATCGGAACGCGCTTGGCGACGACTGCGCCGATGGTACCGCCGATCACGAGGCCCCAGAAGGCCAGAAACCAGCCGCCGAAGCCCGCGGGAGGAGACACCATGAGCGTGGTGAGGATGGCGATGCCCATACCCACCATGCCGAACAGGTTGCCCTGTCGTGAGGTGGTGGGATGGGACAGACCGCGCAGCGCCAGAATGAAGAGGACGCCGGAAACGAGATATAGGATCGAGGCAAGGTTCGCCGACATGGCCTCAGCCCTTCTTGCGATACATGGCAAGCATGCGCTGGGTCACCAGGAAGCCGCCGAAAATGTTGATGCTTGCGAGGATGAGGCCGATGAAGCCGAGCGCCCGCGACCAGATCGGGCCGTCGCCGAAGACAGGAGCGGCCTCGACACCGACCGCCAGCAACGCGCCGACCACGATCACCGAGGAGATCGCGTTCGTCACCGACATGAGCGGCGTGTGCAGCGCGGGCGTCACCTGCCAGACCACGTAATAGCCGACGAAGATCGCCAGCACGAAGATGGCGAGGCGGAACACGGTGGGGTCCACCGCGCCATGTGTGACCGTGGAGACGGCCGCGCCTGCGGCGGCGGCCACCTGATCGGCAAGCGCTTGCGCCGTATCAGCAGCGCGCTGCGCCGTCTCGGCGGCTGCGCGGGCCTGTTCGACGGCCTGTTCGGGCGTGAGTGTCGCCATGATTGTTCCCCCCTGAATTATGCTGCGGGTTGGAAGGCGGGGTGAACCACCGCGCCGTCGCGGGTAAGGCAGGTCGCCTTCACGAGCTCGTCGTCCCACTTCACGGAAAGCGCCTTGCTCTCCTTATCGACGAGGGTCTCGACGAAGGCGTAAAGGTTCTTCGCGTAGAGGCTGGATGCCGTAGCGGCGAGGCGGCCGGGCACGTTGAGATGCCCCACGATCTTCACGCCGTTATAGATGGCGATCTTGCCGGGCTTGCAAATCTCGCAATTGCCGCCGCGCTCGACCGCGAGATCCACGATCACCGAGCCGGGCTTCATGGATTCCACCATGGCCTTCGTCACGAGCTTCGGAGCCGGACGGCCCGGGATGAGCGCCGTGGTGATGACGATGTCCTGCTTGGCGATGTGGGAGGCTACGAGTTCCGCCTGCTTGGCGCGGTATTCCGCCGACATTTCCTTGGCGTAGCCGCCGGCGGTCTCGGCCTGCTTGAACTCCTCGTCCTCCACAGCGATGAACTTGGCGCCCAGGCTCTCCACCTGCTCCTTGGCGGCGGGGCGCACGTCGGTGGCAGTCACCACAGCGCCGAGGCGGCGAGCCGTGGCGATGGCCTGGAGGCCCGCAACACCAGCGCCCATAACGAAGACGCGGGCCGCAGGCACGGTGCCGGCCGCCGTCATCATCATCGGCATGGCGCGGCCATATTCGGCGGTCGCGTCGATGACAGCCCGGTAGCCGGCGAGATTCGCCTGTGAGGAGAGGACGTCCATGACCTGAGCGCGCGTGATGCGGGGCATCAGCTCCATGGAAAAGGCCGCGACCTTGGCGTCGGCGAGGCTTTTCAGGGCCTCATCCTGGCCATAGGGGTCCATGATGGCGATAAGGAGCGCGCCGGGCTTGGCGCCGGACAGCTCGCCCTCAGCCGGGCGGCGGACCTTGAGGATGACATCGGCATCCCGCAGGGCCTCCTCGCGGGAGGGTGCGATGACGGCGCCCGCCGCCTCGAACTCGGCATCCGGGATGCCAGCCTTGGCGCCAGCCCCGGCCTGAACGGCCACGTCGGCACCGAGGCCCTTGTATTTCTTGATGGTCTCAGGCGTGGCGGCGACGCGGGTCTCCGCTCCCTCGGTCTCGGAAAGAACGGCGATTCGCATGGCTGCCCCCCTACGATGTTAGAGACAAAGAAAAGGCCCTGAAAACAGGGCCTTCCGTTACGTTACTTAGTAAAAGAAGAGCGCCAGGAGCAGAAGCACGCCTACCGCAGCCGGGGCGCGGACCCCGATGGAGGGAGCGACGGCTCCGATCGCGCCAGCGGCGAGCGACAGGATGACCCCGAAAATCGCCGTGAGCCAGGCATGCTTGATGCCGCCGACAGCCAAGGCCAGCACGTGACAGATGATAACGGCCGTAGCGATCTCGGCGAACCGCACGAACCCGTTGTAGGTCACCTCATGGGCAGGGCCGTCCATCTCCGGACTATAACCCCCATGCGGCGCATGTTTTGTATTGGCCATGATTCAACGCCCTATTCACATCGGTTGTTAACTGCTGCGTTTAACGCATGCGGTGAGGAGCCGCAATCTTTGGAAGCCCCTCCGGAGAAACTTTTAGAACGCCCGTCACGGTTATTTTATTCCGAGGAATTCCTTCCATTGCGGAAGGCAGACGGTCTTGTAATCGTATTTCTCGACGGCGAGCTTGCGCGCCTCACGGGCCATCTCCGCAGACTTGTCCTTCTCAGCAAGGGTTTCGCGCACCCGCTCGGCCAGGGCCTTCTCGTCGAAGAAGGGGAACAGGCGGCCATTTACTCCATCGGTGATGATCTCCCGGACCGGGGCCGTATCCGAGGCCACGATCCGGCATTCGAGCGCCATGGATTCGATGGAGGACCAGGACAGAACGAAGGGATAGGTCATGTAGATATGGGCCGAGGAGACCTGCAGCACCTTCACGAACTGATCGTAGGGCAGGTTTCCGAGAAAATGGACCCGTGACCAGTCCACAGGACGCTCGATCTTGGAGCGGAACACGTCGAACCAGCTTTTTCCATCGGGAGAGGAGCCGGAATAGCTCGTCCCCTTGCCGCCGATGATGGCCACCTGCAGGTCGGGATCAATGTCGAGGAGATAGGGAAGGCTGCGCATGACGATATGCGCGCCGCGCATCGGCTCGATATTGCGGGTGACATAGGTGACGACGGGCTTCTCCCGGGTGAATTGCGGGCCCTTCTTTCCAAGCTGGAGCTTGATGTCCTCTCTCGGCTTGAGAAGGTCGGTGTCGATGCCGTCGTGGATGATCTTGATCCGGTCATGCAGGTAGGCAGGGAACGTATCGCGCTGATACTGCGTGGGAGCGACCGCTAAATCGGCGGCATCCAGCGCTCCGAGCTGCATGGAGTTCTTGAGGCGCAGCCGCCACACGACCTCTTCGTTGGTGGTCGGAAATTCGGGATCGAAATCGAGATCCTGCCCCTTGGCGGCGTAGTAATATTCAAAATAGGCCACATGCTTGGCATTGGGCCATACATCCTTCAGGAAAAGGTTCTCGCCCCAGCCCGTGTTGACGACCACCACATCAGGCTGAAAGCCCGCATTGGCGAGCTCTCGTGCCTTGTGGGCCACACCGTAAGCGCGACGCAGGCGCGGAATGACGGGGGAATAGCGGGTGTTCCATTGCGGGTCTTCCGGCCCGGGGACAGCATTGTACGGGTAGTACTTTACGCCTTGGAGCTTGGTTTCCCGCTGCATTCCGAGCGCAACCACCTCATGGCCTTCCTCAACGAACGTCTTTGCCAGCCGCAGGAACTGGCCTGGAAAGTTCTGGTGAACGAAGACGATTTTCATGGTTGGCTGCCCCTTAACGCTTGGTAAGCCTTTTAAGGCCCACCCGAACAAGATGCAACCTCATTACATAGGAATCGGTAAACCGGAAGCTTCCAGAACCTCGGCTTGGCGTTGGCCCAGGCCTTCGAGGGAAAAGCGCTCGATCTCCGTCTCGAAGAGCTGGTGATAATTCAGTTCGGCTCGCAGATGCAGGAACACGGCTCCAAGGCCAACCGCAGCCCGGTCCATGAAGACGAATTCGCGCGGGACGGTGACGGGCCCTTTTTCCTTGAGCGCCTTGTGCACCTCGAATGCCTGGCGGCGGCCGTATTCACCAGGCTTCACCCCGTCGGCCACCGTGCGCACCCGGTCGTCGAGGAGCGGCGCATAGATGAAACGCGCCCAGATATTGAGGATGTCGATCAACTCGTTCGACAGATTCTTGAAGCCCCAGGTTTCGTAGGCATGGACGATGCGGGCGCGGTCATCCGTCTGAAGCCCGCGATAGAGATCGACCACGCCGCCCACGAAGCGTGGGTGGAAAATGCGGACGCAGCCGTAATCGAGGAGATTGATGCCTCTGGCCTCCCCGTTCTCTGAAAACACCGTGTAGTTGCCCAGATGCGGGTCGCCGTGGATGACGGCCGCATGGCTGAAGGGGTGCCACCACGCCTTGAACATGGCAATCGCCAGCCGGTTGCGGATCTCGACCGGGCTTTCCACGAATTGCAGGATCTTCTCGCCTTCGAGCCATTGCAGCGACAGAAGGCGCTTGGTGGAGAGTTCGGGATGAATGCGCGGCACACGCACGTCATCCACATCGGAGAGCGCGTGGGCATAGAGCGATGCGTGCTTCGCCTCGCGCTCGTAATCGAGTTCCTCGCGCACGCGTTCGCCGATCTCCTTCGCGATCTCGCGCGTGTCGATGGCAGGATCCATGCGCCGGTGCAGGGCGAAGACGAATTCGAGCTGCTTCAGATCCGCTTCGACGGCGGATTGCATATCGGGATATTGCAGCTTGCAGGCAAGCAACTCGCCGTCCTTCGTCGCGGCTCGGTGCACCTGGCCCAGGGATGCGGCGGCGGAAGGATTGAGATCGAACGAACCGAACCTGCCCTGCCATTGCGGACCCAGCTCCGCCTGCATGCGCCGTTTCACGAAGGCCGCGCCCATGGGCGGCGCTTCGCTCTGCAGCTTCTGCAGTTCGGCGGCATATTCCGGCGGGATGAGATCGGGAATGGTGGCGAGGAGCTGCGCCACCTTCATGATCGGACCTTTCAGCCCGCCCAAGGCCTGCGCGAGCGCCGCCGCGTTGGAGGCGTCGCGCGCATCGCCACCGAAGAGACGCGCGCCCGCCATGCGGGCGGCCACGCCGCCCATATTCGCGCCGACGCGGGCATAGCGCGCGGCGCGGGCGGAGAAGCGGTTCGCCTCGTTGTCGCGATCCGCCATCAGGCCGTCTTTTCCATCGCTTCGAGTTCGCCGATCAGCCGCTCGATCATGGACAGGCCGATCTGCCAGAAGGACGGGTCCTTCGCATCGAGTCCGAAGGGCGCGAGAAGCTCGCCGTATGGCTTGGAGCCGCCAGCCGAGAGCAGCGCGAAATAGCGGTCCACGAAACCCTCGTTGGAGCGCTCGTAGATACCGTAGAGCGAGTTCACGAGACAATCGCCGAAGGCATAGGCGTAGACGTAGAACGGCGAATGGATGAAGTGCGGAATGTAGGTCCAGAAGGTCTCGTATCCCGCGCCGAGGCGGATCGCCGGGCCGAGGCTCTCATCCTGTACGGACATCCAGAGCTCGCACAGCTTTTCGGCGGTGAGCTCGCCGTTGCGGCGCTCCAGATGAACTTTCCGCTCGAAGGAGTAGAACGCGATCTGGCGCACCACCGTGTTGATCATGTCCTCGACTTTGGCCGCCAGCATCGCCTTGCGCTGCACGGGATCCGTGGTCTGGTCGAGGAGGCGGCGGAAGGTGAGCATCTCACCGAACACGCTCGCGGTTTCAGCCAACGTCAACGGAGTCGGCGCCATGAGCGCGCCGTTGGGGGCGGCCAGAACCTGATGCACGCCATGGCCCAATTCGTGCGCGAGGGTCATCACATCGCGCGGCTTTCCCTGGTAGTTGAGAAGCACGTAGGGATGCGCCGACGGCACGGTCGGATGCGCGAAAGCGCCGGGTGCCTTGCCCGGGCGAGTCGGCGCGTCGATCCAGCCCTCATCGAAGAAGCGGCGGGCGATGTCGGCCATGCGCGGCGAGAAGGCGGAATAGGCGGAGAGAACCGTGTCCCGGGCGTCGTTCCATGGAATGGTGCGCTGCTCGACCTTGGGGAGCGGCGCGTTGCGGTCCCAATGGTCGAGCTTGTCCTTGCCGAACCACTTGGCTTTCAGCGCGTAATAGCGATGCGAGAGACGCGGATAGGCCTCGCGCACGGCCGCGACCAGCGCATCCACCACCTCGCGCTCGACGCGGTTGGCGAGATGGCGGGAATCCGCCACATCCTGGAAGCTGCGCCAGCGGTCGGAAATTTCCTTGTCCTTGGCGAGCGTGTTCGTGATCAGGGTGAACGTGCGCAGATGCGCCTTGAAGGTTTTGGCGAGTGCGTCGGATGCATCCTTGCGCACGCTCTCGTCCGTGTCCTGCAGCTTGTTCAGGGTCGGCTCGATGGGCAGCTCCTCGCCGCGGACATTGAAGCGCAGGGATGCGATGGTTTCGTCGAACAACCGGTTCCAGGCGCTGCGCCCCGTCACGGACTTCTCGTGAAAGAGCTGCTCGATCTTGTCGTCGAGCTGATAGGGCTTGTCCTTGCGCAGATCCTCGATCCACGGCTTGTAGTGGGACAGGGGCGCTTGGTTCACGGCCTTGTCGAGCACCTCGTCCTCGATGCGATTGAGTTCAAGGCCGAAGAACAGAAGCTCGGTGGAGGCGGCGGTGAGGCGCTCCTGCGTGTCGCCATAGAACTTCGCGCGCACCGGATCGGTCGTATCGCCCGAATAGACGAGTCCCGCATAGGACATGATGCGCCCCAGGAAATCCTCCAGCGCCTCGTAGCGCTTGATCACGTCGGTCAGGATCTGGGGAGCATTCTCCGCGCGCACCATTCCATCGAGCTTGCCGCGATAGGCCTCGGCGAAAGCCTTGCACTCGGCCTCCGCCTTCGCGAGATCGCCCTTGAACACCTCGCTGTCCATGCCCGGATAGAGATGGGTGAGGTTCCACTCGGGAAGGGAACCGAGATCGACCTGGGCAGCGGCGGTGGAAGATGTCTGGTGCACGGGAAAAGCTTTCTGGGGCATTGCTCGAAAAGACTAGAAAGAGGGTTGAGTCACATATTGGCTGCTTAAGTCCCGGGATCAACCCGGCTCCCGAGGGATGGGTCCCTTCAAATGGGGCAGGCGTTAAGGCCAGGTTTACCCTTGTCCCCCAGCATCGCCGGAACCGATTCCCCGATTTTTCGCCGCTTCATGCCTCTTCACCAACTCTTCGCAGATGACATCCGAGCCCTTCGCCAAGGCGCGGCTGACTTTGCGGCTGGCTCGGAAAGGGAGAGGACGGCACGTCTTGCCGCCCGCGCGGCGCGCTCGAACCTTCCCGTCCTCATCGAGACTGAGGCTGGCAGCGGCGCCAAGGCGCTGGCCCGGGCGATCCACGAGGCAGGAGGGAGGAAGGCCCATCCCTTCATCGCCTTTCAGGCCGAGGAGGCCCTCTCCGGAAGCGAGACCCAGGCAGATACCCTCCTCCATCACATGAGGGGAGCCCAGGGCGGCACCCTCTTCGTGGAGGGCGTGGAGCACCTGACCGGCGAGGCCTTGGACCGCTTGGCCGATGGGCTGTTCCGTCAGGAAGCCGGAGCGCGATCGGGCCGCCGCCTCGATATCCGGCTCATCGCGAGCGCTGGCTTCGACTTGCCCGAGACGGTGCGCCAGAGCCGGTTCAGTGAGGAATTCTACTATCGTCTTCAGGCCATGCCGATTGCGCTTCGCCCCTTGAGAGCACAGAGGCAGGCCATTGCGGAATGGGCGATGGCCTTCGCCGAGCGCTTTGCGAAGGACGAAGGCCGAAAGATCCGCGGCTTGTCCGCCGATGCGCTGTCGCTGCTTGCCCGCTACGACTGGCCGGGCAATCTTCGGCAGCTCGAGAATGCGACCTACCGCGCCGTGATCCTGGCGGATGGAGCATTTCTGACCCCATCTGAGTTCCCCCAGATAGCAGCCCATGTGGAGGGCTTTCGCGTCGATATCCCCCCGGTTCCGGCGGCGTGGGCTCTTGCGCCCGCGCCCATCCGCACGCGCGAACCTATCGCTAAACCCGATCCCCATGCGCTCTCTCTCATTCGGGAGAGCGGAGATATGTTCACTTTGGCGGAGTTGGAGGAGCGCGCGATCCGCTTTGCCCTCGTGCATTATCGGGGGCATATGTCGGCCATCTCGCGCCATCTCGGGATCGGCCGGTCGACCCTTTACCGAAAATTGAAGGAACTTGGCTTAAGTGATGCAGCCGCATGACGCCTTCATGCGTTAAGCGTAGCAGACGTGTGCCCGCACGCTGACGAATTCATTTGAACGCGGAGGATGCAATGTCCCCGCCCCCATTGCGATAAGGGAGATGGCCATGCGTGATTTGCGCAAGACGGCATTATGGCTGGGGCTGATCGGATCGGTCTCTTTCCTGTCCCTTTCCGCGATGGCTCAGACGAATACGGACAGCTCGCCGGACATCTCGCCCCCCGTTCTTGCGCAGGACGCCGCCGAACCTTCATTCCACGATGTAGAGGTTGGAGCCGCGCCGCAGGAAGAGGCAGGGGCTCCGAACATTCCCCTGCCCGAGCCCGCGCCCTTCAGCATGGAAGCCTCCGATGTGACGCCGGAGCCTCGGATCGAAATTCCGCTCCCCGAGGCCGCGCCCGTCACGGCGCTGATGCAGCAGGACGTGCTGCGCATGGTCGTTGAGGGGCTTCTCGCGGACGATGGGATGGCGCGCAGCCTTCGCCTCACCAAAAAAGAGCGCGAGTCCCTGACGGCGTTCTATGCGACCGCCGAAAACCCGCTGGCATGGGCACAGGACGGCGCTTTCAAACCCGCTGCCATGGCTGCCGCCGCACGGTTGAAGGCCGCGGACGAGGATGGTCTCGACCCGGCCGATTATCCCCTGCCCGACCTGAAACTGCGCAAAGAGGCTTCCCCCGCGCAATGGGCCGAAGCCGATCTGAAGCTCTCCGCTTCCGTGTTCCGCTACGCGCGCGACGCGCGCGGCGGGCGCATCGAGCCTTCGCGCCTGTCGGCCCTCGCAACGCCGAAACTCGAGATCCCGGACGTCGATGCGGTTCTCAAGAAGGTGGCCTTCGCGAAAGACCCGAATGCGGCGCTTGCTTCCTACAACCCGCCGCATGCGGGTTACCGTGCCCTGAGGGAGCGCCTTGCGGAATTGCGCGCCAATCATCCCTCGCAGCCGAGCGTGCGGGTTCCCAAGGGCCCAGCCCTTCGCATCGGCATGAAGGATCCGCGCGTGCCGCTGATCCGCGCGCGCTTCAACCTGAAGGACGAGAGCCACACGGTTTATGACGAGCGTCTCGCCTCCGCCGTGGCCGCCTTCCAGAAGGAAAAGGGACTGCCCACCAACGGCATTCTCACCGCGCAGACGGTGGCCGCTCTCTCCGGCCCTTCGCTGGCGCAGCGCGAGGCCGATCTGATCGCCAACATGGAGCGCTGGCGCTGGCTGCCCGAAGATCTGGGCGAGCGCCATATCATGGTGAATGTGCCGGAATTCCGCCTGCAATTCAGGGATAGCGGCAAGATCGCCTATGAGACGCGGGTGATCGTTGGCAAGGAGCAGTCGCAGACCCCGATCTTCTCCGAGGATATGAAATACCTCGTGGTCAATCCGTCCTGGACGATCCCTCCTTCCATCATGAAAAAGGAGATCCTCCCGGCGCTGGCGAACGACCCGGATTACGCCGCCAAAAAAGGCTACAAGATCATTCGCAGAGGCAACAGCATCTCCGTGCAGCAGCCCCCGGGCGAGCGCAATGCGCTGGGCTACGTGAAATTCATGTTCCCCAACCAGCATGCGGTTTATCTGCACGATACGCCCAATCGCAATCTTTTCTCGGCCTCCAAGCGCGCCTTCAGTCATGGCTGCGTGCGCGTGGACAAGCCCTTCGAGCTTGCGGAAGTGATCATGGGCGAGGACAGCAAGTGGGATGAGAAGAGGCTGCGCAGCCTCATCGGCAAGGGCGAGCGTACCGTCAACCTACCCAAGCCCCTGCCGGTACATCTCGCCTATTTCACCCTCTCGATCGACGAGAAGGGTTCGCTCAAGTCCTTCCCCGATCTTTATGGACTGGATCAGAAGGTCCGGACGGCTCTCGGCCTCGGGCGCTAATCACGGTTCGGACCTTCAAAAAGCGGCCTTTCCGGCCGCTTTTTGCCATCCACTTAACCTGAAGGTAACCGTCTTCGGCAAAGATCCTTTCACTATAAGTGGTTACTGCACGCCCCCGGGTGCAGCGAGTACATGACGAGTATCCCAGTGAGAGTATTGCGTTCAGACGGCTTGGTGCGTCGCGCCGGTATTGGTCTTGCGGCCTTTCTGGCCGTCATGGTCGGCGGCGTGCGCGGCACGCAGGATGCTGTCGCCAACGGCGATACACGCACATTGACCTTCTATCACAACAATACCAAGGAAACGTTGACCGTCACTTTCCGGCGGAACGGCCAATACGATTCCGCAGCCTTGCAGCAGCTCAACTGGTTCCTGCGCGATTGGCGCCGCGCCGAATCGACCCGCATGGACCCTCGTCTGTTCGATACGGTGTGGGAGGTCTATCGGGAGGTGGGCTCCAGCGCGCCCGTGCACGTGAACTCGGCCTATCGCTCGCCGAGCACCAACTCCATGCTGCGCCGCCGCTCCAACGCGGTTGCCAAGAACAGCCAGCACATGCAAGGCAAGGCCTTGGACTTCTACCTGCCCGACGTATCCGCTTCGCGCCTGCGGGCGGTCGGCATGAAGCTCCAGAACGGCGGCGTCGGCTATTATCCCAATGCCTACACGCCCTTCGTGCACCTCGATGTGGGCAGCGTCCGCGCTTGGCCGCGCATGACGCGCGATCAGCTCGCGAACCTCTTCCCGGACGGCAAGACGGTTCACATCCCCGCCGATGGCAGGCCCTTGCCGGGCTATGACATGGCCCGCGCCGAAGTTCTGGCCAAGGGCGGCACCGTGGCCGGCTACTCCGCCTATGCGGATGCGGGAGAGGCGATCGCCACGCAGCCCCGCCGCAAGAGCTTCTGGGCAAGCCTGTTCGGTCTTGAGGACGAAGAGGAGGATGCGGAGGAGATCCGTCTCGCCTCGCGTCCGAGCCAGACGATCATGGCTTCGCGCAACAACTACGCGGACGACGGCAATTCCACGCCTCTGGCCGCTCTTCAGCAATACGAGCGCCGGAATGCGCCGGTTGCGCGTCAGGCCCCCGTGGCCGTGGCGCAGGCGCGGCCCGAGCCGCCCTCGCCGACCGTGGTCGCCGCCATGGCCCCTGCCCTGCGAGAGGACCTCTCGCCGCCCGAGTCCGCTCCGCTGCCGCCGACCCGCATCAACGGTGCGCCGAGCACGGTCAACTCGCCCGGCGGCCCGACGCTCGCCTGGCAGCAGGGACCGGACGCACAGGGTGACATGTCGATCGCCAGGGGCATGGCCTTCGCGCCGATGCCGCCGCGCCGTCCGGATGCGGAGGATGCGCCTGAAGCCACCGTGCTCGCCTATGCTCCGCTGCCGCCCGCGCGCCCCGGCTCCCTCGCAGAGACGAACCCGATTCCGGTCTTGAGCGAACTGCGCGGCACGACGGACGCCGTAGTGGCAAGCGCCGCCCCCCTGCCCCCACCCCGTCCGGACCGTGCCATCGTCGTAGCCGCGGCAAGCGCCATCGATATTCCGGTAACGGGTTCGACGCCGAAGGATCAGCCGAAGAGCGCGAAGGCCAAGGCGGTCGCCGCTCCCGAGGTCAAGGCGCCTCCCGCGAAGGCACCGCAGAAGCCCGTCACTGCGCTGAGCGCCCTGATGTCGGCGGAGCCCAGCATCCACATGGGCTTCTCCAACAAGCCCGTAGGCGATCTGGCGACAAACAAATTCACGGGCCCGGCGGTGAAGCCGCTGCCGGTGGCGCGATAAAAAGAAGGGCCCCTCTCGGGGCCCTTTTCGTTTCATCAATCGCCGTGCCTGCGGCTATAGCTGCTGCGGGGTGCCGGGCTCCACCCTTCGGGCGTTGCGTTTGGCTTGTAGACCTCGACCAGAAGCGGATGGCACACGGCCACATCGCTCGAATGCTCTGAGCTGCAATCGCCGCCCGGGCAGGCGGAGAGCGCGCCGACGAGATCGATCTCCGCGAAGAACTCCAGATAATCACCCGGGCGCACTGGGCTCGCTTTCATGAAGTACTGGCCCGTATCGCGCGTGAAGCCCGTACACATGAAGACGTTGAGCACATCATGCACCGCAGGTTCCACGGACTCGCGCGAGCCGCCGACATGATCGGCAAGCGCGCGGGTGAGATTGGAATGGCAGCAATGGTGATATTCGTGACCTGAAAGGAGCTTATGCGTATAGGGATCGCAGCGCGTGCCGATCACGTCATGCACGGAGCCGCCGAACTCATCGAAGCCGTACCAGTCGAGGGTGTCATGCGTGATCGTCGCCATGGGGCGAAGATAGGGCAGACACGACCAGAGCTGATCGCCGGTGGACAGATGCGTGCCGTGCAGCGCCCGGGTCTTGCCCGAGAAGAAGCGCTCATTGAGATCGTCAGCCGCCCAGAGATTCAAGTCGCCGACCTGCGGCCCTTCGATGCTCACGATCCTGAAGAAGGAACCGGCAGGCACCGAGAAGGTGCGCGCCTCACGCGGCGGCACGATGACCTCATCCACCTTCTGCCAGCCATCGCGCACCGCCTGATAGGCGGCAAGGTTCGGACGTGGCAAGGTGTCGACAGGATAACAGATCACTGGCGCAATCTTCCGGCGCGCCTCGGCATCCGGCGGTCCGGCAACTTCATTACGCGCTCGCTTCATGCATTCCTCCTGACAACGCGACGTTCGCTCATCCTCGTATAAGAGGGCGGTCTGGGCCGCGACAAGGCAAGAGTTCCCTAAAGCACCTTTTGCCGCCATCGCTCTGCACGGCCTCCTGATGCCGGTTCCGTGAGGCCGCGTTACTTCCTTCGGGCAGATTCTGCTCGCGCATTCATTGGAGTAACCCGCTTAAGGGCAATCGCCTCAAGGCCACCGCAGCACTAGGACTGATGCGGGGTGCATGGAGCAGGCCATGAACGATGAGGATGCCGAAAGAGGTCTGGAGATCTGGCCGCCATCGCCCGCGAATGATGAATTGGCACGCGTGATGGATTGGGTCGGCTTGTCGGCAGCCATCGGCATGATCGCGGTTGCCGTTTTCCTGGCGACGTGATCGCTCGGAGCCGCCCCAGCATGATCATTGCTTGAAGAGGCCCCACCCTCATAAGGGCGGGGCCCTTTTTTTCATCAGCTGCGCTTCGGCGGGGAAGCAGGCCAGCTCTTGATGAGCGTGTCGTAATCCACCGTCTCACCCTTTGGTTTCTCGTTTCCCAGCTTCGGCTGAGGCGCGATGTTGCCGGACGCGGCGGCCTTCTTGATCCAATCCTCGGCGGAAGTTTTGGGGTTCAGCTTCGGGCCGCATTCACCCTGCACATTGGCGCGCTCGAGACGGCCGAGCACTTCGTCCTGCGCCGCGGCGAGCGAGTCCATCGCCTGCTGCGGTGTCTTGGCGCCGGAGGCCGCATCGCCGATATTCTGCCACCAGAGCTGCGCGAGCTTGGGATAGTCGGGAATGTTGTTGCCTGTCGGCGTCCATTGCACGCGGGCCGGCGAGCGATAGAACTCGATCAGTCCGCCGAGCTTCGGCGCGCGGTCGGTGAAGCTCTTGTCCCAGATATCGCTCTCGCGGATGAAGGTGAGGCCCACATGGCTCTTCTTCAGCGAGACCGTCTTCGAGGTCACGAACTGCGCATAGAGCCAAGCGGCCTTACGGCGCTCCAAAGGAGTGGACTTGAGGAGCGTCCACGAGCCTGCATCCTGGTATCCGAGCTTCATGCCCTCCTTCCAATAGGAACCATGCGGCGAGGGAGCCATGCGCCATTTCGGCGTCCCGTCCTCATTCACCACCGGCAGGCCCGGCTTCACCATGTCTGCCGTGAAAGCGGTGTACCAGAAGATCTGCTGGGCTACGTTGCCCTGCGCGGGAACAGGACCCGACTCGGAGAAGTTCATACCGCTCGCCTGGGGCGGTGCATATTTCTTCATCCAATCGAGATACTTCGTGATCGCGTAGACGGCAGCGGCCCCATTGGTGTCGCCGCCACGATCGACCGAGGAGCCGACGGGACGGCAGCCCTCCATGCGGATGCCCCATTCGTCGACGGGCAAGCCGTTCGGGATGCCCTTGTCGCCGTTACCGGCCATGGAGAGCCAGGCGTCGGTGAAGCGCCAGCCCAGCGACGGGTCCTTCTTGCCGTAATCCATGTGGCCATAGACCTTGACGCCGTCGATCTCCTTCACGTCATTGGTGAAGAACTCGGCGATGTCCTCATAGGCCGACCAGTTCACCGGCACGCCGAGATCGTAGCCGTATTTGGCCTTGAACTTCTCCTTCAGGTCCGGACGCTGGAACCAGTCGTAGCGGAACCAGTACACGTTCGCGAATTGCTGATCCGGCAGCTGATACATCTTGCCGTCGGGAGCGGTCGTGAAGGACTTGCCGATGAAGTCGTTGATGTCGAGCGTCGGCGAGGTCACATCCTTGCCTTCGCCCGCCATCCAGTCGTCGAGGGCAATGGCCTGCTTGTAGCGAAAATGCGTGCCGATGAGATCGGAATCGTTGACCCACGCATCGTAGACGTTGCGTCCGGACTGCATCTGCGTCTGGATCTTCTCCACCACGTCGCCTTCCTGGATCAGGTCGTGGGTGAGCTTGATGCCGGTGATTTCCGAGAAGGCCTTGGCCAGCGTTTTCGCTTCGTATTCATGTGTCGTGATCGTCTCAGAGACTACGTTGATCTCCATGCCGGCGAAGGGCTTCGCCGCATTGACGAACCATTCCATTTCCTTCAACTGCTCATCCTTCGAGAGCGTGGAAGGCTGGAATTCTGAATCGATCCAGCGGCGCGCTTCCTCCATGCCGGCCAGGGCAGCGCTGCTGCCAAGCGCCATGGCGATGACGCTTGTCGAAATGAAGAGTTTCAAGCGCCGGTGAGATTGGGTTGATTTCATTCGTTCCTCCCAAATGGTGCCCTGTCCGGCTTTCTCGCCGTTGTCTCCTTCGGCTTGGGCAAGCCCGAAGGAATTATTGGAACCCGTCGCTCCCTCACACCGTGCGGAACACCAGCGCCGCATAAAGGAGAGACAGGCCCGAAGCCCACCACAGATCGAGCCCCACAAGCCCCAGCCACGCGAGGTGGATGAAAGCGGAGCCCAGGAGAGAAATGAAAACGCGGTCGCCGCGCGTGGTCGGAATGCGCAGGATTCCGACACGCTCCGTCTCGGGGCTGTAGATCGCAAGCAGCGTCATGACGATGAGCAGGCTCGCGATGCCGACGAAGAAGAGCCCCGTCTGCCATGTCCAGGCCATCCAAGCGAGATCGGGCATCAGAAACCTCCTCAGACCCGGCCCAGGGCGAAGCCCTTGGCGATGTAGTTGCGGACGAACCAGATCACGAGCGCGCCGGGAATGATGGTGAGCACCCCCGCTGCGGCCAGCAGGCCCCAATCCATGCCGGAGGCCGACACGGTTCGGGTCATGGTAGCGGCGATCGGCTTGGCGTTGACCGTGGTGAGCGTACGCGCGAGCAGCAGCTCTACCCAGGAGAACATGAAGCAGAAGAATGCCGCGACGCCGATGCCGGAGGCGATCAGCGGCATGAAAATCTTCACGAAGAAGCGCGGGAAGGAATAGCCGTCGATGGCGGCGGTCTCGTCGATCTCGCGCGGCACGCCGGACATGAAGCCCTCGAGAATCCACACGGCGAGCGGCACGTTGAACAGGCAATGGGCCAAGGCCACCGCCCAGGGCGTGTCGAACAGGCCGATGGCAGAATAGAGATTGAAGAACGGCAGCGCGAACACCGCCGGCGGGGCCATACGGTTGGTGAGCAGCCAAAAGAAGAGGTGTTTGTCGCCGAGGAACCTGTAACGCGAGAACGCATAGGCCGCAGGCAGGGCAAACGAGATCGACAGGACCGTATTGATCAGCACATAGGTGAGCGAGTTGATATAGCCGGAATACCAGCTCCGGTCCGTGAAGATCGTGACGTAATTGTCGAAGGTGAGGTTCTGCGGCCAGAGCGTGAGACCCGACGTGATCTCGGTGTTGGTCTTCAGGCTCATGTTCACGAGCCAGTAGATCGGCAGCATGAGGAACAAGAGATAGAGCGTCATCACCACCGCGCGTCCGCTTACGCGCGGTCCGGCAAGGGCCTTGTTCGCGGCAAGTGGCGTCGCGGCGGCTTTCACGTCGGCGGAATCGAGGGCAACGGAATCGGTCATGTCTCAACCCTCTCCTTCTGCGCATCCACATTGGTCATGATGGTGTAGAAGACCCAGCAGATGGCGAGGATGATCAGGTTGTAGACCAGCGACATGGCAGCCGCCTTGCCGAGGTCGAACTGCCCGAGCGCCAGCTTCACCAGATCGATGGACAGGAATGTCGTCGCATTGCCCGGCCCGCCGCCGGTGAGCACGAACGGCTCCGTGTAGATCATGAACGAGTCCATGAAGCGCAGGAGCACGGCGATGAGGAGCACGCGGCGCATCTTCGGCAGCTGGATCGTACGGAACACCGCCCAGCGCGAGGCGCCATCGATGCGCGCCGCCTGATAATAGGCATCCGGAATGGATTTCAGGCCCGCATAGCACAGGAGGGCGACGAGGCTCGTCCAGTGCCACACATCCATGACGACGATGGTGATCCAGGCGTCCAGCGGATCGCCGGTATAATTGTAGTCGATCCCGAGATGGTTCACGACCCAGCCGAGCAGGCCGATATCGCCACGCGCGAAGACCTGCCATATCGTGCCGACCACGTTCCACGGAATCAGCAGCGGCAACGCCATGAGCACGAGGCTGAGCGCCACTGTCCAACCCTCGCGCGGCATCGACAAGGCGACCAGGATTCCGAGCGGCACCTCAATCATGAGGATGATCGCGGAGAACAGGAGCGTGCGCCAAAGAGCTTCGAAGAAGCGTCCGCCGAGATCCGTCGACGTGTCCAGCAGCTCCTGGAACCAACCGACGCCATTCCAGAAGAACTGGTTGTTCCCGAAGGTATCCTGCACGGAATAGTTCACCACGGTCATCAGCGGCAGCACCGCCGAGAACGCCACGATGAGGAAGACGGGCAGAACAAGCATCCAAGCCTTGTTGTTGACGGTCTTCGTCATGCTGCCTGCCCTCCCAGCGGCTCGCCGTCGACCAGATGCCCATCGGCATAGATGTGAATATGGCGCACATCGAAGCGAAGCGAAGCCTCGTCGCCGCTCACTGAAAGTTCTTCCGGAACGCTCGCCGCCATCATGCGCCCGTCCATCTCCACCCGCGCAATCCGCGCACGACCGATATCGTCGATGCGCTTGACATGAACCGGGAGGCCGATGCCTTTCGGCTGGAGCTGCACGAATTCGGGCCGGATGCCGAGTTCGAGCCGTTCGGAATGGTTCAGGGTCCGGTAGCGGCGTTGCAGCGAAAGGGCTTCGCCGCCGAGGAAGGCGGTCGCGCCCTCGACCTTGCAGGGCAGAATGTTCATGCCGGGCGAGCCGATGAAATGGCCCACGAAGGTATGGGCGGGGCGCTCGAACAGCTCGTCAGGCGTGCCGGTCTGCACCACCGCGCCGTCATGCATGACCACGACCTTGTCGGCGAATGTCAGCGCCTCGGTCTGATCGTGCGTGACGTAAATCATGGTGATGTCGAGCGCCCGATGAATTTCCTTAAGCGTCGAGCGCAACTGCCACTTGAGATGCGGGTCGATCACGGTTAGCGGCTCGTCGAAGAGAATCGCCGTCACGTCGGGGCGTACGAGACCGCGCCCGAGCGAGATCTTCTGCTTCATGTCGGCGGTCAGGTTGCTGGCCTTGCGGTCCAGAACGGAGGTCAGATCGAGAAGGCGGGCGATTTCCTCCACGCGCTGAGCGGTCTTGTCCTTCGGGACATGCCGGTTCTTCAGGGGGAAAGCGAGGTTCTCGCGCACGCTCATCGTGTCGTAGACGACGGGGAACTGGAACACCTGCGCGATGTTGCGGGCTTCCGTGGGAAGGTCCGTCACATCGCGGTCATCGAACAGGATGCGCCCGCGCGTCGGGCGCACAAGCCCTGAGATGATGTTGAGAAGGGTTGTCTTGCCGCAGCCGGAGGGGCCGAGCAGCGCATAGGCGCCGCCCTGGCTCCACACATGGTTGATTTCCTTCAGGGCATAATCCTGCGGCCCGTGAGGATTGGGCCTGTAGGAATGGGCGAGATGATCGAGGGTGATCCGGGCCATGCCTCTCTCCTCACGCGGCTTTCTGCGCCGGACTGGCCGCCGCGAGACGGCCCGCCGCATCGAACAGGAAGAGATGGCGCGGACTCACATAGGCGGTCACGGAAGCTCCAGGCTCCCAGCGCCTCACGCCCGGCATGAGCGAGACGAAGCGATGCTCACCCGCATCCAGATGGATGTAGCTCTCGGAACCCGTGATCTCGGCCACGGATACCGTTGCGGGAATGGCGATCTCGTCAGGACCCGCAGGATCGAGGCTCAGGTGGTGGGCGCGAAAGCCCAATGTGTATTCGCCATCGGGAACCATTGCGAGGGCATCGGTCGCACGCACCTGACCGCCTGTGCTCAAGGTAGCCGTATTGCCCAATCTTCGGATCGTCAGCGTATTGAGCGGCGGATCAGAGAATACGCGCGCCGTGACGAGGTTGTGAGGTTCACGATAAACCTGCGGCGTCGGCCCGAACTGCGTCACGCGCCCTTGAAACAGGGTGGCCGTGCTGCCGCCGAGAAGCAGGGCCTCGGACGGCTCCGTAGTCGCATAGACGAAGATGGCGCCGGAGGCCGCGAAGACGCGCGGCAACTCCTCTCGCAGTTCTTCGCGCAGCTTGTAGTCGAGATTGGCCAGAGGCTCATCGAGCAGCACGAGATCGGCGCGTTTCACGAGAGCCCGCGCGATCGCCGTGCGCTGCTGCTGGCCGCCGGACAGGTTCAAGGGCTTGCGGTCGAGATAGGGCTCGAGCCTGAGCAGCCTTGCCGCATCGCGCACGCGGGTTTCGATTTCGGACGAGGGCAATCCGGCGACACGCAGGGGCGAGGCGATGTTCTCATAGACGCTCAGCGACGGATAATTGATGAACTGCTGATAGACCATGGCGACGCTGCGCTTCTGGACAGGCCAGCCCGTCACATCCTTTCCGTCGACGAGCACGCGACCGCTCGACGGCACATCGAGGCCGGCCATGAGGCGCATGAGGGATGTCTTGCCCGCAAGTGTCGCGCCCAGCAGGACATTGAGGGAGCCTCGCGACAGCGTCAGGGAGACATCGTCGATATGGATCGACGCTCCGACCTTCTTCGACACTCCTTCAAGAACAAGCGTCATCGGCAATCCCTTCAAGCCGCGCTGGACGTAGCGGCGTTATGCATGAAGACTTCGAGCGCTTCGGCCTGGGCGTTCGTGAGCCTCAATCCCAGCTTGCTGCGCCGCCAGAGCACATCCTCTGCGGTGAGCGCCCATTCCCGGTTCATCAGGTAGAGCACCTCGCGTTCCGTGAGGCCGGCGCCGAAGTTTTGGCCCAGATCCCTCATGGAGCGCGCCGCCCCCATCAGATCACGCGTCCTTGTGCCATAAGCTCGCACAAGCCGTGCCATGAGCGCACGGTCCATGAAGGGGTATTCGGCGCAAAGCTCCTCGACCAACACCTCGTAGCCCGTCTGCGGAAAGTCACCGCCAGGCAAGGGCACCGCTCCCGTCCAGGCAGGCTTTCGCGCTGCCGGAAGATGATCTTTCAGCTTGTCGAGAGCTGCCTCCGCAAGGCGGCGATAGGTGGTGATCTTGCCGCCGAAAATCGACAGCATCGGCGGCTGACCGTCGGGCGCATCGAGCATCAGCACGTAATCGCGAGTGGCCTCCTGCGCCTTCGACGCGCCGTCATTGTAGAGCGGGCGGACGCCCGAATAGGTCCAGACCACATCCTCTCGCCGGATCGGCTCCTTGAAGTACTCGCCCGCAGAGGAGCAGAGATAGTGGATCTCTTCCTCCGAGGCCTTCACCTTGGAAGGATCACCCTCATAATCCCGGTCGGTGGTGCCGATCAGCGTGAAATCGTTCTGATAGGGGATCGCGAAGATGATGCGGTTATCGGCGTTCTGGAAGATGTAGGCGCGGTCGTGCTGAAACACCCTCTTCACCACGATATGGCTGCCCTGCACGAGCCGCACCGACGCATGGCTGTTGGAACCCGCGACACCGTTCAAGACCTTTTCCACCCATGGGCCCGCGGCATTGATCAGAACTTTTGCGCGAATGCGCTCCTCTCGGCCGGTCCGCGTATCTTCGGACGTGACAAGCCAATAGCCGTCGGAGCGCTCCGCCCGCATCACGCGGGTGCGCGTCCGGATCCGCGCGCCGCGCTCAGCCGCGTCACTGGCATTCAGGGCGACGAGACGGGAATCCTCCACCCAGCAATCGGAATATTCGAAACCCTTGACCAAATCGGGCTTGAGGCGCGCGCCCGCGGGATCCGTTCTCAGATCGAGCGTGCGTGTCGGCGGCAGGAGCTTTCGTCCGCCGATATTGTCGTAAAGCGCCAAGCCCAGGCGCAGCAGCCATTGAGGCCTCAAGCCCTGGTGATGGGGCAGAACGAACCGGAGCGGCCAGACGATGTGGGGAGCGATCCGCCAGAGCACCTCGCGCTCCATGAGCGCTTCCCGGACAAGGCGGAACTCGTAATATTCCAGATAGCGCAAGCCGCCATGGATGAGCTTGGTCGATGAGGAGGAGGTGCCACTCGCAAGATCGCTCTGCTCAAACAGGATCACGGAAGCACCGCGGCCGGTCGCATCCCGTGCGATTCCGCAGCCATTTACGCCACCACCGACGATCGCGACGTCGAACGTCGCTCCTTCGAGCGAGTCCACTTGGCGTTCTCCCGTGCCCCGGGCTGTATTTTCGTTTTTATATTCGTTTGAGGCTACTCAGACTTCAAAACGAAAGCAAGAGGCTTCCGAGAGCCCTTCAAGAGATTAGGCTTTCGTCCCTGAAAGTACAGTGGGGCTGCCAGGAAGCTGCGTCTTGAACCCTAGTCGCCGAAGCTCCCCACCTCCACCACTTGCACTTGGGCGGCATCGCACACCTCCTGCAACTGAGGTGAGGCGAGCGTGTCCGTGACGAAGATATCGACCTCTCGCAGATGCCCGATCCGCACCGGGGCAGAACGCTCCGCCTTGAGATGGTCGGCGACGAGGATCACCTTCCGGGCATTGTCGATGATGGCGCGGGAGACGCGCACCTCGCGCACGTCGAAATCCAGGAGCGAGCCGTCCTCGTCGATGGCCGAAGTGCCGATCACGGCATAATCGACCTTGAACTGCCGCACGATATCCACCGCGGCCGCGCCAATCACCGCACCGTCGGATCGCCGTACCGGCCCCCCTGTCACGATCACCTCGATCTTGGGACGGCGGTAGAGGAGATTGGCGACATTGAGGTTGTTGGTAATGACGAGAAGTCCCTCATGACCCTGCAATGCCCGGGCCACTTCCTCGGTGGTCGTGCCGATATTGATGAAGAGCGAGCTGTTGTTGGGAATAAGCTGGGCCGTCGCAGCGCCGATCGCCTGCTTCTCGGCCTGCGCGATGAGGCGACGCGCTTCGTAGGCCAAGTTCTCGACGCCGGATGCAATGATGGCGCCGCCATGCACCCTGGTCATCAAACGCAGCTCGCAAAGCTCGTTCAGGTCCTTGCGAATGGTCTGCTGGGTGACATCGAGGCGAACGGCCAAGTCATCCACATTCACGCGCCCGTGGAGGCGCGCGATATCGACGATTTCCTGCTGACGAGGAGTAAGCGTCTGGTCCATGGCCTGGGTTTCGCTTTCCGTACCGCTTCACGCGCAAAACGAATGTGAAACGAAACACTTTGCTGTCACGCCAGTCAAGGCTCAACGGATAAGCATTTTCAAAAGCGCATGATCTGTAATTTTATTCAGCGCCTGCGTTGCTGCGAGGCCATGAAACATCATACAGGCCAAGTATCGAAGAGCACTGCGACCTCGGATGCGCTCATGGGTTTTGCGTAGATATATCCTTGCGCGCTGTGACATCCCAGTTGCCGGAGCCTTTCCACCTGCCCCTCTGTTTCCACGCCCTCAGCCGTAACATGCAACCCGAGACTATGGGCAAGACCGATGACCGCTGCCACGATAGCAGCATCATCCTCATCCTGCTCAAGATCGGCGATGAAGCTGTGATCGACCTTGATGTGATCGACAGGGAAGCGCTTGAGGTGAGTCAGCGACGCGTAACCCGTTCCGAAATCGTCCAGGGCGATCTGAACACCATGCCTGTGGAACGTCTCCAGTGTCTCCGCCACTAGATCGGCCTGGGCGTCGAGCAGCACCTTTTCCGTCACCTCGATCTCAAAGTGCTTCACCGGAACTTTCGCCCGATCGAGAATGCGCAGGACCTCCTCGGCGAGGTTCGGCTGATTGAACTCCACGGAGGAGAGATTGAATGCAACCCGCCCGAGATCATATCCGCTATCCAACCAGCGACGCATGTCGGACGCGATTCTGCCGATAAGGCTCCTGCCGATCAAAGGCGCAAGCTCTGGATCGTCGAAGACGGCGCCGAAGGCGGTCGGCGTGAGCGTGCCCTTGTCCGGATGCTGCCAGCGCGCAAGCGCCTCGAGGCCGACAATCCGTCCGCTCACGAGGCAGACCTTCGGCTGATAGAACGGAACGAATTCGTCGCGCGAGATCGCCTCGCGCACATCTCGCCCCAATGCAAGCCGCTGCTCGGCGATCAGGCGCATCTCGGAAGAATAGGAGACGACTCGGCCGCGACCCTCTGCCTTCGCGCGATAGAGTGCGATATCGGCATCCTTCAAGAGTTCAGTGGGCTCGACGTCATGATCCGGGAAGACCGCCATGCCGATGCTCGCCCGGCTCACGAGAGTTCTGCCGGCATATACGAAGGGCTGGCGCAGGCTCTTGATGATGCTCTCGCCGAGGCTCATCGCGCGGCTGGGACCTGATGAATCGATCGTCAGAACAGCGAATTCGTCCCCACCAAGACGCGCGACGGTATCCTGCTCCTGCACCATCGCGCTCAGCCG
The DNA here is from genome assembly GCA_023450615.1 of Pseudomonadota bacterium. Taxonomy (GTDB): domain Bacteria; phylum Pseudomonadota; class Alphaproteobacteria; order Rhizobiales; family Beijerinckiaceae; genus Microvirga. The sequence goes on along the minus strand of JAEXGT010000024.1, from coordinate 26,833 downwards.
CGCGGCCGTCTCTCTCAGCAGAGAGTCACCGGCGTCATGGCCGAGCGTGTCGTTGACGTCCTTGAAATCATCGAGGTCGATCATCAGCAAGCTGACGCTGCCGCCATGCAGCTGCGCCGTCTCGAGAGCGAGTTCGAGACAGCGCAGGAAGAGCGCGCGATTGGGCAATCCCGTCAATGCATCATGGTTCGCCGACCGCCAGACCTCCTCCTCCGCCGCCTTGCGATCCGTGATGTCGAACGTGACACCGACAATCCGATTGGGACCAGCTCTCTCGCCGCGAGAAGCCAGCCACAGGGTCTTCCCATTCTCCAGCTGGAAACGGAACTCGAAGGTGTCACAGCCTATCGCGCTGACCCGTTCGATGAAGCGATCTCGCGCGATCCGGTCTTCAGGCGGCATTCGCTCGATAAGTTCGGACAAGGAGCAGGAGCCGATTCCAAGCAGCTCGATGGCGTTCGCAGACCGCGTGATGTAACCGGTCTCAAGGTCCTGCTCCCAGGCGATCATGCGCCCTGCCTGCATGGCAAGGCGCAAACGCTCTTCACTGGTCTTCAATGCATCCTGAGCCTGTCGCCGATCGTGGATGTCGGTGATGGTTCCGACCCACTCGCGGACCGCTCCATCCGGATTCGTCAGCGCCACCGCCCTCGATAGCACCCAGCGATATTGGCCGCTTTTATGAAGCACGCGAAACTCCGCCTCGACCGAATGCTCCGACGACACGGCGCCGAACCAAATCTGTGCGAGAGGTTCGCGGTCGTCCGGATGGACGGCATCAAACCATCCGTGGCCTTCGTAACTTTCCGGCTTTTGTCCGCTGAACTCCTGCCAGCCCCATCCCCGCATAATCGATCCGTCAGGAGCTGCGCGCCATACTATTTCCGTCATCCTCCCGATGAGCGCGCGATAGCGTTCTTCGCTGTCGAGAAGATCCTGCTCTGTTTTCTTCCAGTTCTGGATGTCCGTGTAAGTGCCGACCCAGCGTTCAATCCGCCCCTCTGAATCGAAAACCGGGCTCGCGCGGCCAAGCACCCATCGATACTCGCCCGAATGATGAAGAAGCCTATGTTTTATCTCGCAGTCCCGGCCGGTCTTGAGCGCATTCGCCCAGACAGCGAGGACGATTTCCCGGTCTTCGGGATGGACAAGGTTGATCCACTCTCCGCCCGAAGCCGTCGCGCTCCCCGTGAACTCATCCCATCGCCCATTGTGATAATCGTTATAACCGTCAGCCCGCGCCGACCAGATCATGTGCGGCACGGCATGGATGATGATGGAAGGCAGACCGTTCTCGGCAAGGCTTCTGTCCTGTTTCATGGGCGCCTGAGAGTGGTCAGTTGCGTTTTTGGGCATGGCAAGTCTGCTCGGGAGGATGCCTGTCGCCGCGCCGAGCGACGAGCACATTTGCAATGAAGATATGCGGGAAGCGCAAATGATCCGATGCAGTTTCAACAACGAGCGACGCAGATGGTTCGATCATGCGAGGACTGCCAGGTTTCGGCCTGCCCGCTTGGCCCTGTAACAGGCCTCATCCGCCCGCCTCAGCAGCTCATCGATGGAAGGGACTTGATCGGAGACTTTCGTGATGCCGACACTGAGTCCCAGGGAGAAGCTGCGACCGTCCCAGGTGAAGCTCGCGGTCGATATGGCCTCGATAAGCGAGGATGCGCAGGCCATGGTCGTCTCGAGATCGCAATCGTGAATGATGAGGCCGAACTCATCGCCGCCGAGCCGAGCCAGGAAATCCGCCGGGCGCGTATGCTGTTTCAGAATGCCCGCAACCATGCGCAGAACCTGATCCCCGGCAACGTGGCCAGCGGCATCGTTCACGCGCTTGAACCCATCGAGATCCAGAAAGCACAAGGCATGCGCCTTGTGGCTCAGCTTTGCCGTTCTCATGGCGGAGCGCAGACATTCTTCGAAAGCGGCTCTGTTCGGCAGGCCCGTCAGTCCATCATGGGCCGCACGGTGCGCGAGATCAGCCAGCAATGCGTCGCGCTCGTTCTCAGCCTGCCTGCGTGCCGTCACATCCTGAATCTGACTGATGATTTCACCGTTTACGGCGCTGCCTGCCAAGTGAACCGCCGACTGGCGGGCCCATCGCAGGGAACCATCACGATGCATGAAGCGGGATTCCCGCTCAAGGGATGAGACATGACCGGCAACGAGTTCCGCGAGGACAGCGCGTGCAGGCTCCTGCTCCTCAGGATGCATGAGCTCCCATAGCTTCATGCCGATCAGTTCCTCCGGCGAGTAGCCGAGAAATTGCCCGTAGGCGTCATTGGCCTCCAGAATCGTCCCGTCATCGGACGCGATGCTCATGCCGATCGGCGAACGTTCGATCACGGCCCTGAAGCGCGCTTCCTGCGCACGCGCCTCGCTCTCGGCGCGCTGCAGATCCTGCCGCTCGCGCTTGTAGCGGGTGATGTCGAAATGCACGCATGTCCTGAAGCCTTCGCGGTTGCGCTGCTCGACGACGCGAACCCAGCGATTTCTCGGCAACGGAAGCTCGAATGCCACTCCGGCTAGACGCATATCGTCGCTCAGAAGCGGGCGGATCGTCGTATCGAAATGCTCGCCGCCCTCTTCTTCCGGATATCGCTGCCACAGATCCTGAACGAGCTTCTCGAGGGTGATGCCGAGAATGTCGTGATCGGGCGGCACCTCGTAGAGTCGGGCGAACAAATCGTTGCAGGAGACGATGACGTTGTTGAGATCGAGCACGACGATCGGATCCGGCATGCTCGCCATGGACATCATATGCGCGATGTCCAGCGGCGCACCGGCCGGCAGGAAGAAGTTGCGGTTCTGTTGCTGCGGCATGGATACTTCCGTCCAAGCCCTTATCTTCCCCAACCCTTCGAGCCCCTGCGCGGCGACGCGGACCCAGCGCTCCCGATGCTTGAACACGTATGGCGGATGGTCCGAGCGATGCCGCGCGAGGCTGCGCTCGATATATTCGTCGATGAACTGGAGTTCGCCCTCGTGCAGCCGGAACTCGTAAAACCGCTTCAGATTCTCGCGGTAATGTTCCCCCAGCTCGACATGGCCCGCATGTTCCGGAAAGAAGCGAAGGAAAGTGTTGTTCCAGAGAGCTGCGCCATCATCCAAGTCGAAGATGCAGATTGCAACGTTGAGGGAGTCGAGCAAGGTCGCGAATGGAGCATAAATCGATCTGATGCGGTTTACAGCAGCTCCGGACGATGATGGTCCCGAGATCACAAGAAAGGCCCCTTCGCAAATACAACGCAACGTTATTAAAATAAGCTTGCGCCCGTAATATCAGGAGCACTGCTATTTCTTTCCAGAAGTGAATATCCCTTACGTAAGCCAGTCAACTCTAGTTGCGGGAAATACGTAATCATTAGCCTATTTGCTATAGACTAGCCGGAAGCCTGGCTTCATTACCTTGGGCGCTTTGCGTGACGATGCGTTTGCCGCGCCGGTTCTGTAGGTTCGGCAACAGCCCCACTGGCAACAATCAATGATGAAGAGAGCCCGCTTACTTGGACACGGGCAAGAGATAAGCGTTCTTATCCTTCGCGTAGGGTGCCCCACGCCTGAGAAGGACCGCTAAGGCGCGCACCGGATTTTTAGCATCGGACGCGCCGGCAGGCCTGTCGCGCACGGCTCGTTGCGTGCGCGACAGACAAAGACCTTAAACCATTCCCAGAGCCTGCATGTAGAGCTCGAGGATCGCCTCTTCTTCCTGGCGCTCGGCATAGTCGCGCTTACGTAGCGACACGATCTTGCGAAGGACCTTGGTGTCGAAGCCGTTGCCCTTGGCCTCGGCATAGACGTCCTTGATATCGCCTGCGATGCCGGCCTTTTCCTCTTCAAGACGCTCGATGCGCTCGATGAAGGCCTTCAGCTGGTCGGCTGCGACGGATTCGGTGTTGAAAGCTGCGTCATCCATGATGAAGCCCCCTTGGATTGATGGCGTTGGCGCCAGTGTTACTCTCAATTTGGTTGAAGCGGGTTTAATGCCCCCGCTTCGATTCCTCAAAGCTCTTCATTTGGGCAGGGGACGCCTCTTTCTGGTGGCGTTCCTTCCATTCCTCGTAGGACATCCCGTAAACATATTCCCGGCTCTCGTCCTTGGAGAGCGCCACGCCCCCGGCATCGGCGGCGTCTTTCAGCCAGTTGGACAGGCAGTTGCGGCAAAAGCCCGCTAGGTTCATCAGGTCGATGTTCTGCACGTCGCTGCGCTCGCGCAGATGCTCCAGCAGCCTGCGGAAGGCCGCAGCTTCGAGTTCCGTACGGGTTGCCGCATCGATATTCTTCATAGGGCTCTCCATCATTGCTGGCGCAGGCGCTCGCGGGTGCGCGTGCCGAAGATTGCCGGTTTTCTCAAATCCGCTTGCGCCGCAATGGGTTTGAGCAGGCGGGCAAAGCGCTCGGCCCATTCCTCGGCTCCCTCGTCCGAGGCGATCAGGTCCTGCCGGATCTCGATGAGCGCATTGGCGAGGCCGCGGATCGTAGCGTGGCGGTCGATCGTGTCGCCTGCAAGCGCGCCGTCGTAAGGCTCGTTATCGCCCACCACGAGCCCCTCCTCGGCCAGGAGGCCTTCGAGCAGCGGCTTGGCATAGCGGTCATCCGCATCCCAGAGGATGCCCACATGCCAGGGACGCGGCCAGCCGCGCCAGACGGGCGTGAAGCTGTGAACGGTCACGATGGCCGGCGGATGGCCCGCCGCCATGGCCTTGTGGATCGCGGCGGAGATCGCGGCATCGTAGGGATCGTAGAAGCGCTCGATGCGCCGTTGCACGTCCTCGTCGTCCACCTTGGCATTGCCTGGAACGACGGCTCCGTCGGAGAGGCGCATCACGAGGGTAGGATCGTCCCTCCCCCGGTTCGGATCGATGATGAGCCGGGAAAACTGCGTGAGGATCGCAGGCGCGTTCAAACGCCGGGCAAGCGAGCGGGTGACGGCGGCAGCCCCGATATCATACGCGATATGTCGCTGAAACTCGCTCTCAGGCAGGCCAAGATCGCCCAGATCCGGCGGCACCGCGTTGGAGGCATGATCGCAGAGGATGAGAAGGCCGGATTCGAGTGCGCCTTCGACGATCTCGACGGGATGGGCCTCGAAGGCGGTTTCGGTGCGTTCGAGCGCAGCAGAGGCGGACATGATGAAAGACTGGCAAACAGGACATTGATCGGCGGAGGAAAATCCTTACCCTGCGCGCCGAACCGTGACAACGCGACCATCCGCGCAACGCCCTCCCGAAAGAAACGATGTCCTCCACATCCACACCCGCCAAGCCGGAAACCGGCTTCGCCACCGCTTTTGCAGCCCTGTGCCTCGGTGCGGTGGCCATGGGCATCTCACCCATCTTCGTGCGGTTCGCATCCGGGAGCGTGGGCGGGGCTCCGGCCGATGTCGGCCCCTTCGCGAGCGCCTTCTGGCGCGTGTCGCTATGCCTGCCCCTGCTTTATGCCTGGATGCGGATCGAGGAAAAGAAGGCCCCTAAGGATGCGCCGCGGGCTTCCTTCTCGCGGGCGGCGATCCTGGCAGGCCTCGTCTTCACCGGTGATCTCCTGTTCTGGCATCTCGCCATTCTCAATACCACGGTGGCCAACGCGACCTTTTTCGCCACCATGGCCCCGCTCTTCGTGGTGCTCGTGGTGTGGCTCGTCTTCCGGCAGAAGGTTTCGCGCGGCACCTTCATCGGCCTTGGGCTTTGCCTGCTGGGTGGCGCGGCCCTGATCGGCCAGAGCATGCAGGCGGACCCCGCCCGCCTCGCAGGCGATTTTTACGGGCTCGCCACGGCCCTTTTCTTCGGCCTCTATTTCATTGCCGCCAGCAAGGCGCGCCAGACGGCGGGTGCTGCGCGGGTGACGTTCGAGGCCAGCCTCATCACCGCAGCCCTTCTCCTCATCGTCACCCTCATTTTCGAGAACCGCGTGATGCCGCAGACCCTGCAGGGCGCGGCGGCGCTCTTCGCCATGTCCTATGTCAGCCATGCGGGCGGCCAGGGCCTGCTCTCCGTCGCGCTGGGAAGCCTGCCTGCGGTCTTCTCGTCCCTGGTCATCTTTCTGGAAGCCGTGGCCGCGGCGGTCTTCGGATGGATGATTCTGGGCGAGCCGCTCACCCTGATCCAATCCCTTGGGGGCGCGTTGATCCTGCTCGGGATCTGGGCAGCGCGCCCGCAATCCTGAATGACGTCTGAGAAGCCCCTCCGAACGGAGAGGGGAACAGCCTTCCAAGGGCTTTGCAGGTCACACCCGAAAATTTTTAGCGGGCTAAATGTCGTATCGGGGCCCTTTTGGTCTTGATGCAATCTGTCTTCTGATCGACAAGGAATCGACATAGTTCTCGAAGCATTGTGCGATTTCATTCCTGACCTGTTGACTGAAACGGCATTCATGAAGGCCCTGAATTCCATATCGGCCCTTTGCGGGCGGCGCAGCCTTGCGCTGGCGACGCTCCTGCTCGGCGGCCTCTTCCTTGCTGCATCCCCTGCCCGCGCGGACCTGCGCCTGTGCAACATGACGCCGAGCCGCGTCGGCATCGCGCTGGGTTATCGCGACGCGCAAGGCTGGGTCACGGAAGGCTGGTGGAACCTGAACGCACGCGGCTGCGAGACCCTGCTGCAAGGGCAGCTCGGCGGCCGCTTCTATTACATCTATGCCATCGATTACGACCGGGGCGGTGAATGGAGCGGACGCTCCTTCATGTGCACCCGCGAGCGGGAATTCACGATCCGCGGCACGGAAGATTGCCTCGCCCGAGGCTTTGATCGCAGCGGCTTCTTCGAAGTCGATACCGGTGAACAGAAGAGCTGGACCATCCAGCTGACAGACACGAACCGTCCAGGGGGGACACAGCCATGAGACGCTCACGGCGCACAAAAATTCTCGCAACGCTCGGACCAGCTTCCGAATCCCAGGAAATGATCGAGAAGCTGTTTCAGGCAGGCGCCGACGTGTTCCGTCTGAACATGAGCCATCTTCCGCGCGAGAAGCTGAAGGAGCGCGTGGCCATGATCCGCGCGGTCGAGGCGAAGTTCAAGCGCCCCATCGCCATTCTCGCCGACCTCCAGGGCCCGAAGCTGCGCGTGGGCGCGTTCGCCGGCGACAGCGCAATGCTTCATCCCGGCCAGACCTTCACGCTCGATGCCGATACGTCGCTCGGCGGCCAGGATCGCGTGCATCTGCCCCATCCGGAAATCCTCTCCTCCCTCGAGCCCGGGCATACGGTGCTCATCGATGACGGCAAGCTGCGCCTTCGCGTCAAGAGCGTGAAGCCGGGCGCCGCCGCCACGACCGTGGAGGTTGCGGGCAAGATCTCGAACCGCAAGGGCGTGAGCCTGCCGGACACGACGATCCCTGTCGCCGCCATGACGGAGAAGGACCGCTCGGATCTCGAAGCAGCCCTCGATGCGGGCGTCGACTGGATCGCGCTTTCCTTCGTGCAGCGTCCCGAGGACGTGGCCGAAGTGAAGAAGGTTGCGCGCGGGCGCGCGCTCGTCATGTCGAAGCTCGAAAAGCCTCAGGCCATTACGCGTCTCGACGAGATCATGGAAATCTCCGACGCCGTCATGGTGGCGCGTGGCGATCTCGGCGTGGAAATGCCGCTCGAAAAGGTGCCCGGCATTCAGAAGCGCATCGTTCGCGCGGCGCGGCGCCTCGGCAAGCCCGTGGTGGTGGCGACCCAGATGCTCGAATCCATGATCACCTCGCCGGTGCCGACCCGCGCGGAAGTCTCCGACGTGGCGACCGCCGTTTATGACGGCGCGGATGCGGTGATGCTCTCGGCGGAAAGCGCCTCGGGCCAGTATCCCATCGATGCGGTTTCCACCATGAGCCGTATCGCGGAAGAGGTGGAGCAGGACCAGAATTACTGGTCGATCATGCGCACCCTCAACACGGAGCCGGAACCGACAGGCTCCGACGCCATCGCGGCGGGCGCGCATCAGATCGCCGACACCCTCAATCTCAAGACCATGACAGCCTGGACCTTCTCGGGCTCCACGGCCTTCCGCATCGCCCGCGAGCGTCCGAACTCCACGCTGATCGCACTCACGCCGAGCCAGGATACGGCCCGCCGTCTCGCGCTCGTGTGGGGCGTGCACTCCATCCACACGAAGGATGCGAGCGACATCGACGACATGGCCTTCCGCGCCTGCAAATTCGCCGTGCGCGAAGGTTTCTCCGATGTGGGCGACCGCCTCATCATCGTCGCCGGCATGCCCTTCGGCACACCGGGCGCCACCAACATGGTCCGCATTGCCTTCGTCAATCAGGAGCATGCCGCTCGGGCGTAAGGCACGGCGCATCATTCCTGCTCACGTCATCACCGGCCTCGTGCCGGTGATTTCGTTTCGGCGCGGCTCTCTTTTCATCGAGAGGGCCGGAACAGCCCCTGCCCTGCCAGGAACAGCGGGCCTCTCACGATGAAGGCGGCGCTGCGAGACATTCCGGATCGGCAATCCGCTCCGCCAGTTCCTCGACCGCCGCAAGGACCGTCTTGTCATCCGCATATTGCGGCATGTGTCCAATCCCCGGCAGCATGATCAGCCGAGCGCCCGGCACCGCATGCACGAAGGCGCGGGAATGCAGATCCGTCCAGACAATTTCGTCCCGGTCTCCCGCCACCACAACCGACGGCACGCGGATATCGCCGTAGCGGGTGCTCTGCCTCGTCACGGCATCATACATGACGGCAAAGTCATGCATGTTGGCTTCATAGGCGCATGTCCTGAAGGCGAGCGGGATGAAGCCCTTTCGCAGAATATCCTTGGGAGCCTTCTGCGGAGAGAAGGTTTTTCGCTTCATCCAGGGGCGCAGTGCGAGGGTGACCGGAATCGCCAGCGTGCGAATGACAAGCCAACCTGCCCACGATGCGACGAACCGCCTGTACCAGCCGATGTAACCGCCGGGCCATGGAGTCGTGATGCCCGAGAGAACGAGAATCGCACCCGTTACGTCCCGATGGTCGAGGGCGAAAAGGGGCACGATGGTTCCGGACCAGGAATGTCCGATAATCACGGCGTTGCGGATGCCGAGCTTTCTCAAGGCCCCTGCGATGAGCGCCGCCTGCCGCGCGGGCTCGGCTTCGCTCAAACCCAGCCTGCGCTCGCTCCAGCCATGGCCGGGCCTGTCGAAAGCAATGACCCGGTAGCGTTGTGCCAGAGACGCGCCGAGGCCGAGCATGGATTCGGCAAGATTCGATGAGGCCCCGTGGAGAAGGACGATGGTGCCGCGCGGAGCGCCTTGCGGTGCCGCCTCCCGATAATGCAGCCTGCAGCCATCGACCTCGATAAAGCGGCCTGTCGGCGGATATCGGTGCGCAACGATCCTGCCATAGGCGAAGGTAAAGATCGCGCCAGTCAGGGCAATGGACAAGAAGGCGGCGAGCAGGCCGAAAACAACATTCATCGTGAACCGTGAGCTAAAGCAGATCTTGGCAAGGACGGTGCCGTTCGCCGCCACAGGCGCCGCAAACCAAGGCAAGAGATGTTTTCACGCGAGCGGAAGCAGCTCTAGAGATCGTGTCCGTCTACATCGGGGAGCAAGCGGTCCACAATGGTCTGGACGCTCGATTCCTGCGGGTTAATTTTCAGAACACGCCGATAGGCCTCGAGCGCGCGCGCCTTGTCGTCGGAGGCCATGAGGATATGGCCGAGCCCGGTCCAGGCGTTGAAATGGCGCGGCTCGATCTTCAGGGCGCGGCTGAGATCGGCCATGGCCCCGACGGGATCGTCGATCTGATAGAACACCGTGGCCCGGCGATACCAAGCTTCCGCCCAGTTGGGCTGGAGGGCGAGCACGCGGTCCAGTAGCTCGATGGCCAGCGGGAAGTTTTTGTCCTGGAACGCTTCGGCGGCCCGGCTGAGAAGCAGGTCCGCCGTATCCGAGCCGGAGCGGGAAAAGCGCCGCTCGATCAGCTTGGATATGCCTTCCGCCTCCCGCTCGGACCCTGCCTTGGACAGGCGTTCGAACAGGGAATCCAAGGTCGCGGGCCCGGGTGCGGGTAGCTGCGGCCGAGGAGGCTTGGGCCGAGCATTTTCCTGCGCACTCAAAGGATGCGCGGCCAAGCTCAGCATTAAGGTCAACAGGAACGCAAAAAAGCGCATGCCGGGATTTTAGGATCCCGGCATGCGCCGTCAATTCATAATGTTGTGCGCGGCGTTGCCGCAGCGAACAAGCTCTAGGGTCACATCGCTTTTTCGGGGAAGTATTCACTTCCCCGCACGATGCTTAGCCCTGACGAGCCTTGTAGCGCTTCTGGGTCTTGTTGATGATGTAGACCCGGCCCTTGCGACGAACCAGCTGGTTGTCGCGGTGACGGCCGCGGATCGACTTCAACGAGTTACGGATCTTCATATCCGGTCTCCTGCGGCCTCTCGGGAAGGCCGGAAAAAGAAATGGTGGGCGCGGCTGGGATCGAACCAGCGACCCCTACGATGTCAACGTAGTGCTCTCCCGCTGAGCTACGCGCCCGGGAAACGGTGATGTTTGACGTCCCGCTTCGGCTGTGGGGGCGATATACCCAGAAGCGGGCATATGCGCAAGTCATGATCGGCAACCTTTTTTAGGCTGCCATCATTTTCTCGACCTCGCTCACCAGGTCGCGCAGGTGGAAGGGCTTGGAAAGCACCTTCGCATCCTTCGGAGCCTGAGAATCCGGGTTCAGGGCCACGGCGGCAAAGCCGGTGATGAACATGACCTTCATGTCCGGATCGAGCTCAGTGGCCCGGCGGGCCAGCTCGATGCCGTCCATTTCCGGCATGACGATGTCCGTCAGGAGAAGCTCGAAGGGCTCCTCCCGCAGGCGGTTGTAGGCGGAAAGGCCGTTATCGAACGGGGCTACCTCGTAGCCTGCGTTCTCCAGCGCCTTCACCAGAAAGCGCCTCATATCGTTGTCGTCTTCAGCGAGAAGAATCTTCATCGGCTGCCAAGCCCCGAATCGTGGCGAATGAATTTAAGAACCTTCATGCCGCCCGAAGGGTAAATAACCCGTGAAAGAAGGACGCAGCGCGCCATCGATATTGTCATGGACAGGCGGCTCCGCTGCCTTACACTAGCGCCAAACGCCCATTTCTTTTCCAGAACACCTGTTTTCATGCGGCCAGCCATCGTCGACGAGTTCGATCCCCCCTTTGTCCTCAGCGAGCCTCCGGCGCAGACGATACCTTTCGTCTTCAACGCCCCCCATGCGGGCGCCGTCTACCCGGCCTCGTTCCTGGCGGCCTCGCGCCTGGACAGCGTAGCCCTGCGCCGGTCGGAGGACGCCTATGTGGATGAGCTCTTTGCCTCAGCCAATGAGCTGGGGGCGCCCTTGCTGGCGGCCCGGTTCCCACGTGCCTATCTCGACCTCAACCGGGAGCCCTACGAACTCGATTCCCGCATGTTCGACGGCAGGCTGCCGCCTTTTGCCAATACCCGTTCCATGCGGGTTGCGGGCGGCCTCGGCACCATCCCCCGCATCGTCGCCGACGGACAGGAGATCTACCATTCGCGACTGTCCGTGAATGAGGCTCTCCATCGCATCGAATGGCTCTACAAGCCCTATCACCGGGCCCTGCGCCAGCTCCTGCGGCGCACCGTAGACCTGTTCGGCCATGCGATCCTCATCGATTGCCATTCCATGCCCTCCTCCAGCGTGAGCCGGGATGACGGGACACGGGCCGATATCGTTCTGGGAGACCGCTACGGCACCTCGTGCCACACCCTGCTGATCGACCTCGTGGAAGCGGCGCTGCGGGGACGGGGCTACACCGTGGTTCGCAATAAACCCTATGCCGGCGGCTTCATCACCGAGCATTACGGGGAGCCGGCCCTCGGGCGGCATGCGCTTCAGGTGGAAATCAACCGGGCGCTCTACATGGACGAGCGCAGCATGGAGAAGAAGCCGGCCTTCGCGGTGCTTGCGGACGATCTGACCCAGGCCTTCGCCCAAGTCATTGCCGATCTCGAAGGCGAATTCACGACCCGGCGCATCGCGGCAGAATGAGACCCTCCCGACGCCAAGCCCAAAAAGAAAAAGGCCGCCGTTGCCAGCAGCCCGAAGTTTAGGGAGGAAACGCCCAAGAAGGGCTACGATAAGGCGACGCCATCGCCATATCGCACTGCAATAATGGCTTCGCGCTGCACAAGAATCAATAAGAAATTCCCGATTTGCTATGCTTTCGCTGCATGTCTGGTTGGATGTGGGTCGATAGCCTTGAGATAAAAGAACAGGCTCAGAAGAAGCCAGGAGCCCAAAGCCGCGAAGACGAGACGGTATCCCTCAGGCGAATACCCGCCCGTCTCCGAGCGCCCCATGAGATCGATCAGCACGCCCGTCACGCTCTGGGACAGGAATGCGCCGCCCATGGTGCCGATATTCATCAGCGTGATGCCTCGGCCCGTCAGGTGGGATGGAAACAGAGACTTTCCGTGCGAGGTCAGAATGGGCGTGCAGGAAACGCTCAAGCCGAAGAGCACGAACCAGACGGAGACTAGTGCCAGGTTCAGAGGCACGAAGACCAGAACCGCCATCAGCACGACCGCCATCGAGCCGCCGATGAGGACCGGGCGCTTGTAGCTGCCCCAGAAGCGGTCCATCGCGCCCCAAAGAAACATGCCGCAGATCTGCGCCCCTGCGCCAAGGAGCAGGATGTTGCCGCGTGTGGAAAGATCCGCTCCGTGCACATCCGTCAGCCAAGGCCCGCCCCAGAGGCCCACAATGGAGACGAAGCAGGAATAGGTGGTGAGATGCATGAAGAAGACCGACCGGAAGGACGGCACCTTCACAGCGGCGGCCACGCCCCGGAATGCATCGGCCCAGCTCTCCCGCCCCTTCCCTGGGGCGGTATCCTTGGGCACCGCAACCACGATCACGAGGATCAGAACCACGGCGATGGCCGCAACCGCCAGGAAGGAGCCCCGCCAGCCGATGACGGCGGACGAGGCAGCAAGCGGCGCCGTCGCGGCCAGCGTCCCGAGATTCGCCCCGCCCATCTGAATGCTCGTGAGCCCCGCGAAGCGCTCCGGCGGAAAGCGCCGGGCATAGATGACGAGCGGGCCCACGAAGAAAGTGGAGCAGCCGAGCCCCATGAGGGCGCGGGCGGCAATCAGCGCGGCGGCCGAGGGGGCAAGCGCAAACAGCACCGTTCCGATGACGGCGATCACGGATGTGGCCAGCATCACGCGCTTGGGCCCGTAGCGGTCGATGAGGATGCCGACGGGGATCTGCACGGCCGCGAAGGTGAGGAAGAAGGCGCTCGACAGAAGGCCCGTCTGGGTGGCGGACAACGACAATTCCCGAGCGAGGTCGTTGGCAATGACGCCGACGGAGTTGCGCAGGAACTGGCTCACCGCATAGAGCGCCACCAGCGAGGCGATGAGAAACACGGCCGCTTCCGAGCGTGTCGGGGCAACCTTGGCTGCAGAATCCATCTGTCTCGTGTCCTTATCGCGCTGCTATTCATTGCGCATCGTGCGAAAAAGTGGTCCCGGTTTTACGCGCAAAACGATGCGCTGATCGAGACAGGAGCCTCGGAAGGGTCTCTCTCAAAAGCGGTTTCCCGCTTTTGGGGCCGATACCCTTGCCGCGCGCCCACCGCTTGATAAAAGCGGAGCGACGGCAGGCCAAGGCCGCCAAAAGGTTAAAGAGGACATCCGGGCATGGGGCTCATCGACTTCACGCATTTCGTCAACGAGCTCGCCACCTCGTCCGGACAGGCGATCCTGCCGTTCTTCCGCACGGCCATCGCGACGGAGGACAAATCCCGCGGCGGGGCCTTCGACCCGGTGACGGAAGCGGACCGGGCCGCCGAAGTAGCCATCCGCCATCGGATCAAGCAGAGCTTCCCCACCCACGGCATCATCGGGGAGGAATTCGGGTCCGAGAACACGGATGCCGATTATGTCTGGGTTCTCGATCCCATCGACGGCACCCGCGCCTTCATCGCGGGCCTGCCCACCTGGGGCACGCTCATCGGCCTCACCTATAAGGGCCGCCCCGTTTTCGGCATGATGCACCAGCCTTTCACGGGCGAGCGCTTCTTCGGCGATGGCGGCAGCTCGACCTATCGCGGCCCCGGCGGAGAGCGGAAACTCATGACCCGCCGCTGCGCCTCGCTGAAGGACGCGGTGATCTCCACCACGAGCCCGCGCCTTTTCTCCGGGGATGATCTGCGCGCCTATGACCGGGTGGAGAGCGTCGCCCGCCTCGCCCGCTATGGCTGCGATTGCTATGCCTATTGCATGCTCGCCGCCGGTCATATCGACCTTGTCGTGGAATCGGGCCTCAAGCCCTACGACATCGCGGCGCTGGTTCCGATCATCGAGGGAGCGGGCGGCATCGTCACCACCTGGGACGGTGGATCAGCCGCCCAAGGCGGGCGCATCGTGGCTGCGGGCGACCGCCGGGTCCACGCCGCAGCCGTCGAGCTGCTCAGCCGGTAGTTTCGAGCTCTGCCTTCGGCTCGTAAACCGGGTCCGGCGTTCCGGGAATGAACGCATCGAAGGCGGCCCAGAACTGCTCGCGGATGCTGTCGCGCTCCATCAGTATCTCGTGGCGCGCGCCGGGGATCACGATGGCATGGCCCGCCTTCAGCCGGGCCGCGAAACGCTCCGTCGCCGGCGTCGCGCAGACGGGATCGTCGCCCGCCGCTATGATGAGCGTCGGCAGGCGGATTTTCAGCGCATAGTTCGGCGCGGTGAAGCACTTCATGAAGCGGAAGGCCGAATCCATCCACGCCACCGTCGGCGCGCCGATGGCGCCCGGCCCGATGGCGGTCGCCGCATCGGCGTTGCGGGCATAGCGCACCGGGTCGCTGGTGAGACGGTTATCCTTGAACGGCAAGGTCGAAACCGATGTTTCGCCGCCGCCGGGAACGAACATCTTGCCGAATCCCAGAAGCCTCAAGCTGCGCGCCAGGAAAGTCGCGCCGCCCGTTCGCCTGACGATGGAGAGCGCGATCATCGGCGTCGTCGTGACGAGGCGGCGGAACGGCAGCCAGCTCTCATAAGCCGCGTTGAGCGCAATCGCCCCGCCCATGGAATGGGCGAGCGCGAAATGCGGCTCCGGCATGTGCGGCATCAGAATCTGGTCGCGCACGGCCTCGATATCGCGCCGGTAATCGGCGAAGCGGCGCACATGCCCCTTGCGCGGGTTCTTCACCTGCCTGCCCGAGAGCCCCTGCCCGCGCCAGTCGAAGGTCACCACGGCAAAGCCTCGCTTCAGAAGATCGCTCACCGTCTCGAAATACTTCTCGATGAACTCGGCCCGGCCATGCAGCACGCAGACCGTGCCCTTGGGCTGGTCGGTCTCAGCCTGCCAATAAGCGACGCGCAGAGCGATGCCATCGGAGGTAGTGATGCTGGTGAGCACAGGCTCGCCGGGCACGGGATTATCGGGGGTCGGGAAGAATTCCACGGCGGGTCTCACGAGAGGGCTACTGCCTTCTATATAGGGCGCTTTTGCCGCCGAGGGCGAGCCTCTTGAACGCAAACTCTCCCCTCCCCACATCCAAGCTGTGGCGGCCATTTGGCGTCACGGCTTACGGATCCAGCCTTTGAAAGGTGGATCCTTCTGAAAACTGCATGTTGCTTCTAAGGAGAATATGCCATGCGTCAGTTCGATCTTGCTCCGCTTTACCGCAACACGGTCGGCTTTGACCGCCTGTTCTCGATGCTCGACCAGATGGTCAGCGTTGATGCGGCCCCGAGCTACCCGCCCTACAACATCGAGCGCACCGGCGAGAATGCCTATCGCATCTCGGTCGCGGTCGCCGGCTTTACCGATCAGGACCTCACCATCGAGGTCAAGGAAAACACCCTCTCCGTGCGCGGCGAGAAGAAGCCCAATGAAGAGCGCAAGGCTGAAGTGCTTCATCAGGGCATCGCGGCCCGCAGCTTCGACCGGCGCTTCCAGCTGGCCGACGGCGTCCAGGTGACGGGTGCCAGCCTCGAGAACGGCCTGCTCCACCTCGACCTCGTCCGCGAGTTGCCCGAGGCCAAGAAGCCGAAGCTCATCCCGATTTCCTCCAACGGCGCTCAGGCCATCGAGGCCAAGCGGGCCGCGTAAGCAGCTTGCTTGACGTCCCCTCACTCCTGAGGTCGCGCGAGAGAACCCATCAGACATAAAAAGAGCGCCCCGGTTTGTCCGGGGCGCTTTCTCATTATGAAACCTGGTCCTGAATAATCCCGCCGGGGCTGGAGGTAAAACCCCGTTGGTAAGGTCTCGTAAGGTCACACATTGCGGGAGAATGCGGCAGGGTTAGGGCAAAAGAGACTGAAGATCACTCCGCCGCCTGCCGAGACGCCGCGGAACCGGCGATGTCCAGCACCCTGCGCACGTCCTCTTCCTGCGTGGCGAAGGACAGCACGAGGCGGATCAGCGCCTCTTCCTGCCCCACCGCCTCAGCCGCAGGCAGGCTCAGTTCTGTCCAGGGGTGATAGAGCACGCCCGCATCCCGCAGGGCCTTGTCCATGGCGGCGGGAATGATGGGGAACACCTCATTGGCTTCGGTCTCCCAAGCCAAGCGGACGCCCGGAAGCTTAGCAAGCCCGTCCGAGAGCATCTTCGCCAGGCGATTGGCGTGACGGGCATTGGCGTACCAGTGATCGTCCGCGAAATAGCCCTCGAACTGCGCGGAGATCAGGCGGCCCTTGGAGATGATCTGCCCGGCGCGCTTGGACCGGTAGTCCAGCGCCTCGGCGAGCTCCGGCTTGAACACCACGATGGCCTCGGCCATGAGGCAGCCGTTCTTGGTTCCCCCGAAGGAAAGAATGTCGACGCCCTGCTTCCAGGTCATCTCGGCGGGGGAGCAGCCGAGCGAAACGAGAGCGTTGGCAAAGCGCGCGCCGTCCATGTGGAAGGCAAGGCCCTGCTCGCGGCAGACCTCTCCCAAAGCCTTCAACTCATCGAGATCGTAAACGAGGCCGCATTCGGACACCTGCGAGATCGACAGGGCCTTGGGCGGCATCTGCTTCACGGCCTTCGGCAGGCCCTTGAGATAAGCCGAGACGGTTTCGGCCGTGAGCTTGGCGCCGACGCCCGGAAGCCCCGCGAGCTTTGCCCCGTGCATGAAGAATTCCGGCGCGCCGCATTCATCGTCGATCACATGCGCTTCCCGGTGGCAGACGCAAAGGCCGTAGGGCGGCACAGCAGCGGAGAGCGCCAGCGCATTGGCTGCGGTGCCCGTGGTCACGAAGAACACCGAGACGTCCCGCTCGAAAATCTCGTTGAAGCGCGCCCTGACCCGCTTGGTGATCTCGTCGCCCCCATAGGCCGCCATCGGCCCGGAATTCGCCCCTGCAAGAGCCTGTAGAACCTGGGGGCTGGCACCCACGATATTGTCGCTTGCGAAATTCATCGGCATCTCCTTGAAGGGCCACCCTCCTCATGAGAGCCGACATGTCAAGGTCATTGACCCATCGGCCAAGACTTTCGTTTGGATGCCCCGGAAGATGCTTTTGTTACATTCTGAGTCGGCGCCTTGTAACTTTTGTCTAAAATTTTTCTAATCCCTCTTGTGCAGTGCCGTGAACTCTGGCAGTTTGGCCGCATTAGGACAGTGATGCTGTCCCTTTTGGGGCGACTGCGCCCCTACGCCCTGAGGTTTTCTTGATGCTTCGCCAGACGCGAACGAAACGAGATACCACGACGACCGCCCGCAAAACGTGGGCGGAACGGGCGACTCTGGGCTGAAGACAGCCCAAAGGTGCCCGCGAGGTGCGGGCTCCCCTGCCGGACCCACCCCTCGACAACCCCGACAAGCGGCGGGCACTCCGGACGATCCTCCTGTCATCCGGCCGCCCCAAAGCCGCCTCGAAGACCATGTGACAAGACGTTCGGATGTGAGGATCTGAGATGAGCGACGTGCCGATGAGAAGCCAGGAAGCGAAAGTCCCGAGCCGCACGGCCGTCAAAACGGATCCTAGGACGATACGCGATCCCGGCCTGCCCCCTCCCCAGGGCCTCTACGATCCGTCGAACGAGCAGGATTCCTGCGGCGTCGGCTTCATCGCCGACATGAAGAACCGCAAGACCCACGAGATCGTCGAGCAGGGTCTCGCCATCCTGCACAACCTCGACCATCGCGGCGCGGTCGGCGCGGACCCGAAGATGGGCGACGGCTGCGGCATCCTCGTCCAGATCCCGCATAAGTTCTTTGCGGCGGAGTGCGCCAAGGTCGGCATCTGGCTGCCCGAGGAAGGCCAATATGGCGTCGGCCACCTGTTCATGCCGAGGAACCCGGAGGGCTTCAAGCTCGTCGAGGAGCTCGTCTCCAAGGCGATTGCCGATGAGGGCCTGCAGGTTCTCGGCTGGCGCGAGGTGCCTGTCGATTCGAGCGACCTCGGCGAGAGCGTGAAGGCCACCGAGCCCCTGCACCGCCAGATCTTCATCGGCAAGGGCAAGGGGATGGACGATCAGGAGACGTTCGAGCGCCGCCTGTTCCTCGCCCGCAAGGTGATCTCCAACGCCGTCTACGACATGAAGGACGAGCGCACGGCCGGCTATTATCCGGTGAGCCTCTCCTCCCGCACCATCGTCTACAAGGGCATGGTGCTGGTCACGCAGCTGCGCGACTATTACCTCGACCTGCAGGACCCGCGCTTCGAGAGCGCCATCGCCCTCGTGCACCAGCGCTTTGCGACGAACACCTTCCCCACCTGGCAGCTCGCGCACCCGTACCGCATGGTCGCACATAACGGCGAGATCAACACGCTGCGCGGCAACGTGAACTGGATGGCGGCGCGTCAGGCTTCCGTCGATTCCGAACTCTTCGGCAACGACATCTCGAAGCTCTGGCCGATCTCCTACGAGGGCCAATCCGACACCGCCTGCTTCGACAACGCGCTCGAATTCCTCGTGCGCGGCGGCTACTCGCTCTCGCATGCGATGATGATGCTGATCCCCGAAGCATGGGCGGGCAACCCGCTCATGAACGACGACCGCCGCGCGTTCTACGAATATCACGCCGCCCTCATGGAGCCGTGGGACGGCCCCGCCGCCGTGTGCTTCACCGACGGCAAGCAGATCGGCGCGACGCTCGACCGCAACGGCCTGCGCCCCGCGCGCTACCTCGTGACCGATGACGGCCTCGTGGTGCTCGCCTCCGAGATGGGCGTGCTGCCGATTCCGGAAGAGAAGATCGTCGAGAAGTGGCGTCTGCAGCCGGGCAAGATGCTGCTCATCGACCTGGAGGAAGGCCGCATCGTCTCCGACGACGAGATCAAGCAGCAGCTTTCCAACGCGCATCCCTACAAGGACTGGCTGAAGCGCACGCAGATCGTTCTCGAAGACCTGAAGCCCGTTCAGGCGCGTGAATCGCGCACCGACGTGTCGCTCCTCGACCGCCAGCAGGCTTTCGGCTACACGGCGGAAGATCTGAAGCTGCTCATGCAGCCTATGGCCGTGACGGGCCAGGAAGCCGTTGGCTCCATGGGCTCCGACACGCCGATCTCCGCGCTCTCCGACAAGCCGAAGCTGCTCTATACCTATTTCAAGCAGAACTTCGCGCAGGTGACGAACCCGCCGATCGACCCGATCCGCGAAGAGCTCGTCATGAGCCTCGTGTCGTTCATCGGCCCGCGCCCGAACATCCTCGATCTCGAAGGCACCTCGCGCCGCAAGCGCCTCGAAGTGCGCCAGCCGATCCTCACCAACGAAGATCTGGAGAAGATCCGCTGCATCGGCCATTTCGAGGATCGCTTCGACACCAAGACCCTCGACATCACCTATGATGCCGAGCTCGGCGCATCCGCTCTCGACGGCGCGCTCGACCGTCTCTGCGACCGCGCCGAGGCTGCCGTTCACGGCGGCTACAACATCATCATCCTCACCGACCGCATGGTCGGGCCGGACCGCATTCCGATTCCGGCGCTGCTGGCCACCGCCGCCGTTCACAACTACCTGATCCGCAAGGGCCTGCGCACCTCGGTCGGCCTCGTGGTCGAATCCGGCGAGCCGCGCGAGATCCATCACTTCGCATGCCTTGCAGGCTATGGCGCGGAAGCGATCAACCCGTATCTCGCCTTCGAGACCATCGAGGCGATGCATGAAGCCGGGGAGCTGCCGCAAGAGGTGGACGCGGACGAGGCGGTGAAGCGCTACATCAAGTCCATCGGCAAGGGCCTTTTGAAGGTCATGTCCAAGATGGGCATTTCCACCTACCAATCCTATTGCGGCGCGCAGATCTTCGATGCGGTCGGCCTCAAGTCCGACTTCGTATCGCGCGACTTCTTCGGCACGGCTACCTCCATCGAGGGCATCGGCATGGACGAGGTGGCGGAAGAGAACGTGCGCCGTCACCGCGACGCCTTCGGCGACGCCCCGATCTACCGCAACGCGCTCGATGTGGGCGGTGAATACGCCTTCCGCCAACGCGGCGAGGTGCATGCCTGGAACCCGGATACGGTCGCGACCCTTCAGCACGCCGTTCGCCTCAACGCGCAGGATCGCTACCGCGAATATGCGCGCCTCGTGAACGAGCAGGACAACGAGCTGAAGACCATCCGTGGCCTCTTCCGCATCAAGAAGGCGGACGAAAACGGACGCGCTCCCGTTCCGCTGAGCGAAGTCGAGCCCGCGCAGGACATCGTGAAGCGCTTCTCCACCGGCGCCATGTCCTACGGCTCGATCTCGAAGGAAGCGCACGAGACGCTGGCGCTCGCCATGAACACCATCGGCGGCAAGTCGAACACCGGCGAAGGCGGCGAGGAGCCGGAGCGCTTCCGGCCCCTCTCCGACGGACGTTCCAAGCGTTCGGCCATCAAGCAGGTCGCATCCGGCCGCTTCGGCGTGACGACGGAATATCTCGTCAACGCGGACATGATGCAGATCAAGGTGGCGCAGGGAGCCAAGCCCGGCGAAGGCGGGCAGCTGCCCGGCCACAAGGTCGACGCCAAGATCGCCCGCGTGCGCCACTCGACTCCGGGCGTGGGCCTCATTTCCCCACCGCCGCATCACGACATCTACTCGATTGAAGACCTCGCGCAGCTGATCTTCGACCTGAAGAACGTGAACCCGTCAGCGGATGTCTCCGTGAAGCTCGTCTCGGAAGTCGGCGTCGGCACCGTGGCGGCTGGCGTCGCCAAGGCGCGCGCCGACCACATCACGGTCTCAGGCTTCGAGGGCGGCACGGGCGCCTCGCCCCTCACCTCGCTCAAGCATGCAGGCTCGCCGTGGGAAATCGGCCTCGCCGAAACGCAGCAGACACTGGTGCTCAACCGCCTGCGCGGCCGCGTTGCGTTGCAGGCCGACGGTGGCCTGCGCACGGGCCGTGACGTGGTGATCGCGGCGCTGCTCGGCGCCGACGAATACGGCTTCTCGACAGCGCCGCTCATTGCGGCAGGTTGCATCATGATGCGCAAGTGCCATCTCAACACCTGCCCTGTCGGGGTCGCCACGCAGGACCCGGTGCTGCGCAAGCGCTTCAAGGGGCTGCCTGAACATGTCATCAACTACTTCTTCTTCGTCGCCGAGGAAGTGCGCGAACTGATGGCGGAGATGGGCTTTACCTCCATCGATGAGATGATCGGCCAGTCCGACCTCCTCGACAAGAACGCCGCCATCGACCACTGGAAGGCGAAGGGTCTCGACTTCACGAAGCTCTTCCACAAGCCGGACGTGCCCGCGAATGTCGCCATCCGTCATCAGGAGCGCCAGGAGCATCCCATCGCGAAGGTGCTCGACCGCGAGCTCATCGCCAAGGCCGCTCCCGCTCTCGAAAAGGGCGAGGCCGTCACCATCGAGGCGACGATCCGCAGCTCCGACCGCTCGGCGGGCGCGATGCTCTCCGGCGAAGTGGCGAAGCGCTACGGCCATGAAGGCCTGCCCGACGACACGATCACCGTGAAGCTGAAGGGCACCGCAGGCCAGAGCTTCGGCGCGTGGCTGGCGGCAGGCGTGACCATCGAGCTTGAAGGCGTCGCGAACGACTATGTCGGCAAGGGCCTGTCCGGCGGCAAGCTCATCGTGAAGCCGTCTCCCGATACCAAGGCAGTGCCTGAGCGTTCGATCATCGCCGGCAACACGGTGATGTACGGCGCGATCTCCGGCGAGGCCTATTTCCGTGGCGTCGCGGGCGAGCGTTTCGCCGTGCGCAATTCCGGCGCCATCGCCGTCGTCGAAGGCACGGGCGATCACGGCTGCGAATACATGACCGGCGGTCTCGTCGTCGTGCTGGGTCAGACGGGCCGCAACTTCGCGGCGGGCATGTCGGGCGGCATCGCCTATGTGCTCGACGAGGACGGCACGTTCTCGCAGCGCTGCAACCTCTCCATGGTCGATCTCGAACCTGTCGAGGAGGAGGAGGATCTCATGCGCCGCCTCCACCATCACGGCGGCGACCTGGAGACCAAGGGCCGCATCGACATCATGGCCAACATGTCCGGCCCCGATGAGGAGCGCCTGATGCAGCTCATCACCAATCATCACACCTATACGGGCTCGGCCCGCGCGAAGGAGATCCTCGACAATTGGGCGACCTTCCGCACCAAGTTCGTGAAGGTCATGCCGGTTGAATATCGTCGCGCGCTCCAGGAGATGGATCGTCTCCGGAACCTGCAGGCGGCGGAATAAGGATTAAGGGGCAAACCGATGGGCAAGGTCACAGGCTTTCTCGAATACGACCGGCAGGAGCAGAAGTATCAGCTCGCCGGTGAGCGCGTGCGCCACTTCCGCGAATTCACGCTGCCGCTCGACGACAACGATCTGAAGAAGCAGGCGGGGCGCTGCATGGATTGCGGCATCCCCTTCTGCCACGGACCGACGGGCTGTCCGGTGCACAACCAGATTCCCGACTGGAACGATCTGGTCTGGCAGGGCGATTGGGAGGTGGCTGCCGCCAATCTCCACACCACCAACAACTTCCCCGAATTCACGGGCCGCATCTGCCCCGCGCCGTGCGAGGAAGCGTGCACGCTCAATCTCGAAAACCAGCCGGTCACCATCAAGACCATTGAGCAGGCCATCGCCGACAAGGCCTGGGAGATGGGCTTCATCAAGCCCGAGCCCGCAGGCTTCTCCACCGGCAAGCGCGTCGCCGTCATCGGCTCCGGCCCTGCGGGTCTTGCCGCCGCGCAGCAGCTCGCTCGCGCAGGCCATGACGTGCATGTGTTCGAGCGCCAGGCGAAGCCCGGCGGATTGCTGCGCTACGGCATCCCCGACTTCAAGATGGAGAAGTACCACATCGACCGCCGCGTGAAGCAGATGGAAGCCGAAGGCGTCACCTTCCATTGCGGCGTCAATATCGGCGTGGACCGCAGCTTCGCATCGCTCCACAACGAATACGATGCGGTGCTCTTCGCGGGCGGCGCGGAAGATCCGCGCAATCCGAACCTGCCGGGCCAGGACCTCAAGGGCGTGTATTACGCGATGCCCTATCTCACCCAGTCGAACCAGCGCGTCGGCGGCGAAGAGGTGACGATGGAGCCGATCCTCGCGAACGGCAAGAACGTGGTCGTCATCGGCGGCGGCGATACGGCGTCCGACTGCGTCGGCACCGCATTCCGCCAGGGCGCGCTCTCGGTCACGCAGCTCGACATCCGCCCCAAGCCCCCGGAGCGCGAGGACAAGCTCACCGTATGGCCCTATTGGCCCACGAAGATGCGCACCTCCTCTTCGCAGGCTGAGGGCGCGGAGCGCGAATTCCAGGCGGCGACGCTCGGCATCGTCGGCAAGAACGGCAAGGCTGTCGGCGTGCAATGCGCCCGCGTCGACGAGAAGCGCCAGCCGATTGCAGGCAGCGAGTTCGTGCTGAAGGCCGATCTCGTGTTCATCGCCATCGGTTTCGCAGGCTCGGTGAAGGAAGGCCTTTTGGAGCAATCCGGCGTCGCCATGGACAGGCGCGGCAACGTCGTCGCCGACGACAAGAGCTACAGGACCTCCAACGACAAGGTCTTCGTGGCGGGCGACATGCGCCGCGGCCAATCGCTTGTCGTGTGGGCCATCCGCGAAGGCCGTCAGGCCGCCCGCGCCATCGACATGTATCTCATGGGTGAGAGCACCCTGCCGGTTTAAGCGCAGCGCATTTCTGTACTGATTTGTTGTCGTGGCCGGGCTTGTCCCGGCCATTTCGTTTTCAGAACCACAAACCTCATCCTGAGGAGGCACGAAGTGCCGTCTCGAAGGAGGATCCAGAGAGCACTGAAGCCCTCCTTCGAGACGGTCGCTGAAGCGACCTCCTCAGGATGAGGGCGGAGCGTAATGGAAGACGAGATCATCAGCTCCGAGGCCAGCGGAAATCGTCCGCGCGTCCGGGCCGCGCGCTTGGCGCGATGCCGGTGCGCAGCGCGCGCCGCACGGTATAGGCACTGTCGCCCGTGAGCTTCGGCGGGCTGGAGACCAGGGTGCCGCCGGGTGCCACGTCCTGGCGTGTCAGCGGCAGAACAGGCCCGACGAGAGGCTTGGAGGGCAGCACCACCGGAACGGCGGGATCGGGCGGCGCGGGGATGGCCGCCTCGATGCTCCCGGGCAGCCCATCGACCGGGGTCACGGCCACCGGCGCGCCGGTTTGCAGCGATTCGAGGATTTTCTTGATCTCCACATCCGCGAAATGCGCGATCTTGCGCGCGCCCGCCTTGGTGAAGGACACGCCGTCCTCGGCGCGCAACCGCGCAGGCTCGCCGTCCACATCGGGCCCGAAGGACGTATAGCGGTTCTCGTCGTCGACGAATCCCGGGAAAATATCCACATAGGCGCCGCCGTTGCGCTGCACGCTTTCCTCATAGACGCTGTTCATGACCAGCAGATCCTCGGACAACCTGCTGCTCTTCATGGGCGGCAGACCGATCCAGACCACGGGAATGTTACGCTCCTTGAGGGCGGTCATGATCCCGTCGATTCTCTGCGTGTAGAGATCCTTCCAGCGATCGGAGCGAAGCTCGATCCTGTCCTCGCCGTCCTGCAGGGACTGGCGGTCGCTCAGGCCCAGCATGACGACGGCGACGGTGGCCTTCTGACCGGAATCGAGGGTCGATTTGATGAAGTTCGGCCAATCCGCCGGATCGCTGCGAACGATGTTGCTGCCGCTCCTGATCTTGCCCACGATGGCGACGTCCTGATCTTCCGCGTAGACGACGTCGAGGCCCTGGCGCAGGAACTCCGCAAGCGAATCGCCGAAGACGACGATGTGGGTATTCGGGTCGATTTTGGGCTTTTCGACGCGCGCCACGGGTGCAGGCGCGGCGGGGGCCTTGCGTGGTTTGGCGACCGGTGCGCGAGCGGGCGGTGGCGGCTCATCGGGAACGCCGAAGAAACGGCGCAGGCTGAACCCCTGCTGCGGCTGAGCCGGCTGCACGAGCTTTCCCGGATAATAGCCGGGCGGGTAGGCCCGCGGATCGCGATAGCCCTGCCGGGGCTGTTGTTGCTGCTGCTGATAATAAGCGCCCTGAGCCAGCGCGTGAGAACCGCTTCCCGAGACGAGAAGCAGGCTCAAGGCCAGCAGGCGAAGGATCATCAGCAAACGCATCGGTGGTTCCACGTTAGTCCGGGCCACCCTTTATAGAGTCTCGACCGGACCTGTCAGCGGGCTGTACGCAACTCGCGCAGAACAGCGTAGTCGGCGTAGCCATCGGGAATCAAGCCACGGCGGAGCTGGAAGTTCCGTACGGCCTCCCGTGTCTTCGAGCCGAACTTGCCGTCCGTCTCGCCCTCATAGAACCCAAGCTTCGCGAGACGCTGCTGCAATTCCTGCCGCTCATCCTTGGCCATCATGGGCTGGTCCTTGGGCCACGAACCCTGGATCGGCAGCCCGCCCATCACCCGGTCGCCGAGATGCGCCACGCCCATGGCATAGGCATCCGACGAGTTATAGGCCTTGATCACGTCGTAGTTGCTCGTGACCAGGAAGGCCGGCCCCTTCGCCCCGGCGGGCAGGAACAGGCTCGCCTCACCCGTCTGCGGCATGGGCTTACCATCTGCGCGGCGCACGCCCACATGCTGCCATTGAGGGAAGGTCCCGCTCAGGTATCCGAAATCGAAGCCTTTCGGCAGCTTGACCTCGAAGCCCCAGGGAAGCCCTGGCTTCCAGCCGTGCTGACGCAGGTAATTGGCGGTGGAGGCCATGGCGTCCGGTACCGATGCCCAGATGTCGCGCACCCCGTCCCGGTTGCCGTCGACCGCATATTTCATGAAGCTCGAGGGCATGAACTGGGTCTGGCCCATGGCGCCGGCCCAGGAGCCCAGCATCTTGTCGCGCCCGATATGCTCTCCTTCGAGGATCTGGAGCGCGGTGAGCAGCTCTTCCTTGAAGAAATCGCCGCGATAGCCCGTATAGGCCAGGGTCGAGAGCGCCCGGATGGCATAGATCGAACCGGTAAAGCTGCCGAAATTGGTTTCCATGCCCCAGACGCCGAGCACCACCGAGCGCGGCACGCCATAGGTCTTCTCGATGGCCGTCAGGGTCTTGGACCATTCCGCGCTCATCTCCCGCCCGCGCTGCAGGCGCTGGGCCGAGATGGCGCCGTTGATATACTCCCAGATCGGGCGGACGAACTCCGATTGCTTCTTGGTGAGCGCAATGATCTTCGGATCGGGCTGAACGCCCCGGAAGGCCTCGTCGAAGGTGGCGCGGGAGACGCCCCGCGCCTTGGCCGCAGGCCACAGCCCCTGCACGAAGCGTTGAAACCCCACTTCTGAGACCTCCTGGGCCTGAACTGGGCGCGTCCATCCTTCCACACCGATGGTGAGGGTCAGACCGAGAAGGAGGGCGCCACAGATGCGGCGGACCGGATGAGGCGGTTGAGGCATGAGTGTCGCTCACGGAAACAGGGCAAAATTTACCCTGCCCATGCGACACTAAGAGAGTTAACAGCGGGTTGATAGAGGGGCGCCATGCGGCTTTCCGCTCCGCCAGAACCTGCTCCCAGCACAGGGCCTGAT
>JAEXGT010000016.1 GCA_023450615.1 Pseudomonadota bacterium | reverse complement strand
CGACAAGACGGGCGGCCTCACCGAGGCATTGGAACTCGCCGAGGCTGCTGAGGCTCTGGGCTTCTCGCTCATGATCGGCTGTATGGTCGGCACGTCGCTGGCCATGGCGCCCGCCATGGTGATCGCGCCCCGCTGCCGTTTCGTGGATCTCGACGGACCGCTGCTGCTCGCCAAGGACCGGGAACCCGGCTTGAAATACGAGGGAAGCCTCGTCTACCCGCCCGAGCCCGCGCTCTGGGGCTGAGCCTTCAGCTCTTGGATCGCGATCAGCGTGAGAACGAAGCCGATGGCTCCCAAGGGAGCCATCGCCGCGAAGACCAGCGGACCGGACGTCTCGTAGATCATCCCGCTGCCGATGGTGGCAACCGCCGTCGTAAGCGCGGCGAGCGAGCCGTAGATGCCCTGCGCACGTCCCCTCGCCTGCATCGGCGCGAGCTGGATCAGCGCCGCCATGGTGCCGATATGGGTCGCGGCGAAGGAGAGGCTGTGCATGGCCTGGAGACCGAAGGTTACCTCGATCCCCGGTTCGAGGGACATGCCTGTGAAGCGGATCACCGCCGCCGCCGAACCCAGCAGCATCAACCCGACGCCGGAGCCACGTCCCACGGCGCGGCCGAGGAAGATGAACACCATGATCTCGGCGATCACGCCTGCGGCCCAGAAATAGCCGATGGCTGAATCCGAGAAGCCGAGGGAACGCCAATGGATGCTGGCGAAGGCATTGAGCGCGCCGTGGCTTCCTTGCGTGAGCGCACCCGCGATCAGGAGAAGCCACAGCACTTTCGGCAAAGCAGGAGACGCCGTCTGCGCCTTGCCTTCGGATTTCGGCGGATGCTCAGGCGCCTCGTTTGGAACGACAGCGAGCGTCGCCGATATGCCGAGGATCGGAATGAGCGTGAGCGCCAGGATCACCACGTTCGGCCCAAACGCCCCGATGAGATAACCGGCGAGAATGTTGGTGATGAAGAACGCCACCGAACCGCTGCCTCGGATGCGTCCGTAATTCAGCCCCGGATTACGCTGCACCGCGTTCGTGGACACGAGATCGTTGCCGGGGATGATCGCCGCCTGCGCGAAGGCGACCAGGGCGACGAGGGAGATGATGATAACGCTGCTGTCGGTCAGCAGAAGCAGCGGAAAGCATAGCAACTGCCCGAGATGGCTCGCCAGCAGCAATCGCTTTGCCCCGAAGGAGCGGTCGGCAAGGCTCAGCAGCGGCGCCGTCGCAATGATGCGGACGATGATCGGAATCGCGACCACGAACCCGATGAGCGCAGGCGACAGCGTCTTGCTTTGCAGCCAGAGCGGAAAGAACGGCAGGTAAACACCATGGCTTACGAAACTCGCCGCCTGCAAGGCACCCAGCCGGATTTCAAGAGCTCTGGTCGAGGAGATCACGGACGGCGCTTTCGGGAATCAGCATGGAGCGACAAACAATCCTCCATTAAAGACATGACGTTCCGCGAGCCAAGACCTTGACCTCATGGAGGTGTTGAAGAGGGATGGAAACGGGCTGCGGCCATTTCGGCCGTATCCCGAAAAGAGCCAGAAGGACCGTCATCGCCTTCGCTTCCAACGGGAATCTCGGCCTCCCTCCGTTCCCTTTGCGAATTTGTGATACCGGGCAGTCTCTCCATGCGCTGAGTGCAGGGAAGCTGAGCCGAAAATGGCTTCACGCGGCAGCCTTGGCATGTTTTGGTGCAGTTCCTTTGTTCCGAGTGACTCGCCGTCGTGAAACCTCTCCTGGGGATCTCCCTCAAAGTCCTGTCAGCTGTCGTCTTCACGATGAT
The DNA here is from genome assembly GCA_023450615.1 of Pseudomonadota bacterium. GTDB lineage: Bacteria > Pseudomonadota > Alphaproteobacteria > Rhizobiales > Beijerinckiaceae > Microvirga. Next base: position 76,316 of record JAEXGT010000016.1, on the reverse strand, counting down.
GTCAGCCGTTCTCAAGACGCTGATGGACCGCTACCCGGTCGGCGAGGTGGTTTTCTTCCGTTCATTCTTCGCCATTCTGCCCCTGTGCCTGTGGCTCGGCTGGAACGGCGAGCTGATCAACGGCCTGCGCACGAAGAATGTGATCGGGCATTTCAAGCGCGGCTTCCTCGGCACGGCAGGCATGACGCTCGGGTTCGCAGCCCTCTCCTACCTGCCTCTCCATGATGCGATCGCCATCGGCTATGCCTCGCCTCTCATCCTCGTGGTCCTCGCGGCCCTTCTCTTGAAGGAGACAGTCCGCGCCTACCGCTGGTCCGCGGTCGCTGTGGGCTTCGTCGGCGTGCTGATCATGCTCTCACCTTATCTGAAGCCCGAAACCTTTTCCGGCAGCATGATGGCGGGCCCCACATTCGGTGCGATCTGCGCCTTTCTGGGAGCATGCGCATCCGCAGGAGCCATGGTTCAGGTGCGGCGGCTCACCGGCACCGAGAAGACCGGGGCCATCGTGTTTTATTTCTTCGTCTTGGCTACGGTGCTCTCGTTCTGTACCATCGTTTTCGGGTGGAACATGCCCAATGCCACGGACCTTGCCCTGTTCATTCTCGGCGGCATCCTGGGCGGGGTCGGCCAGATCCTCCTCACCGAGTGCTACCGCTACGCCGACGCCTCCGTGATCGCGCCGTTCGAATATACGACCATGATCTGGGCGCTTCTGCTCGGCTGGTTCATCTTTGGGGATCTGCCAACCTTCACGATCATGATCGGGGCCAGCATCGTTGCCGCCACGGGCCTCTTCATCGTCTGGCGCGAGCGGCAGCTGGGCCTGGAACGGGCCAAGGAACTCAAGGTGGCTGCCCAAAAGCCCGGGGCCTGACAGGAAAACGCCGTCTGCGGCGTCTGTGGCCTTGACCCGCCTCGCCTCTTATCTCACAACCGTTTAAAGGAACGGATGTTCGGTTTTTCAGAACAGGGGCATGAGTATGGGCGTCGAAGGCAAAGAGCGGCAGCGGGAGCTGGAATCGGGCGCGCAGGTATTGTCCGGCAACATGGGCAGGACGATCCAGCGCCTGCGCAAGGCCTATAACCTGTCCTTGTCGGAGCTTGCCGAGCAGTCGGGCGTGGCCAAGTCCATCATCAGCCAGATCGAGCGCAACGAGACCAATCCGACGCTCGCCACCATCTGGCGCTTGAGTCAGGCCCTCGACGTGTCGATCGAGCGGGTTCTGGCCTCGGCGGACGAAGAGCCCTTCATCGAGAAGTCGTCCAAGGCCGACACGCCCATCCTCGTCTCCGACGACGGCAAGATGCGCCTTGCCATCATCGGCTGGATCAAGACCATCGAATGGCTGCAATGGTACGATGTGCAGTCGGAGCCCGGCGGCGTGCTCGATTCCGACAGCCACCAGCGCGGCTCGGTGGAGTGCCTCTCGGTGCTCGAAGGCGAGTTCGAGGTTGAGGTCGGCGGCATGACCCAGCAGGCCAAGGCGGGTGAATCCCTGCGCTATCGCTGCGACCGTCCCCATTCCGTACGCTGCATCGGCGATACGCCGGGCCGCGCCACCATGGTCTGCATCCTCAAGGCTGCCGTCATGGATTGAGGCTTAGCCTCAATCCCGTTCCTCAAGGCTTCGGCGCGGCATAACCCTGCTTCTGCGGCAGGGACAGCAGATATTCCGCCATGGCCTTCCGGTCGGCCTCCGGCAATTGCGCCGTGTTGCGCACGACGGAGCCCATCGCCCCGCCGACCGTATCGAAATTCGGCGTCTCGCCCGTCTTGAGCAGGGTCACGAGATCGGCTTCGGTCCAGCCGCCAATGCCGCTGGAATGGGGGGTGATGTTCGGCACCGCGCCCCTGCCTTCGGGATCGGGTCCGCCTGCGAAACGGCGATCCTCGGTGATCGCACCCGCGAAGTTGCGCTCGCTATGGCATTCCGCACAATGGCCCGGACCGTTCACGAGATAGGCGCCTCGGTTCCAGCTTTCAGACTTGGACGGATCGGGCGTGAAGGGCTTTCCATCGAGGAAAGCGAGCTTCCAAAGACCTACGCCGCGCCGGATGTTGAAGGGGAACGGCAACTCATGATCGGGAGCTTTCCCCTCGACGGCTGGCAGCGTTTGCATGAAGGCGAAGAGATCGGCCAGTTCCTGCCGGCTCATGCGCTGATAGGATGCATAGGGGAATGAGGGATAATAGTGGCGACCGTCCGGTGAGACGCCCTCCCGCATGGCACGGATGAAATTGTTAACATCCCAGGAGCCGATGCCGTCCTGCTTGTGTGATGAGATGTTTGGAACGTGAAAGGTTCCGAACGGAGATTTCAAGGCATAACCGCCGCCGAGGCGCAGCTTGTCATCCTGGTTCGGCGTCGCATGGCAGGAGGTGCAGCCTCCTGCATAGAACAGGACACGCCCTCGCTCGACATCCGGCGCTCCAACACCGGCTGACGGAACCGGATCGAGACTCCCGCCCTTGCGGATAAGCGTGTAGGCCACAGGATCGGTCAGCGCCCAGAAGCCCAGCCCTCCCAAAATCGCCAGAGCCACAAACCCAACAATCGCTTTACGCATCGCTATTCTCAACATGAATCGGGCGGCGATTAAGCCGCCCGCCCAGTGGCTCTAATATGTCTTAGCTCTTCTTGCGGAAGTCGTTGTGGCAGGCGCCGCAATTCTGCATGACCTTCGGCATCTCGGCCTTGAAGGTCGCCTCGTCCTTGATGGAAGCCATGGCGGTCTTCGCATCCTGGCTGAACTTGGTCATGATCCCGTCGAACTTCGCCTTGTTCTCCCAGATAGAGGGCAGCGATTCAGTTTTGGGGGCATCCTTCGTGCTTTCCGGGAAGAGCGTCGCAGCCTTATCCGCATTATCGGCGAACACCTTGAGACCTGCCTGCACCTTGGCAAGATCGAACGGCTCCTGACCGCGAAGCATGCTGCCGATCGGCCGGGTTTGGGCACCCATCTGCTTCATCAGGTTCTGGCGCTGCTCGACCACGTCGCTCTGCGCAACGGCCACAGTCGCACCCAGCGCCAGAAGGCTGGCGATGAAAATCGTACGCTTCATAGAGACTTTCCTGTTTTATCCAGCGGCAAACGACTCATCCCCTCGCCGTTCCCGCCAAGCTGGCATTAGCGCATATCTCCTTGAAAATGCGCACCGTACTTTAGAACACATCTACGTGAGCAGCCACGCTCACTCGACCGGCTCGCCAGCCGAAGCCCAATCCTTGAACCCGCCCTTATAATGCGCGTTGATGTCGCGGCCCGCCGCCTGTGCGAACTCGATGGCGCGGGCGGAGCGCACGCCCGCCTGGCAGGAGAATACAATGCGCTTGCCCTCCGGGAGCGCCGAGGGATCGAAGGTCGAAAGCGGGTGGGAAACCGCCCCCGGGATATGGCCAGCCGCGTATTCATGGGGCTCGCGCACATCGACCAGGAGGATGGACTCGTCCTTGAGCCCCCGCTTGATATCCTCGCGGTCGAGATCAACGACCTGTGGTTGAGATGCGTTCATGAATAATCCTCCCTGCAGAACCTAACTCATATCGGCTTTGCAGGGAGTATGACAATCGAGGCGGATTATGAGAGCGGGGGAATGCGCAGCACCCAGCCGGGCTGGATCATGTCGGGATCCTTGACCGGGGGAGAGTTCGCCTTGACGATCTCGGTGTACTTCGCACCCTTCCCCTTGCCGTAGTGCTTCTCCGCGATCTCCCAGAGCGTGTCGCCCTTCTGCACCGTATACATGGTCGCGGGAGCGGAAGCCTGTTGGATCTTCAGCTCACTCGTATCCACTTCGGCGACGCCATAGGTATTGCCGAGCGATAGAATGATCTTCTCCGCCTCTTCCTGCGTCACGGCTTGGCCGGAGAGCTTCACCTTGTCGCCCTCGACCTGGATTCCGAGCTTGCTTGAATCGAAGCCGTGGCCCTGAACCTCCTGCTGCAGCTTCTCAGGGGTCGCTGCGTTAGCGCTGCCGCCGAATATCTTTGCGCCGGCCTCTTTGATGAACGTGAACAGACCCATGCGCTCCTCCTCTGAAAATAGCTGGCGCTGCAGCGAAGCTCAGAGAAGACGCGCAATCGAGGAAAAGAGTTCCGCTCACGCGAGGTTCGAGAACACATCCGCAAGTGACGGAAGGCGATCCTTGAGGCGTAAGAGCGCGATCAACTCGATCTGAACGACAGCCGTATCGAACTCTGTATCGGCATCGTGCTCCAGCCTTTCCTCGAAGGCGGCCATGATCTCATCTTTCGTGCGGCCCTTGACTGCCATGATGAATGGAAAACCGAATTTCCGCTTATAGGCATCGTTGAGTTCAATGAAGCGATCCCGCTCCTCCGCCGTCAGGCTGTCCAAACCTGCCGATGATTGCTCATTGCGGGAATCCGAGGTGAGATCGGCGAGCTTCAGGCGCCCCGCGAGATCGGGGTGTGCGCGGATAAGCGCGAGCTTCTGCTCCCGCTTCGCGTCGGAGAGCACATGCACCATGGCGGCATGCAGACCTTCCGCCGTGTCCTGCGCTGTCGTGAAACCGGCATCATAGGCGCGCTCCGCGATCCAGGGAGAATGCTCGAACACATCGCCGAACAGCTCCACGAATACCGCCTTGCTCATAGTGCTGGGCCTGAGATTGACGGGGCGATGATAGCGGATCCACAGGCGGGCGATGTCGATGCGCCTCGCGATCCAGACATCGTCATGCGAGGCCACATAATCAAGGAAACGCGCGAGCGCCGCAGCGCGTCCGGGACGGCCTGCGAGGCGACAATGCAGGCCGATGGAAAGCATCTTCGGCGCCGTCTCGCCCTCCGCATAAAGCGTGTCGAACGAGTCCTTCAGATAAGCGAAGAACTGATCGCCGGAGTTGAAACCCTGCGGGGTCGCAAAGCGCATGTCATTGGCATCCAGCGTATAGGGCATCATAAGCTGCATGTGTTCGCCATGCGTCTCCCAGTAGGGCAGATCGTCGGCATAGGAATCCGCGCTGTAGAGAAAACCGCCCTCCTCCGCGACGAGCCTGTTCGTGTGCTCGGACGTACGCCCCGTATACCAGCCGAGAGGCCGCTGGCCCGTTACCTGGGTGTGGATGCGGATCGCCTCCCGCATGTGGGCCCGCTCCTCCTCGGCGGAAAAGTCGCGATAGTCGATCCATTTCAATCCATGGCTCGCGATTTCCCAATCGGCCTCCTTCATGGCAGCCACCGCTTCCGGATTGCGCATGAGAGCGGTGGCGACGCCGTAAACGGTCACCGGCATCCCACGTTCGGTGAACATGCGCCACAGACGCCAGAAGCCTGCGCGAGAGCCGTATTCGTAAATCGACTCCATGCTCATGTGCCGCTGGCCGGTCCAGGGCTGCGCGCCCACGATCTCGGAGAGGAAGGCTTCCGACGCGCGGTCGCCATGGAGGATGCTGTTCTCGCCGCCTTCTTCGTAATTGATGACGAATTGCACGCAGATCCGTGCATTGTCCGGCCAGCGCGGATGAGGTGGGTTGCGTCCGTAGCCCACGAGGTCGCGAGGATAAGAAGTCTCGGGCATGGATTCAGCTTCCTCGATAGGTGGAATAGCTCCAGGGCGTCACGAGGAGCGGGACGTGATAATGCCCGTCGGGCTCAGCGATGGTGAAGCGGATTGGAACAATATCCAGAAAGGGAGGATCGGCCATCGGCGTGCCGAGCCTCTTGAAATAGGCGCCCGCCTCGAACACGAGTTCGTAAGTCCCGATACGGAACGCTTCGCCGATCATCAACGGCGCATCGGTTCGCCCATCCGCATTCGTGACGGTGCGGACCACGGAGCGACGGGTCTCGCCCTCGATGACGAAAAGCTCGATGGCGACGCCCTTGGCGGGCTTTCCGTTGACGTTATCCAGAACGTGAGTGGACAGGCGACCCATGAAACCTCGCACGCTTGAGCTGACGACGAGAATGTTTTGGGCGCAATACCCCGCCGTCAAGCATTCCAAGCCAAACTTATCAGAAAGTCCAGGTTTCGCAGCCGCCCGTTCCTGTTGAAAAAGGACTTTAGGAGGCCTTCCGCAATCATGAGCGCCGTCCTAGGCTGAGGCTTCCGTCATCATTCAAGTGGCTGCATGATCGACCCGCAAATTTCAGAATGGATCAGTCAGATCCTGCGTTGGACCCATGTGATCACGGCCATTGCCTGGATCGGCTCCTCCTTCTATTTCATTCATCTGGACTTGAGCCTGAAGAAGCGGGAAGGCCTGCCTGAAGGCGTCGGCGGCGAGGCCTGGCAGGTCCATGGCGGCGGCTTCTACAACATGCGCAAGTATCTCGTTGCGCCCCCGGAACTGCCGAAGGAACTCACTTGGTTCAAATGGGAGAGCTATTCGACCTGGATCAGCGGCTTTTTCCTGATCGTCTGGGTCTATTATCTCCATGCCGACCTCTACACCATCGATCCGTCCGTGCGCGCGCTCGCTCCGTGGCAAGCGCCCGTCATCGGGATCGGCGCCATCGTGATGAGCTGGTTCGTCTATGAGGGCCTGTGCCGCTCACCGCTCGGCAAGAACGGCCTCCTGCTCGGCATCGTGCTGTTCGCCTATATCCTGCTGGCCGCCTTCGGCTTCACGCAGGTGTTCAACGGTCGCGCTGCCTTCCTTCATACGGGTGCGATGATCGCCACCTGGATGTCGGCAAGCGTGTTCTTCGTCATCATCCCGAACCAGAAGAAGGTGGTCGCCACCCTGATTGCGGGAGGCTCGCCAGATCCGAAGCTCGGGAAAGAGGCGAAGCTGCGCTCGACGCACAATAACTACCTGACCCTGCCCGTCATCTTCCTGATGCTCTCGAACCATTATCCGCTGGCGTGGTCCTCGCGCTATGCGGTGGGCATCATCGCTTGCATCCTGGTCGCCGGTGCGGTGATCCGGCACTTCTTCAACAGCCAGCACGCGGGCAAGGGCTCCCCCTGGTGGACCTGGGGCGTGGCCGCCGCCGCTATCGTGCTCGCAATCTGGCTCTCGATCATCGGCAAACCCGGCAATGCCAACCTGGCGGATTCCTCCAGTGCGGCGGAGCCTGCCGCCGCCTTCGAGGAAGCCACCCTCACCATCCAGTCCCGCTGCTCCATGTGCCATGCGGCTGAGCCCGTCTGGGAAGGCATCCCGGTCGCGCCCAAGGGCGTGCGCCTCGACACGCCGGAGGAGATCGCGCGCCATGCCGAGCTCATCAGAATCCAGTCGGTGCTGACGCATGCCATGCCGCCCAACAACATCACCGAGATGACCTTGGACGAACGCAAGGCCGTCGCGGCTTGGCTGGCGAGCCGGCAAACGACGACCCGCTGAAACCACACCTTAAATCTACGCAACCTTGCTCAATGGAGGATCACCCATGTCCGAACTGACCCTGAAGATCGCCCAGACCATCGCGGAAGCCACCCTGAAGACGGCCCGGGAAAAGTCGTTCAAGCCGCTTGCCGTGGTTGTCTATGACGAGCGCGGAGCTCTCAAGGCCCTCCTCTCGGAGGACGGCACGAGCCTGAAGCGGGCCGAGATCGCCATGGGCAAGGCCTATGGCGCCCTTGCCCTCGGGGTCGGCTCCCGCGCCCTCCACAAGATGGCGACCGACCGCCCCTATTTCATCGCAGCTGCAACTCACGCCGTGGGCGGTCAGCTTGTTCCCGTGCCGGGCGGCGTGCTGATCAAGAATGCCCAGGGCCATGTGCTTGGGGCCGTCGGCGTGTCCGGGGACACCTCCGACAATGACGAGATCGCCGCGGCGGGGGGAATCGGTGCTGCCGGGCTGGTCTTCGACGCCGGCGCGTGAGGTTTCTCCACACCCTGATCCCTTGCAAATCCTGGGTTACAGAGTTGCCGTGGCATGGTACTGGACATGAACTGTTGATTGATCAACAAATAGGACAAGGTTACTGCCCGATCAGCTCTGACCTAGAAATTCAAAGACCCTAAGAAAATCAGAAAGGGAACGTGTCCGATGTCATCATGGATCAAACGCACGGCACTCGCTGCCGTCGCAACAGCTGCCCTCATGGGCGCTGCCTCTGCGCAGGTCACCTACAATCGCGGTAATACCGGCGAGCCGGAGACTCTTGATACTCACAAGACTTCGACGGTGCAGGAAGCTCACATCCTGCGTGACCTCCTCGAAGGTCTCGTGGCCTACAACGCCAAGGGCGAGGCCATCCCCGGTCAGGCAGAGAAGTGGGAAGTCTCTGACGACGGCAAGACCTATCGCTTTACACTCCGTGACGGCCTGAAGTGGTCGAACGGCGATCCGATCACATCCGAGGACTTCGTGTATTCCTACCGCCGCATCATGGATCCGGCCACGGGCGCGAAATACGCGAACATCCTTTACCCGATCAAGAATGCCGAAAAGATCAACAAGGGCCAGGCCAAGCCGGAAGAGCTGGGCGTGAAGGCGGTCGACCCCAAGACCGTCGAGATCACCCTTGAAGCGGCGACCCCCTACTTCATCGAGCTGCTGACCCACCAAACCAGCCAGCCGGTCCACAAGGGCTCCGTCGAGAAGTTCGGCAAGGACTTCGTGAAGCCGGGCAACATGGTGTCGAACGGCGCCTACAAGCTCGCCGAGTTCGCCCCGAACTCGCACATCAAGCTCGTGAAGAACGAGAACTACTGGGACGCCAAGAACGTCAAGATCGACGTGGTGAACTTCATCCCGCATCCTGACCTCGCCGCTGCCGTGCGCCGCTATGAAGCCGGCGAACTCGACAGCATGGACGAGCTTCCGGCAGACCAGATGAAGTCGCTCAAGGAGCGCTTCAAGGATCAGGTGAAGCTCGGTCCGTATCTCGGCACCTGGTATCTCGTCGTGAACTCCTCCAAGGCTCCGTTCAGCGACGTGAAGGTGCGCCAGGCTCTCTCCATGCTGGTCGACCGCGAGTTCATCGCCGAGCAGATCTGGGGCCAGACCATGCAGCCGGGCTACTCGTTCATGCCCCCGGGCGTCGGCAATTACGGCGAGCCCTCCTATATGCCGTACAAGGACCAGTCCCCGATCGACCGCGAGGAAGCCGCCAAGAAGCTCCTCACGGAAGCAGGCTTCGGCCCCGGCAAGCCGCTGAAGGTTGAGATCCGTTACAATACTACGGACAACAACCGTAACTCGGTGATCGCTGTCGCCGAGCAGTGGAAGCAAGCCGGCATCGAGACCTCCTTCATCAATACGGACGGCAAGACGCACTTCGCGCATCTGCGCGACGGCGGCGACTTCGACGTTGCTCGCTACGGCTGGATCGCCGACTACTCGGACCCGAACAACTTCCTGTTCCTGGTGAAGAGCGACAACAAGGGCTTCAACTACGGCAAGTACAACAACCCGGAGTTCGACAAGCTCCTCGCCCAGGCCGCGACCGAGCTCGATCTCAAGAAGCGCGCCGAGATCTTCAAGCAGGCCGAGGCGATCCTCATGAAGGACATGCCCTGGATTCCGATCATGTACTACGGCAAGAGCAACCTGATCTCGCCGAAGATCCAGGGCTTCGTGCAGAATACGCGCGGCGTCTATCCGACGCGCTTCCTCTCGAAGACGCAGTAAAATAAATAGCTGGAAAGGGGCGGCCTGATCTCCAGGCCGCCCTATTCTTTTATCCGTTATCGCGTTTCAACGGGAGGAGCCTGCCGTGCTCTCCTTCATCCTGCGCCGTTTTCTTTCGGCGATCCCGACGCTGTTCATCATCGTCACGATCTCATTCTTCCTGATCCGCCTCGCCCCCGGCGGCCCGTTCGACCTCGAACGTCCCCTCGAGGCGAAGGTGATGGAGAACCTCAACAAGATTTATCAGCTCGATAAACCGCTGATTGAGCAGTATTGGCTGTATCTCGGTGCTGTCCTGCGCGGCGATTTCGGCCCTTCCTTCATCATGCGGGACTTCACGGTCGCCGAGCTTTTCGCCCGTGGATTGCCCGTCTCCATGACGCTGGGCGCACTGGCTCTCTCCTTCGCCATTCTTGTCGGCGGCACGCTTGGCACCATCGCCGCGCTTCGCCAGAACAGTTCCATCGATTATCTGGTTACCGGATTAGGCGCACTGGGCCTCACCATTCCCAATTTCGTCGTCGCCCCGATTTTCCAGCTTGTCTTCGGCCTTGCCTTGGTCCTTCTGCCTGTCGGCGGCTGGGCCGACGGCAATCCGCGTAATCTCATCATGCCTGTCCTCGTGCTGGCGCTGCCTCAGATCGCGGTGGTCGCGCGCATGACCCGCGCCGCGATGATCGAGAACCTGCGCTCGAACCATATCCGCACCCTGCGCTCCCTTGGCTTGCCGACGCGCACCATCGTGTCCCATGCCCTGCGCGGCGCTGCGTTGCCGGTGGTGTCCTATCTCGGACCAGCGGCGGCGGCTCTGCTGACCGGTTCGGTCGTGGTCGAGACGATCTTCGGCCTGCCCGGTATCGGGCGCTACTTCGTGGAAGGGGCCCTCAACCGCGACTACACGCTCGTCATGGGCACCGTCGTGGTGGTCGCCATCTTCGTTCTGCTCTTCAACCTCGTGGTCGATATCCTCTACGCCCTTATCGATCCGCGCATCCGTTACGATTGAGGTGGATCATGGCTGAAGGCGCAGTTCTTCCTGTCGAAACCATGACCGGTCCCGTTGTCACCGGGCGCTCCCTCTGGGCTGAAGCCCGTGGACGCCTCGTCCGCAACCGGGCCGCTCTCACCAGCATCATCCTGCTGAGCCTGATCGCACTGGCCTGCATCTTTGGGCCCCTCTTCACCGGGCACCCCTTCGACAAGGTCTATCCGGACTACGTGAAGGTGCCGGCGAGCATCGAGGCCTATCCCAAGGCCGATCAGATCGAGCCCAACCTGGAGCGCATCGGCTCGAGGGTCCGTGCCAAGGCGGAGAACATCTCCATCGATGACGGCATCGTGCATCTCACTCTCGTAAGCTCCAGCACGCGCCCCATCGATGAGCGCCTGCTCGCCTATTTCGAGCGGTCCGACCTCTTCGGCACAGCCAAAGTGATCGAGCGCCAGGATGAGGGCCGCAAGCTCATCGTCGACGTTCCTGTGAAGAAACAGTACTTCTTCTTCGGCACCGACACGAACGGGCGCGATCTTCTCACCCGCACCATGAAGGCGGGCCAGATCTCGCTTGCCATTGGCCTGCTCGCCACCTTCGTGGCGATCATCATCGGCGTGATCTACGGCGCGACTTCGGGCTATCTCGGCGGGCGCGTCGATCTCGTAATGATGCGCATCGTCGACATCCTTTACTCGCTGCCGTTCATCTTCTTCGTCATCATGCTGGTCGTGTTCTTCGGTCGCAACTTCATCCTGATGTTCATTGCGGTCGGCGCGGTGGAATGGCTCGACATGGCCCGCATCGTGCGCGGCCAGACGCTCTCCATCAAGCGCCAGGAATATGTGCAGGCAGCCGAAGCTCTCGGCGTCGAAACGAAGGGCATCATCCGCCGTCACGTGATCCCGAACACGCTCGGCCCCGTCGTCGTCTACATGACGCTGCTCGTGCCGAAGGTGATCCTGCTGGAGAGCTTCCTCTCCTTCCTCGGCCTCGGCGTTCAGGAGCCCAACACCAGCCTCGGCGTTCTGATCTCCGAGGGCGCCAAGAACATACAGGGCGCCACCTGGATGCTGATCTATCCGTCCATCACGCTCGTCGCGATCCTGTTCTGCCTCAACTTCATCGGCGACGGCTTGCGCGATGCTCTCGACCCGAAGGATCGATGACATGAAGGACACCATGGCAGAACCTGTTCTTTCCGTCCGCAACCTTCACGTCCGCTTCCGCACCGGCGACGGCATTCTCCATGCGGTGAAGGGCATCGATGTCGATATTCCGCCGGGCGAAACCGTCGCCATTGTGGGCGAGTCAGGCTCTGGAAAGAGCCAGACCATGATGTCCGTGATGGGCCTGCTCGCCTCGAACGGCTGGGCCGAAGGCTCGGTGAAGTATCGTGGGCAGGAACTCATCGGCCTTTCGCCCGACAAGCTCAACGCCTATCGCGGCTCGAAGCTCACCATGATCTTCCAGGAGCCGATGACTTCGCTCGATCCGCTTTATCGGATCGGCGACCAACTGGCATTGCCGTTGATGACGCATGGAGGCTTGAGCAAGGCTGCCGCGCGTAAGCGCGCCATCGAACTTCTGGAACTGGTGCGCATTCCCGATCCTGCCCGCCGCATCGATGCTTATCCGCATGAAATGTCAGGCGGCCAGCGTCAGCGCGTGATGATCGCCATGGCGCTTGCCAACAATCCGGATGTGCTGATCGCCGACGAGCCGACCACGGCTCTCGACGTGACCGTACAGGCGCAGATTCTTGAATTGCTGCGAGACCTGCAAAAGCGTCTCGGCATGTCCATCGTGTTCATCACTCACGATCTCGGCATCGTGCGCCGCTTCGCGGACCATACCTATGTGATGAAACGCGGCGAGGTCGTGGAAAGCGGACGCACCGCCGATCTCTTCGCCTCCCCGAAGCATCCCTACACACAGATGCTCATCGATGCGGAGCCGCGCGGCCGCAAGGAGCCCGCAGCTGCGAATGCGCCTGTCATTCTGGATGCGAAGAACATCCAGGTCACGTTCGCACTTGAGAAAAACTTCTTCGGCAAGGCAACGCATGTGCTGCGCGCTGTCGATGACGTTAGCCTCACCGTTCGTGCAGGCGAGACGGTGGGAGTCGTGGGTGAATCCGGCTCCGGGAAATCCACCCTCGGACGCGCGATCCTGAAACTGCAATCTGCCTCCGGCATGGTGCGTTTCGAGGACCGCAACCTCATGCCCCTCGACCGCTCGGGCATGCGCCCGCTGCGCCGTCACCTGCAGCTCGTGTTCCAGGATCCCTTCGGCTCCCTCTCCCCCCGCATGACGGCGGGTGAGATCGTGACCGAAGGCCTGCTGGTCCATGAGCCGAGCATCTCCCGCAAGGAGCGCGACCGCCGTGCGGCCCAGGCTTTCGAGGAAGTGCAGCTTGATCCGGCTTGGCGCAACCGCTTCCCGCACGAGTTCTCGGGCGGCCAGCGTCAGCGCATCGCCATCGCCCGCGCCATGATCCTGCACCCGAAACTGGTGGTGCTCGACGAGCCGACCTCGGCCCTCGACTGTTCGGTTCAGAAGGAGATCGTGGAGCTTCTTCGCAATCTGCAGAAGGCGCACGGCTTGGCCTATGTGTTCATCAGCCACGACCTTGCAGTCGTCCGCGCCCTGTCGGACGAAATCATGGTCATGAAAACCGGCAAGGTCGTAGAGCGCGGAACAGCGGAGGAAATCTTCGAGCGTCCCCGTGAGGCCTATACCCGCGACCTGATCGCTGCCGCCTTCCTGACCGAGAGCAAGCAGGCCGAGGCAAAGAGCCAGCCCCTCGCCTCTTGAGCGGAACCGAAATCCATGGCGCGGACTTGACTCTGCGCCATGGCAAAGCTCGCATCCTATCGCGCCAAACGCGACTTCACGAAGACCTCTGAGCCGCAGGGCAAGGCAACGCGGCGCAAAGGCTCCTCGTTCGTCATTCAGAAGCACGACGCCTCGCGCCTGCATTACGATTTCCGTCTGGAACTCGACGGCACGCTGAAAAGCTGGGCCGTTGCCAAGGGCCCCAGCCTCGTGAAGGGCGAGAAGCGCCTCGCGGTCCATGTCGAGGACCACCCGCTTTCCTACGCGGATTTCGAGGGCACAATTCCCGAAGGACAATATGGCGGCGGCACGGTGCTGGTCTGGGACCGGGGCACCTGGGAGCCGGAGGGCGATCCTCACGAGAGCTATGAGAAGGGCCGTCTCACCTTCCGCCTGGACGGCGAAAAGCTGAAGGGCGCATGGCATCTGATCCGCATGGCCAAGCGCCCGCGCGAGAAGCAGGAATCTTGGCTCCTGATCAAAGCCGAGGATGATTATGCCCGGGCGGAAGACGACCCTGACATTCTCCAGGAAGCGCCGCTCTCGGTAAAGTCCGGCCGCTCCATCGAAGAGATTGCGCCCGCAAAAGCCGCGAAGAAACAAGCTGCATCGAAAAAGCCAGCGGCCTCGCCCAAGAAGCCCGCAACCAGCACCAAGCGATCATCATCGGCAAAAGCGAATAAGCCGGAGGACGTCGAGGTTGCAGGCATTCCCCTGTCCCATCCCGAGCGCGTGCTGTGGGAGGACCAGGGGCTCACCAAGCAGGAACTGGCCGAATTCTACGTCGGCATTTCCGATTGGCTCCTGCCGCATCTCGTCAATCGCCCCCTCACCCTCATCCGTTGCCCCTCGGGCGCGGAGAAGAAGTGTTTCGTTCAGCGGCACTCCTGGGCCGGCATGAATGACGCGATCCATCACACCATGGTGCCCGACACCTCGGGCAAGCTGGAAGTCCTGAGCGTCGGCGACATTCAAGGCGTCGTCGCCCTTGTGCAATCGGGTGTTCTCGAAATGCACGTGTGGGGCGCGACATTGGCCGACCTGGAGAAACCCGACAGGCTGATCTTCGATCTCGATCCCGGCGAAGGCGTGGAATGGCCCCAGGTGATCGAAGGCGTATTGGCCATTCGGGAACGCCTGAAGGCGCAGAATCTCGAAAGCTTCGTCAAGACGACAGGCGGCAAGGGGCTCCATGTGGTGGTGCCTTTGAAGCCGAGTGCGTCATGGAAGGATGCGCTGACATTCACCCGCAGTTTTGCCGAGGCGATGGCAAAGGATGAGCCGGGTCGCTACACCACCACATCCGTCAAGGATGAGCGTCACGGCAAGATCTTCATCGATTACCTTCGCAACAACCGTGAGGCGTCAGCTGTCGCTCCCTACTCCACCCGTTCCCGCCCCGGCGCACCGGTGGCAACGCCGGTCGCATGGGAGGAGCTTTCGCCCGACCTGAAGCCGAACGGCTTCACGGTCAAGAACCTGGGCAAGCGCCTGGCATCCCTTAAACGGGATCCCTGGGCGGACATGGCGAAGGCCGATCAGGTTCTTCCTGAGACGAAGCGCGCGAAGCGGACGCCCAGAAAGAAGTGAGTCCTCAGAAGAGCGGCGCCTTCAGGCCCTCTGCTTCGAAAGCCGCCTGAACGGCAGGTCGCGCGATCACGCGCTCGGCCAATGCGTTCAAGTTGGGAAGCGTACGCGGCGGACGCGGCATGCCCCGCCCCCAGCGGATCAGCATGAACAGGAAGAGATCGGCGGCAGAGAAACGATCCCCGAGAATCCAGGTCTTGCCGCCGAGCTGCTCGGAGATGACATCGAACATCTTGTAAAGGCGCTGTTCCGCCGCCTTCTGGGCAGCGGGGACGGCAGCCTCCTCGCTCACATGCTCATGCGGATAGAACCACGCGCGATATTCCGCCTGCGGCGTATTGCTGAGATGCACCATCCACTTATAGAACTCCGCCCGCTCCTTCGTGCCGAGAGCCGGCGCAAGGCCCGCCTCGGGGAACTTGTCGGCAAGGTGCAGGACAATGGCGGCCGTCTCAAACAGCACGAGGTCGCCATCGACCAGGACGGGAATGCGGCCGTTCGGATTGAGCTGGAGATATTCGGCGCTCTTCTGCGCGTTCTGATCGCGATCGACCAACCGCAACTCGAACGGCACCCCGATCTCCCGCAACATCATGTGTGGCAACAGGCTTGCATTGCCGGGATAGTAGTAGAGAGCCAACATCGCGAAGAGCCTTCCGTTGAAGCATCAGATACATTTCTGAGAGGCTGTTCCGGGTCCGTAAAGGAGGCTGGCACACCCTTCCACACCTTCCTTTCACGGATGGCCGCCCTATCGTCCTGAAGGGCATAGGAGTGAGGAATGACGGAATGGGAGCGCAGCATCATCGAGAAACTTCGGGTCGCGCCGGGGGAGAAATTCAGGCTGAAAGACCGTGACCCGCGTGATTCCAGCCTTTTCGGAGACGAGAAGGAGACGAAGGCCGCCACCGCCACTCTCGCGAAGAATATCGACGCGCTGCAGGACCGGCTTTACGCGGAAGGCTCGCGCGCCCTGCTGATCATCCTGCAGGGCACCGACACCTCGGGCAAGGACGGCACCATCCGCAGCGTATTCAACTCCACCGGTCCGCTCGGTGTTTCCGTGCATGCGTTCGGCCCGCCCTCGAAACTCGAACTGGAGCACGATTACCTGTGGCGAGTGCATGCCGCATGCCCGCGCCGCGGCACCATCGGCATCTTCAACCGTTCGCAATATGAGGACGTGCTGATCGCGAAGGTGCGAGGCCTCGCGTCGAAAGAGGCCATCGAACAGCGTTATGAGCAGATCAATGCTTTTGAACGATTGCTGGTCGAAAACGGCACAACGGTCCTGAAGTTCATGCTCCACATCTCAAAGGACGAGCAGAAAGAACGGCTTCAGGCGCGCCTCGACGACCCGACCAAGCACTGGAAATTCAACCCCAGCGACCTCGAAGACAGAAAGCACTGGGACGAGTACCAGGAAGCCTATGAGATCATGCTGCAGCGCTGCTCTACGCCCCATGCTCCCTGGCATGTCGTTCCCGCTGACCGGAAATGGGTGCGCAACGCAGCCATCGCCTCCATCGTCAAGGCGACATTGGAAGCCATGGATCCGCAATATCCGAGCGTCTCCTGGAATCCGAGCGACTTTCAGATTCCTTGACCGGAATGCCACCTTCGTCGAAAGCCCTTGCCGAGGAGAGCTTGGCGCGCGACAATAATCTTATGAAAAGCATTCTCGTTCCGATCGAAGATCATGGCCTGGTCGCGAGCCAACTCGAGGTTGCGCTCCTCCTGGGTAGAACCTTTGACAGCTATATCGAGGGTCTGGCTATTACGCCGGATTACCCCGTGGTTCTGCCGGTGGATATCGCCATCGGCGTTCCTTCTCCCCTCACTCCCGAGAACCGCACCGAGATGGCTCGCATGTGCCGCGAGCGGTTCGAAAGCTTCATGACCGCCAAGCAGATTTCTCGGTCATCGAGCGGCCTGTCGGGTCTGAGCTTCGGCTGGCGGCAGGACGGCTTGATGGAGGATGCATTCCTGGGCGCCTACGGTCGCGTCTTCGACGTCATCGTTGTCGGCAGGCCCGACGGATCCGATGGCCAGACACGCCTTTCAACCGTGGAGGCAGCGCTCTTCGAAACGGGCCACCCGGTCCTGATTGCCCCTCCGAACGTGCCGCGCACCTTCGGCGATGTTGTGGTGATCGCCTGGAACCGCAGCACCGAGACGGCACGCGCGGTTCTGGGCTCAATGCCTCTGCTGAAGAAAGCCCGGCGTGTCGTGGTTCTCGAGCTTGAGGATTGGGGCGTTCCCGGCCCCTCCGGGTCGGAGCTGGCCCGCTCTCTGCGGATGCACGACATCGCGGCTGACGCCGTGACGGCTCCCGATCCGGCGGACAAGCCGGGCGAGACGATCCTGGCGGAAGCCGCTGCTCTCGGCTGCGACCTTCTCATCAAGGGCGCCTATACGCAAAGCCGCCTGCGTCAGATGTTCTTCGGCGGAGCGACGAGCCACATCCTGAACAACACCACGATCCCCGTCCTTATGGCTCATTAAAATAGCGGGCTCACCATGCTGCGTGACGTTGCCGTTGTCCTGGATGATCGTTTCCGTCGTCTGGTCATTCCCACCGCCCGCCTGGAGAAGCTGGCGGAGGGGTGCCGCTGGGCGGAAGGCCCGGCCTACTTCCCGGCGGGGCGCTATCTCGTCTGGAGCGATGTTCCCAACGACCGGATGATGCGCTTCGACGAGACGTCGAACGCCGTCAGCGTCTTTCGTCATCCATCCGGCTATTCCAACGGCAACACGGTGGATCGCCAAGGCCGCCTCGTCACCTGCGAGCACGGCAACCGGCGGGTGACGCGCACGGAGCATAACGGTTCGATCACGGTGATCGCGAGCCACCATGAAGGCAAGCGCCTCAATAGCCCGAACGATGTCGTGGTGAAGTCGGATGGCTCGATCTGGTTCACGGACCCGGCCTACGGCATCGATTCCGACTATGAGGGCCACAAGGCGGAGAGCGAGATCGGGGCTTGCCATGTCTATCGCATCGATCCGCAGAGCGGCTCCATCAGCATCGTCGCCGACGATTTCGTCCGGCCCAACGGCCTGGCCTTCTCTCCGAACGAGAAGCGCCTCTACATCGCCGATACCGGCGTTACCCATGTCGAGAACGGCCCGAGCCACATCCGCGTTTTCGACGTGGGAGAGAACGGCCGAGTGTCGGGCGGGGACGTGTTCGCCACCTGCACGAATGGCCTCTTCGACGGGTTCCGCCTGGATGACGAAGGGCGGATCTGGACAAGCGCAGGCGACGGTGTTCATTGCTATGAGAGCGACGGTACGCTCATCGGCAAGATTCCGGTGCCCGAGACGGTGGCGAATGTGGTCTTCGGAGGCCTCAAACGCAATCGCCTCTACATCTGCGCCACGACGTCCCTCTATTCCATCCTGCTGCCCGTCAATGGGGCGAAGACCTTCTAATCGCCTACGCCCGCGCGCCCCTCGATGGTCATGAGGGTCGCCGTCAACACGGCAATGAGTTTTTCCTGTCCTTCCCGCTCGGCAAAAACATCGGCCTGCGCCAGGGTGAGCGTGCGGCCGGCCTTGACGACTCTTCCTCGCGCCAGGATCCGCTCGCCGACGGCGGGTGCCAAAAGGTTGATCTTGAACTCGGCCGTCAGCACACCTGCTCCGGGCGGCATCAGGGTCAGGGCCGCATAGCCCGCCGCCGAGTCGGCAATGCTGGCAACCGCTCCCGCATGGACGAAGCCATGCTGCTGCGACACCGCAGGGGATGGGCTCAGCGCAATGTCGACCCCGCCTAGAGACACATGCGCGATGGAAGCCCCAAGGGTTTCCATGAGCCCCTGCCTGGCGAAGCTTTCCCGCACCCGCGCCTCAAAATTCGGGTCTTGGGGGCTAGGGCTGCTCATGTTCCTGGCTCCATGGTCAGGCTCATTAAAGGCATCTTTCGTCTCTCTTGTGAATTGGCCCCGCTTCCATCATGAATGCGGATTATGACACAGCCTCTTTTCCTATCCTCCAAGAAGGTGCGCTCGGGCGCCCTTGTCGGCATTGGCCTGATGCTGCTTGGCACCTTCATGTTTTCCGTAAACGACGTGATGGGAAAATGGCTCGTCGCCACCTATTCCGTAGGCCAAGTCCTGCTTCTGCGCAGCATTGCGGCTCTGATGGTTCTCCTGCCGCTCATGCGCCAGCAGAAGATCGCCTTCCAAGTTCCACCGCAGCCGGGGCTCCATGCGGTCCGTGTCATATTCTCGACGCTGGAGGTAGCCTGCTTCTACTGGGCGGTCACATACCTGCCCCTGGCCGACGTGATGACCTATTATCTCGCAGGCCCCATCTATGTGGCGGCCTTCGCGGCCTTCTGGCTCGGCGAGAAGATCGATATGCCGCGCATCGTTGCGGTTGCGGTCGGCTTCGTGGGCGTGCTGATCGCCCTGAGACCCTCCCCGGCGACGCTATCCTTGCCTGCCGTCATCGCCATTGCCGGAAGCCTGTTCTATGCGCTTCTCATGATCACGACACGCAAGCTGCGTGATACGGACGATGGCACGCTTGTTCTGGGCCAACTCCTCGGCAGCGTCATTTTCGGTTTGGCTACTGCCCCCTTCGCATGGGTCACTCCTGGATGGCTCGATCTGGCGGGTCTTTTCCTTCTGGGCATCGTGTCCATGGCGGCTCATGCCTGCGTCAACCGCTCCCTCAAGATCGCCCCCGCCTCCGTCGTCGCGCCCTACCAGTATACGCTCATCGTCTGGGCCATTGTGCTGGGCTACCTGGCCTTCGGTGACATCGTGGAATTCTGGACGCTCGTCGGCGCTGCCGTAATCTGCACGGCAGGTCTGGTGCTCCTGCTTCTCGAGAGGGAAGCCGCCCGGCGCGGGCGACGGACGAAGGATATCGAGGATCCCGTTCTCCCGGAGGCCTGAGCCAAAGACCAACGGCGACGGTGCCTTTGCAGGTACGGAGCGGTTGCGGCAAGCTCGGCAATAAAGACGTAACGGGAAACTTAGCCAGATTCCTGCGTTCTCTTCGAAAGCGCGGAGGAAGCATCTATGAGTCGTGCCTTTGTTCGCGAGCCCGAGGGTGGAGAAGCTTTTGAGGATCTGCCCGATCGGACCTTGAGTCCCCACCATCTTGTGACCCCAGCCGGCTTGGCGCGCATGGATGCCGAGATCGAAGGGCTGCAACAGCGCCTCAATGCGGCGAAAGCCGCGGATGAGAAAGCCGAGGTGGCGCGTCTCTCGCGCGATCTGCGCTATTGGTCGGCAAGGCGGGTCTCGGCCGAGCTGGTTCCTCCTCCGACCGACACGGCCCATGTGCGCTTCGGGGCGCGGGTTACCTTCGAGCGGGAAGACGGGCGTCAGCAAACCTATCGCATCGTCGGCGAAGACGAAGCTGACCCGGCGAAGGGAACCATCTCCTACGTATCTCCCATCGCCCAGGCTTTGATGGGCAAAGAGGTGGGAGACGTCATTCCCATCGGCCCAACATCGGCGGAGATCATCGAGATCTCACTCTGAGCTCAGAGCCTTTCGGTGCCCTGCATGGCGGTATAATAAGCGCGCTTGGCTTCATACATCCGCAGGTCGGCACGCTTGACCACGGCTTCCAGCCTCTCGCCGCGCTCGCCCGTGGCGTGCCCGATGGAGAAGCTCAGCGGAAGCCCCGTATAAAACTGGTTATTGACCTCGAGCATGTTCTCGATGCTCTCCACGATCTGCTTCGCTTCGCGCTCTTCCATGCCCGGCAGCAGCAGAACGAACTCATCCCCGCCGATACGGGCAGCGCATGACGGCTTATCCACCGCCTTGCCGAGAACCTCGCCGGCGCGACGCAGCAGCGCATCGCCAGCAGCATGCCCGAGCTGATCATTCGCAGCCTTCAAGCCGTTGAGGTCGATGACGATCACAGTCACGGGGAACGGCCCTTTCCGCTCCAGTCGGTTGAGCTCGTCTACATAGAAGGAACGGTTGTAGAGCTTGGTCAGAACATCGTGTTTGCCGAGATATTCAAGATAGGCTTCGGCGCGCTTACGGGCGGTGATATCCGTCAACGCCAGCTGGACGAGCGACCAGTCATGCTCGTGTCCAGGCAGGACGGAAAACTGCAGATGCAGGTGAAGCTCATCACCCGCGAGGGAATGATTCACCACTTCACGCTGCTGAAAAGTTCTGCCGTGCCAGAGATCGATGAGCTGCTCCCGGAAATGCTCCTGCATCTCCTCGCGCATGACGCTCCCTAGATTGTTCAGCAAGGTTTCCTTATCGGGCGCACAAAACAGTTCGAGCGTGTGCTGGTTCACGTCGATGACGCGAATTTCGCTCATGCACCGCACGATGAACTCCGGATGCACGTCGGTAAAAGTACGAAAGTCGATGATTCCTTGCTGCCGCACATCCTCAAGCAGTTGCTTGACCGCGCTGAAATCCTCGACCCAGAGAGACACCGGAGAATGCTCGAAAAGGCCACGGGCATAGGCGGCACTCGCCGCAAGGTCCCTGCGCGCACTTTCCCGTTCCGTCACATCCTCGATGGCGACGAGGACCCGGTCCCATTGTTTCTCGTGCCCCGGCAGGATCGTGCCCTTGAGCTGAATGTCGAGGCGCTTGTCCGACAGAGTGTAATTGACGGTGTTGCTGTCGAACGAGAGTTCCCCATTCCAGAGCTGAACCAGCTCGTTGATATGGGTCTTGAGCATGTCGGCGCGGAAAATCTTGCCGAGATTGGCAACCAGATGCTCCACATTCTCGGCTTCGAAGAGATTGAGAGTTCTGCGATTGACCTTGATCACGCGGATCCGGCTCGAACAAGCCCGAACCCGGTCGGGGTCGGCCTCCAGATAATCTTTCAGAGAGACAACCCCAGCGGCACGCCACTCATCGAAAAGCTGCTTGAGGCCGCTGTAATCCTCCAGCCACAGGGAAACAGGCGCCAGATCGAACATGCGGGCGTCATCCTGTCGATTGTCGGGAAGATAGGTATTCAGGGTAGCGGCGCCGGAATGGGGCATAAAGGGCCTACAGGTATCATTTCTCCAGCCTATTCACCCTGTTGGGCCGATGTAATACAAGATCAAAACATCAAAATTCTGATCCGCCGTCAGGTTGGCTGAACAATCAGACTGCAGGAGTTTCGATGGAGCCACTGCCAAGGTTGAGGTCAGACGTCAGCCTGCATCTGATCGGCCACCGCCTGACTCATATAGGGATGCCCTGCCTCGTTCAGAGCGCGGTCCAAAGCCTCGATGGCCGTCAGGATCTTCGTGAGTTCCTCCGCCATTTCCACGGAAGGGAGCGGCGCCTCTGAAATCTGCCGCGCCATCTCCCGGCGGCGCTTCACAAGGCTTTCGCGCGCTGCATTCAACTCCTTGATTTCCTCGGATGTCATAGGCTCCTCGTTATCATCCTTTTCAGGGATAAATCGCTTCGGGTGGATATGTTCGCAGGTCACCTGCGCTATGCCGAGCCTAGCATATGCTCTCAGGCCAGCCTGTTCAGCAAGCTCAGGATAGGCCTCAAGCGCTCTTCCGGATTCTCGATGGACCGGGCCAGGATCAGCCGCTCTCCACTCCAGCGAAGATCGCCTTTGGCAGCCCCGATGGCCTCCTCGATGGAAAGGCGCTCGGCGGCTCCCGGCCTGAAGCCGAGGGCAATCGCCTGTGGTCCAGCGTCGATGCGCGCACCCCCCAGGCGAAGGCATAACTGCTTCACCTCTGCAAGACTGATGAGATTCAGTACGGGTTGCGGCATGGCTCCGAAACGGTCTTCGACCTCGGCATGGAGATCCTCCACGCTCTCGAACGGGTCGAGCCTCGCGATCCTTGCATAGAGATTGATGCGCGTTTCCGGGTCACTGACATAGTCCTCAGGAATTCTCCCTGCGAGACCGAGGTTGAGCTCCGGCGACCAGAGATCCTCCAGGCTTTCGCCGTGAAGCGCGCGCTGCAGCATGGACCGATAAAGGTCGGCCCCGATCAGCTTGACGTGCCCCGCCTGCTCATCTCCCAGAAGAGAACCGGCGCCGCGCTGGTCGAGATCCTGCGCGCTGATCGCGAAACCGGCGCCGAGACGATCCAGGGTTTCGAGAGTTCGCAATCTCTTCTCGGTTGCCTTGGGAAGTTCCTGATCGGGCTCTATCAGCAGATAGGCGGTGCCGCGAATGCGCCCTCGCCCGACACGCCCTCTCAGCTGGTGAAGCTGCGCGAGGCCGAAACGATCCGCGCGCCAAACCAGCATCGTGTTGGCACGCGGAACGTCGAGACCGCTCTCGATGATGTTGGTTGCAAGCAACACATCGCCTTCGCCATCCGCGAAACGCACCATCGCCTCATCCGTCTCGGAAGGAGGCATCTGGCCATGCGCGACGATCAGCTCGAGCTCGGGCACGAGCCTTTCCAGTTTTTCACGCAGCGGCTCGATATCCTCGATCCTTGAGCAGACGATGAAGCTCTGCCCTCCGCGCCTCTTTTCACGCATGAGCGCCTCGCGGACGCTCGTGGGATCGAAAGCGGTAAGAAACGTGCGGATCGGCTGGCGCCTGGCAGGCGGCGTGGCGATGATGCTGATATCCTGCAACCCGACGAGCGAGGATTGCAGCGTTCGGGGGATCGGCGTTGCTGTCAGCGTCAGCACGTGACCATCCTTTGCCAGGTCACGCAGCTTCGCCTTATGCGCTGCACCGAAGCGCTGTTCCTCGTCGATCACAACGAGGCCCAGGCTTTTGAATGCAACGCCTTTTCCGGCAATGGCGTGCGTTCCTACGACGATATCGACCGTTCCATCCGCAAGCCCTTTCTTGACGGCTCGCGCCTCTGCGGGAGTGACCAAGCGAGAGAGATGGGCGACCTTGACACCAAGCCCCGCAAACCGCCGCTGGAAGGTCCGAAGGTGCTGGCGTGCCAGAACCGTTGTCGGCGCAACGATGGCAACCTGCCTTCCAGAGAAGGCGACGGCAGCCGCCGCGCGCAACGCAACCTCCGTCTTGCCGAAGCCGACATCGCCGCACACCAGACGATCCATGGGCTGTCCCGAAGCGAGATCCTGGAGCGTATCCTCTATGGCGTGCAATTGATCCGGTGTTTCGGAAAACGCAAATCGCGCGGCAAAGCGCTCATAGCTGCGGGCTGGCGGAGCAATCGGATCGACCGCAATCGATTTTCTATCCGCAACGAGCGCTTTCACCCGTTGGGCAGCTTCCTGAATTTCGTTCTCGATTTTCTGGCGGCGAGCCTTCCAGGCCTCGCCGTTCAACCTGTCCAACTTGATCGCATCGGACGACGCGCCATAGCGCCAGATCGAATCCAGCTCCGCTACCGGCACCATCAAGGTGGCGTCATCCGCGTAACCCAGGCGGATAGCATCCTCGCTGTGTCCATCCTCCAGGGATACGGTTTCGATCCCGTCCAGCCTGCCGACGCCATGCTCGCTGTGAACGACGATATCGCCTATGTGGAAAGTCGCATCTCCGAATTGCGATGCAAGCGGCAGGGCTTCAGGCATATCCTCTCGATAGGTGTGGCTCCCGAACACATCGTAGGCGGTGATCGCTGCGACATGGGCTTCATGATCGATGAAGCCGCTCTTGATCTCAGCCTTGATGGTGAACAGGCCCTGCTGCGGACCTGCCAGAATATCCTTCCAGCTTTCCACCGGTACGGATTTCAAGTCAGTGCTTTTAACTCTGCGCCGCAATCGGGTGAGATCGCGCTCCGTTGCCGCGATGAGCGCAATCTTGCGCGTTGCATGTTCCTGCGCGGCGACGAACTCGGACAGGGCCTGCGCAGGCTTGCGTAATCCTGCGAAAAAAGGAACCGCGTGGTCGTTCCCCGCGGGAGCCTCGTGAATGAGCGTGACCCGACGATGTTCGAGAACATCATGCCACTCGTTCTCCGCCATGAAAAGCCTTTCGGGCTTTACTACGTTGCCGCCTGCCTTATTGAGGCTCGTTCGGCTCTCGTAGGCATCGGCGATCTGCTCCATTACGTCCTGAAGACGCTCCTCTGCCATCTCATCCATCACGACGGCGGCAGCAGGCCAATAATCGAAGATCGTTTCAAGCCTATCGTAATAGTCCGGCAGGCGATGTTCCATTCCGGAATGGCGCGCAGGATAATCGTTACCACCATTCGCCTTGAGCACGATCTCCGAGGCTGGATCTAGCGTGATGCTTTCAACACTCTCCTCGGTACGTTGTGTGAGCGGATCATAGCGGCGGATGGAGAGGATCGACGATCCATCATGTTCCACGCGGTAAGGCAGGGAAGAACTCGCCGGAAACAGGTCGACAACCTGTCCGTGAATGGCCGCCTCCCCTGGCACGTCGACCCGGTCGTCCAGGATATATCCGGAACGATGCAGGAAATCCTCCAAAGCTTCCTGCGAAAACGCATCTCCTGTTCTGAGATCCAGCGTCGCGCTTTGCCATAAGGTTCGCGGCGGCACGCGTTGAATGATTGCCGCGGGACTGGTGATCAAAAGGCCCCGAGAATTCACGGCGGACGCCATATCGCGGAGCGTGGACATTCTCTGTCCCATCACCTCGTGAGAAGGCGATGCGCTGTCATACGGAAGGCAATCCCAGGGAGAGAACAGTAGAACTTTCAGATCGGGAGCCAGCCCCCTCACCGCCTTCGCCATCTGTTCGGCAAGGCGCTGCTCCTGCGCCAGATAAATCAGGCGGTCCGTTCCAGCCTTTTGAGCCAGGTCGAGCAGACGTACCGCACGGAGCCCGGAAGATGGCGCGAGGGACAGAACATTGTGCCCCATGTCCTGAGGACCGACGGGCTTGGCACGCATAAAGTTCTCTTTGATGGAAGATTCCTAGATACCGGCATAAACGTCCAGAACCCTCCGTCAGTTGCAGCTAGAGGCTTCTTCTGCGCAACAAAGCGCCGATCCTGGGATTGCCCGATGCAGCCTTGCGCATTTCGAACAATGCGTCCTGAAGAACATCGATGGCAGCGAAAGCCTGAGCGCGCGATGCAGCGATCGTCGCAGGATCGCGCGCGGAAAAGCGATCTGCGTCGCGCACCAACCTCGCGCAGCGTTCCTGCACGATGCGGCGCGCCTCTTTCAAGCGCGGCGTCTGTTGCTGCGCCATCTCATCGCAAGCCCGGAGCACATCACGGGAAAGGTCCTCGCTGGAATAGAGCCCTGAATAGGATTGGATGAGGTTACGCACGCCGCTGAGAGAGCGGCGAATTTCCTGCCTGAGATTATTGTCGTCGCTCATCCCACGCTCCCGAGAGGGCCGACCGTGTCCGCTTGCCTGAACGATGCCTTCTACCCTTACAAACCTGAAGGATTCTTAGCTTTTCCGTCCGAGACGGCGATCATCCTGGCGCGGATCAGTTCAGGCGGCGACTGTTCCTGCAAGGCTGTGACCGACGGCCGAGATCCAGCCCCATGAAGAAGAGGCCCGGCAACAATTCCTGCGACGAATACGAATACGAGCACTATCAAAGCAATACGCCCGTAGAGGGCTGCAAGATCCTTGGCTGTCATTCATCTCTCCTCGGACTGCTTCGCTCAATGGAATCATAAGAGTCCTTGCTGCTTCGGCCAAGCTCATGAGGAGAATTTGGGATGCCCGCGCCTGGAAACAGTCTATAGTTTCGCTTCCAAGCTTTGGAAATCGAAAGCGTTTTTATCAGCAGCTTTCCGAAAAATACTTTTCCACAGCATGGTTAATGAGAAATATAGTCTTATACTCTGTTGCGCGTTTGCCCGGGCAACGCCGTTCATCTCGCGAACAAATCACTTTGCACCGAATTAAACAGGATAGATGGAACCTGAACTGATGCCCGTTTCTCCTGAGTATCGCGCCTCGACAAGTCATGAATCTCTGGGCGAAGACTTTTACGATCTCGTCACGCCCGCCCTCTTTCCTGCGCACCTTCTTCGATACCGCAATCAACGCTGGGCTGCGCGTGTAGGCCTCGATAGCCTGACGAATGAAGAATGGGTGCGGCACTTCGGATTTTTCGAGCCTCTTCCGGAGAGCTTCGAACAGCCGCTCGCGCTTCGCTATCACGGCCATCAATTCCGAACCTACAACCCCCATCTCGGCGACGGACGGGGATTTCTGTTCGCGCAACTGCACGACAGGCAGGATGGAAAGCTGCTTGACCTCGGCACCAAAGGAAGCGGTCAAACACCTTGGTCGCGCCACGCCGATGGGCGGCTTACGCTGAAGGGCGGCGTTCGGGAAATCCTGGCGACAGAGATGCTGGCGGCGCTCGGCGTCAATACATCGAAGTCATTCAGCCTGATCGAAACCGGCGAAGAATTGGAACGAGGCGATGAGCCCTCGCCCACGCGCTCTTCGGTTCTCGTACGCCTCAGCCATTCCCACATTCGCATCGGGACGTTCCAGCGCCTTCTCTATCTCGATGAGAAAGCCAATATCGGCAGGCTTCTCGACTATACGATCACCACCTATATGCCGGAGTGCTGGCGTGAGAGCGCGGCGGAGCGCGCCTCGGCTTTTCTTGAAGAGGTTTGCCGGCGTGTCGCGCGCCTGGGTGCGCAATGGATGGCCGCGGGCTTCGTCCATGGCGTGCTCAATACGGACAACATCAACGTTACGGGAGAAAGCTTCGATTACGGCCCTTGGCGCTTTCTCCCCGCATATGACCCTGCCTTCACGGCTGCATATTTCGACGAAACAGGTCTTTACGCCTTCGGACGCCAGCCCGATGCCCTGCTCTGGAATTTGTACAGGCTTGCGGAATGCCTGCTGCCCCTTGCCGAGCAGAGCAAGCTCGAAGCCTCTCTCGCGACCTTCGAACCTGCGTTGCATCGGGAATTCCCCGCGGCGATCCTCCGCCGCCTCGGCCTGCGCTCACAGGGCGCTGAGATGGACGGACTCCTCGCCAGATCTCTATGGACTTTCCTGCATCGTTCGAAAGCGCCGTTCGAGCAGACCTTCTTCGACTGGTTCGGCGGCTTGGAGAGTCTTGAGCGCGCCAAGCACAGCCCCTCTGCTTCGCTCTATGCCGACGCGTCGTTTGAGGATGCCCGCAATGCCCTTGAAAGCTTCGAGCCCCTGCACGGCGTGAACCTCCACCATCCCTACTTCGCGAAGCCTACGCCTTGCACGATGCTGATCGATGAGGTGGAAGCTCTATGGGAGCCGATTGCCAGTCGCGACGATTGGTCGGCGTTCAGCTCCAAGCTGGGCGACATTCGCAGCATGTCTGAGGCCTACGCGCTCGAATGACATCACGCGCTGGCCATCAGCAGATTGCGCTGAGGATATGGACGAGCACCTGCAACGGCGGCGGCAGCCCGATTGTTCACTCCGAAATAGCGGAAAATCGCAGCCATGTGGATCTTCACGGTTCCTTCGCCAAGGCCGAGAGCCAGCGCGATCTCCTTGTTCGTCTTGCCCTGGACGAGCAGATCGAGAACATCCTGCTGACGCGGCGTGAGTGGGCCGATGGGATCAGCCAGCTCGGCAACGGGATCCAGTTCATTTCTTTTGATGAAGATCCGCCGCTCCTCAACCTCGCAGCTCGGCGACGCAGGAGCAATATCGGCCAGGGTCGGCGGCACATAGATGCCGCCGTCGAAGATAATTTGGAAAGCGGCAACCAGATCGTTGATACCCAGGCCCTTGACCATGTAGCCGTGAACACCGGCTTCAAGAGCCAGAAGAATGTTTCGCCGGTCGCTTGAAGCGGAAACAACCGCCACTTTGGTTTTGGAGAAGCGCTCGCGGATCGTTCGAAAACTCATGGGCGTTCTTGTGCCCGGCATGGAAAGATCGAAGAGAGCCAGGTCGATTTCCGGACGCTCCTCCAATTGCTCCATGGCCTCGTCCAACGATCTGGCTTGGAGGATCTCGGCGTAACCGAACTGGCGTTCCAGAATTGCACCTACGGCCATTCGAAAATATGCATCATCATCGGCAATCAACCCGATGCGCGCAGGCGCCGCCATCAATGTTCTCCACTATCGATCGCCTTACCATGCGTCAGCAATGGGCAAACGCAGAGCGTCGACATGCGCGCCGCTCAATCCCACAAGCGCATTCTGCGCGGAATGAAGCAATACTACACTGCGCAGTTTGTAAGAGCCCTTTGCAACTTTACTAAAACCCGGCCGCAAAATCCTAAGAAACACAATGATTTTCGCGAAACAGCCCCTTGCGATTGGAGTCAAAGAATGCAGAAACGCAAAAATTAATAACGTTACGTTAAGTGCGAAATTCACAGACTTCAGAGATGCCGAGATTCGATTGAAGGCGAGATCAAATCCGCCATTGCCCTTCCATCCGACCGAGGCTGCGGGTGCGATAGAGCCAGATGAATGAGCAGCACGAGCCCGCGCAAGGCTCCAATTTCCTAAAGCCGATGCCTGAAAGGCGGCCGCTCATTACCCGCGCCCCGCCTTCCAATGATCCTCGCTCCTATGCGCAGGCTGCAGTCTGGCAGGCGCGCTCGTAGACTTCTTTATATTTGGATGCGGAACGGTCCCAGCCATGAGGTCTCTTCATCGCCGCACGCCGCATGGCGGATAGACGGGGGCGCGACCGGAATGTTTCGAGACCTCTCTTAATGGCATCCATGAACCGATGTATGCATGGCTCGCCGAAAAGGAAGCCATTGACTCCGTCTTCGATGGTATCGGCCAGACCTCCGGTTCTGTGCGCGATCGGCAACGATCCGAAGCGCTGCGCATACATCTGGCTCAAGCCGCAAGGTTCGAACCGCGACGGCATGAGAAGGAAGTCGCTGCCGGCATACATGCGGCGGGCATCGCCCTCGTCATAGCCGATCTTCACGCCGACCGCTCCTTGATGCCGCCGCGCCAGAGCCTGAAGTTCGGCCTCGAACCGAGGCTCGCCCTGACCGATGACGGCAATCTGGCCACCGTGCGACACGATTGTCTCAGCTGCCGAAATGGCAAGATCGACGCCTTTCTGATGTACGAGCCGCGAGACGACCGCAAAGAGCGGACCATTGGAAAGCGCAAGTCCGAAATTCCTGCGCACGGTGTTGGCATTCGCGCGCTTCCCTCGGAAGTTTTCCGCTGAAAAACGGCTGACCAGATAAGGGTCCTTGCTCGGGTCCCAACTCGGATCGATTCCGTTGATGATGCCGTCGAGACGCCCCTGACGTGCACGCGTTCGCAACAATCCGTCGAGACCGCATCCGAATTCCGGCCGCGTGATCTCCTTGGCGTAAGTCGAGCTCACTGTCGTGATGTGAGAAGCATAAAAGATTCCCGCCTTCAGGAAGGACAACTTGCCGTAGAACTCGACGCCGTTGATATGAAACGCGGCATCGGGAATGCCAAGGTTCGACAAGCGGTCACGATTGAAGATGCCCTGATAGGCGAGATTATGAATGGTCAGAATTGTCGGGATATGCTGACCGCGCCATGACAGATAGGCCGCAGCCAAGCCCGACGGCCAGTCATTCAGATGCAGCAGGTCAGCGCGCCACAGCGGATCGCCGCTACCGCTGGCGATGTCCGCCGCCGCCAATCCGAGGCGCGCGAAACGGACGTCGTTGTCGCTCCAATCGTTTCCGAACAGATCCACATAGGGCGAGCCGTCACGCTCATACAATTCCGGACACAGAAGGACATAAACCGTCAGGCCATCGTTGGTCGTGCCGCGGCCAAGACCGCATTCTGGAATCCCGAAGGATGCGGGAAGACGACCGATCTCCTCAACGGCTCCGATCTGCGAGAGAACCTGTCGGTAGCCGGGAATAAGAATGCGGACATCGTAGTGATGCCTCAAGGCCCGAGGCAACGCCGCGGAGACCTCACCGAGACCGCCCGCCTTGATATAGTCCGCGATCTCGGATGTGACGAAAAGAATGGATTGCTTGCGTTTTACTGAAATCGAGGGCCGACGATCAGGATGCAGTTCGACATGAGTCGTCGTCGCGAAAGCCGCATCAGCTTCCGTGTGAAGATTTTCCAGCATGTTATCACGATGGCGCGCTCCCCAGTGACCCCTCGCGCCGTAAGAAGGTCGGCGGCTTAACGCACACCCGCGCGGATTTGTTCCGAGAAAAAATCAGAAAATTATTGGCTACCCCGAAACCTTACCAAGTTATTGCTGAGCTTGGCGGATCTGCTCATTTAAATCTCAGGACGAGCAAAGAACATGCACAAGCTAGGCCATATTTTTTGCATGTCGCGGGAACCTTGCACAGCGAAGCTCGTTCGCATGTGCCCCGAACTTTTGGAGTTTTCATGCGGCGAATTCACCAGATGCCTTTCGGGGCAGAGATCACGAATGACGGGGTGCGTTTCGCGCTTTGGGCGCCCACCGCGGGCAATGCCAGACTCGTTCTAGATGGAGCGGAGCATGCACTGGAGAAGCAGGACGATGGCTGGCATCGCCTGACGTCGGCGGCAGCTCGGGCCGGCAGTCGCTATGGGTACAGGATTGACGAGAACCTGACGGTGCCCGATCCCGCTTCCCGCTTCCAACCGGACGATGTCCACGGGCTGAGCCTCGTGGTCGATCCGCCCTCCTTTGAATGGAGCGATCACGCCTGGACGGGGCGCCCATGGGAAGAGACGGTGCTCTATGAAGTGCATGTGGGCACGGCAAGCCCAGATGGCACATATGCAGGTCTCATGAACAAACTCGAGAGCCTGCGCGATCTCGGTATCACGGCAATCGAGCTGATGCCGATCGGTGAGTTCCCTGGTCGACGCAACTGGGGATATGACGGCGTTCTTCCCTACGCTCCCGATGCTGCCTATGGCAGCCCGGGGGATTTGAAGCGTCTCATCGACCGCGCGCATCAACTCGACATGATGATGTTCCTCGATGTGGTTTACAACCATTTCGGCCCTTCCGGAAATTATCTCCACGCCTATGCCAAGTCCTTCTTCACGGAAAGGCATCCGACTCCGTGGGGTGCCGGCATCAATGTGGATGGCGAGGGAAGTCGCATTGTGCGCGACTTCTTCATTCACAATGCGCTGTACTGGCTGGAGGAATATCACTTCGACGGCCTACGTTTCGATGCGGTCCACGCCATCGTCGATGACAGCAAGCCTCATTTTCTCGAGGAACTGGCCACCCGCATCCGCCAGACTTTCCCCGATCGGCACATTCACCTCGTCCTGGAGAACGAAGCCAATCAAGCGCGCTGGCTCGAACGGGATGCAACGAGGCATCCTCGCCTTCACACGGCGCAATGGGCCGATGACATTCACAATTCATGGCATGCCCTGCTGACCGGCGAGAACGAGGGCTATTATGAGGATTACGCGGACGCGCCTCTGAAGTGTCTCGGGCGGGCGCTTGCAGAGGGCTTTGCCTATCAGGGCGATCCATCGACACACAGGCCCGGTATCGTTCGTGGAGAACCGTCCGCTCATCTGCCACCGACAGCCTTCGTATCGTTTCTTCAAAATCACGACCAGATCGGCAACCGGGCTTTCGGCGAACGGCTCGCGCACCTCATCCCTTCCGACCGCCTCGCGCTGGCACAAGCCATCTTCCTTCTCTCACCCCATATCCCGCTGCTCTTCATGGGCGAGGAATGGGCGGCATCTTCACCGTTCCAGTTCTTCGTCGATTTCGAGGCGGAGCCTGATCTGGCAAAGGCTGTCCGTGAAGGCCGACGAGGCGAGTTCAAGCATTTCAAAGCCTTTGCCGATTCAGAAACGGCAAAGCGCATTCCCGATCCCACGGACAGGATGACCTTCGAACGCTCCAAACTCGATTGGACGGAGCAGGACCGCTCGCCGCATCGGGAAGCCGCTCTCGAAACGAAGCGTCTGCTGCAAGTGCGGAAGGATGAAATCCTGCCCTTGATCAAGAGCGAGTATCGCGGCTCTTGCTACTCCGTCTCACCCGAAGGCGCGCTCGATGTGACCTGGGCTTTCGCGGAAGGGACACTACGCGTGCTGGCGAATTTCGGCGATCAACCTATCTCCGTCGACCTCACCGACACCGTTCGCGTTCTTTGGTCGAATGCGGATGACGCACCCGTCAACGACACAATCCAACTCGCGCCGTGGAAAGGCATCATCGTGAAAGAGGCATCCACATGAGCAGGCTGGAGGCTCTTCTGAAGCGAATGGCTGAACTCGTTGGAATCTCGCAGGATTACGCCGATGCTTTCGGCAAGCGCGTCGAGACTACTCCGGAAACGCGCAACGCGATCCTCTCTGCTCTTGGCCTTGCCATCGGCTCGGAAATAGAGGCGCAAGAGAGTCTTACCCGCTTGGAGAGGCTGAAAGGCGGCCCTCTGCCGAGCATTATCCCTCTCGCATCAGGGCGCCCTACTGCGATTGCCTTGAAGACATCCATTGGACCAGCCAATTGGACAATTCTCGATGAAGACGGATCGAGGCATGAAGGGAGGCTCACGAAGAAAGATACAACGCTTGAGCTTCCTCCCCTGCCCATGGGCTATCATCGCCTTCGATTGGGAGATCTGGAAGCGACCCTGATCGCGGCACCAGAAAGCTGCTGGCAGCCCGACATGTTTCAGGACGACACGCGCCTGTGGGGCATGGTCGCTCAGGTTTATTCCCTGAGATCGGAGCACGATCTCGGCATCGGCGATTACGCGGCTGTCGCACGCCTTGCGGAAGGCGTCGGCTTATGGGGCGGGTCCTTCCTGGGCCTCAGCCCTGTCCACGCGCTTTTCGCCTCTGACCGCACAAAGATCTCGCCCTACTCGCCATCATCCCGGCTTTTCCTGGAAGCGCTCTATATCGACCCCAGAGCTGTGGAAGGTTTCGCCGAGAGCGAAGCCAAGCAGATTCTGGATAGCCCCGAGATGCGGGAGCGCTTGTCCCGTCTCCAAAGCGCGCAATTCATCGACTATGCCGAAGCCTGGGCCATCAAGCGTCCCTTGCTGAATGCCTTGTGGAACGAATTCCAGAAATCCGGCGATCAAGCTGCCTTCCATTCCTTTCGCCAGTCGGGAGGGCAGGCTCTCGAAGCCCATGCGACCTTCGAGGCGCTCTCGGAACACTTCCGCCAGCATGGTTGCAACTGGATCGGGGACTGGCCGGAAGAATATCGCGACATCCACTCCACCGAAGTCGAGCGCTTCCGATCCGAGCACAAGGAGCAGGTTGCATTCCATGCCTGGCTGCAATGGCTCGCCGACCGGCAGCTTGAACAAGCTGCCGGTCGCGCGCGGGCGGCTGGCCTGACGATCGGCCTTTATCGCGATCTCGCTGTCGGGGCCGATAGCGGCGGTTCGGAAATCTGGGCGACGCCGGAGCGGTTTGCGCCGGGGCTCGCCGTCGGGGCGCCTCCCGATCCCCTCGGGCCTCAGGGACAGAATTGGGGGCTTCCGCCTTTCAATCCGCTCACGCTTGAGGAGCAAGGCCTGGCTGCATTCCGCGATCTCGTCGCCGCGAATATGCGTCATGCCGGCGCGATCCGCATCGATCACGCGTTCCAGCTCCAGCGGCTCTTTCTCATTCCCTCCGGCGCGCCTGCATCACAAGGCGCCTATGTGGATTATCCGTTCGCGGCGATGCTCGCCGTCTTGCGCATTGAAAGTCACCGCGCCCGCTGCCTCGTCATTGCCGAGGATCTCGGAACGGCTCCTGAAGGATTCTCGGAAGCCATCATGACATCGGGCGTGCTCAGCTACCGGGTTCTCCCGTTCGAGCGCGAAGGTTCCGCCTTCAAGAAGCCGGAGGAATATCCCCGCTCCGCGCTCTCCGTTCTCACGACCCACGACCTTCCGACATTCACGGGCTGGTGGCGCGGGCTCGATATCGATCTGCGCCAGACCCTTGGCGTGTTCGATCCTGCAACGGCGAGCAACGAGCGGACAGCGCGCCGAGCCGACAAGCAGAACTTCGCAAGAGCGTTGGCCGATGAAGGCCTGCTGCCATCCCCCGACATGCCGGATGAGCCGCCGTTCGAAGGAGCCGTACGCTATCTTGCACGGACGTCATGCGCCCTCATGGCCCTGCAAATCGAGGATGCGTCCGGCGAGCTGAACCAGCCCAACATGCCCGGCATGGACGATGGCCATCCCAATTGGCGCAGGCGCCTCTCCAATACGATTGAATCGATTGTGTCGCCCAATAGCCTCCTGTCGAAACTCTCCGTGGTGCTGACGGAGGAAAAACGTAACGCTCAAGGACGGATGAGCATGCTGGCCTCGCCCCCGCCTCGGGCTACATACCGGTTGCAATTTCATGAAGGTTTCACCTTCGACGACGCCGTCAGGATCGTGCCCTATCTGGCGAAGATGGGCATCAGCCACGTCTACTCATCCCCCATTCAAACGGCTACTCCGGGCTCGACCCATGGCTACGACATCACCGATCATTCCGCCATCAATCCTGAACTTGGAGGAGAGGAAGGTTTCCGGCGCTTCTCCGATGCTTTGAATGAGCATGGATTGAAGCTGCTGCTCGATATCGTTCCCAACCATATGGGCGTGGGCGGTGCAGCAAACGGCTGGTGGCTGTCCGTGCTCGAATGGGGAAAGATGTCGCCTGTCGCCGATGCCTTCGACATTGATTGGAAGCGGCCCGGCGCACAAGGCAAGCTCATCGTGCCCGTTCTCGGAAGCATGTATGGCGAGGCTTTGGAAAAGGGCGAATTGCAGCTGAAGTTCGATGCGGATGAGGGAAGTTTCAGCGTCTGGCATTGGGAGCACCGGCTGCCGATCTGCCCGACGACCTATCCCATGATTCTCGATCATGCGCTGACCGCTTTCGGCAAGGAAACCGGTTCGGGCGATCTGCTCGCATTGACCGAGCAGCTGCGTGCGCTGGCGGAGAAAGCCGCCCTCGCTTACTCCTATTCCCTCCCGGAGGAAGGCGAGCGACTGAAAGGCCGCTTGAAGCAGATCGCCGCGGCCGGTCCGGCAGCGAGGAAGGCCATCGACGCTGCCTTGAAGAGCATCAACGGGACGCAAGGCGTTCCTGAGAGCTTCAACGCTCTGCATCGCCTGCTGGAGGCGCAATCATACCGCCTCGCCTATTGGCGCGTTTCTTCGAGCGACATCAACTACCGCCGTTTCTTCGACATCAATAACCTTGCCGGCATGCGGGTCGAAATCCCTGAAGTTTTCGCGCGCACTCACGAGCTCATCGTCCGGCTGGTGAAGGAGAACCGGATTCATGGCCTGCGCATCGATCATATCGACGGCCTTGCGGATCCTGAAGATTATGTACACGCTCTGCAACGTGAAGTCGGCCCTGGTTTTTACGTTGTCGCGGAAAAGATCCTCGAGCCGGGCGAGCAGCTTCGCCCCTGGCCCATCGCCGGGACGAGCGGATATGATGTTCTCAACCTAATCGATGGCGTTCTGGTCGATCATCAGGCGGGAGAAGATTTGGAGCGTATCTATCGGGAGGCCTCCGGCATCTCCGACGATTACGACGACCAGCTGAAGCAATCAAAATTCGGCATAATTCGGGTCAACTTCGCAAGCGAGCTGGAAGCCCTTGTCACCGACATCAAGGCGGTGGCCGATGCCGATCGCCACACCCGCGACTACACAACCTATTCCCTGCGTCAGGCATTGACGGAAATCATCGCCGCGTTCCCCGTCTATCGCAGCTATCTTACGGAGGGCGAACCCGCACCGGCTGATATTCAGCTGATCGAAGGAGCCGTCGATGCCGCAAAGCAGACGAGCGCCCTGCCCGACCAAAGCGTGCATGATTTCATCTCGGCAACATTGCTCGGAAATGAAGCAGAGGCCGTTTCCGATGACATCCGCCGCTTCCGCCGACGTTTCCAGCAATTGACCGGCCCGGTTATGGCCAAGAGCCTGGAAGACACGACATTCTATCGCTATGGCCGCCTGATTGCCTTGAACGAGGTCGGAGGCGACCCTGGGCATTTCGGTGTCACATTGCAGGACTTTCATGACGCGAACGCGGAGCGGGCCCGCCGCTGGCCCTATTCCATGATCGCCACGGCCACCCACGACACGAAGCGCGGAGAGGATGCGCGGGCGCGCCTTCTAGCGCTCTCCGAAATGCCGGAGGAATGGGAGGGGCTCGTCAGGCTTTGGCGCGAGATCATCTCCCCCCATCTCTCGGACGTGGACGGCGCTCCCGCTCCTGATGCCAACGATCAGGTGATCCTGCTTCAGGCTCTCCTGGGCGCATGGCCCCTGGAGCTGCTCGATGCCGATGACGAGGCACAGCTGAACACGTTCCATGATCGCATGAGCGGCTTTGTCACCAAGGCTCTGCGCGAGGCGAAAAGACGGACAAGCTGGATCAGTCCGAACGAAGCTTATGAGGAGGCGGCGCAGAAGCTGCTACAGTCCGCGCTTGCTTCGAAGAACGGCATTCTCAACCGGCTGCGCCCATTCGCGCAGCGCCTCTGCATGTTCGGCATGCTCAACGGGCTGTCCCGCACGGTGCTCAAGATGACGCTGCCGGGAGTGCCCGATATCTATCAAGGCACGGAGTTCTGGGATTTTTCCCTCGTCGATCCCGACAATCGCCGCCCCGTTGACTACACATCCCGCGCCCGGGCTCTTGATGAGAGTGATGTGAAAGCATCGCTGGCGCGGTGGCAGGACGGGCGCATCAAGCAGCAGCTGCTTGCGGCTCTCATGCGGGATCGCGCGGCGACGCCCCGGCTTTATGCCGATGGCGATTATCAGCCGATCCCGGCTGAAGGCGAACGCGCCTCCCAGGTCATCGCCTATCTGAGGGCGGATGGGGATGACACGCTCGCCGTCATCGTGCCCCGCCTCTGGAGCAATCTGGCCTGGACGGAACATCTGAAGTTCGACCCGGCAACGTGGCAGGGCACGAGCGTCGCCCTGCCGCCGGGGCATTGGCGGAATGTGATAACGGGATTAGCCCTCGAAATCGGAGCAGAAGACCAGCCTCTGAGCGGAATCCTGTCGCCATTTCCTTTCGCTGTCCTCAAACGGACATCGAAGACAGATTCCTGATCGGCTGGCTCTTCTCCCAGCCCTTCAATCTGGTCGTGAAACGGGCCCGCCCCATAATCGTGTTCTCTCACGAAACAAGAACGCCGCCGGGCAAACCCGCCATGGCGGCGTAAGGACGATCAAGGGGATAGCATGGCCCAGCGCAGGGGTGGATCGGGAAACTTGGCGGAGCGTTCGGCCGAGCCGCAGACAATTGCCGAGATCATCGCGTCGGGAGATCCCTTTTCCGTGCTTGGCCCTCACGAGGTCTCACCCGGCACGTGGGAAATCCGGGCCATCATTCCCGACGCCGATCAGGTAACGGTTCTGGACCGTGATGGGAAAACCACTCTCGCCTCCATGGAGAGAAAGCTCGCGGAAGGTCTTTTCGTCGGCACAGTGAACGCTTCCGAGCGGCCTGACTATCGTTTGCGGATCGAAAGGCAGGGACATACGGAAACAAGACACGATCCCTACAGTTTCGGGACGTTTCTTTCCCATGAGGATCTCATGGGCCTGCGCGATCCCGGCAGCGATGCGGTCTATACGAAACTTGGCGCTCATCATCTCGATCTCGGCGGCATTCAGGGCTTCCTCTTCGCGGTTTGGGCTCCGAATGCGCGCCGCGTGAGCGTGGTGGGAGAATTCAACAACTGGGATGGACGCTGCCATCCCATGCGGCGGCGCCATGAGGGCGGCGCGTGGGAGCTTTTCATCCCCGATGTGACGGCGGGTCAGCGCTACAAGTTCGAGATCGTAGGCCTGCACGGCAATCTTCTCGCCTTGAAGGCCGATCCTATCGCCTTCACGGCTGAACATCCTCCCGCGACCGCATCCGTTCTGAAGGGCCAGCCGGTCTTCCAGTGGAAGGACGGCGAGTGGATGAAGTCACGCGCTGCGCAAAACCAGCGCAAGGCCCCCATGTCGATCTATGAATGCCACCTCGGCTCCTGGGCCCGTGTGCCGGAGGAAGGCAACCGCTACCTGACCTATCGCGAATTGGCAGTCAGGCTCATTCCTTATGTGAAGGATCTCGGTTTCACGCATATCGAGCTTCTGCCCATCACGGAATATCCGTTCGACGGTTCCTGGGGCTATCAGCCGATCTCGCTTTATGCTCCCACGAGCCGCTTCGGCACGCCGGAGGATTTTGCCGCCTTCGTCGAAGCGGCGCATGCCGCAGGGATCGGCATCATTCTCGATTGGGTGCCCGCGCATTTCCCGAACGATCCGCACGGTCTGAGCTATTTCGACGGCACCCATCTTTACGAACACGCCGACCCGCGCCTCGGCTTTCACCAGGATTGGGGCACCTACATCTACAATTACGAGCGGCAGGAGGTCTCCACCTTCCTGGTCGCGAATGCCCGCTTCTGGCTGGAGCACTACCACCTCGATGGGCTACGCGTCGATGCGGTCGCCTCGATGCTCTATCTCGATTATTCGCGCAAACCCGACGAGTGGATTCCGAACCGCTACGGGGGCAACGAGAATCTGGGCGCCATCGACTTCCTGCGCCGCATGAACGAGGTCGCCTATGCCTCCGCGCCTGGTGCCATCACCATTGCCGAAGAATCCACCGCATGGCCCGGCGTGTCGCAGCCGACCTATACGGGCGGCCTTGGTTTCGGCTTCAAGTGGAACATGGGATGGATGCACGACACCCTGCGCTACATCAGCAGGGACCCTCTCTACCGCCGCCACCACCATCATGATCTGACCTTCGGCCTTCTCTACGCTTTTTCAGAGAACTTCATTCTGCCTCTCAGCCATGACGAAGTCGTTCACGGAAAGGGATCGCTCATCCGCAAGATGCCGGGCGATCAATGGCAGCGTTTCAGCAATCTGCGCGCCTATTTCGGCTTCATGTGGGGGCATCCCGGCAAGAAACTCCTGTTCATGGGCGGCGAGTTCGCACAGGAGCAGGAGTGGAACCACGATTACAGCCTCGACTGGCATCTTCTGAACGACCCCTACCATAAGGGCGTACAGAACCTCATTCGCGACCTCAACCATGCCTATCGCTCGACTCCCGCCTTGCATGAAAGAGATTGTGAGGCGAAAGGCTTCGAATGGATCGTCTCCGACGATCGGGACAACAGCGTCATCGCGTGGCTGCGCCGTGGAGACGAGGACGATGCGATTGCCATCGTCGTCTCGAACTTCACTCCGGTTCCGCGCGAAGGATATCGCATCGGCGTCCCGGTGCCGGGCTTCTATCGTGAAGCGGTGAACACGGATGCCTCGGTCTACGGAGGCAGCGATATGGGCAATCTCGGTGGAGTGATGGCCGATGATACGGCCAGCCATGGCCGCCCCTGTTCCCTCCGCCTCACCATTCCGCCTCTCGCCACCCTCATTCTCGTTCTGGAGAAAGGCTGATCGCCGACCGATATTGTCGAGCTTTCTGCGGGACCTCCCGCCTTTTCGCGCGTTGATGACGTGACCTCATCTGCTCCGCTTTCCGAGACATGAAATGAACGACAAAGTCGACATCCGTGAACCAGCTTCAGCCGAGATCGTCGCGCCGAGCGTACGGCGCACATCCCGGCTGCGGGAGGGCCTGCCCTACCCTCTCGGCGCCACCTGGGACGGCCTTGGCGTCAACTTCGCTCTCTTCTCAGCCAACGCCACCAAGGTCGAACTCTGCCTTTTCGACACCGAAGGAAAGCGTGAGCTGGAGCGGATCGAGCTGCCCGAATATACGGACGAAGTCTGGCACGGATATCTGCCGGATGCCCGCCCCGGCACCACTTACGGCTATCGCGTTTACGGCCCTTATGAGCCGGATGCCGGTCATCGGTTCAATCACAACAAGCTCCTTCTCGATCCCTATGCGAAGCAGATCCTCGGCGACCTGAAATGGGACCCGGCGCTCTTCGGCTACACGGTGGGTTCGCCCGATGCGGACCTGTCCTTCGACGAGCGCGACAGCGCTCCATTCATGCCCAAATGCCGGGTGATTGAATCGGCTTTCACCTGGGGCAACGAACGCAGACCTCAGACCCCATGGGAGCGGACCATCATCTACGAAGCGCATCTGCGCGGCTTCACCATGAAGCACCCGGCGATCCCGAAGGAAATCCGCGGGACCTGTTCGGGCCTGATGCACCACGAGTCCATCAACTACATCAAGAGCCTCGGCGTCACAGCGGTCGAACTTCTGCCCATCCATGCCTTCGTGGACGACAGCTATCTAACCGAAAAAGGGCTTCGGAATTACTGGGGCTACAACACCATCGGCTTCTTCGCTCCGCAGCCGCGTTATCTCGCCTCTCCCTTCGTGAACGAAGTGAAGGAAATGGTCAGCCATTTCCACGACGCCGGTATCGAGGTCATCCTCGACGTGGTGTACAACCACACAGCCGAGGGAAACGAACTCGGCCCCACGCTTTCCTTCAAGGGCATCGACAACTCGTCCTATTATCGCCTCGCGCCCGACAAGCGGTATTACATCAATGACACCGGCACCGGGAACACCGTGAATCTGAGCCACTCGCGCGTATTGCAGATGGTGACAGACTCCCTGCGCTACTGGGCGCAGGAGGTCCATGTCGACGGATTCCGCTTTGACCTCGCAACCATTCTCGCCCGCGAGCCCCATGGCTTCGAGGAGGATGGCCGCTTCCTCGATGCCGTGCGGCAGGACCCGGTCCTGAGCCGGGTGAAACTGATCGCGGAGCCGTGGGATTGCGGCCCGGGCGGATATCAGGTCGGACGCTTCTCACCCGGCTGGGCCGAATGGAACGACCGCTATCGGGATACGGTGCGCGCCTACTGGAAAGGCGAGGACGGAAAGCTGCCGGAGCTTGCCTCGCGCCTGACAGCCTCCGCCGACCTTTTCAACAAGCGCGGGCGCAAGCCCTGGGCATCCGTGAACTTCGTCACCGCCCATGACGGTTTCACGCTTCATGACCTCGTTTCCTATAACGACAAGCACAACGAGGCGAATGGCGAGGACAACAAGGACGGGCACGATCACAACCTGTCCTGGAACCATGGTGTCGAAGGCGAAACGAACGATCCCGAGATCCGCACCCTCCGTTACCGTCAGATGCGAAACATCCTCGCAACACTGCTTTTCTCCCAGGGCACGCCCATGCTGCTGGCCGGCGACGAGTTCGCGCGCACGCAGAAGGGCAACAACAACGCCTATGCACAGGACAACGACATTTCCTGGATCGACTGGGAGGGCGTGGATGAGGATGGGGCGGAGCTGTTCGAGTTCACGCGCAAGCTGATCCAACTGCGCCAAAGCCTGCCGATCCTGCGCCGCGGGCGCTTCCTGAGCGGGAATTACAATGAGGAGCTCGACGTCAAGGATGTGACATGGCTCACGCCGGCGGGTGACGAGATGACTCCCGAGCATTGGGACGATCCGCATGCCCGCTGCTTCAGCATCCTGCTCGACGGCCGCGCGCAGCCGACAGGCATCCGCAGGCGCGGCACGGACGTGACCCTGCTCCTCATCCTGAACGCTCATCACGACGTGGTGAAATGCAAGCTGCCCGAGGTCATCGGAGGCCAGGCATGGACCTGCCTCGTCGATACGAACAAGCCGGAACTGGCATTCCCGACGCCGTTCAGATTCGGCAAGGAATATACGGTAACCGGACGTTCGCTGCTTCTCTTCCAGCTTCAGCCGGAGGAGAAGCCCAAGCATGAGAAGAAGCGGAGCGCTTGAAAGAGCGCTCTCACACTTCTTCGAGGCAGGAGCGATAGAGCTGCGCGTATTGCCGGGCTGGCCTGCTCCACCCGACCTCCGCCGCCATCCCGTTCCGCTGCACCCGTTGCCAAGCCTCCCTGTCGGGCCAGAGCGCCTTGGCCCGGCTGACGGCATCGGCGAGACCGCTCAGATTGACCGGCGAGAATTGAAGGCCGGTCGCGACGCCCGATGCAATCGCCATTTCATTGGCGTCGACCACCGTATCGGCAAGGCCGCCGACGCGGGAGACGATGGGCACGTTGCCGTAGCGCATGGCGCAGAGCTGGGTCAAACCGCAGGGCTCGAAGCGCGAAGGCACGAGCAAGGCGTCGCTGCCGCCTTGAATGAGGTGCGCGAGGCCCTCGTCGTAACCGAAGAAGCAGCCGACCTGTCCCGGATAGACGACAGAAGCGGCGCGGAAGCTCTCCTCCAACGTGCGGTCTCCCGCTCCAAGCAACGCGAGTTGCGCACCGCCCGCAAGGAGCGTCGGCAGAGCCGCGAGGACAAGGTCGAGTCCCTTCTGTTCGGACAGCCGGCTGACGACGCCGAAGAGCAATGCGTCGGAATCCACATCTAAACCCAAGCGCTTCTGCAGGGCCTGTTTGTTGGCGAGCCGCATCTCCAGCGCATCGCGCGTGAACGGCGAAACCAGGGAGCTGTCCGATGACGGATCCCACACGCTCTCGTCGATCCCGTTCAGGATGCCGAAGACATCCCGGGAGCGGGAACGCAGGAGACCATCGAGTCCCATTCCCCCTTCCGGCGTCTGAATCTCCTTCGCATAAGTGGGCGAAACGGTCGTGATGCGATCGGCAAGCTGCAAACCTGCCTTCAGGAAACTGATCTGTCCGTAATATTCGACCCCGTCCACGGTAAAGGAGTGAGGCGGGAGTCCTAGTTCGTAGAGAAGGTCCGCGGGGAAGATGCCCTGGAAGGCGATGTTGTGAATCGTGATGACCGTTCCGGGACGAGGCAGGTCGCCGTAATGCAGATAGGCAGGCGCGAGTCCTGCCTGCCAATCGTGAGCATGCACGATATCAGGAATGAAGCCCGGCACGGCTCCCTGCCCGATATCGGCAGCGACCCGGCCCAGCGCAGCAAAGCGCCTTGCATTATCCGGCCAGTCGCGCCCATCAGGCGTCAGGTAAGGCGATCCGGGACGATCATAGAGATGAGCCGCATCGATGATGAACAGCTCAAGCCCGTTCACGCTCGCAGACACGAGCCGTGCCGGGCCGCCGAAAAGGTCAGGATATTCGCGAACTGTTTCGACGCGTCCCAGAGCCTTCAGGACGGCGGGATAACCGGGCAGAAGCGAGACGACGTTCACGCCCTCATGCGCCAAGGCGGAGGGCAACGCACCGGCTACATCGGCCAGTCCGCCAGTCTTGATGATGGGAAACAACTCCGATGCGACGGACAGAACGTTCAGGCGTCTCATCCAGAGAGCCTGTCGATCATGGGCTTCGTGATGAGGCAGATCCCGCGCTCCGTGCGGCGGAACCGCCGTGCATCCTCTTCGGGATCTTCGCCCACCACCAGCCCATCCGGAATGCGCACGCCACGATCGATGACGACGTTCTTCAGCCGCGCCCCGCGCCCGATATCGGCATAGGGAAGAATGACCGCGCCCTCCACCTGAGCATGCGAGTGAAGATGCACTGCCGTGAAGACGAGCGATTGCCGCAAGGATGCGCCGGACACGATGCTGCCGCTGGAAACGAGCGAATTGATGCCGTGCCCACGCCGTCCATTCTCGTCGTGCACGAATTTAGCCGGAGGCCAGGTTTCGGAGAATGTGGAGATCGGCCAATCGCGGTCGTAGAGATCGAGTGACGGCACGATAGCCGTCAGGTCGATATTGGCCTCCCAATACGCATCGACCGTTCCGACATCGCGCCAATAGGCCGGCGCGTCGTTCCCTCCCGCCTCGGCGCCCGAGCGAACGCAGGAATGGGTGAAACGGTGAGCCACCGCTTTTCCGTGCTCCACGAGATAAGGAATGATGTCCTTCCCGAAGTCCCGGTTCGAACTGGGTATTGCGGCGTCCCGCCTCAACTGCTCGAACAGGAAGCGCGTGTTGAAGACATAGATGCCCATGCTGGCGAGTGCCATATCCGGAGCCCCCGGGA
Organism: Pseudomonadota bacterium; assembly: GCA_023450615.1. Taxonomy (GTDB): domain Bacteria; phylum Pseudomonadota; class Alphaproteobacteria; order Rhizobiales; family Beijerinckiaceae; genus Microvirga. Next base: position 31,663 of record JAEXGT010000016.1, on the reverse strand, counting down.
TACCGGGCGGATCCGCGGGCTTTTCCAGAAACGAGATGATGCGATCCGTCTCGTCCACGCCCATGACTCCGAAGCCCGTTGCCTCCATGCGCGGAACTTCGAGACAGCCGACAGTCACGTCCGCTCCCGAGTCGACATGCTGGCGGAGCATGATCTCGTAATCCATCTTGTAGATGTGGTCGCCCGCCAGGATGATGATGTATTCAGGGTCGATGCTCGCGATGATATCGATGTTCTGAAACACCGCATCCGCCGTTCCCTCATACCACATGGTCTCGGAAACGCGCTGACTCGCGGGAAGGATGTCGAAGCTCTCGTTGCGCTCGGAGCGGAAGAAGTTCCAGCCTCTCTGCAAATGGCGAATGAGGCTATGCGCCTTGTATTGCGTTGCAACTCCGATACGGCGAATGCCTGAATTCAATGCATTGGAAAGAGCGAAATCGATGATCCGTGTGTTGCCGCCGAAATAGACGGCCGGCTTTGCGCGAATATCGGTCAGCTCCATCAGTCGGGAGCCGCGACCGCCTGCAAGAACATAAGCCATAGCATGGCGGGCAAGAGGTCCATAGGCAATACTCGGGCTGGGCAAGATTGGGTCCTCACATCAACAACAGGGATTTGCCGTGCTTCGTAGACGCTGAACCCGACCGGAAGTTCTCTTTGCCTGTTTCGGAATTCAGTATTGTACCTGCCCCTCATGCCTTCGCTCCGGATCGAGCGAAGGCCGCAATTTATCTCACGTCATGTCGGCGCTTTCGTGGACCGTCTCCGCTTTGGAGCCGTCACGGTTTCTCCGATCGCATTGTTCACTTCGGACGCCGTTTCGACGGCGGCCGCAGCGGTGCTTTTCCTTTTGCGGGTCTTGGGAGCAGCCGGGCTGTTCAGCACCTCATCCAGCGTCTGACTGGTCATTCCGAGGGGCGCGGCACTTGTCTCGACCGGCGCTTCCTCGCCGCTTCCTACGACCGGATGCGATCCGTCGCCGGTGTCGTTATCCTGCGACCCAAGGATTTCCCGCTCTGCCTGATACCAATATTCGTCGGACCGGTCCGGGATGCTTCCGTGCTGCATCCACAATTCGTATGCCCGCTCCCGGATTCTTTGCTCAAGCTGCTTGTCATCATCACCCTTTTATCCTCGCGTCACCCTGGCTCGGCAGCGATGAACCGTTCGCCACCGCAGGGCGGCTTATTCAATGTCCGCAATCTGCATAAGTTATTAGGCGGTCGCGGCGAATGACAACGGCTAGGCCGTCGCAAGCTTGAGGTTTTCGGCCTCATTCGCGGATTAAATTTTGAGCGCAGGCGAAAGCCCCGACACGGCCCGGTTACAATATCCCGGAACCAGGGAACCTTGGCTTCATTCCAGAGTTGCCGATGCAGTTCTCTCACGACCATGAGCAACGTGCATTTTCTTGATGAAACGAACGGGTTGGCCGGATGCGCCGCAGGCTTCGAGCCGGCACGCATGACCATGCGCCCTATCCTGCGGCCCGGCAGCAATTGCTGGCGCGCCGTGCCCGCGGAGAAGGCCGCCGTCCTCATCGACGGCGAAGAATACTTCACACAGCTGGAAGCTGCCCTGCGCAAAGCGCAACGCTCGATCATGATCATCGGATGGGATTTCGATGGCAGCATCCGCTTGCGTCCTCATGTCGATTCCGAAGCATCGCCTCCCCTTGGCCCTCTCCTCCGCTCGCTTGTGGAAGAGAGGCCGGAACTAGAAATACGCGTTCTTGTCTGGAGCGTCGCCGTCGTGCATGCCCCTGGCGCTCCGGGGCCGTTGATCTTCGGCGCCGAGTGGCAGAACCACCCTCGCCTTCAGATCCGTCTCGACAAGCACCATCCGCTCTATGCCGCGCATCATCAGAAGATCGTCTGCATCGACGACAGCCTTGCCTTCGTCGGCGGCATGGACCTCACCGTCCGGCGGTGGGACACGAACGAGCATTCCTGCGACAACCCCTATCGGCTACGGGAGGACGGCACGATCTACGAGCCAGTCCACGACGTGCAGATGGTCGTCACGGGACCTGCCGCCCATTCCATATCCGAGCTGGCCTATGAGCGCTGGCGGCTGGCGACCGGCGAGGAGATCTCCTGCCAGCCCCGGCCTGCGCTGGATCCGTGGCCCGAGAACCTCTCTCCCGATTTCACGAATGCTCCCGTCGCCATTGCACGCACCTATCCGGCCTGGGGCGAGCAATGCGCCGTGCAGGAGGCGGCGGCGCTCAACCTCGACGCCCTCTCCGCAGCGCGGAAATCGATCTACATCGAGGCCCAGTACATGACGGCGCCGTGCATCGGCGACGTTCTGGAACAGCGCCTTGCCGATCCCGATGGCCCCGAGATCATCGTCATCCAAACGCATGAATCGCATGGCTGGGCTGAAAAGAAGGTCATGGGCACGAACCGGGACCGGCTCATCCGCCGCCTGCGCAAGGCGGACCGTTACAACCGGCTCAGGGCCTATTATCCCGTGGTACCGGCAAAGGAAGGATTCTGTCAGGTTCTCATCCACTCCAAGCTGATCATCGTGGACGATGCGTTTCTGCGCATCGGATCGTCGAACCTGAACAACCGTTCCATCGGCCTGGATACGGAATGCGATCTCGCCATCGAGTCCACCAATGACGAGATGCGCCGAACCATTCTCCGCCTGCGTGATCGCCTTCTGGCGGAACATCTTGGAGTGGAGCCGGAGATTTTCTCCCATATCGTCTCGAAGGAAGGCGGATCGCTGGTCAAGGCCATCGAACAGTTGAACGGCAACGACCGTCGCCTGCATGTCTTCGATGCCATGTTCGATGAGGGCCCCATGGAGCCCGCCGTGGGCACAGGCCTTCTCGATCCGCTGGAGCCGTTCGAGCCGCTCCGGTTCCTGAAGCGCCCCAACGAGTGATCAGGCTCTCGCGGGAGCCTGGGTCATTCCCGCGTGCGTGTGGCTTTTGCGGCGATAGAACAGTTCCGTGAGCAGGAAGACGACGATGCCGATGCAGAGCGGGATCAGGAAGTAGACGAACCGGAACACCAGAAGCGGCCCGATCAGATCCTGACCGGGCAGAAGATACATCACCACGCTCTCGATGACCCCAAGACCGCCCGGCACGTGGCTGATGAGAGCCGTCGTGTTGGCGATCACGTAAACCGAGGCCACGCCCACATAGGCGACATCCGTGACGGCGGCGAGAGCCTGATGAAGACATGCGGCAACGCAGGCGAAATTGACGGAGCCGATGATCACCTGGCCCACGGCTAGGCTCAAGGGCGGCATGTCGAGTTCCCAGCGCCAGAGCTTGAGCGACTTCCGCACAAAGGCAGAGAGCAGGAGATAGATCGCGGGTAATGCCAGGCAGGCAGCGCCGAGCGCGATCACGACGGCGCGGGACAGGCCCGTGATCTCGACCGCAAGGCCAGTGCGCAACAGCAGCGCCGCGCCGCCGAGCACCATGAGGCCAAGCCCCACGGTGGTGCCGCAGAAGACGATGACCTTCGCCACCTGTTCGGCGCTCAAGCCCCAGCGTGTGTAGAACCGATAGCGCACGGCGCCGCTGCTCAGGAAGGCAAGGCCGATATTGTGGCCGATGGAGAGGCTGGTGAAGGAGGCCCATGCGGCTTTGTAATAGGGCAGCGGCCTGCCGACATAGCGCAGGGCGAGATAATCGAAACCGCTGAGACACACGTAACTCGCGGCGGCAAAGCCGCCTGCCGCAGCTAGGCGCGCGGCGGGAATGGCGGACACCGCCGCGAACAACTCGTCCATGCTGTAGCGACTGAGCGTGCGGTAGAGCAGAAAAGCTGCGAGGCCGATGGCGGCAACCGCGATCAAGGGCTTCCAGATCTTCCGCATTCCTTCTCCTGTAGCGTGAACGGCACGCGGCAAAGCCTGCCGTCCCTCTCTGTCAATATCTGCCTACGACAAGCGATCCGGATGCGTGGCGGTTCCGTTCCTATTCGTGCATCTGCTCCACCCCGGCCTTGTGCCCTTTGACGGGCATGACCTGGAACTCGATCATGAGAGGCAGATGGTCCGACGCGGCGCGGGCCATCGGCGAGCGCACGGACTCCACCCGGACCACATGGACCGAGCGGCTGACGAAGGCATGATCGATCCGCAGCACCGGCATCCGGGAAGGGAAAGTGCACTTGGCCCGCTGGTGTGGCATGGCCGCTTGGGCATCCCGAAGACGCGAAGCAAGGCGCTGGAATGCCCGGGACCGGGGAGAGGCGTTGAAATCCCCCAGCAGGATCACCGGCTCACGGCAGGCCGGATGACCGAGCCATTGCGGGCCGAGAAGGCAATCCACCTGCATCAGCCGCTCGGATCGACGCAGACCCAGATGGGTCGTGATCACTTGCACATCCGTACCGCCGAGATTGACCGAGGCCCATAGGGCTCCTCGCGGCTCAGGAGCCGAACGGCCCGTCCGGCCCGGCAAGGGTCCTGCTTTGACCAAGCGCGAGGGGCGATGAGTCAGGATAGCGTTGCCGTATTCCTCCTCCACGACGCGAAGGCTGGCATGGAAATGCATCTGCATGCCGAGAGCTTGGGCGATGGCGTGCGCCTGATCGATGCCCCCGGTGCGGGCGCGCCTGACGTCGAGTTCCTGGAGGGCCACCACGTCGGGCTCATAGGCTGCGATCACATCGGCAATGCGCCCCGGAGAGAGCCGCCCGTCCGTTCCAAGACAGCGGCGCACGTTATAGGTCAGTATCCGTGGCACATGGCCTCCTTTCATGGGCGAATGACACAAGCTGCGGAACGGCAGCCTCAGCAGCACTAACCCCTGAAAGGCACATGGTTTCCATGGACAAGGCCACACTCGAATGTTCGGCTGGGGTCTTGGAGAGCGCCGAAAAGTGGCGGTTTTCGCAAAAAAGAACGGGAGCCGTGCGTACATCCGGCACCGGCTCCCGCCTTTCTGACCGATCGCCCGAGCAACCGGATTGACTCAAGATACGCTCAAACCCCTGGGCGGCGGGGACGCATAGGAGGTATGAAAATGACTCCTTTGAGAGGCCTCCCCCTTGCGGAGCCCCATCGGCTTGGGGCACTGACCGGGGAGCATGAAAAGCCCCTGCCGGCGCAACCTGAAAGAGGAGCGGCCGGGCGGGTGAACGGAGACGATATGGCCGAGCAATTCTCTCTCCAGAAAGACAAGATCCGGGTGCTTCTGCTCGAAGGAGTGAACGAGAGCGCCGTCGAGATGATCCGGTCGGCGGGTTATACGAACATCACCTATCTGAAGACCGCCCTCGACGAGAAGGACCTGATCGAGGCCCTGCAGGGGGTGCACATTCTCGGCATCCGCTCCCGAACTCAGCTGACCCGCGAAGTGATCGACGCCGCAAACCGCCTCATCGCCGTCGGCTGCTTCAGCGTGGGGACGAACCAGGTCGATCTGGAAGCGGCCCGTCAGGCCGCCATCCCCGTCTTCAACGCCCCTTTCTCAAACACCCGCAGCGTCGCCGAGCTCGTCGTCGGCGAGATTGTCATGCTGTTGCGCCGCGTCTTTCCGAAATCCGCGGCGGCTCACGCGGGCGGCTGGGACAAATCCGCCATCGACAGCCATGAGGTGCGCGGCAAGACGCTCGGCATCGTGGGCTACGGCAATATCGGCTCGCAGCTTTCGTATCTTGCCGAGTCCATGGGCATGCGCGTGATCTTCTACGATCAAACCGACAAGCTTCGCCACGGCAACACGGAACCAGCGGACAGCCTGCACGACCTGTTGGGCCAGAGCGATGTGGTCAGCCTGCATGTTCCCGAAACACCCGCGACCCATGGCATGATCGGCGCGGGCGAACTCGCCGCCATGAAGAAGGGCGCCTATCTCATCAACAACAGCCGCGGCACGGTCGTCGATCTCGACGCTCTCGCGGAAGCCCTGAAGAGCGGCCATCTGCGCGGTGCCGCCGTGGACGTGTTCACTGTCGAGCCAGCATCCAACAAGGAGCGTTTCGTGACGCCCCTTCAGGGCCTCGACAACGTTATTCTGACACCGCATATTGGCGGTTCCACGGAAGAGGCGCAAGAGCGCATCGGCGCCGAAGTCGCCAGAAAGCTGATCGATTATTCCGATGTCGGATCGACCATCGGAGCGGTGAACTTCCCGCAGGTCCAGCTTTCCTCACGCGCCACCGGCACGCGCTACATCCATGTGCACCGCAACGTTCCCGGCATGCTCGGCCGCCTCAATCAGGTTTTCTCGGCGCGTGGCCTCAATATCACGGCGCAGCACCTGCAGACCGATGGCGAGATGGGCTATGTGGTGATCGAGGTCGAGGGACAGCCCGAGCATAGCCGCGAAACGCTGCACGAGATCCGTGCCCTGGAAGGCACGATCCGCGCTCGCCTGCTCTATGCGCTCGGATGATCGGCAATACGTCCAAGCACCGCACTTTTCTAAAGCGCGAAGCCGTGCTTGGATGAAGGCATGATCGCAAGCGTTCAGGATCGCATCCGCAACCTCCTTCAGCAGACGGCAACGCGCCTCGCGGATGCCGCTCGCCTTCCGCCTGTGTCGGTGGAGGAGGACACGGAGGTGACGCTCGGCGTCGTTCCGACGTCTAGACTGCTAGCGCGCAATCAGATAGGCAGCGCGGCACCTTTGCCTCCCACTCCTCCCGATGAGCAGAGCAATCCGACAAACATGAGCGCTTCCGTCGACACATTAGCCGAGCAGATGCTGACACTGGTGGATATTGTTTCCGCCCAGGAGAAGGACATCAAGGCGTTGAAGGAACAAACCAGGCGTCTCGAAGAGCACAACCAAGCCGTCATGGTTGCATTCTCGGCTTTCTTCCATGTGCTGGCGGTGGGCCGCGTGGCGAAGGCCGGCGAGATCGCCGCTCTCCTTCAGAACATCAGCAAGATCGCCGAACAGGAAGGACGCCCCAAGGAGTCGGTGGCGTTTCTCCAGAGCCTCGCCAAGATGGTGCCGGGATATACGGAACCCGGACAGGATTCATAGCCTGTTTTTCCTAAGCGCCGCGCGCTTTTTAAGCATCGCTTAACCTTAATGAATCATTATCGGATGGCTGCTTGACGAGGTGCAGCCATCCGGCGGGAGCCGTCACTCCGCCCTGCTGCGATGAAGCCACAGAAGGCATCTCACGGAAGGAACGGTTCATGTCGGCGGAAAGGTCGAATATCGCGGTCGAAAGCTTGATTGCGGACCATGTTGCCGTTTCCTTCCGGAAAAAGGCGTCTTCTGTCAGATCCGACACCGCATCGCAGATCCGCAGCCGCATCACGGACCATTTCCAGTTCGGCGCACCGGGCTCTGAGCAGGACAATGTCCCTCCCGCTGCCAAGATTCTGCACGATGGCCTGATCAGGGCGTTCACGTTTCTGCCGCCTCAATCACCTGCGCTTCCCCATGATCGCACCGAGGAGATCGTTCGGCTGCAAGCCTCCGCTCAGGAACTGCACCGCGCGGTGGCCTCAGCTCCCGGAGCGAGGGCGCCCGCTCATGTGTCTCTGCTTCTCAAGCGTCAGCAATTCGCCCTGAAGAACGAGCTCACGGAAGGATTAGGGCGGCTCGAAGTATCCCTGGTCTCGATTACCACGCTCGCGCTGATCCTGCTCGATGCGATCAACTATCTCTGGGCGCTTCCCATTCTTGCCTTGACCATCGGGCGTTCATGGCAGCTCGACCGTCAATGCAAGAAGCGTCGAGCGAAGATCGAGGAGATCGACGCAATCGTTCAGCCGATCGCGAAGCTTTCTCACAACTGAGGCGGCAGAAGAGCCTCTCGCAACGCCAGCCAGCTTTCCCGATCAGGCGCATTGATCAGCCCCCCGCCCCGATTGACGGGACTATAGGGTGAACCGTCGAAATGGGCGGAGTAGCCGCCAGCCTCCCGGTGGATCAGCCAGCCTGCGGCGTGGTCCCAAGGCATCACGCTTGACGACAAGCCAAAATGCATGTGCCCGCCCGCGATCTGGCGATAGGTATGCGCGGCGCATCTCAGATCAGCCGCCATCGCGACGCGCGGGAAATTGCCTGTCACCACGAAGCGAAGCGCCTCGGGCAGATAGCGCCAGGACACATTGCCCGCCATCTGAGCAAGCGGAACAGGCGAGGCAACCTTCAAGTCGCGCGTGCCGCCGTCCGGCCGCTGCAACCATGCGCCTTCTCCGCGCACGGCCATGGCCCAATCATCCGAAATCGGATCGAGAATAACGCCGCAGACAACCTCGCCCTTCATGACGACTGATGCCATGACGCCGAACAGAGGCAAGCCGGACGCGAAATTCAGCGTGCCGTCGACAGGATCGAGAATGAATGCGAGATCCGCATCGCCCAAACCGTCGAGGAGTTTCGGATCGCGGCTCACGCCCTCCTCGCCGATGACGACGGCATTCGGAAAAGCCTTCATGAGATCGGCTTCGATAGCGCGCTCCGCCGCCTCATCCGCATCGGTCACCAGATCGAGCGGCGATGTCTTCGTGCGGATCGCGTCGGCGGACAGGTTCTTGAATCTCGGGAGAATCTCGGCCTGCGCCACGCTCCTGAGAATTTCCGCGACGGTCATGGCATCGGCTCTGGAAAAGATCATAGGTTCCGCACTGTGCTGATGATGGAATGGCGATGCCTTGTAGCGCCTGTGATCAGATCATCTCAAGCGGGCGCTTGCGCTTTGGTGGGGGGAACTCGGCATCGATGGCGTTCATCTCGTCAGCACTGAGTTGAATATCGAGAGCCTTCCTGTTCTCGCGCACATGTGCGGCGCTCGATGCCTTGGGAATGGCAATGATGCCGGGTTTCTGCAGCAGCCAGGCCAGGGCGATCTGAAACGGACTCGCCCCGTGGCTGCGCCCGATGTCATGCAGGATACCGGCCTTCGGAAGGCGTCCCTGTTCGATGGGGCTATAAGCCATCAGCGGCATCTTCCGCTCTGTCATCCAGGGGATCAGATCGTATTCGGGCCCACGCCGCGTCACGTTGTAGAGAATCTGGTTCGTCGCGCAATTCGCGCCGTCCTCGATCTCGAAAAGCTCCTCCATGTCGTCCGTATCGAAATTGCTGACGCCCCAATGGCGGATCTTGCCGCTGCGGCGCAACTCCTCGAAACCGGCCACGGTTTCTTCCAGGGGCACGCTCCCGCGCCAATGCAGAAGATAGAGATCGAGACGATCCGTCTTAAGCCGCTTCAGGCTTCGCTCGCAGGCCTCGATGACACCTTTGCGGCTCGCATTGTGCGGATAGACCTTGCTCACGAGAAACAGATTGTCCCGCTCCACGCCCAACGCTTCCGCGATGAGCTTTTCCGATGCGCCTTCTCCGTACATCTCCGCCGTGTCGATCAGAAGCATACCCAGCTCGACTCCCAGACGCAGCGCCTCGATTTCCTGAGCGCGCTTGCTCCCGTTCTCGGCTATTTGCCAGGTCCCCTGCCCCAGCGCTGGAACGGTTTCGCCCGAGGGCAGCACGACGTGTCGGCTCATGATGGCTCCGTTGAGGACGAGCGCGTCGTCCTTTTGATGAATTGATTCAAGATGGCTGTCTCAAGTCACTGCAGCCGCGGCGTTTTCATGAAGCGGCCCCGGTCAGCTGACCCGATCGTCACGTCGAACGTGTCGCCTTCGCGCTCCAGGGTGAGCGGCACATCCACGCCTGCCGGACCAAGCGCCCAGATGGCGCGGTAGAACTCGGCGAGCGACGACACAGCCTGCCCGGCGACGGCCTGCACGTTGTCTCCGGCCTTCAGTCCGGCACGCTGCGCCGGAGCATCGCCGGCAAGGCCGATGATGGAAATCTGGTTCTCCTCCGTCTCGGAAGCGTAGAACCCAAGCCAGGGCTTCGGCGGCTTACCGACGCGGCCAAGGGTCAGGAGATCGTCGAGGATGGGTTTGAGAAGATCGATGGGCACGCTCATGTTCAGGGGAACGATGGCGCCGCCCTGTGCCTGATGCTGAAGCTGAAGCGAGCCGATACCGACGAGATCCCCGCGCGGGCCGATCAGGGCGGTGCCTCCCCAATTGGGATGGGCCGGCACCGTGAAGATGGCGTTGTCGACGAGGTATTCCCAATAGCCAGCGAATTCCTGGCAGGCGACCACCTGGGCCGCCACAGAGTGATCGCGACCGCCGCTGCCTCCCATCACGACCTGATCTCCAGGCAGGAGCCTCCGCGAATCCCCGATCGGCATGACCGGCAGCCCCAGCGGTTCGAGCGCCTGCACGAGACCGAAGCCGCTGTCGTAATCGTAGGCGATCACATGAGCCTGGACCGTACGGCCCTTGTGTGTGGTGAGCCACACCTCCTCGGCCTCGGCGATCAGGTATCCGATGGTCACGATGAGCCCGTCCGCCCGGATCACCACGCCCTGCCCGGCCCGTTCGGTCCCAAGGGTTTCGGCGGTAAAGGCGTCCTCCGGCACATGAGTGCGAAGCGAAACGATGGCGTTCAGGGCTTCCTGAAGATCATAGGCGAGCGCATCCGGATCGGGCTGGAACTCGGGCGGGATCTCCCATTCCTCCGGTGAATGCATCGGAAAACTCCTTACCCGCCTCTCGGGAGCCAACCGACAGGCTCCCGACATAACATCCATACCATCAACATGGCGAATAATGCCGGACGTTCAACCCATGCTCCCCCGATTGGCGTCCGGATACCACCTTAATTGGCTTGACCTAAATCAAGGCTGTCAAAGCGGAAACGGAGCAGAGAGCGGGCATGACGCCAGAACTCATTGCCCGCTACGACCAGCGCGTGCCGCGCTACACGAGCTATCCCACCGCTCCGCATTTCAAGCCGGATGTGGACCACGCAACCTATGCGCAATGGCTCTCGGAGCTCGCGCCCCAGACGGCGCTCTCGCTCTACCTGCATGTGCCCTTCTGCGCGGAGCTTTGCCTCTATTGCGGCTGCCACACCACGGTTGCCCGCACCTATAGCCCGGTTGCCTCCTATGTGGAGCTTCTGGAGCGGGAGATCGAGCTCGTCGCCAAGCATCTGCCCAGCCGCATGGACGTCACGCACATTCATTGGGGCGGCGGCACGCCCACGATCCTGTCGGGAGACGATCTCCGGCGTATCATGAGACATCTGGAGAGCTCCTTCGGCATCCGTCCGACCGCCGAGATCGCCGTGGAGATCGATCCGCGCACCCTCGCTCTCGAGCATGTGGAGGCGCTCGCCGCCTCCGGCCTCAACCGGGCGAGCCTGGGCGTGCAGGATTTCGACCCCAAGGTCCAGGAGACCATCAACCGAATCCAATCCTTCGAGCAAACGGCACAGGCCGCAACATGGTTGCGCAATGCCGGAGTGATAGGTCTGAACCTCGACCTCATGTACGGTCTTCCCTACCAGACCACCGAGAGCGTCCTGCGCACCATCGAACAGGCCCTGCGGCTCGACCCCGACCGCATTGCCCTTTTCGGCTACGCCCACGTGCCCTGGATGAAGCGCCATCAGGCGCTGCTGCCGGAAGAGGCCATGCCGGATGCCGTCCAGCGCGTCGAGCAGAACGCCGCTGCGGCCTCGGCTCTGCTGGAGGCAGGATACGTCCAGATCGGTATCGACCATTTCGCCAAGCCGACCGATCCCATGGTGGCGCGCCAGCGCGAAGGGCGCCTGCACCGGAACTTCCAGGGCTACACCACCGACGACGCCACAGCCCTCATCGGCTTCGGCACATCGGCCATCGGCTCCCTGCCGCAGGGCTATATCCAGAACGCTCCGAGCACGGTTGCCTATCGCGAGGCGATCACGAATGGCCGCCTCGCCACGATGCGCGGCGTCGCCCTGACCGACGACGACCGCCTCCGCCGGAGCATCATTGAGCGGCTCATGTGCGATTTCGCGGTCGATCTCGATCAGGTCGCTCCTAGCCAATCCGACTTCACCGCCGAGATCACGGCTCTCGACGCCCTCGCCCGCGACGGGCTGGTGAAGCTCGACGGCCTTTCCATCGAGATCCCCGAGGATTCGCGCCTGCTGGTCCGGAACGTCTGCGCTGCGTTCGACCGCTATCTGGACGGCGCAGCCGTGCGGCATTCGCGCGCTGTCTGAACCTTTCGGGGGCATTGGCGGGGCGCAAGCTCCCGTTTGATTTGCATCAATGCCCCTTCCCCACCCCACGCCTAGTGAGGAAACTGATGGCGAAGCTCAGGGCCTCGCCAAATTTGAGAACGGTCGAGACCTATGGCTCATACGGCAACAACTTCCAAAGGAATGACCTTCGGCGAAGGAGGCTCTGCGATAGCCTTCGCCGCCCTTGGCTTCCTGAGCATCATCATCGCGGCGAAGGCCTACACGCCCGAATACGCGTTCCATGCCTATCTCTTCGCGGCCGCGAGCATCGCGTCCGTCTTCGTCATCATCAATCGCTACTACGAGCGTCCTGCCGCCCTGCCGCCGCTGACGATCAACGGCAAGCCCAACTACAATATGGGGCCGGTGAAGTTCGCGACCATCGCCTCCATCTTCTGGGGCATTGCCGGTTTCACCATCGGCCTCCTCATCGCTCTTCAGCTGGCGTTTCCATCGCTCAATTTCGACACGTCCTGGCTGTCCTTCGGGCGCATGCGTCCGCTGCACACCTCCGCGGTGATTTTCGCCTTCGGCGGCAATGTGCTGATCGCCAGCTCGTTCTACGTGGTTCAGCGCACCTGCCGCGCGCGCCTCGTCGGCGACATCGCTCCCTGGTTCGTGGTTCTCGGCTACAACTTCTTCATCGTGATCGCGGGCACGGGCTACCTGCTCGGCATCACTCAGGGCAAGGAATACGCAGAGCCCGAATGGTATGCGGACCTCTTCCTGACCGTCGTGTGGGTCACGTATTTCCTCGTGTTCCTCGGCACGATCATGCGCCGCAAGGAATCCCACATCTATGTGGCGAACTGGTTCTATCTCGCCTTCATCCTGACCATCGCGGTCCTGCATCTCGGCAACAACGCGACGGTTCCCGTCTCGATCTTCTCGCCGAAGAGCTACATCGTGTGGTCGGGCGTGCAGGATGCGCTGGTGCAGTGGTGGTACGGCCATAACGCGGTCGGCTTCTTCCTCACCGCGGGCTTCCTCGCCATCATGTACTACTTCATCCCGAAGCGGGCCGAGCGGCCGGTCTATTCCTACCGCCTCTCGATCATCCACTTCTGGTCCCTGATCTTCATGTATATCTGGGCAGGCCCTCACCACTTGCACTACACCGCCCTGCCCGATTGGGCGCAGACGCTGGGCATGGTGTTCTCGGTCATGCTGTGGATGCCCTCCTGGGGCGGCATGATCAACGGCCTCATGACGCTCTCCGGCGCGTGGGACAAGCTGCGCACCGATCCCGTCCTGCGCCTGATGGTGGTGTCCGTCGCCTTCTACGGCATGGCCACCTTCGAGGGCCCGCTGATGTCGATCAAGGCCGTGAACTCCCTGTCGCACTATACCGACTGGACCATCGGCCACGTTCACGCCGGCGCGCTCGGCTGGGTCGCCTACATCTCCTTCGGCTGCGTCTACTGCCTCGTTCCGTGGCTGTGGAACAAGAAAGGGCTGTACTCGATGAAGGCCGTCTCCTGGCACTTCTGGATCTCGACCCTCGGCATCGTGCTGTACATCTCCTCGATGTGGGTCGCGGGCATCCTCCAGGGCCTCATGTGGCGCGCCTATACCAGCCTCGGCTTCCTCGAATACTCGTTCATCGAGACCGTCGAGGCGATGCACCCCTTCTACCTCATCCGTGCGCTCGGCGGCGCTCTCTTCGTGGCCGGCAGCCTGATCATGGCCTGGAACATCTGGAAGACGATCACCAGTGCCGAGGCTGCCGAGGAAGAGGCCCTTCCGGCACAGCCCGTCCTTGTCGCAGCTGAGTAAAGGAACCGATCATGTCATTCTGGTCCCGTCACAAAATCTTCGAGACCAACTCGATCATCCTCGTCATCGGCGTGCTCTTCGTGATCGCGATCGGCGGCCTCGTGGAAATCGTGCCTCTCTTCTACCTGAAGAGCACCATCGAGAAGGCGGAGGGAGTGCGTCCCTACACGCCTCTCGAACTCGCAGGCCGCAACATCTACGTGCGCGAGGGCTGCTACAACTGCCATAGCCAGATGATCCGCCCGCTGCGCGACGAGGTGGAGCGCTACGGTCACTATTCTCTCGCCGCCGAGAGCATGTACGACCGTCCGTTCCAGTGGGGCTCCAAGCGTACGGGCCCCGATCTCGCCCGCGTCGGCAACAAGTATTCCGACGAGTGGCACAAGGATCACCTGAACGATCCCCGCGCCGTGGTGCCCGGTTCGATCATGCCGAGCTATCCCTGGCTCGAGAAGAACGAACTCGACATGTCCTCCGTCGCCGAGGACATGAAGATCCAGGCGATGCTGGGCGTGCCTTACACCGAGGAGATGCTGAAGTTTGCCGAAAGCGATGTCCGGATCCAGGCCAATGGCGACGATCCGAACGCCGTCGATCTCGCCAAGCGCTATCCGAACGCTCAGTCGCGCACCTTCGACGGCAATCCGCAGAAGGTCACCGAAGCCGACGCTCTGATCGCCTATCTGCAGATGCTCGGCACCCAGGTGGACTTCAAGCTCTATGACAACAAAGCCAACGTGCGCTGAGGACGAAGATCATGCCAGCCGCATACAAATTCTTCGCTGAATTCGCTCAGACCTGGGGTCTGCTCTACTTCGTAGGCGTCTTCCTGGTGGTCCTGCTCTATGCCCTCGCACCTTCGCGGAAGGAGCGCTTCGACGCAGCCGCCCGCATGCCTCTCCAGGAGGATTGATCCTATGGCTCACGACAACCATGAAAAAATCGACGCCGTCACCGGCGTCGCCACGACCGGGCATAGCTGGGACGATATCGAGGAGCTCAACAATCCGCTTCCGCGCTGGTGGCTGTGGACGTTCTATCTTTGCATCGTGTGGGCAATCGCCTATTGCATCGCCTATCCGGCCTGGCCGCTGATATCGTCCTATACGAAGGGCGCTCTCGGCTGGCACTCCCGCGATGCGGTGGAAGTCGAACTTGCGGCTCTGAAGGATCTGCGCTCGGGCATGACGACGAAGCTCGCCGCCAGCTCCCTTGAGGAGATCAAGCAGGATCCCGAGATGTTCGCCTTCGCCCGTGCGCAGGGCAAGGCCGCGTTCGGCGACAACTGCGCGCCCTGCCACGGCGCAGGCGGCGGCGGAGCCAAGGGCTACCCGAACCTGAACGACGACGATTGGCTGTGGGGCGGCTCCTTGGAGCAGGTCCACAAGACCATTCAGTTCGGCGTCCGCTCCACCAGTGACCAGGGACATTCCGGCAGCATGCCCGCTTTCGGCCGCGACGGAATGCTCAAGCGCGAGGAAATCTCGCAGGTGGCGGATTACGTGCGCTCCCTGTCGGGCCTGCCCACGGAAAAGGGCATCGATCTCGCCGCTGGCGCCAAGGTCTTCGCCGACAACTGCGCCGCCTGCCACGGCGACAAGGGCCAGGGCATGCAGGAAATGGGCGCGCCCAATCTCGCGGATAAGATCTGGCTGTTCGGCTCCGACAAGGCGGCCATCGTCGAGGGGCTCAACAATGGCCGGGGCGGCGTGATGCCTGCGTGGCACGGACGCCTTGACGACACGACCATCAAAGCACTGACGCTCTACGTCCACTCTCTCGGCGGCGGCGGGCAATAGGCCGCGTCGAGCTGCCACATCAGGATAAGTACGGATGGCCGGGGTTCCTCCTCCGGCCATCTGCTTGACCCAAATCAAGGCGGGAACCCGGCCCCTCTCCTAATCAGGCTCTCTCTAAACCGAGAACCTGCGACGGATTCGATGGCTGACGCTCCAGTTTCCCCCTCCCCTGCCACGGCAGAGGCCGAAGACGCCCCGCTTTATGCCCCGCGCAAGCAGATTTATCCGCAGGCGGTGAAAGGCCGCTTCCGCACGATCAAATGGATCGTTCTGGCCGTTACGCTCGGCATCTATTATCTCCTGCCCTTCATCCGCTGGGACCGCGGCCCCAACGCTCCCGATCAGGCGATCCTGGTCGACCTCGCGAATGGCCGCTTCTACTTCTTCTTCATCGAGATCTGGCCGCAGGAAGTCTATTACTTCACCGGCCTTCTGGTGCTGGCCGCCCTCACGCTATTCCTCATGAACGCAGTCGCGGGCCGCGTCTGGTGCGGCTATCTCTGCCCGCAGACGGTCTGGACCGATCTCTTCTATGCCGTCGAGCGCTGGATCGAGGGCGACCGCCGCGAGCGCATGCGCCACGACAAGGAAAAACTCACCCTCAACGTGGCGGCGCGGAAGGGGCTCAAGCATTTCATCTGGCTGATGATCGCCTGGTGGACCGGCGGCGCGTGGGTTCTCTACTTCGCCGATGCGCCGACCCTCGTCTATCAGCTCGCCACGTTCCAGGCTCCGATGATCGCCTATATCTGGATCGGCATTCTCACCTTCACCACCTATACGCTTGCAGGCTTCATGCGTGAGCAGGTCTGCACCTATATGTGCCCCTGGCCGCGCATCCAGGCCGCGCTGACGGATGAGTACGCTCTCAACGTCACCTATCGTTACGACCGTGGCGAGCCGCGCGGATCGATGAAGAAGAACGAAGCGCTGAGGCTTCAGGGCCTGCCTGCGGGCGACTGCATCGATTGCGATCAATGCGTCAATGTCTGCCCCACCGGCGTCGACATCCGCAGGGGATTGCAGCTCGACTGCATCCAGTGCGGCCTGTGCATCGATGCGTGCAATTCGGTGATGGAGAAGATCAACCGCCCCCTGAACCTGATCGCCTACGACACCGACATGAACGTGAAGGCCCGCATGGAGGGCCGCCCGGAAGTGCGCAAGATCGTGCGTCCGCGCACCATCTTCTACGCGGGGATCATCGCCATCGTCGGCGCGGTCATGATCGGCTCTCTCGCCATGCGCCAGACGAGTTATCTGAGCGTGATGCATGACCGGAACCCGCTCTTCGTGCGCCTCTCCGACGGATCGATCCGCAACGGCTTCACCATCCGCGTCGCCAACAAGAACCTCGACGAGCGCAGCTATGTTCTCACCGTGGATGGGCTCCCGGACGCCAAGCTCGATATCGTCGGCGGCGAAATCGACCAGCAGGGACGCGTCATCGTCAAGGTCGGCCCCGATCAGACCCTGGAAGCCCGAGTGCTCGTGAGCTCTCAAGGCTCCGATGTTCCCGCATCGACCGACATTCACTTCACGCTCACCGACATCGCCACTGGCGACACGGCCCGGATGAGCGATCACTTCAAGGCGCCTTAAGAGGTTTAATGCCCATGTCCACGACAACAATGTCCACGACACCGACCGGACGCCCGCCCCGCCTCATCACCGGGCGCACCGTGCTCATCTATTTCATCTCGTTCTTCGGCGTCATCTTCGCCATGAACTTCGTGATGATCCGCTTCGCCGTGTCGAGCTTCAGCGGCGTCGAGACGGAGAGTTCCTACAAGGCAGGCCTCAGCTTCAAGAACGACGTGGCGGCGGCCCATGCGCAGGATGCCCGGCATTGGTCGGTCGAGGCGAATGTTCAGCGCGGCGCGAACGGCAGCATCCTCATCACCGCCCGCGACGCCAAGGCCCAAGCCCTCTCCGGCCTCACGGCACAGGTGAGGCTCGGTCACCCCACGGACAAGCGGAACGACGTCGCCGTCGAATTCGTCGAGACGTCGGCAGGTCAGTTCAGGAGCCTCACCCCTCTGCCTGAAGGCCTTTGGGACCTTGTCATCGACCTGAAGCGTGGAGATGATCTCATGTTCCGTTCCAAGAGCCGCATCACGCTCTGAGAAAGTATCCGATCATGGCCGAGGCTCTCGATCTCTCCATCTTCGTCAAGCGCCAGGACGATGGAACGGCGCATCTCGACCTTGCCGTCGAGGGCATCGATTGCGCCGCCTGCATCGATGAGATCGAGGGCGGCTTGTGCCGCATGGCCGGCATCGTGGATGCGCGGCTGAACTACACCAACCATCGCCTGTCCGTTCAATGGCAGGACGGCGCCCTGGCGCCCTCCTCCATCGTCGAGGAATTGCGGCGCCTGGGCTATCGCGCACACCCCTATCAGACACGCCTCGTGGAAGAGGAAGAGGCACGCCGCTCCCAATGGCTGTTGCGCTGCCTGGCGGTGGCGGGCTTCGCATCCATGAACATCATGCTGCTCGCCGTTTCCGTCTGGTCGGGCAATGTGACGGACATCACGCCGGAAACCCGCGATTTCTTCCACTGGCTCTCCGCCTTCATCGCGCTCCCCGCCGTGGCCTATGCGGGACAGCCCTTTTTCCGCAGCGCCATAGGTGCCCTGAAGACCGGACGCACCAACATGGACGTGCCGATCTCCATCGGCATCATGCTGGCCCTGATCATGTCGGTGGTAGAGACGATCAATCATTCGGAGCATACCTATTTCGACTCCGTCGTGATGCTCCTCTTCTTCCTCCTCTGCGGCCGCTATCTCGATCAGGCCATGCGCCGCCGCACCCGCGCCGTGGCGGGAAACCTCGCGGCCCTCAAGGCGGAAGTCGCCCACCGCATCGACGATAATGGCGAGGCCGTCCTCGTCCCGACGGCGGCGCTCAATCCCGGCGACCATGTGCTCGTCCGCCCTGGCGAGCGCATCGCGGTCGACGGCGTGGTGATGTCGGGCCGCTCCGAACTCGACGAGAGCCTCGTCACGGGAGAAACCGTGCGGCGCGCCGCCCAGGCAGGCGACGCGGTCTATGCCGGCAGCATGAATTTCGAGGGCACGCTCACCGTCCAGGTCACCGCTGCCGGCAAGGGCACGCTGCTCGATGAGGTGGAGCGGCTTCTTGAGAACGCGGCAGCCGCGAAGTCTCGCTACGTGCAGTTGGCGGACAAGGTGGCGCGGGCCTACGCCCCCGTCGTGCATCTCACCGCCGCCATCACCGCCATCGTCTGGGTTGCCATGGGCTCCTCGGTGCATGACGCCATCATTACGGCGGTTGCGGTTCTCATCATCACATGCCCCTGCGCCCTGGCGCTTGCCGTTCCCGTCGTTCAGGTCGTGGCATCGGGCGCTCTCTTCCGCTCCAACATCTTCCTCAATTCCGGCGATGCGCTCGAACGTCTGGCCGCCGTGGACACCATCGTGTTCGACAAGACCGGAACGCTGACCCTCCCCGAGATGCGCGTCGCCAATGCGACGTCGATCCGTCCCGACCTGCTCGAAGCCGCGGCGCGGCTCGCGCTCTCCAGCCATCACCCGCTTGCAGGCGCGGTCGCGCAGGAGGCGAAGGAGCATCGTCCCTACGAGGAAGCCGCGGAAGAGGCGGGACAAGGAGTCAGGGCCATCGTGCACGGCGTCGAGATGCGTCTCGGCAGTCCGAGCTTCTGCGGCGCGGCCGACCTTGCGGCGGAAGCCGTCGGCACGAATACCGATGTCTCGGTGATCGCCTTCTCGCGCGGCCATGAGCGCGCCATCCTGCTCGTGCGCCAGGCCCTTCGCCCCGACGCTGCGGCGACGCTCAAGTCGCTGCGGGATCTCGGCGTCGATTGCCGTATTCTGTCTGGCGACCGGCCGGAAGCCGTGGCTCCGATCGCCGCAACTCTCGGCATCCGCGAATGGCGCGGCGGCGCGAAGCCCGCCGACAAGATCGCGGCCATCGAAGCACTCAGGACCGAGGGCCGCAAGGTGCTCATGGTGGGCGACGGCCTCAACGATGCACCGGCTCTCGCCGCGGCGGATGTGTCCATCTCGCCGATCACGGCAGCCGACATCACGCAGGCGCAGGCGGATGCGGTCTTTCTCGGTGACAGGCTCTCGCCCGTTCTCGACGCCCTCGCCATTTCCCGCCGCGCACGCGCCCTGATGCGCCAGAACCTGATGATCGCACTCGTCTACAACCTGATCGCAGTTCCGCTTGCCTTCCTCGGCCACGTAACCCCGCTGGTTGCCGCCCTCGCCATGTCCGGCTCGTCGAGCCTGGTCACGCTGAATGCCCTCCGGGCACGCAACGCAAAAACGCGGGGCCCGGAGATTTCTCCCGTCCGCAACCCGGCACCGGCCACTCCGGCAATCCAGGGAACCTGATCCATGGAAGTTCTTATCTATCTCGTGCCAGTTGCGCTGCTGTTGGGCCTCACCGGCCTCGCCGCCTTCCTGTGGTCGCTGAAGAACGGCCAGTATGACGATGTGGAAGGAGCGGCTCTTCGCGTGCTGAGAGACGACGACCTCAAATCATGACCACCACCTCCGCCATGCCACGGGCCGGACAGCTCGACTGCCTCTGCGAACCGGTTGAATCTACCGGAGCTCTGCCGGATCACGGCGGCACGGCGCTATTGGCGGTCGCATTCGCCCTGTCCGTCCTCTCGCAGGTTCTCACCCTCACCATTCTTCCCCTCGCGGGCCTTTCCCTCGCCCCCAGCGGAGCCTGGGTTACCCTGCCCTATGCCGCCTTCTATGCAGGAGCGGCGCTGGCCAGCCTGCCTGCCTCCCTGCTCCTCGATGCCTTCGGACGCCGGGCCGCCTTCTCACTCGGCGCAAGCCTGGGCGTCGCGGGCGGCCTGCTGACGGCTTGGTCCCTGCTGCAATGGCAGTTCACGGGTCTGGTGCTGGGGGCCTTCTGGCTCGGCATCGCCAACGGCTTTAGCCTCTTCTACCGCCACGCGGCTGCCCCGCTCGGGGCCAAAGGGACAAACGCCACGCTCCTGGTTTTCGGAGCGGCCACTGCGGCAGGATTGCTGGCTCCCACAGTCGCGAACCTGGCCGAAAGCCTTGCCGTTCCTCGCACTTTGGTCGGCATGGCGGCAGCGGCGGCGCTCGCGCATGTCGGCTCCCTTCTTGCAACAGCGGCCCTGCCCTATCGCCGCATGCGCCGGACATCTACCGAAACCAAGCCATTTCAGGGATGGCGTCGGCTTCTTTGGCCCGCACTCATCGGCGCTTTTGGGTGGTTTCTCATGACAGCCCTGATGGGCGCGACGCCCATTGCCATGGTCGGCTGCGGCCTCGGCGAAGCTGTCTCCGGCACGATCGCGTGGCACGTGATCGCCATGTACGCCCCATCGCTGGTCCTCGCGCGCCTCCCCCAAGCTGTCCGGCCTGCCTGGATCGCCTTTGCAGGTTGCGCGCTACTGACGGTAGCGGTGCTGGCCTTCCTGGTTGCCACCAGCATCGCCGCTTTTACTCTCTCGACGGCCCTTCTCGGCGTCGGCTGGTCGCTGGTGACGATGGGAACCACACTTTGGATTCATGAGGAAGGCGAGCCGTCCCGGTGGGTTCTCGGAATCTTTGACGGAATGCTGCTCAGCTCTGCCCTGCTTGGCGCTCTCGTGGCCGGCATCATGGCTTGACCGCCTCAGGACGTCTTACCAGGGCAATATGCGCCTGTATCAAAGCCTCATGCTTGTGCTAGGAACTCCCTAGGAATGGTGCCTGTTTTCCCGATACCGACCCAATCGGCGGCCAGGAAACCATCCAGGACCGGAGTTTTCTTTGACTGTCTCGGCTTCTGCCCCCAACCCGCAACAGGATATCAGCTATCAACTCCTGGTCGACGCCGTGACGGATCATGCAATCTGCATGCTCGACAGCGAAGGCCGGATCGTCAGTTGGAATGTAGGTGCTGAGCACATCATCGGATGGAGCAAGGACGAGATTCGCGGACGCCATTTCTCGATACTCCATACTCCCCACGACCTCGCCTCCGGAAAGGCCGCACACGAACTTGAAGTGGCCCGCGATGTCGGCCGCTATGAAGAACAAGGCGTCCGCCTGCGCAAGGACGGATCGAGCTTCATTGCCCATGTCAGCTTGACGCCCTTGAAGAACGAGGCAGGACTGCTTCTGGGCTATGCCAAGGTCGCCCGGGACATCAGCGAACGCGTTGCAGCCGAAGAAGCATTGAAGACCCGCGAGGCGCATCTTCGCTCGATCCTGGAAACGGTGCCGGACGCCATGATCGTCATCGACGAGCAGGCACATATTCAGTTTTTCAGCGCCGCCGCCGAACGCCTGTTCGGATACAAGGATCATGAAATCATCGGGGAAAACATCAAGATCCTCATGCCGGATCCCTATCGCGAACAGCATGACGGCTACATGCACCGCTATCTCACAACAGGCGAGCGGCGTATCATCGGCATTGGGCGCGTCGTCGTGGGACAGGGCAAGGACGGCTCCACCTTCCCCATAGAGCTGGCCGTGGGCGAAATGCGCTCCGGTGGCCAGCGTTACTTTACCGGCTTCATCCGCGACCTCACCGAGCGGCAAAAGACGGAAGCCCGCTTGCAGGAATTGCAATCGGAGCTCGTGCATATGTCACGCTTCACAGCGCTCGGCGAGATGGCCTCGACCCTGGCGCACGAGATCAATCAGCCTCTCACGGCCATCTCCAACTACCTGAAAGGCTGCCGCCGCATCCTCCAGCGCATGGAGGGCCAGGACGTGACGATGCTGGAAGGAGCTGTGAACGAAGCAGCCGAACAGGCGTTGCGCGCAGGCCAAGTCATTCGTCACCTGCGCGAATTCGTGACGCGCGGAGAGAGTGAACGGCATATCGAAAATCTTCCCAAGCTGATCCAGGAGGCGAGCGCCCTTGCTCTTGTCGGAGCACGGGAAAAAGGTGTGCGGGTTTCATATCGCTTCGACCCAGATGCGACGCTTGTCCTGGCAGACCGCATTCAGATCCAGCAAGTTCTGCTGAACCTGATCCGGAATGCCATCGAGGCCATGCAGGATATGCCTCAGCGCGAGATGGTAATTGCAACTCATGCCGCCTCTCAGGAAGGATTGGTAGAGATCAGCGTCAGCGATACCGGAACCGGCATCGAACAAGAGGTACTGGAACGTCTCTTCCAGCCCTTCGTGACAACGAAGAAACATGGCATGGGCGTGGGTCTCTCGATTTGCAGAACCATCATTGAATCTCATGGCGGGAAGATCTGGATCGAGTCTGAGGTCGGCCGTGGAACGACCTTCAGTTTCACATTGCGTGCCATCAGTCATGAGGAGCTAGAGAATGCCGAGTGAAGCGATCGTACATGTGGTGGATGACGATCTGGCCGTGCGCCAATCTCTCTCCTTTTTGCTCGCCTCGGACGGCCTGCCGGTTCGGCTCCATGAATCGGCATCCGCTTTTCTCGATACCGTAAAGACGATGACCGGCGGCTGCATTGTCACGGATGTGCGAATGCCCGGCATTGACGGCATAGATTTCCTCAAGCGCCTGAAAGCCAATGGTTTCACGCTACCGGTCATCGTCATGACAGGCCACGCGGATGTCCCACTTGCCGTAGAAGCCATGAAGGAAGGCGCCATCGACTTCATCGAAAAGCCCTTCGACGACGACCTTTTCCTGGCAGCCGTTCGCGCTGCGCTGAAACGGCAGGAAAAGCATGCCCACCAGGATGCTCAAACGGCAGAGGTTCGCTCGCGGGTTCAGGCACTGTCGGAACGGGAGAGCCAAGTTCTGGAGGGCCTTGTCGCCGGCAAGGCCAACAAGGTGATCGCCTACGATCTCGGAATCAGCCCTCGCACCGTCGAAATCTACCGGGCAAACGTCATGACGAAGATGCAGGCCTCCAGCCTCTCGGACCTCGTCCGCATGGCCTTGCTCGTGGGAATCCAACCAGATGGGGGCGGTGCACCCCCTTAGGGGATTGTCCTGAGCTTTCTGGCAGAATGGGATTGACCCATATCAAGCCCTCGGTCTCCCAATTGGGTTAGGTTGCAGGAGATCCTAAAGCCAGAGCCTCCATCAGGACTTACCATGTCCATCACATCAGGGCCGGTTATCGTCGTGGATGATGATGCCGCCGTTCGACAATCACTGAAGTTTGCCCTCGAGCTTGAGGGGATGGATGTGCGCCTCTATGAGAGCGGCTGCGAGCTTCTTGCGGAGGCAGAGCTTCCGACCAACGGCTGTCTTGTCGTAGATTATTACATGCCGGCCATGAACGGTGTCGAGCTTATGGACAAGCTCCGTCGCCGCTTCATTCGACTTCCAGCGATCCTGATCACTGCCCGTGCGACAGACGACATGCGCAACCGCGCCACTCGCTCCGGTTTCACTCAAGTGATTGAAAAACCTTTGGAAGACAGCACTTTGCTAGATAGTATCAGGGGTGCCCTGAACACTCCTGCCTGAGACTCTGGGCTCACCTACGGGAAATCCCTTAGGGAGAGCATCTGAATTTTGTCCGCTGCTGCGTCAGTTTACCCCTGAGCTTACGTCAACACGAACCACCGACGAGAGCACAGATGCAGACCGCGCACGCCTCCTTAAACATCCAGATCACCCCCAATGCTGCGCTCCTGCGGACTCGTACGTCGCCTGAACTCGGCACGGCCCGTACCGTCGCCAAGGACGAAGAAATTTTCGCCGAAGGTGACCGCGCCGCCTACTTCTACAAAGTGGTCTCGGGTGCAATTCGCACATTCAAGCTGCTGAGCGACGGCCGCCGTCAAATCGACGCCTTTCATCTTCCCGGCGATATCTTCGGAATGGAATCAGGTGACGAGCACCGCTTCAGCGCAGAAGCACTGGGCGACGCCACGATCATCGCCTATCGCCGCTGCAGCCTGGAAGCCTTGGCCTCACGCGATCAGGGCTTCGCCAATCAGGTGATCGCTTCCATGATGCGCTCGCTTGAGCGCGCCCAGGAGCATATGCTTCTACTTGGCCGCAAGCATGCACTGGAGAAGATCGCCACGTTCCTGCTTGTGATGGCCGAGCGCTTGACGGAGGATGGTCATGTTGATCTCCCCATGTCGCGCATCGACATGGCTGATCATCTGGGCCTCACTATTGAAACCGTTTCGCGCTCGCTCACTCAATTGGAGCGCCGAGGTATCATCGAACTCCCGGCTCACCGCCGCTCCATTATTCTGCGCGACAAGGCCGCGCTTGAGCGGCTCGAAGCCTGAACCATTAGAAGCCCAGCCCTAAACTCTCAATCCTCTGACATATTCTTCAGCGCGATTCTGTACATCGCGCCATAGGCGCAATTCCCGCTTTGCATCCGCGAGAGCACGATGGGCGGGATCGCCTTCCTCATCATCTTTGAGCCGAGCATCTGCGAGAATAATTTTTGTGCGTTCCGCCAACTCGCTCTCCGGCATGTGGGCCCTTTGCAGAATGCTCTTGATGGCACTTTCATGTGCGACATCCGTATCCTGAAGGCGCAAGGCATGCCTGGGGAGACCAGAGCCTCGTAAAAGCTTGCTGAGCCATTGGCCATCCCAGGAGGGTGCCGTCGCGAAGAGCGCATGACCGGACAGCACCTCCAGCATGCGTTTGGCCACCTCGTCATGAGGCGTGCCTTCCGCAGTTAATTTCTCACGCGTGATATGATGGGTAGCTTCCGCCTCTGCCGACCAATCGGTCCATTCAGGTGCCGGCCTTATGAGATAGCTCTCTTCCCCTCCTGTTGAAAAAGCCCAGCCGACCTCGATCGGATAGCTTTTCTTGTCGAGAGAGGAAGCCTCGAAATCAATGAAGACGATATCAGGCAGCCGGGTCATCGAGCGGACGCGGTCGCCAATAGAGGCACCACATTCGCTGCAACCGAATGCGACTGCTCCAGAAGCGCCTGGATTTTCTCAGCAAGATCGGTGGCGCGATATGGCTTATAAAGGAGCTCGACGTCCTCAATCGTTTCTTCGTTGTCTACGTAACCCGTTGTCAGGATGACTTGCACATCCGGCTTCTCGTTCTTGATGATGCGCGCAAGATCGATCCCGCTCAATCCACCAGGCATGCGTACATCAGAAAGGACCAGCCGTATCTGGTCATTGGTCCTCAGCATCGTCGCCGCTTCATCACCCGTCTCCGCCTCGATAACGTCGAAGCCGAGGGAGCTCAGCGTTGAAATCGCAACCTGACGAACAGCGGGATTATCCTCGACCACAAGAACGGTTTGCCCTGCCCCGAAGGGCAC
The DNA here is from genome assembly GCA_023450615.1 of Pseudomonadota bacterium. Classification (GTDB taxonomy): domain Bacteria; phylum Pseudomonadota; class Alphaproteobacteria; order Rhizobiales; family Beijerinckiaceae; genus Microvirga. Next base: position 5,806 of record JAEXGT010000016.1, on the reverse strand, counting down.
GGCATCGCGTGCTTGCTTCTCGCTCAAGGTCTCGGCTGTTCCATGCGCCCGCGGCAGATAAAGGCGGATCGTGGTTCCTTCGTTTGGAGCGCTGTCGATCTCCACATGGCCGTGCGACTGCTGAACAAAACCGTAGACCATGCTCAGGCCCAACCCAGTTCCTTTGCCGCTTTCCTTGGTCGTAAAGAACGGTTCGAATACGCGTTGAAGCACTTCCGGCGCCATGCCGATGCCTGTATCGCGAACTGAAATCGCGACGAAATCACCAGGATTTTCGACCTTGGTCTCATCAAGTTCCTGAGTACCGACCGTAATCGAGAGATCACCGCCATCGGCCATCGCATCGCGAGCGTTGACGGCGAGGTTGAGCAACGCAGCTTCGAGTTGTGCACGGTCCACCTCAATGGGACAAATTCCCTCCTCAAGCTGAAGGCTTACATTGATATGCTCACCCAAGGTGCGGCGCATCAATTCCAGCAATCCCGGCATCAGGCTACCGACATCGATGATGGAAACCTGCAGGGGCTGACGGCGAGAAAATGCGAGGAGCCTGTGCGTAAGATCCGCGCAGCGTTGTGCGCCCTCCATAGCCATCCGGACCCGCGGCTCCGCTTTTGCATTTCCTTTGATCGCCCGCTGGAGCAGATCGAGGTTGCCGATGACGACGCTCAGCATGTTGTTGAAATCATGAGCAATGCCGCCGGTCAGGCGGCCAACAGCTTCGAGCTTGCTGGCATGAAGCAGATTCTGCTCCATCTGCTTTCGCTCGGTAATATCGAACCACATGCCAAAGAACTCACGCGGCCGCCCCTCATCATCGTGCATTAGAACAGTTTGATCGAGGAAGAAACGCTCGGTTCCGTCAGCGCATGTCCAGCGATATTCCAGGGTAAGGGTGCCGTGGTCCGTCAGCTCATGAAGCTGGGTCAACACCCTCTCTCTATCGTCAGGGTGTAGACGGGATGACCAGAAATCCGAGGATTCCAGGAAAGCGCTAGGCGGAAATCCTGTAATCCGCTCAATGCTCTCATTCGTAAAATGGAGCTGCCGATGATCCTCTCGCACGGATGCGGTGTAGAGAGCAATCGGTAGGGATTCCAGAACGATCGATTGGTGTTCCTCCCGGCGCCGAAGAGCCTGCTCGGTCTTGAGCTTCTCACTGCGCACCCGCAGGTTTTCCATAAGCAGACGGCGCTCTTCCTCGCCCTGTCGCCGGATTTCTTCGGTCTTGCGGTAAAGATCGACGAAAACATCAACTTTCGACTTCAAGATCAGCGGCTCAATCGGCTTGAACACATAGTCCACTGCGCCAGCTGAGTATCCGCGAAAGACATGCATATCGTCTTTGTTGAAGGCCGTCAGGAACAGGATCGGCACGCGTGAGGAACGCGACCGGTTGCGGATGAGACCTGCGACCTCATAGCCGTCGAGGCGGGGCATTTGCACATCGAGCAGGATGGCCGCGAAGTCGTACTTCAAGACCTCGCGGAGTGCGGCCTCGCCGCAATCCGCCTTGATGATTTCGATACCAGGGCCTCGCAGGATCTCTTCGACAGCAATCAGGTTCCGGGGATCATCATCGACCACCAGAATTTTTGCCGGCACGAGATTGGACAAAGCACGCGCAGAACCCTGAGATTTCAAGTCAGAATTACGCACGCCTTGCCCGATACGTTCCATCATGTCCTCAGACCGGTCTCTGCTGCACCATTGGAGTGCGTCTTCCCCTCAGGCACATAGGTGCTTCGACTCAGTTGAACGCGCAAGACCGCGAGAAGTTGATCGATGTCCACAGGTTTCGAGACATAGTCGGTCGCGCCTGCCTCCAGACACTTCTCCCGATCCCCCTTCATGGCCTTGGCCGTGACTGCGATGAGCGGGATGTCCTGATAGCGGGCATCTTTGCGGATCTCCCGCATCGTCTCATAGCCATCCATCTCAGGCATCATGATATCGACGAGAGCGATGTCCACATCCGGTGTTTCCCGCAGCTTCTCGATCCCCTCCAAACCATTCTCAGCGAAGATAACCGAGAGGCCATATTGCTCGAGAGCGCTCGTCAGCGAGAAGATATTGCGCATGTCATCATCGATGATCAGCACCTTCCTCCCCTCGAGAGTCGCTTCACCCTTCGGCTCGACGATGATCTGGCTTTCTTCCGGGATCGCGTTGATGGAGCGATGCAGGAACAGGGCCGTGTCGTTCAGAAGCCGTTCGGAAGACCCTTCGCCCTTCAGGATGACAGTCGCGGCAATCTGCTCAAGACGCCTCTCTTCGGCGCGACTAAGGTCCTGTCCGGTGTAGATAACGATCGGAAGCTCCTCGCCCCCCTTGGTCTTTCGGATGCGCTCGATGAGTTCCGCTCCCGGAAGATCGGGCAACCCGAGATCGACCACGGCGCAATCGAACTGGCGAGCCTGAATTGTCTCCAGCGCTTCCTCAGCGGTCGCAACGGCGATGATATCCACCTCCTCGCCCTTCATGAGCTCGGAGATGCTCATGCGCTGATTGTCGTCATCCTCGACGAGGATCAGCTTCTTCACCGGCCGGTCGATGAAATCCTTTGTGCGGTTGAGTGCCGTCATCAGAGATTCCCTGTCCACCGGCTTCTCAAGGAAGCCGAAGGCGCCAGCCCTCAGACCACGCTTCTTCTGATCATCCACCGAGATGACATGAATGGGAACATGGCGTGTTCGTGGATCGTGCTTGAGAAGATCAAGCAGCGCCCAGCCATCCATATCCGGCAAGCCGATATCAAGCGTGATCGCATGTGGCTTGTAGCGATGCGCAAGAGCAAGCGCCGAAGCGCCATCCATGGCGATCAACCCTTTAAAGCCTTGCTCTCGCGCAAGCTCGAGCAGGACGGATGCGAACATCGCATCGTCCTCGATGATCAGCACCACCCGGTCGCCAGCCACAATGGCATGCCTGTCATCAAGCGAAGCGGAAAGCGCCATGGGAGCAGAGGGCTGGCGAAGAATAGTGGGTGCAGCCTCCTCCATAGCTCCTGTTGCTCCGCTGCCATTGCCTCGAAGATTAGGAGCCTGGGATTGAGCGCCGTGGTTCGCTGGCGGTTCGAGAGGCAGGAACAGGGTGAAGGTCGAGCCTTGTCCCGGCGCGCTGGCAACCACGATCTCGCCGCCGAGCAGCCGGGCGATTTCTCGACTGATCGATAGGCCAAGACCCGTTCCGCCATACTTTCGGCTGGTGGTGCCGTCCGCCTGTTGGAATGCTTCGAAGATGATCCGCTGTTTGTCTTCCGGAATCCCGATGCCGGTATCCGTGACGGATATGGAAATCCACTGGCTGCCGGCCCGCAGCGGAGAGCCTTCCGCTGAGCCGACGTGAAGCCTGACACCGCCCTTTTCGGTAAACTTGAAGGCATTAGAGAGAAGATTGCGCAGAACCTGCTGTAGGCGCTTGGAATCCGTTCGGATCGTAGGCGGCAGATTCTCGTCCACATCGATATGGAAATCGAGTTTCCGTTCTTCTGCAATCTGGCGGAACGTGCGCTCCATATGATTGACAAGGTCCTTGAAGCCGACCTTCGTCACCTCCATGCTCACGGTGCCGGACTCGATCTTTGACAGGTCGAGAATGTCATTAATCAGGGCGAGAAGATCGGAACCGGCTGCGTGGATCGTTTTGGCGAACTCTTTCTGCTTGTCGCTGAGATTTCCATCTGGATTTTCAGTCAAAAGCTTCGAGAGGATCAGCAAGGAGTTGAGCGGCGTGCGCAGCTCATGGCTCATATTGGCCAGGAACTGGGACTTGTAGCGTGAGGTCAACGACAGCTGCTCGGCCTTTTCTTCCAAAGCGGTCTTGGCCATAGAGACTTCGCGGTTTTTGTCCTCGACCTCCTGTTTCTGCAGTTCGAGCAGCCGCGCTTTGTCCTCCAGCTCTTCATTGGACTGTTGAAGCGCTTCCTGCTGCTGACGCAGAAGCTCTTCCGATTGGCGAAGCGTCGCGGCCTGTTGCTCCAAGCGATCATTGGTATTTTTCAGCTCCTCCTGCTGGCTCTGAAGCTCGGAGGTGAGCAGCTGCGATTGCTTGAGCAGACCTTCGGTCCGCATATTGGCGGCAATCGTGTTGAGAACGATACCGATGGACTCAGTGAGCTGATCGAGGAACGACTGATGCGTTTCCGAGAACCGGCTGAACGAGGCGAGCTCGATGACGGCCTTCACCTCCTGCTCGAACAACACTGGGAGCACAATAATGTTGAGCGGCGGAGCCTCACCCAAAGCCGAGCTGATGGCGATGTAGTCGCCTGGGGCATTGGAGACGAGAATACGCTTCTTCTCATAGGCCACCTGACCGACCAGGCCTTCCTTGAGACGAAAGCGGTTGTTGAGGTGCTTGCGCTCCGTGAAGGCATAGGATGCAACGAGTTCCAAGAGGGGCTCGTTGCCGTCGTTGTCCATCGTGTAGAACACGCCATGCTGCGCATTCACCAGTGGAGCAATCTCCGACAGGATCATATTGGACACGGTGGTGAGGTCACGCTCACCCTGCAGCATGCGCGTAAACTTCGCGAGGTTCGTCTTGAGCCAATCCTGTTCTGCATTCTTGAGCGTTGTATCGCGCAGATTGCGGATCATCTCGTTGACGTTGTCCTTCAGCGAGGCAAGCTCACCGGAGGCTTCTACCGAGATCGACCGGGTAAGGTCACCCTTCGTCACAGCGGTCGCCACGTCAGCGATGGCGCGCACCTGAGTGGTCAGGTTCGCAGCCAGTTGGTTCACGTTGTCGGTCAGGTCACGCCACAGACCTGCGGCCCCCGGCACCCTTGCCTGGCCACCCAGCTTTCCTTCGACGCCCACTTCGCGGGCCACGTTTGTCACTTGGTCTGCGAAAGTCGCAAGCGTGTCGATCATTTCGTTGATCGTATCAGCGAGCGCTGCGATCTCGCCCTTCGCATCCACGGTGAGCTTACGCTTGAGGTCGCCTTCTGCAACAGCCGTCACAACGCTGGCGATACCACGCACCTGTCCGGTGAGATTGTTCGCCATCATATTCACGTTGTCAGTCAGGTCCTTCCAAGTGCCGGCCACCCCGCGCACCTGGGCCTGGCCGCCGAGCTTGCCTTCAATGCCCACTTCGCGCGCCACACGGGTCACTTCTGAAGCGAAGGAGTTGAGTTGATCCACCATCGTGTTGATGGTGGATTTCAGCTCAAGAATCTCACCGCGTACATCCACCGTGATCTTCTTTGACAGGTCACCGTTGGCAACCGCCGTTGTGACCTCTGCGATGTTACGCACCTGACCAGTCAGGTTCGCCGCCATCATATTCACGTTGTCGGTCAAATCTTTCCAGACGCCGCCGACGCCGCGCACTTGGGCCTGTCCGCCGAGCTTGCCTTCGGTGCCCACTTCGCGCGCCACGCGGGTCACCTCGCCCGCGAAGGAGTTGAGCTGATCCACCATGGTGTTGATGGTGTTCTTCAACTCCAAAATCTCGCCCTCAACCGCCACAGTAATTTTCTTGGACAGGTCGCCCATGGCGACGGCGGTCGTGACCTCGGCGATGTTACGCACCTGGCCGGTCAGGTTCGCGGCCATCATGTTCACGTTGTCGGTCAGATCTTTCCATGTGCCGGCAACGCCGCGCACCTGGGCCTGACCACCGAGCTTGCCTTCGGACCCCACCTCTTTCGCAACGCGTGTCACTTCAGATGCGAAGGAATTGAGCTGGTCCACCATCGTGTTGATGGTGTTCTTCAACTCGAGGATTTCGCCTCGCACCTCCACAGTGATCTTCTTCGACAGGTCACCCATGGCGACGGCAGTCGTGACCTCGGCGA
>JAEXGT010000010.1 GCA_023450615.1 Pseudomonadota bacterium | reverse complement strand
GATTATGGTGTTCCCAGCGGCGAGCCGCGGGGGACGGTGGGCTCGACCACGAAAGTCTCCTTTTCCGCTGTGGGGGGAGCGGCGCGCTGAAGGCTGCGATAGGCGCCCCAGGTCGCCATGAGCGTCTGGGCGACGATGAAGATGTAGAGGAGGCCCAGTCGCCCGAACTCCGTCATCGCGACACCTGAAATCACCGGCCCGATCACCGATCCCACGCCTTGCAGGATCAGCAGCCCGCCTGCGGCGGCCACGAACTCGCCGGGCTTCACCATGTCGTTCACATGCGCGATGACGATGCTGTAGGTCGGGATCACGCTGCCGCCGAAAATGGCGACATAAACGAAGAGCAGCCATGTGGGCACGGTCGGCGACGCGAAATGGATCAGCATGAGGAGAATGGCGGCTGCCATACCGGCTGTGCCGACGATCACATGCCTTCGGTCGATCCGGTCGGAGAGCCAGCCCAGGGGCCATGTGGTGAGGAAACCTCCCAGCGTGCCGCAGGCCATGAAGATCGCGATCTCAGCCGTGCTCAATCCGCGCTCCTGCGCCCAGATAGGCCCAAGCGCGAAGAACGAGCTTGTGGTGATGCCGCAAAGAACGGCGGCCACGACACCGAAGGGGGATTGCCGATAAAGCTGCATGAGGTTGATCCGCGTATCGCTCACCGCATGCGCAGGAGCGACGGCGCGCGAGAGGGCAGTCGGCACGAGCGCGAGGCAGATGAGAATTGCGACGAAGCAGAACAATCGGAACCCCGCAGGCTCGCCCGTCGGCAGAAGCATCTGCCCGCCGATGCCCGCGATGAGGCCCGTCATGCCGTAAATGCTGAGGATCTGGCCTCGCGTCTGCGCCGTCCCCGATGCGTTGAGCCAGCTCTCCACCACGATGAAGAGGCCTGCAAAGCAGAAGCCCGTGACGGCGCGGGCGGCGATCCAGACCCAGGGACTGATGACCAGAAGGTGAAGAAGCGCGACGCTTGCCGCGACAGCCGCCAGAGCGGCGAAAGTGCGCGTATGGCCCACCTGCTGGATCACGCGCCCGGCCCAGAGGGAGCCGACGACGATCCCCGCCCAGAACGCCGAGCCGACAGCGCCGATCTGCGTGGGGGAGAAATTCTCGATGGCGCCGCGCACGCTCAGCAGGGTGCCTTGAAGGGTATTGCCGACCTGCATCAAGGCATAGCCGATAAGAAGCGCGATCAAGGTGGGAAGCACGGAGCGCATGGAGGTAGACATAGGCTCTCCTGAAAGGCGGATGGCTCGCATTATGTTCGCCAGAGCCCGCAGCGATTGCGCCCAAGCCATTGCATGCCCGGCCTCCAGGGAGCGCCGTGCCGTGAGAATGTCGTGGGATACTGAAGCCCTGTGCCTGGGTTGAACTCTGGCAGAGAGCTCAGGTTCCGAGGGTCATGAGACCGCGGCCGGTGACATAAATGCCTACGCCGATGACGAAGACGGCGAATACCATGCCAAGCGCCTGCCTGCGTTTGGACAGCACGCGGCCCAGAAGAATGCCGCCCGTGCCACCTAGAATTCCGCCGCCGATGAAGAGCGCAGCGACCGGCCAATCGACGAGACCTGAGAAAGCATAGCTCGCGGCGGTGGCTGCGCCGAAAGCCGTGACTGCGACGAGGGAGCTGCCGATAGCGAAGCTGAGCGGCATTGCGGTCGATAGCATCAGCCCCGGAACGATCAGGAATCCGCCGCCGATGCCGAAAAAGCCGGAGAGAAGGCCGACCGCAAAGCCCGAGCCGATCAGAGCGGGCAGCAATATGCGCGCGTTGCTTCGTGTCAGGCGAACGGATGGATCGCCCGATCCGCTCTTTCTCCGCAGCATCAAGACGCCGACAATCACCATGAGGAGGCCGAACAGAGCGAGGAGCTTCTGGCCGTCGATGGTCTTGGCGATGCTCGATCCCGCCAATGCGCCGAGAACGCCCGCCGCCGCAAAGACCAGGGCGCAGCGCCATTTGACGTTTCCGGCGCGCCAATGCGCGATCATGTTTCCGAGAGCGCTGGCCGAGACGGCGAGCGCACCCGTGCCGATGGCCACGTGAGGCGATGCGATACCGACCGCATAGACCAGAAGCGGCACGGCGATGATCGAGCCGCCGCCTCCGACGAGGCCGAGCACAAGCCCGACCAGGGCTCCCGATCCGATGGCGGCAGCATTGGGGAGCAGCATCGTTCTTGCCCTTTATGCGACGGCCTTGCGGTTCCAGGGTGCAAGCTGCAGCAGGCGCGCCATCGCGCAGGTGCCGCTGACGCCGGCAAAGATGAGGCCCGCGCCGACGAAGCCCGAGAGGGCATAGAAGCTCGGATGAATGAGCGTGCCGAGCACGACGCCGAGCGCGACCAGAGACCCCGCCGTGATCTGTACCTGCCGCTGCATTTCGATGGGCTGGCGTTTGTCCTGTGCAACAGGCAAGCCTGCCTTCTTCCAGGCTTCTATTCCGCCTTCGAGAATATACGCGTCGCAGGCCGCAGCCGAAGCGAGACTGTCGGCATGCGTCGCGGTGCGATTGCCTGAGCGGCAATGGAAGATCAAAGCGCCAGCCTTTGTGCCAAGCGGGCCGTTCAGCCCTGACAGCGCATGATGCTGCGCGCCCGGAATATGCTCGCGGGCATACTCGTCAGCCTCGCGCACGTCGATCAGGACAGCGCCCTGAGCGATCAGTTCTTTGGCCTTATGAGGTGAAATGGTGGGAAGAGACATCGTTCTTTCTCCTTGAAATGATCAGCGGCGCTTGCCCTGCCGGCAATAGAGGCGATGAAGCTCGGCCATGAGCTGCTCGATCCGGGGATCGGCGATGCGATACCAGAGCGTCTGGCTCTCCCGCCGGAAGGCGACGATGCCTTCGTCCCGCATCTTGGCGAGGTGCTGGGAGAGAGCCGACTGGCTCAGGCCCGACGCCTCGACCAGGGTGCCTGCTGTTGCTTCACCGCATTCCACCAGCTTGCACAGGATCATCAGACGCCGCTCGTTGCCGAGCGCGCGCAGGATATTCGCAACCTCGAGCGCATTCGCTTCGAAGTCCGCAATGTCGAGCTGGGGAAGGGGCATGACGCATCCTTTAATTTAGATATTGCTAAATTAGTTATTGCTAATATATTTGTCAAGAACGATCACTCGACAGGAGTTCGGATCATGACTTCATCCATCAAGCCCATCATCAAGGCGTTCTTCGACGAGCCCACCAACACCGTGAGCTATCTCGTGGCGGACCCAGCGACCAAGAAGGCCGCCATCGTCGACCCGGTGCTGGATTACGACCACAAATCAGGCAAGGCGAACATGGCATCGGCGGATGCCATTCTGGAGATCGCCCGGCAGGAGGGCTATGCCATCGAATGGGTGCTCGAGACCCATGCCCATGCCGATCACCTTTCCTCAGCGCCTTACATCAAGCTGAAGACCGGCGCGAAAGTGGGGATCGGCGAGCATATCCGCGACGTGCAGAAGATCTTCCGCCCCGTCTTCGATGCGCAGGACGTGTCAGGAGATGGCACGGAATTCGATCAGTTGTTCAAGGATGGCGAGCGCTTCACGATCGGGGAAATGGACGTGGAGGTCTTTCACGTTCCGGGCCATACGCCCGCCGATATCGCCTACAAGATCGCGGACGCGGTTTTCGTCGGCGACACGCTGTTCATGCCGGATTACGGCACGGCGCGCGCGGACTTTCCAGGCGGCGATGCCCGCACGCTCTACCGCTCGATCCAGAAGCTGCTCGCGCTTCCTGCCGAGACGCGGCTCTTCATGTGCCACGACTACAAAGCGCCGGGTCGTGATCACTATGCGTGGGAGACAACCGTCGCGGAGCAGCGCAACAACGTGCACCTCAAGGACGGCGTGAGCGAGGATGCCTTCGTCGCCATGCGCGAGGCGCGCGACGCCAAGCTTTCCGCGCCGACGCTTCTCCTGCCCTCGATCCAGGTCAACATCCGCGCAGGCCATCTTCCGCCGCCTGATGCGAACGGGGTGCGCTACCTCAGGATTCCGGTGAAGATCGCAGCCTAAAATAAAAGAGCGTGCCGACTTTCGCGGGCACGCTCGCAAGGATCTCAAGAAGGGCTGATCAGGTATCCATCTTCAGCGCGGCGATGAAGGCTTCCTGCGGGATGTCGACCTTGCCGAATTGGCGCATGCGCTTTTTGCCTTCCTTCTGCTTGTCGAGCAGCTTGCGCTTACGCGAGGCGTCGCCGCCGTAGCACTTGGCGGTCACGTCCTTGCGCAGCGCGCGGATGGTTTCGCGGGCGATGATCTTGCCGCCGATAGCGGCCTGCACCGGAATCTGGAACATGTGCGGCGGGATCAGCTCCTTGAGCTTCTCGCACATGGCGCGTCCGCGGCCCTCGGCGCGGTCGCGGTGGACCAGCATGGAGAGCGCGTCCACCGGCTCGGCATTGACCAGCACCGACATCTTCACGAGGTCGCCCTCGCGGTAGTCGGAGATGTGGTAATCGAAGGAGGCGTAGCCCTTCGAGATCGACTTCAGGCGGTCGTAGAAATCGAACACCACTTCGTTCAGCGGCAGGTCGTAGACCACCATGGCGCGCTTGCCGACATAGTTCAGATCGATCTGCACGCCGCGCCGCTCCTGGCACAGCTTGAGGACGGAGCCGAGATAATCGTCCGGGGTGAGGATCGTGGCGCGGATCCACGGCTCCTCGATGGACTCGATCTTCATCACGTCCGGCATGTCGGCCGGGTTGTGCAGCTCGATGGTCGAACCGTCGCGCAGCTTCAGGTGATAGACCACGGAAGGCGCGGTGGAGATGAGGTCGAGGTTGAACTCGCGCTCCAGGCGTTCCTGGATGATTTCGAGGTGCAGCAAGCCGAGGAAGCCGCAGCGGAAGCCGAAGCCGAGCGCGGCCGAGGTTTCCATCTCGTAGGAGAAGCTGGCGTCGTTGAGGCGAAGCTTGCCCATGGCGGCGCGCAGGTTCTCGAACTCGGCGGCGTCGACGGGGAAGAGGCCGCAGAACACGACCGGCTGCACGGGCTTGAAGCCCGGAAGCGCTTCGGCGGTGGGCTTGCGGTCGTCGGTGATGGTGTCGCCGACGCGGGTATCGGCCACTTCCTTGATCGAGGCGGTGAAGAAGCCGACCTCGCCGGGGCCGAGCATGGGCAGTTCGGTCATCTTCGGATTGAACACGCCGACGCGGTCGAGCGAATAGGACGCGTTCGTGCCCATCATCTTGATGGTCTGGCCCTTCTTCATGGTGCCGTCGATGATGCGCACCAGCACCACCACGCCGAGATAGGCGTCATACCAGGAATCGACGAGGAGGGCCTTCAGGGGCGCATCCGGGTCGCCCTTCGGGGGCGGCAGCTTGGTGACGATGGCTTCCAGCACACCCTCGATGTTGAGGCCGCTCTTGGCCGAAACCGGCACGGCCTCGGAGGCGTCGATGCCGATCACTTCCTCGATCTGCTCCTTGATCCGGTCCGGATCTGCGGCGGGCAGGTCGATCTTGTTGAGGACGGGCACGATCTCGTGGTTGGCGTCGATGGCCTGGTAGACGTTGGCGAGCGTCTGGGCCTCCACGCCCTGGGAGGCGTCCACCACCAGCAGCGAGCCCTCGCAGGCTGCGAGCGAGCGCGAGACCTCGTAGGCGAAATCCACGTGGCCGGGGGTGTCCATGAGGTTCAGGATATAGGTCTTGCCGTCCTGGGCCTTGTATTCCAGGCGCACGGTCTGCGCCTTGATGGTGATGCCGCGCTCGCGCTCGATATCCATGTTGTCGAGCACCTGCTCCGTCATCTCACGGGCGGTGAGCGCCCCCGTGGTCTGGATCAGGCGGTCGGCCAGGGTCGACTTGCCGTGGTCGATATGGGCCACGATGGAGAAATTGCGGATGTTGTCGAACGTACGTGCGGTCATCATAAAACTCAGGCGGGTATGAAACCCTGTTGGCCGGGCAATAGCAGCCCGGCCACATAATGCCAAGGGAAGGCGGTGTCGCGTGGCCGTTTCAGGCCCTCAGCGAGCCCTTTAGGGCCCCGAGGCCAGCTTGGCCCCCTCCTTATTGTGGGTGCCGAGCTTGTCGACCAGGGGCAGGCTGGCCTCATTGAGGCCCACGATTCCCACCGGAATATCGTGGCGGCGGACCTTGAGCACAACCCGGTCGACGGCGTTGATGCGCGTAATGTCCCAGAAATGAGAGGCGCTGTGGATGGCCGCCGTGGCGGAGATGCCGCTGAGGAGCGCGCCCACCGCCACTCCCTTGGTGACGTCATGGATGAAGGCCGTTACAGCGACGTCAGACAGCATGAGGATGCCGGAACTCTTCGGATGCTGGCGCATGATCCGGTTCCAATGCGTTATCCCGTGCCGGTGCCCTAATGTTTTGAGGGCATCAAACTTTCAGGGGCTGATATGGCAGAAGTACAAGCGCAGGTTGATGCTCCAAGGGATTCGGTCGGCAGCCGCCCCGAGCTCAACCGGACCATCGGGCCGGTTCAGATGGCTCTGTATGGGCTCGGCAGCATGCTGGGTTCCGGGGTCTACGGCCTCATGGGGCAGGCAGCGGGGCAGGTGGGCAATGCGGTTTGGCTCGCCTTCCTCGTCGCGCTCGTGGCGGCGCTGCTCACGGCGCTCACCTATGCATCTTTGGGATCCCGCTATCCGCGCGCGGGCGGCGCGTCCTATATCGCCGAGCGGGCCTATCGCTCGCCTTTTCTCGGCTTCGTGGTCGGGCTGGCGGTGGCGTGTTCATCGCTGGCCTCCGTCGCCACCCAGTCCCGCGTCTTCGCCGCGAATCTCGCGGAGCTGATCGGGGTTGGCGAGCAGACGGTCACCCTGCTGGCGCTCGGCTTCCTGTTGCTGCTCACCGGGCTCACGCTGCGCGGCATCCGTGAATCCATGTGGGTCAACGTGCTCTGCACCTGCATCGAGGCGGGCGGCCTGTTGCTCGTCGTGGCGGTCGGCATCAGCTATTGGGGCAGCGTCGATCTGCTCGAAACGCCGCCTGCGGGAGAGGGCGCGAGCGACGTGATGGTCCTGCTCGTTCTGCAGGGAGCGGTGCTCACCTTTTTCGCCTTCATCGGGTTCGAAGACACTCTCAATGTGGCGGAGGAGTGCCGCGATCCCCAGCGCACGATCCCCATTGGGCTGATCGCCGCCATGGCTGCTGCAGCACTCATCTATGTGGCTGTCGCCATTACGTCCGTTTCCGTATTGCCGTGGCAGGAACTGGCCGAGGCTCCCGGCCCGTTGACCGCCGTCATGGGCAAGGCCGCGCCCTGGCTGCCGCCGTTCGTTTACACGGCGATCACGCTTTTCGCGGTCGCGAACACCGCTCTCGTCAACTACGTCACGGCTTCAAGGCTTGCCTATGGCATGTCCCATCAGGGGCTGCTGCCCCAATGGCTCGGGCGCGTCCACGAACGGCGGCGCACGCCTCATTTCGCCATTCTGGCCCTGTTTGCCGTGGTTGCTCCGCTTGCCGTCATCGGCACCATCAACCAGCTTGCCTCTGCGACCGTACTCATGCTGCTGATGGTTTTCTCTCTTCTCAACGGTGCTCTCGTCATTCTGAAAAAGCGCGAGGACGAGCCGCTCGGGCGTTTCGAGATTCCCCTCATCGTTCCGATCCTCGGCTGCGTCGTCTGCGCCGGTCTTGTCGTCGTGCGCGTCACCACGGGCGACTGGCGCGCACCAGCCCTCGCCGGTGCGATGCTGGCCGGAATCTTCCTGCTCTACGCCCTGTTCAGGCCGAAAGGAGGGCGTCATGACCATCGAAACGGGCCATGAAAAAAGCGCAGGCGTGAGAGCCTGCGCTTGTTGACGGACGGGACGGATATTTAACGGACGCACTCGACAGGAACGCGCTCGCTCGTGCCGGGAATGAGCACAGTGCGGCACGGAACGCCGTTGATGATGCGGATTTCATGCGGAGCGGCTGTCGGGAAGGCCGAGTTCGGCGTGCCGGAGATAGCGCCGCCAGCCGGCGGGTTTACGAGAATGCTGCCGGTCGAGGAGGGGTCCATGCCGATCATGCCGGTGGGGGCGGCGCACTGAACCGGAACGCGGGCTCCGCTCTCACGGTCGAGAACCGTGCGGCAGGGAATTCCATTCACGGTCCGGATTTCGTGCGGAGCAGCATTCGGGAAGGGAGAGTTCGGCGTGCCGCTGACCTGAGCCTGCGCGATGCCGAAAGTGCCAAGCATCAAAAGTCCAGTGCCGGCGATCATCGAAAGAGTCTTCACGGGAACCTCCTGGGTTGATGGGAAAATGAGCCGCTTTCCACGGGCCGGAAGTTTAACGCCCAGCGAGAGAATGGTTTCCTTCTTTGCAGTAAAACTTGGGGTCGTATGTGAGCAATACTGGCCGAATTCTGGCAATGGTTCACAGGCTTGTGAGACTCATTTTATCCATGCGCGACAACGGTCAAGCATGACTTGAGGGAATTTTCGCTCATATCGTTCTCGCGCAAAAAACCGCGAGATGCTTGGCCGTCCCGAGGCCGCAGCGCTCAATCGATGCGTGATCTGCGGAAGCGGCCAAGGCGGGCGGTCAGCGTCCCTGTTCGAGGATGCGCGAGATGACCTTTGCCGTGTAATCCACCATCGGCACGATGCGGGCGTAATTCAGTCGGGTGGGGCCGATGACGCCGAGAACGCCGACGATTTTCTGGCTGCCGTCGCGGAAGGGCGCGGCGATCATCGAGGAACCGGAAAGCGAGAACAGCTTGTTCTCCGAGCCGATGAAGATTCGCACGCCTTCGCCGCCTTCCGCGCGGCTGAGCAGATCGATCACGTCTGTCTGCGTTTCGAGATCGGAGAAGAGCAGGCGGATGCGCTCCAGATCTTCCGCCGCCTTCAGGTCGTCGAGCAGGTTCGCTTGGCCGCGCACGATGAGCTGGCGCGATTCCGCCGGGCCCACGGTGGTGGCAAGCCCCGCTTCCACCAGCTTGGCGGTGAGCGTGTCGAGCTCGCGCTCCATGTCGCCGCGCCGCGTTTCGATCTCCTGCTTGAGATCGCCGAGGGTCTTGCCCTGAATGCGGGCGTTGAGAAAATTGCCCGCTTCCGTCAGCGCGCCGGCGGGCAGGCCCGCTGGCAGGTCGAGAAGCCGATTCTCGACCGAGCCGTCTTCCGACACCAGCACCACAAGGGCGCGGGTGGGGTCGAGGCGCACGAACTCGATATGCTTCAGGCGCGCATTGGATTTCGAGGTCACCACCACGCCCGCGCCCCGCGAAACGCCCGACAGCAGGGCCGAGGCCTCGGCGAGCGCCGTTTCCATGGTGTGCCCGCTGGCGGCGGCCCGCATCTGCGCCTCGATCCGGGTCCGCTCATCGGCGGTCACATCGCCGATTTCCATCATGGCGTCCACGAAGAAGCGCAGGCCGATTTCCGTCGGCAGGCGCCCGGCGCTGGTGTGGGGCGCGAAGATCAGGCCCGCCGCCTCCAGATCCGCCATCACGTTGCGGATCGAGGCCGGGGAGAGCGTCATCGGCAGGAGGCGCGAGAGATGGCGCGAGCCGACCGGTTCGCCAGTCATGAGATAGCTCTCGACGATCTGGCGGAAGATTTCGCGGGAACGGTCGTTCAGCTCCGCGATGGCGCGGGTGTCGGACAGGTTCGAGAAGGGACCGGCTGCGTGCATGTAACGGGTTCTACGCTTTCACAATTCCACCCTGCAATTAAGCATTATGTGCGGATGAAGGGGGCTTTAGGCAAGGCTTGAGCTTGCCTAAAGGTCTCCGTGGCCTCAAACAGGCCTCCTGACAAGCCTTATTGGAGAAACATCATGCGACCTTCCAAGCGCGCCCCCGACGAACTGCGTCCCGTTACCCTGGAGCGAGGCGTCGCGCGCTACGCGGAAGGATCCTGCCTCGTCTCCTTCGGCAACACAAAGGTTCTTTGCACCGCCTCGCTCGAGGAAAAAGGTCCGCCGTGGCTGCGCGGCACCGGCAAGGGTTGGGTGACGGCGGAATATTCCATGCTGCCCCGCGCCACCCATGAGCGCACAAGGCGCGAGGTCAATTCCGGCAAGCCCTCCGGCCGTACGCAGGAAATCCAGCGCCTCATCGGCCGCTCGCTCCGCGCCGTCGTGAACCTGCCTGCCATCGGCGAGCGTCAGATCGTGCTCGATTGCGACGTGATCCAGGCCGACGGCGGCACCCGCACCGCCTCGATCACCGGCGCATGGGTCGCCCTGCACGAGTGCTTCACCTGGATGCAGGGGCGCTCGATCATCTCCATCAACCCACTGCGTGAGCCCGTGGCCGCCATCTCCTGCGGCATCTACCAGGGCCAGCCGGTGCTCGATCTCGATTACGCCGAGGATTCCGCCGCCGAGACGGATGCGAATTTCGTCATCACCGGCTCGGGCGGCATCGTGGAAGTGCAAGGCACGGCGGAAGGAAAGCCCTTCTCCGAAGAGGAATTCCTGAGCCTGCTGCGCCTTGCAAAGGCGGGCGTTGCGCAGCTCGTCGACCTGCAAAAGAAGGCGGTCGCCTGATGCAGCATCGTCCTCTTGCCGGCAAGGTCGTCATCGCCACGCACAATGCGGGCAAGCTGCGCGAGATGCAGGAGCTGCTTGCGCCGTTCGGCATCGAAGCCGTGTCCGCAGGCGAACTTGGCCTGCCGGTGCCCGACGAGACGGGCCACATGTTCGCGGAAAACGCCGCGATCAAGGCGCATGCGGCGGCAAAGGCAACGGGCTTGCCCGCGCTCTCGGACGATTCCGGTTTGTGCGTTCATGCGCTCGACGGTGCACCGGGATTGTTCACGGCGGATTGGGCCGGTCCGAATAAGGATTTTTACGCCGCCATGGAACGCGTGCATCGGGAGATGCAGAAGCGCGAAGCCACAGACATGCGCGCGCATTTCGTCTCTGCTCTCGTGATCGCTTGGCCTGATGGACATGAGGAATTGTTCGAAGGTCGCGTGTTCGGTGAGGCGGTCTGGCCGCCGCGTGGCGAGAAGGGCTTCGGCTACGATCCGATGTTCCAGCCGGACGGCTTTACGCAGACCTTCGGGGAGCTGTCCTCGGAGGAGAAACACGGCATCGATTGGTCGAAGTCGGAGCCGGAGGGGCTTTCGCATCGCGCTCGCGCCTTCGTAAAGCTCGCGGCGGGGTGCTTGAAGAGAGCTTGAAAAGAAAGAAGCGCCCCGCGGGGCGCTTCTCTCGTTTTAGAACTTAAACGTTGGTCGGGCCATTGCCGCGGCGCTTGGCCATGAAGGCGTCGAATTCCTCGCGGTCCTTCGCGCGCTTCAGCTCTTCCACGAAGTTGCGGAATTCGCGGGCTTCCTCGTCGAGCTTGCGGCGCTCTTCCTCAAGGCGCTCAAGCTCGCTGCGGCGGTAATCGTCGAAAGCCGCGTTGCCCGTGCCGGCATAGCCGAAGCCGGCTGCCGAACGGCGCGATCCGAAGATGTCCTCGGAGGCACGGCCGACGGTGTCGCGGAAGAAGGCTTTCGCCTCGTCGTATTTCGGATATCCACACATTTTCCACACCAGATAGGCCAGCGCGAGCGGCCAGGCAAAGATGAAGCCAAGGATGATGACGGCGATCTCCAAACCGCGTCGGGGGGAGCGCCCGCAGCGACGGTGAGCGCCGGTGTTCCAAGGTCCTCCATGAGGGCCCTGATTCCAGGCGGTTGAAGCAGAGTCAGACATCGTTTGGTCTCGCTATGTTAATGCTAACAACATTAACATGCGGATCGAATTTGGCGGTTTCAAGGGAAACTTCGCAAAATTTTTGCGGGTGTCCTGCCTGGGCGCGGTCAGCGTGGCCGACAGGAAGGGGAGGGCTATCGGGCCTCGGCGTCCGGCTTGTCCTTCAGGGCCCCATGGACGAGGGCCAGGACGCCCGCGCGCAGGAGTTCATACTTGTCCGGCAGGCCTGAGCCTTTCGGCAGCTGGCCTGCGGCGTCCAGGGTAGCGATGCCATGGGAAAGGGCCCAGACCTCAAGCGCGATGAAGCGCACATCCACGCTCTGGAAGCCTTCTGGGTAGGTCTTGGTCAGGGCCTGAACCAGATAATCGAAGGCAGTGTTGGCGCGCTCGGAGCCATCCGTGCTCTTGCTGGATGTGCCCTTCCCCCAGGGGCCGCAGCCTTCCCCTTCGGCGCTCGGTCTGGCCGAGAACATGGCGGCGTAGAAGCCCGGCTCCTGTTCCGCGAAGGCGAGATAAGCCTCGCCCATGCGGGTAAACCGCTCTCTGGGGCTGCCCTCGCTCTGCAATGCCTTGCCGAGCCGCTGGGCAAGCTCGTCGAAGCCGCGAAAGGCGACCTCGGCCACCAGGGCGTCGCGGCCGCGGAAATGGCGGTAGAGCGCGGCGGGCGTGACGCCCACGAGCTTGGCGGCATCGGCCAGGGTGAAGCCGCCAAGGCCACGCTCGGCAATGAAGCGCTGCGCCGCCTCGATCAGCGCCTCCTTCAGATTGCCGTGGTGATAGCCCTGCCGGTCGAATGGGCCGCGCCAATGCCGCATGATGGTTCCTTTGAACTCCAACGCCACGATCTTAGGCCCCCGCCTCGGGGGAGGCTAGGGCAGGGAAGGCATGAGGGGTGAACAACCCATGCAGGGAGAGGTTTCGGAAAAATTTTCTTGTCGCCCGAAACAGGCGCCATCCCGGACGACGCGTAGCGAAGATCCGGGAGCAGGTGCAGGATCGAGCTCTACTTCACCTCTCCCCGGTGAGAGAGGTCGAGCGCAGCGAGGGTGAGGGGGCGAAACCTCTCCGGAGAGGCTGTAACCCCTCACCCGGACCTGACGGTCCGACCTCTCCCTCAGGGAGAGGTGAGACTGCGCTTCATCCTGCATGCGATCTCAGGTTCCGCTGCGCGGCCCCGGGAGGACGCTAGGGGGATTGCCTCGCGACAACGCCACTCGTGACGTTTCACCGAAGACCTGCCATATACCGCCCATGATCGATCATCCGACGCGCGATGTGGGCTTTGGCGTTTACGTCCATTGGCCCTTTTGCGCCTCCAAATGTCCCTATTGCGACTTCAACAGCCATGTCCGCCACCAGCCGGTGGATCAGGAGCGGTTCCTGGCGGCCTTCAAACGCGAGATCGCGCATACGGCTTCGCGCATTCCGGGGCGGACGGTCACCAGCATCTTCTTCGGCGGCGGAACGCCCTCGCTCATGAAGCCGGAAACGGTGGGTGCGATCCTCGACGCCATCGGCGGCGCGTGGGGCATCGATCCGAAGGCGGAAGTCACGCTTGAGGCCAACCCGACGAGCGTGGAGGCCGAGCGCTTTCGCGGCTATCGCGGTGCTGGCATCAACCGTGTGTCGATGGGCGTGCAGGCGCTCAACGATCCCGACCTGCGCCGCTTGGGGAGAATGCATTCGGTCGAGGAGGCTTTGGCCGCGGTGAAGGTGGCGGGCTCGATCTTCGATCGCTATTCCTTCGACCTCATCTATGCGCGCCCCGGTCACACGCCCGAGGCCTGGGCGGCGGAGCTTGAGCAGGCCATCGGCTATGCGGTGGAACACCTGTCGCTCTACCAGCTCACCATTGAGCCGGGCACATGGTTCCAGCGTCTGTTCGATGCGGGCAAGCTCACCGTGCCGGACGAGGAGACGGGCCGCGCGCTCTACGACATCACGCAGGAAACCTGCGAGAAGCACGGCATGCCCGCGTACGAGATTTCGAACCACGCCAGGCCCGGCGCGGAATCGCGGCACAATCTGCTTTACTGGCGCTACGGCGAATACGCGGGCATCGGCCCCGGCGCGCACGGACGCCTGGTGACAGGCAATGCGCGGCTTGCCACATCGACGGAGAAACATCCCGAGACATGGCTCGAGCATGTGGAGCGTGAAGGCCATGGCGTGATCGAGGAGGAGGTGCTCACCTCCGAGGCCGAGGGTGACGAATTCCTCCTCATGGGGCTTCGCCTGAAAGAGGGCATCGACCCGCGCCGCTACGAGGCCTTCACGGGAAAGCCGCTCAACCAGCGCGGCCTGCGCATCATGCAGGAGGAAGGACTCATCCGCATCGACGGCTCACGCCTTGCGGTGACGGAGAAAGGCTTTCCCGTGTTAAACGCGGTGATCGCGGAACTGGCGGCTTAATCAAAAGAGCCCAGTGGTCATCCCGGACGAAGCGCAGCGCAGATCCGGGATCGCGTGACCAGTTTGGCTCGGTGTCATCCCCGCGTAGGCGGGGACCGATAACCACGACGGTTCAAGGAAAGACGCGGCGGCTCCCGAGAACTTTACTCTTCCCTTGCGGTGTTTATGGATTCCCGCCTTCGCGGGAATGACAGTGCCGATGTTCGGGCGCCTCACTCGTTGAACGATCCCGGGTTCTGCTACGCAGCCCCGGGATGACGCTTGAACATCAACGCCTCACCTTGCTCTCGATTGCGTCCCACACCGTCACGGCAAGGTCCGGCCCGCCGAGGCGCTTGATGGCGCGGATGCCTGTCGGCGCCGTCACGTTGATCTCGGTGAGGTTGCCGTCGATCACGTCGATGCCGACGAGGATGAGGCCCATGCGCTTCAGGTCGGGCCCGATGGTCTCGCAGATCTCGCGCTCGCGCGGCGTCAGGTCCGTCGGCTTCGCAGCACCGCCGCGCACCATGTTGGAGCGGATATCGTTGGCTGCCGGAACGCGGTTGATCGCGCCCGCGGCCTCGCCGTCGATGAGGATGATGCGTTTGTCGCCTTCCGTGATCTTCGGCAGGAAGCGCTGGATCACCCAGGGCTCACGGAAAAGGTTTGAGAAGAGATCGTAGAGAGAACCGAAATTCGGGTCTTCGCGTCCGACCTTGAACACGCTTGCGCCGCCATGGCCGTAAAGCGGCTTCATCACCACATCGCCGTGCTCGCGCCGGAAGTCCTCGATCTCCGCCTTGTCGCGCGAGATCAGCGTCGGCGGCATGAGATGGGGGAACTGCGTGACGAAGATCTTCTCCGGCGCGTTGCGCACATGGGTGGGGTTGTTCACCACCAGAGTCTTGGGGTGGATGCGCTCCAGGAAGTGCGTGGCGGTAATGTAGGCGAGATCGAAGGGCGGGTCCTGGCGCATGAGCACCACGTCCACGGTCGAGAGATCGACGCGTTCCTGAGTGCCCAGCGTGAAGTGATTGCCCTCTTCGTCGCGCACCTCGATGGGATCTACCATCGCGATCACCTTGCCGTCGCGAAGCGACAGGCGGTCGGGGGTGTAGTGGAGAACCCGATGGCCCCGCCGCTGCGCCTCAAGCAGCAGCGCAAAGCCCGTATCGCCTGCGATCTTGATGCTGTTGATGTGATCCATCTGGATCGCGACGGTGAGGGTCATGCTTCAAGCCTCCTTGGGAAGCGGGTTTATTGGACTGTTTCTCGAGGAAGGCAACTCTTGGGCAAGAGGAATGAACGAAAAAGCGGCATGGGTGTTATTGAATAGCCTCGCTTCGTTCCCCCTGAGCCCTTGCGGAAAAGCCCAAGCTTCCACATCTGATAGGCCATGTCACGCCGCGCCCTCCTTATCATCAATACCAAGAGTCGAAGCGGCGCGGCCCAGGCCGCGGCCGCTGCCGCGGCTCTCGAAACCCATGGAATCGAGCCAGTTCATGCGGAATGCGCCCGGCGGGAGGACCTGTCCCCCCTGATCGTGAAACACAAGGACGAGGTGGATTGCGCCGTCGTCGGTGGCGGCGACGGAACGTTGAACGCAGCAGCCTTCGGCGTGATCGAGGCCGGGTTGCCGCTCGGCATCCTGCCGCTCGGCACGGCGAACGATCTGGCGCGGACGTTGAACATTCCGTTCGACCTCGACGGCGCGGCACAGGTCATCGCGGACGGCCATACACGCAAGATCGATCTCGGCGTCGTGAACGGCCAGCCTTTCTTCAACGTGGCGAGCCTCGGCCTTTCCGCTGAGCTGGCGCAGAAGCTGACCCGCGATATCAAGCGGCGCTTCGGACGCCTGGGCTATGCGCTCGTGGCCATGAACGTACTGGCGCACGCCAAGCCCTTTCGCGCGACGATCGTAAGCGATACCGAAACCGTGCGTGTAAGAACCCTGCAGATCGCCGTGGGCAACGGACGCTTCTATGGCGGCGGCAATGCGGTGGAAAAGGACGCGGCCATCGACGATCAGCATCTCGATCTCTACAGCCTGGAATTCGAGCGCGCCTGGAAGCTTGCTTTCATGGCGCGCTCGTTCCGATACGGTGAGCACGGCGCCTGGAGCGAGGTGCGGGCCATCCGCGCGCAGGAATTCGACATCCGCACCAGGCGTCCAAGGTCGATCAATGCCGATGGCGAGATCGTCACCCAGACGCCTGCGCATTTCTCCATCAAACCTTCCGCCGTGACGGTCTTCGCGCCTTAGTATCGCCCATGGCGGACGGCATCCTCGATGTTGCCGGGCCCAATGCCGATATCATGGAGCGTGGCATCGTCCAGGGCTGCCACTTCCCGCATGGCGCGGCGGATGCGAATTTCCCGCATCATGGCCGAGAAGAGGTTCTTGAGGCCGGAGGGGCGGGTCTCAAAGGTATCCTGACGGGTGCTTGAAAAGGCTGACATAGCGCTCTCCTTAAGTGGATGAGGAGATTATGGGATTGCCTATTGCATAAGTGAAACGAATGTTCATTATATCGAGAATAAGCGATATTTATGGAGAGGCCCTATGCCCCATAATCTCGATGTCAGCCTGCTGAGAGCTTTCGTGGCTGTGGTGGATACCGGCGGCATGACGGCGGCATCCGGTGTTCTCAACCTCACCCAGGCCGCCGTCAGCCAGCAGATCAAGCGTCTGGAAGAGATCATGGGCGAGGAGCTGATCGTCCGGGACCGGCGCGGCGTGACCCTGACGAGGGCCGGTGAGCGGTTGTTCGGGCGCGCCAAGCGCATGCTCGCCATGAACGACGAGATCTGGACCGAGATGATGACACCGGAATTCGAAGGCGAGATCCGCCTCGGCATTCCAAGCGACATCATCACCACATATCTGCCGGCCTTTCTGAAGGATTTCGCGCGCAACTATCCGCGTGTGCAGATTTCGCTCAACAGCGGATCGAGTGCGGAGCTGCGCACGAGGCTCGCAGGCGGGAAGGTCGATATCGTCATGGCCACCGAACAGGCATGCGACGCGGATGGCGAGAACCTCGTCATGGACCGTCTGGTATGGGTCGGCGCGCGCGGTGGCGAGGCGGCATGGAAACGGCCTCTGCCCGTGTCCATCGGTTGCTCCGATTGCGCATTCCGCCCGCCGATCCGCGAAGCCTTGCAGAAAGCCGGTATCGAATGGCGGCAGGTTTTCGATTCCACCAACACGTCGGCACAGGTCGCGACCGTTGCGGCCGACACCGCCGTGATGGCGTGGATGGCCTCCACCGTGCCGGGCAATCTCGAAGTGCTGGGGCCGGAGACGGGATTGCCGCTGCTCCCGCCCTTCATGGTCAATCTCTATCTGCCGAAAGGCGGCGGCAATCACATCGTGCAGGAAATGGCGCGCATGATCCGCGACGCGGTGCGCGACCCGCGGAAAATCGCGGCTTGAGGCTTCATTCCAGGAACATATGGGAGATGGCGTAGCGGCGATGTCTTCTCCGATATGCTCAATCCTTCTTCGCTCTCAAGGAGAAAAGCAGATCGAACAACATTCTCTCGACGCCGTTCTTTCTGCCGTGAAGGTGCCATATGGCAAACAGGGAGATGATGTAGATGCTCACACCGAGAAGGGTCAGGCTGACAAGCTGAATTCCCAACACGAGGTGATCCTGGCTCTGCTCAAGCCTCGACTTTGCTGCGCCGACGGCCAGCGCCATGATCAGGGTGCTCAACGCGGCGCGCCAGACCCCGCTAAACTGTTCCCTCAAAGAAACTCCGATAAGGTCGCGGGTCACGGAGATACTGATAGCGGAATGGATGATCCCCGCACACAGGCGCCCGATCAGAAGGCCCGTCATCCCATTCGCCCAGAGGCCGCCAACTGTCAGGGGCATACGGACGGCAAGGCCCACGACATCCCGCCAGAAAATCACTTTCGTGCGGCCCAAGGCTAAAGCCAACGGCTGGTTGGCCGCTGTCACCGTCTGAATAGCAAACAGTACCGACACTATCTGTATGACCGGCACGGTCGGCATCCATTGCGATCCCAAAACGAGTGGGACCAAAAGGTCTGCCACAAGAGCGAATCCGATGCCAAATGGAAATCCGAAAGCGAATGTCAGGGCCTGAATCTTGCGGTATGCCCCCGCCAATTTGGGGATGTCGCTTTGAATCAGGGAGAATGCCGGCATCAATGCCTGAAACAGCGGGACGGTTGTCACGCGGGTCGCAATTGCCGCAATATCCGAGCCGACCGTATAGAAACCAAGCGGTTTTGTGCCGAGATATGCGCCGACGAAGAGGTTGTCCGAGCGCCAGTTCAGGGTGTTGATGGCTTCTGAGAGTGTGAGCCAAATCGAGAAAGAGAGCAGATCCCGCGAACGCGAAAGGGAAAGCTTGGGCCGGTAAGGAGCAAAGTAATAGCTCAACACAACTGGAACGATCTGTAAAACCGCCGCACTGATGATGATGGCCCAGTAACTTCTCAGCCACAGACCGACCGCCACAGCTGATGCCGTGGCGAGGAACTTGGCGCTGACATTCTGAATGAAGTCAGGCCAGAATATGAGCTGCTTGTTGAGAATAGCCAGTTTCGGACTGCTGAGGCCGTTGCAGAATACAACTCCGCTCAGCGCCACGAAGATCGGGATCAGCCTGTCATCGCCATAGAATGCAGCCATGGGAAATGCGCATGCAAGGCATAAAAGCGCCAGCACGAACGACCTGATGAGATTCAAGGTCCAAGCCGCGTCGATATGTTCGGTCGTAATATCCCGCAGGCTGATGAGAGCCATCGAGAGTGAGATGTTCGTCAGAGAGGTTATGACCGCCACAGCACTCGTGGCGATAGCCACCAGGCCGAAGTCGGAAGGGGTCAGCAGTCGCGCTAAGACAATCGTGCTCAGGAGGCCGATGACATTGACGATCAGCCGTGACGCGGCGAGCCAGAAAGCCCCGCGTCCCAGACGCCCTCTGATGGACTCTTTTCGGTTCAATGCTGGCGCCTTTTCAAAGCAAGGATTGCAAGTTTAAGGGCAACAGGGCACCTGCGAGCAGGGCATCACGCGTTACGAGCATGGAGCTGACGCCGGAGCATTCGCGCATACCCTCTCGGCCAGAAGCCCCAGCTCAGCATGCGCGCCCAATCCGTGGGACCAGGATAGATGCCGTATTTAGGGGAGATGAGCTGCAGGAAGAGATGTTGCCTGTCTCTTCCTGAAATCTCCGGGTGCTTATCCAGCATCCGCTCAAAAGCTCTTCTGACACGGCCGCCATCCGCAGAAATCCTGTCGCCTCGAGGGGTTAGATCGATGTAATAGCTGTGCAGATCAACGAGCCTACCTGCTCCGTATCTCTTCAGCATTCGGTAATAGAGCTCCAGGTCCTGCCAAGCGGGCATATGCTCATCGAAAAGGCCGCTCTCGAGGAAGTGCGTTTTAGGAGCGAAGACCTGATTGCCGACGACATTCTGGACCAGGAGATCGCAGGCCTCTGTATAGC
>JAEXGT010000046.1 GCA_023450615.1 Pseudomonadota bacterium | reverse complement strand
GCCCAGAACTGCGTGCACTGCAAGACCTGCGACATCAAGGACCCGAACCAGAACATCAACTGGACCACGCCCGAGGGCGGCGGCGGGCCGAACTACGTCAATATGTGAGGAAGGTTGGTCATCCCGGACGGCGCAGCCGCGCCGGGATGATGCCTTCGCCTGAGACGGCACCTTGGCGCGAAATCCTTCACTCTCACGAGGCTTTTACGCCTTCAGCGGCAATTGTCCCCTTGCGACCGCTACAGGGAAACGCCATTCTCCGGCCTGATTTGGCGCACATCTCCTTATATCCTGTCTTGAGATGTCGCGATGATTGGAGCCGCGCTTCGTGCCCACGTTCAAATTGCCTTTGGCCCGCAAGGGTTTGCCTGCACTTGTATTGATGACGGCCGGCCTTTTGGCTTCGCCGGCTCTGGCGCTTAATCCAGATCCGAATGAGGCTTTGCGGCCAGCGCAGAGCCTGGAGGGCAACTTCCTCTCTGCCTATGTGGCCGGTTCCGCTCGCGATACGCATGCCGCCTCGCTCTATTTCCGCGAAGCCATTCAGGAAGATCCCAACAATCAGGAGCTTCTGGAGCGCGGATTCGTGGTGTTCCTCGCCAGTGGCTCCATGCAGGAGGCTTACCGGGCCGCCGAGCGGCTCTCGGCGCGTGATTCGTCCAACAACCTGGCCCAGTTCGCCCTCGCGGTGCGTTCCCTGAAGGCGCAGAAATATGGCGATGCCCGAAGCCGCCTTGCCAAGAGCGCGCGCAGCCGTCAGGCGGATCTCACCGCGACGCTGCTGACGGCCTGGGCCTATGCCGGCTCCAAGGACGGTAAGCAGGCCCTGGCGACGGCGGACAAGCTGCGTGGCACGCCGGGCAACGATCCGTTCAAGCAGTTCCGCGAATACCATGCGGCCCTCATTGCTGACGTGGTCGGTAATTCCGCCGAGGCCGAGAAGCGCTTCAAGGCAGCCTATGAGGGCGAGAAGAACACCCTCCAGGTGGTGGACGCTTATGGCCGCTTCCTTGCCAAGCGCGGCAAGAAGGAAGAGGCGATTGCCGTCTACAAGGCCTTCGACGAGCTCGCTCCGCGCCATCCCATCGTGAAGGCGGCTCTGACGGCGCTGGAAGAGGGCAAGCCCCTCAAGCCGCTCGTCGCCAATGCGCAGGACGGCGCCGCCGAGCTTCTCTACGGTCTCGGCGTGGTGGGCAATTCACAGGGCGATGAGCTGACGGCGACCATCTACCTCCAGCTCGGTCTCGACCTGAAGCCGGACCATGCGATGGCGCTTATCACCCTGGGCGACGTTTACGAGCGCCTGAAGCAGTACGAGCAGGCCAATGCGGCCTTCGGCCGGGTGCCGAAGGATTCTCCGGTGCGCACGAGCGCCGATATCTCCATCGGCCAGAATTATGAGCAGATGGGGCGCGGCGAGGAGGCCATGGCCTATCTCGACAAGCTCATGAAGGAGCGTCCGGACGAGGTGGAAGTCGTCATGGCGCTGGGCAACGTGCAGCGTTCGCGCAAGAAATTCGCGGAAGCCGCCGAAACCTACGGCAAGGCCATCGAGCTCGTGGGCACACCTCAGCGCGGCCACTGGATTCTCTTCTTCTATCGCGGCACGTCCTATGAGCGCGCCAAGCAGTGGGACAAGGCCGAAGCCGATCTCAAGAAGTCTTTGGAGCTGGTGCCTGACACCCTGCCAGCCGGCAAGGCGCAGGTGATGAACTACCTCGCCTATTCCTGGGTCGACCGGAACGAGAACATCGATGAAGCCTTCAAGATGCTGACCAAAGCGGTGGAGCTTGCGCCCCGCGACGGCATGATCATCGATTCCCTCGGCTGGGCCTATTACCGCCTCGGTCGCTACGAGGATGCGGTGCGCGAACTCGAAAAGGCCGTGGAGCTGAAGGCAGGCGATCCGACGATCAACGATCACTTGGGCGATGCCTATTGGAAGGTGGGCCGCAAGCTCGAGGCCAAGTTCCAGTGGGATCACGCCAAGGCGTCGAATCCCGAGCCGGAAGACCTCGTGAAAATTCTCAGGAAGATCGATGTCGGCCTCGACGAGGTGGAAAAGAACCCGACGGCTGCCGAAAGCGCGCCTGCTCCGGCGCCTGCCCCGACCGCTCAGAGCGGCGGCTGAGGCTCCACTGATTTGACCATCATCATGGCCGGGCTCGTCCCGGCCATTGTCGTTTCAGGCGCCCCAACGCGCGGACTGGGGTGTCGGGTTCGAGGCTCGATGAGGGGGGCGTCTTTTCAATCATCCCTCTCTCGGGCATGGATGGGCCATGTCGCATTCTCTTTCCACCCGCGCGCCCGCCAAGATCAACCTGACGCTCCATGTCCTGGGGCGGCGGGCGGATGGCTATCACGCCCTTGAAAGCCTTGTGGCTTTTGCGAGCGCGGGAGACGATCTTCATCTTGTCCCAGGTCCCGGGCTTTCGTTGCAGGTCAGCGGGCCGACCGCCGCGCTGGCGGGAAGCGATGCGGACAATCTCGTCCTGAAAGCGGCGCGGCTTCTGGCGCAGCGTGTGGAAGGCCTCAAGGTTGGCGCGTTTCATCTGGTCAAGCGCTTGCCCGTAGCTGCGGGGATCGGCGGAGGCTCATCCGATGCGGCGGCGGCTTTGAGGCTGCTGGCGCAACTCAACGATCTGCCGCTTTCGCATCCCGCTATTCGCGACGCGGCACGGCTCACGGGAGCGGATGTGCCTGTCTGTCTCGAGCCTTGTGCCCGCATGATGCGCGGCATCGGTGAGGAGCTTGGACCAGCCTTGCCGCTGCCCCCGTTCTTCTCGGTGCTGGTCAATCCCCGCATACCGGTTGAAACCCCAGCGGTGTTCAAGGCGCTCGGGCTACAGCGGGGGCAATCCTTGCAGGGAATGAGCCATCCTGCTGCCGATGCCAATTCCTTCGATGGTGTTCTCCGAATCCTCAAGGATTCACGCAACGACCTTCAGCTTCCCGCTCTCAAAGTGCAGCCGGTCATCGCGGAGGCGCTTGATCTCGTCGCGCGGACCGAAGCCTGCCGCCTCGTCCGGATGTCCGGTTCCGGCGCGACGGTCTTCGGGCTTTATGATGATGCTGAAGCTGCGGAGAGGGCCGCCCGCTTCGTGATGATCCATCGACCGGAATGGTGGATCGAGGCGACGGAACTGCAATAGGTTGAGGGATTGTTCGCCCAACCGTGAAGCAGCCTCCAAAAATCATTGTAAATGTTACGATATAAAATTATGAACCTGCCCTCCTTATCAGACGGGGGCGATTTTGGATTCCGACGAGACCATGGACATCAAAGGTGGCTGGCGCGCGCACCTGCCTAAGCTGCTTGGACTCGCGGGGCTCATCTGCATCGCTTATGCGGGCGCTCGCCAGTTGTCCTATTGGGTTGTTCCTTGGGGCGGACTGATCTTCGCCGGAGCCTATGTCATCGAGCGCAGGGCGCTGTGGGCCTATGCCTCGTCCACGTCGTGCCTGAGCAAGGTCGTCCGGCAGATGCTGGTCACGGTGGTGACCCAAACCATTGCGGTCGGTGTCTTCTATCTGCTGTTCTTCGGTCTTGCCGCGATCGTGACCGGGCGTGCAGGCTTCACGGTCTTCGGTATGCACGAGGTTGTGCTGCTTGCGGTGACGGCAATCTTCTTCGCTGCGGCTGCGGTGCTGAAGTCTCTGTTCGCCATGTCCTCCGCGCCGGACGATACGCTCTCCATTCTCGAAGAGATCGACGATCTCGCCTCGTCCTCCGTCGTCATGCCGGTGCGGATCTTTCAGCTCGCATCGCAGATCTCCAAGCAGACGCCCGGATTCGCCATTCCGCTGATCGAGCAATGTGCGGCCCATCAAGAGAGCTTCCATGTGCGCCGCGTCGCTTACACGGCGATCCGCTTCATGGGGCAGCGCGAGAATCCGCTGCTCGATATCCGCGCCTTCCTCGACAGGGGCTTTGCGGATCCACATCCTTGGGTTCGTTACGATGCGGTCTTCGCGGCGGAAAGATTGGGCTTCGATGATGCCGCCCTGCACGCCACGCTGAATCAAATCGCCGACGGTTTCGAGCCTCCGCCGGAAGGTGAGGCCATCGCGTCGAGCGACGCCGATCTGCAACTGCGCGTGAGAGCGGCGCGATTGCTGAGAAAGTTGGAAGCTCCCGCCGCCGTCTGAGCATCCGGGCCTAGCACAAAGAAAAAGCCGGACCATCGTTGAGATGATCCGGCTTTTGCCATGATTGAGGCTTGGTTCTTACCAGGCTGGGATGATGGCGCCCTTGAAGCGCTCGTCCAGGAACTTCGCGACTTCAGGCGATTGATAAGCCTCCACGAAGGTCTTGATCTCCGGGCGGTTGTCGCCCTGACGAGCGGCGACGAAGTTGGCGTAAGGATTGCCCTCGCGCTTCTCTACAGCGATCGTGTCCTTGCGGATGTCGAGGCCGCCATTGAGCGCGTGGTCGGTGTTGATCACGGCAGCATCCAGATCAGGCAGGGCGCGGGGGAGCTGAGCGGCATCGAGTTCGGAGAACTGCACGTTCTTCGGGTTCTCAGCGATGTCCAGCAGGCTCGGCGACAGGCCCTTGCCGTCCTTCAGCTTGATGATGCCTTCCTGGGCCAGAAGATTGAGCGCGCGGCCGCCGTTGCTCGGATCGTTCGGAATGCCGATCTTCGCGCCTTTAGGCAGGTCGGCAACGGATTTCACCTTTTTGGAATAGAGGCCGATCGGCTGCACGAAGGTAAAGCCGACTGGCTCGATCTTGTAGCCGCGCGCCGCGATCTGCGCATCGAGGTAGGGCTTGTGCTGGAACGCATTGGCGTCGAGGTCCTTGCGGTCCAGCGCCTCGTTCACGAGAGCATAATCGGAGAAGGGCACCAGCTCGACATTCAGGCCCTTGGTGGCAGCAACCTTCTTGACGACCTGCGCCACCTCTTCCTCTGCGCCGGACATGACGCCGACCTTGATGCTCTTCTGTTGAGCCACGGCGGGCAGCGCCGCAGCGACGACGGCACCGAGCGCGAAAGTCGCGGACAAGAGGGTGCGGCGGGTGAAAACGGACATAGGAGTACCTTTCAGGCAAGATTCGTCTGGGCTTCAACACGAAGCCGGACATGTGGTTCTGGTTGGGAATGGAAGATCAGGCGCTAAGGCGACGACACCGCTCAGCCAGGGATGGCTGCGGGTTCGGCATGAATGCCAATGTGGAGATCAATCGCGTCATAGCCCTCAATCCTCGTGAACCACGAGGCGGAAGCCGCTCGTGGCGCTTTAGCCTTTGATCACGCGGGGCAAGCTGCTCGTCTCAAATCACCGCGGCCTTGAGGCATGTGCCTCAAGACAAGGTTGTTCTAATCCGTCTGAATTTTATGTCAACCGGATTGTTCTGTAAAAAGAACAAGCCTGCTATGCTCAGTAAGCGCGGGCGATGCAGAAATCCACTGTCTCCAGCAGGGCCTGCTTCATCGGGCCCGACGGAAAGAGGGCGAGTGCATCGCGCGCCATGGCGCCGTAATGGCGGGCGCGCTCCACCGTATCCTCGAGAGCCCTGTGCCGGCGCATGATAGCGATGGCCTGTTCGAGATCCGCATCCTCGATCTCGCTTCGCTCGAGAACGCGCTTCCAGAAGGCGCGCTCCTCGTCCGTGCCACGGCGGAAGGAGAGAACGACGGGCAGGGTGATCTTACCCTCGCGGAAATCGTCGCCTACGTTCTTGCCCAGCGTCGCGGCCTTGCCGCCATAATCGAGCGCATCGTCGATGAGCTGGAAGGCGATGCCGAGATTCATGCCGTAGGAGCGGCAGGCGGTCTGCTCGGCCTTCGGGCGGTTGGCGATGACGGGGCCGACCTCGCAGGCGGCGGCGAAGAGTTCCGCCGTCTTGCCGCGAATGACCGCGAGATATTCGTCTTCCGTGGTCTCGGTGTTCTTGGCGGCGGCAAGCTGCATCACCTCGCCCTCGGCGATCACGGTCGCCGCGGCGGAGAGGATGTCGAGGGCGCGCAGCGAGCCCACTTCCACCATCATGCGGAAGGCTTGGCCCAGCAGGAAATCGCCCACGAGCACGCTCGCCTCGTTGCCCCACTTGATGCGGGCGGCGATCTTGCCCCGGCGCATGTCGCTCTCATCCACAACATCGTCGTGGAGGAGGGTGGCCGTGTGCATGAATTCGACAGCGGCGGCGAGTTTCACATGCCCGTCGCCTTCGTAACCGGAGAGCCCGGCGGTCGCCAGCGTCAGCATGGGGCGGAGGCGCTTGCCGCCCGAAGAGATGAGGTGGTTCGCCACCTCCGGGATCATGGTGACCTCGGAGCCCGTGCGCGACAGGATCATCGCATTGACCCGTTCCATGTCGGAGGCCACAAGGGAAACGAGCTTCTCGATGCTCGCATTCTTCTCGGGGTGTTTATCTTCGAACGGAACGACGACGCCCACGTGCCAAACCCGGGTTGCCGGTTCTGAGGACCGGTAGGAATATGAAGCCCGTCCCGGATCAGGTAACGAAACCTCATCACAGGGCGGTTTTTACTCTAACTTTTAAGTGGCATGGCACTTTCCATGCTGCAAAGCAAACGCCTGACGCAAGGAAAGGGCACGAAGCCGATGGTCGAAATCGTCCGCACCAACGATCTCGTTGTGATCGGCTTCCTACAATCCTTATTGGAAGACGCCAACATCCATGTGCTGGTGGCAGATATGCACATGAGTGCCATCGAGGCCATGATGGGGGCATTTCCCAAGAGAATCCTCGTTCTTCAGGATGATGTGAATCAAGCTTGCCGCCTGATACGCGACGCAGGCCTCGGCGCAGAGCTGCGGCATGCTTGAGATCACGCAGGATTTACTGTTGGGAGGGCGCGTGCACCTCTCCCAACCCGCCAAGGGGCACCGTGCGGGTACGGATGCGGTGTTGCTGGCCGCCAGCGCCCCCGTGAAGCCGGGCGATGTGGTGATGGATGTCGGAGCGTCCACCGGAGCGGTCGGCCTGATGGTCGCGGCGAGGGAGAGGAATGCCCGGTACGTCTTTGTTGAGCGCGATTCGGAACTCGCTGAACTCTGCCGTCGCAATTGTGTGGTCAATCAGATCGAGGGGCAGGTTGCCGTGGCGGACCTGCTGGAGAAGGCATCGCGCGTTACGGCCGGCCTGCTTCCTGAAAGCGCCGACATCGTCCTGACGAATCCGCCCTTCCTGGAAGAAGGGCAGGCCCGCATCTCGCCCGACAAGGGCAGGGCGGCGGCTCATGCCCTGCCGGCGGGAGGGCTTGAGGCCTGGCTTCGAGCCTGCTCGGGCCTTTTGAAGCTCAAGGGGCGCTTCGTGCTGATTCACCGGGCCGACCGTCTAGCCGAGTGCCTTGCATCGTTGAATGGGATCGGCGGGATCGAGCTTCGCTTCGTGCATCCTGATCAGGGACGTCCAGCCATCCGGTTCCTGCTCTCCGGGACCAAGGGCAGCCGCGCGCCTTTGAGCGTCCTGCCGCCAGTGATTCTGAATGGTCTTGACGGGCGATTCACGCCTGAAGCGCAGGCTCTGCACTGGGGTGAGGCATTTCTCAGCTAAGCGGGTTCTAAAATATGGGATGGGGAAAATACGATAAGAATGATACAATATATAATTGCTATTGGCTTATTTCTTATCGGTGCCGCGCAGTCCATAGACGTGGCGTCTGGGCAGACGAGCAGTCTAAGGACACAGAAGATGCTTTTACTGGAAAACGATTCTCCCAGCATCGAGACGTTCTGGCGGGGAGGCGATCATTGGGCCCTGGCGAGCGAAGCTAAGGCCCGGGCTCCTGTCGATCTTATTCAGGATGCCGAGGCAAAATTCGGGATCAAGTTTCCTTGGCGCCTCAGGTTGCTCTACGAACGCAGCAAAGGCGGTTACACCAACTTTGCCTAGTATCCGCGTGTGTCTGCACCCGGCCCTTCCTTCGACGACTGGCATCGTGTTCTCCTTGATGGAGACATCTTGCCGCCCAATCGCTTGGAAACCTTGGAGGAACTCGCGGACATCACTGATTTCGGTGACGATGAGCAGGATTATCGCAATCTCATGACAGATGCGGATCGGGTGATTGTTCTGTCCCGGCACGGCTGGGACACATTTCTCTGTCTCGATTACAGGACACGCGGGCCGGAGGGGGAGCCGGAGGTGGTCTATTACCAGGATGACGGCAGTGGATTGAAAGAGATGCTCCGCGTCTCGGATTTCGACACCTTCTTCTCTGGCCTGCGACGAGAGAAGAATGGCTGACCATACAATAAAAAAGGGCGCCCGAAGGCGCCCTTGATGGAAATGATCGGCAATCGTTTACCAGCGAGGGCCGGGGCCGCGGACCGTGCGGCAGACCTGGACGCTACGGTGAACCCAGCGGTAGCCGTTCCACACCCGGCGGGGTTCGGCCCAGCAGCGGCGGGCCACGCGAACCGGGCGATAGGCCGGGGCGGGGCGATAGGCCGGGCCGGGGCGGTAATGGGGCCTGCGATCCACGTGGCGCACCACGACGGGACCAGAACGGTATTCCACGACCGGACGGCGGTGGCCGTAATAGGGCTGGGCCTCGGCCTGCGGAGCTGAGAAGACACCCAGACCAAGGGTGGCGAAACCGAGAAGACCAATAAGCAGCTTGCGCATGTCAATTTCTCCTTAGCCGCTAGGTGTATCGTCGAGGCGGCATGTGGGCATGGATATTATCCATGCTGAATCTTTAAGCGAACTTAACTGAACGAAGGCCGAAACTTTCCCTAACGATATGTTCATCTTGGGAAGCTTCACGGCATGCACTACATAATGGCTATGGCTCAGACATTTCTCTCCTCTATGCTTCCATCTCGCCTCCAGTTTCTTCTTCCTGGCCGGTACCGCAGCTATGCTCATCCCATCGTGCCGGTGCTTCGCCTGTCGGGCGCCATCGGTGCCGTCATGCCGTTCCGGTCGGGGCTGGCCATGTCGAACGTGGCCACGATGCTGGAGCGGGCTTTCGCCGTGCCCGGTGCGAAGGCGGTCGCCATCGTCATCAATTCCCCCGGCGGATCGGCGGCCCAGTCGCACCTGATCTTCAAGCGGATCCGCAGCCTGTCGGAAGAAAAGGAGATCCCGGTTCTCGCCTTCGTGGAGGATGCCGCGGCTTCCGGCGGCTACATGATCGCCTGCGCGGCGGACGAGATTTATGCGGATCCCGCCTCCATCGTGGGCTCCATCGGCGTGGTGTCGGCTGGCTTCGGCTTCCAGGAGCTGATCGCCCGCATCGGCGTGGAGCGGCGCGTGCATACGGCTGGTGAGAACAAGGCGATGCTCGACCCGTTCAAGCCCGAGAACCCGGAAGAGGTGGCCCGCCTGAAAGGACTTCAGCGCAAGATCCATGAGGTCTTCGTGGATCTCGTGAAGACCCGCAGGGGAGAGAAGCTCAACGATTCCTATGAGGATCTCTTCTCCGGCGCCTTCTGGGTCGGAGCCGAGGCGGTGGATCTCGGCCTCGTCGACGGGCTGGGCGACATCCGCACCATTCTCCGCCAGCGCTTCGGCGAGAAGGTGCAGTTCCGCATGATCGAGCCCGCTCGCCCGCCGTTGCTGGCTCGCCTCATAGGCCGCCGCGCCGTGACGGGGAACAGCCTCATCGACCCCGCCGAGGTGGTGGGGGCGTTGGAGGAGCGGTCCGCCTGGGCGCGGCTGGGATTGTAAGGTTTCCGTCATCCCCGGGCTTGTCCCGGGGATTCCCGCCTCCAGGCGCGGCCATGACGGGAAGGGGCGTCGCCGCTTGACTTGGAGCCCCCGTCATCCCAAGGGTTCGGCAGACATTTTCATCAAGACCGGACGCTATTCATGACGAGCGAACCCGCGCACATGAACCCCGCGCGCTCTTTCCAGGGCCTGATCCTCACGCTCCAGCGCTATTGGGCGGAGCAGGGTTGCGTCATCCTGCAGCCCTACGACATGGAGATGGGCGCGGGCACCTTCCACCCGGCGACGACCTTGCGGGCACTGGGCCCCAAGCCCTGGCGCGCGGCCTATGTGCAGCCCTCCCGCCGCCCCAAGGACGGGCGCTACGGCGAGAACCCGAACCGCCTTCAGCATTATTACCAGTTCCAGGTGATCCTGAAGCCGAATCCGCCGAACCTGCAGGAGCTCTATCTCGGCTCGCTCAAGGCCATCGGCATCGACACGTCCGTGCACGACATCCGCTTCGTCGAGGACGACTGGGAGAGCCCGACGCTGGGCGCCTGGGGCCTGGGTTGGGAATGCTGGTGCGACGGCATGGAAGTGTCGCAGTTCACCTATTTCCAGCAGGTTGCGGGCTTCGAATGCTCGCCGGTCGCGGGCGAGCTCACATATGGTCTCGAACGCCTCGCCATGTATCTGCAGGGGGTGGAGTCGATCTACGATCTCAACTTCAACGGCCAGGACGGCGACCGGAAGGTCACCTATGGCGATGTGTTCCTGCAGGCCGAGCAGGAATATTCGCGCCACAACTTCGAATATGCCGACACGGACATGCTGTTCCGCCATTTCCGCGATGCGGAGGCCGCCTGCCGCAAATATCTCGAAGCGGGCGAGCCGAAGGACGGCTCCAACGACAACCGCCATCTCATGGCGCTGCCGGCCTATGACCAGTGCATCAAGGCCAGCCACATGTTCAACCTGCTCGACGCGCGCGGCGTGATCTCCGTCACCGAGCGCCAGAGCTACATCCTGCGCGTCCGCGAATTGGCGAAAGCCTGCGGCGCGGCATGGCTGAAGACCGAGGGCGGGGGCGTGGCTGCTTAAAGCCCACGCGCTCACCCGTTCCCTCAACAATCAGATTTCAGATTTCCCATGCCCGATCTTCTCCTTGAACTCTTTTCCGAAGAAATTCCCGCCCGCATGCAGCGCCGTGCGGCTGAGGATTTGAAGAAGCTTGTCACCGATGCACTGGTGGAGCGCGGTTTCCTCTATGAGGGCGCGCAGGCTTTCGCGACGCCGCGCCGTCTCGCGCTCACCATCATGGGCCTGCCCGTGAAGGGCCAGGATGTGCGCGAGGAGCGCAAAGGTCCGCGCGTCGGCTCGCCCGATGCGGCGATCCAAGGCTTCCTGAAGGGAGCAGGGCTGACCTCGCTCGATCAGGCGAAGATCGAGAGCGATCCGAAGAAGGGCGAGTTCTACGTCGCCCTCATCGAGAAGCCAGGCCGCGCGACGACAGATGTGCTCGCCGAGATTCTGCCGCAGATCATCAAGACCTTCCCGTGGCCGAAATCCATGCGCTGGGGCGCGGCTTCGGCTGAGGCCGGTTCGTTGCGCTGGGTGCGCCCGCTGCAATCGATCCTCTGCACCTTCGGCCCTGAAACCGAGGATCCGGAGATCGTGCGCTTCGAGGTCGGCGGCATCACATCGGGCGATGTCACTTACGGCCATCGCTTCCTCGCCCCTGGCGAAATTCGCGTGAAGCGCTTCGACGATTACGTGCCCGCTTTGGAGCGCGCAAAGGTCGTGCTCGATGCGGATCGCCGCAAGGACATGATCCTGCACGACGCGAAGGACCTCGCTTTCGCGCAAGGCCTCGAACTCGTCGAGGATGAAGGCCTGCTCGAAGAAGTGGCCGGACTTGTCGAATGGCCCGTGGTTCTCATGGGTTCGTTCGACGAAGCCTTCCTGGACATTCCGCCGGAAGTGATCCGCACCACCATCCGCGCGAACCAGAAATGCTTCGTGCTGCGCGATCCCAAGACGGACAAGCTCGCCAACAAGTTCCTGCTCACCTCGAACCTCATTGCGAGCGATGGTGGTGAGACGATCATCGGCGGCAACGAGCGCGTGGTGCGCGCGCGTCTCTCCGATGCCAAGTTCTTCTGGGAGACGGATCAGAAGGTGAAGCTGGAAGACCGGCTTGAGAAACTGAAGAGCATCGTCTTCCACGAAAAGCTCGGCACGCAATACGAGCGGGTGGAGCGTATCGCGGCTCTGGCGAAAGAACTCGCGCCCGTCGTCGGCGCCGATCCCGCATTGGCCGAGCGCGCCGCGCGTCTCGCCAAGGCCGATCTCGTGACCGAGATGGTCGGCGAGTTCCCCGAGTTGCAGGGCCTGATGGGCCGCTATTACGCGACGCTGCAAGGCGAGAACGCTTCCGTCGCTGCCGCCATCGAAGAGCACTACAAGCCGCTCGGCCCCTCCGACCGCGTGCCGACCGATCCGGTGTCTGTCGCCGTGGCGCTCGCCGACAAGATCGACACGCTGGTGGGCTTCTGGGCGATTGATGAAAAGCCGACGGGGTCGAAGGACCCTTACGCATTGCGTCGTGCGGCATTGGGCGTGATCCGCTTGACGCTTGAGAATAACCTCAAGTTGCCGCTGATCTCACTGCTCGCGAAGCCATTCGCACGGGATGCGAAGGACGTTCTCTTCGAAGAGTTCCTTCAGGCTAAGAAGCTTGTTGATGCCATTGAAGGAAGTGCTTTTGCATCGCTCGTTTCGCATCCTT
This sequence comes from Pseudomonadota bacterium, assembly GCA_023450615.1. Lineage (GTDB taxonomy): Bacteria > Pseudomonadota > Alphaproteobacteria > Rhizobiales > Beijerinckiaceae > Microvirga. The sequence continues at coordinate 39,543 of JAEXGT010000046.1, read as the reverse complement.
CGCTTCCGGATCTCGAAGCGATCTTCCGCCAGCGTCAGTTGGGAGGCGCTGAGAATTTGGCCCGCATCATGTATATGCGTGCCCTCGACCTCCTCTCCTTCTTCGCTGACCGCCTGAAGGTCTATCTCCGCGATCAGGGTGCACGTCACGATCTCATCGACGCCGTGTTCGCGCTCGAAGGCCAGGACGATCTCCTCATGGTCGTCCGCCGCGTCGAGGCGCTGGGCCGCTTCCTCGATACGGAGGATGGCGCGAATCTGCTCGCGGGCTATCGCCGTGCGGCCAATATCCTGCGCATCGAGGAGAAGAAGGACGGGCGCGCCTATGACGAGGCGCCCGATCTCCAGATCGTGAACGATCAGGGGCAGATCGAGGAGAAGGCGCTCGCCGTGGTTCTCCATCAGGCCCGCGAAGAGGCTTCGGCGGCGGTCGGATCGGAGGATTTCGAGGGGGCGATGCGGGCTTTGTCCCGTCTGCGCCAGCCGGTGGATGCCTTCTTCGACAAGGTCACCGTGAATGCCGAGGATCCGGCCCTTCGCGCCAATCGCCTGCGCTTGCTCAACAGCATCCGCGAGGCGACACGCACAGTGGCCGATTTCTCCCGGATCGAGGGTTAACAGAGTTAATTCCCATTAGGGTGTTGCATGAGGGGCACAGCCAAAAGCCCCTCATGGCTCTAGGTAGGCGGCAACACCTTTTCCGGTAGATTCCCATGTTCCGACGCCTGCTCCTCGGCGCTGTTCTCAGCGCCTCTCTCGCCGCCTGCCAAACAGCCCAGCATCCTGCTCCGTCCGTCGAGGCTACGGCAGCCGAGGATGCGGCGTGGTATATCGGCTCCATGCCCGACAAGCCGTTCGACGTTCCGCTTGTCGACCGCAGGCGCATGGAAGCGAAATATGCCCGGCAGACGGTGAACTATGAGGGTCCCGAGAAGCCCGGCTCCATTGTCGTCGATATCGACGAGCGCATGCTCTACCTCGTGCAGCCCGACAAGAAAGCCATCCGCTACGGCGTCGGCGTCGGCAAGCAGGGCTTCTCCTGGAAGGGCGTGGCATCGGTCGGCCGCAAGGGCGTGTGGCCGTCCTGGCGTCCCACCAAGACCATGAAGGGCATCAACCCCGACCTGCCGGAGCATCGCGAGGCCGGCCTCGACAATCCGCTCGGCGCCCGCGCGCTCTATCTCTATCAGAACGGCCAGGACATCCTGTTCCGCATCCACGGCACCAATGAGCCCTGGAGCATCGGCGAGCAGCTCTCGTCCGGCTGCGTGCGCATGCTCAACGAGGATGTAGTCGATCTTTATGAACGCGTTCCCGTCGGCACCACGGTCTACGTGAAGCGCAACGGCCGCTACCGCGTCTAAGATCACAGCGTGAAGGATTGAAAGCGATGCTGGGCGCTCTTTTCAGAACGACCGGCATCGTTTTGTTTTATGCCGTCGTCTCAGGTGCCGCGTCCTGGGTCGCTGCCGATTGGGCGCCACGCCTCATTAACACCTGCTCGGGCCCAGCCGTCGATTGCGGCTTCGCGCGGGGGCTTGAGGCTGTTCTGATCTATCATCCGCTTTTCTGGTTCATCACCTTCGCGTTACTGCTGGCGTTGCGGAAAAGCGCGCTGCTTCCCGTTTTCGAGACCCGTTGGATTTACCTGATCGCACCTGCGATCTTCCTCGCGGTCTTCGCAGCCTATTTCGCGTTCTTCCTTCTCTGAGAGCGGCCCGCATGATTGTCGATGGTCTCGGGCTTCTCGCCGTCACGCTTGTCTATGCGGCCATCAGCGGATCGGCCGCCTGGAACAGCGCCGAACTCCTCGGTCAGTACGGCGTGTTCGGCTCGGGCGCGCATGGCGGGAAAGAACTCGGCATCATCTTCATCGGCTTTCCTGTGCTCTGGGCGGTCTTCTTTGCCCTTCTCTTCGCCGTCCATGGCCTGCAATTCGGCTCAATGTTGCAGGGCTGGTGGGTTTATGCCTACCCCGCCGGAGCTTTTGTCGTCATTGTCGCAGTGTTCTTTGCTTGGCTTTTGACCCGCCGCTGATGCGCCCGCCCGGCTGCCATCTTCGAATTTCCTAGTCTTTTGCGGCGTTTTGTAACTAAGGAACCTTGGCTGTTCAGCTTGCGTTTGGGCTCTACATGCTTCAAGCCAACACCTGCCTGCAGCAGGGCGGTTATGAGCTAAGGGGTCTAGCGATGACGCAGTGGGTTTACACCTTCGGAGACGGTAAGGCCGAAGGCCAGGCGGGAATGAAGAATCTGCTTGGCGGCAAGGGGGCAAACCTCGCCGAAATGTCCAATCTTGGGCTACCGGTTCCTCCGGGCTTCACCATCACCACGGAAGTCTGCACTTATTATTACGACCATGGCCGCTCCTATCCGCAGGAGTTGAAGGCCCAGGTCGAGAGCGCCCTGGACTTCGTGGGCAAGCTCACGGGCCGCACCTTCGGCGATGCCGCCAATCCGCTTCTTGTTTCCGTCCGGTCCGGCGCGCGCGCGTCGATGCCCGGCATGATGGACACGGTGCTCAATCTCGGCCTCAACGACGTAACCGTCGAGGCGCTCGCCCAGGGCGCGGGCGACGAGCGCTTCGCCTACGATTCCTACCGCCGCTTCATCACCATGTATTCCAACGTGGTGCTCGACATCGGACACCACCATTTCGAGGAAGTGCTCGACGAGTACAAGGACCGCAAGGGCTATACCCTCGACACCGACATGACGGCGCAGGACTGGAAAGCCATTCTGCCGCGCTACAAGGACCTCGTGCAGAAGGAACTCGGCAAGCCCTTCCCGCAGGACCCGCAGGAGCAGCTCTGGGGCGCCATCGGTGCCGTGTTCGGCTCCTGGATGAACAACCGCGCCATCAAGTACCGCGAGCTGCATTCCATCCCCGCGAGCTGGGGCACGGCAGTGAACGTGCAGGCCATGGTGTTCGGCAATATGGGCGAGACGTCCGCCACCGGCGTCGCCTTCACCCGCAACCCCTCGACGGGCGAGAAGCTGCTCTACGGCGAGTTCCTCATCAACGCTCAAGGTGAAGACGTGGTGGCGGGCATCCGCACGCCTCAGGACATCACCGAAGCCGCGCGCATTGCGTCGGGCTCCGACAAGCCTTCCATGGAAAAGGCGATGCCGCAGGCTTATGCCGAACTGGTGCGCATCTACGGCATTCTCGAAAAGCATTACCGTGACATGCAGGACATGGAATTCACGGTGGAGAAGGGCAAGCTCTGGATGCTCCAGACCCGCAACGGCAAGCGCACCGCGAAGGCGGCGCTGCGCATCGCGGTGGAGCTGGCATCCGAGGGCCTGATCACGCAGGAAGAGGCGATCACCCGCGTCGAGCCTGCGGCGCTCGACCAATTGCTGCACCCGACCATCGACCCGAAGGCCGAGCGCAAGATCATCGCATCGGGACTGCCTGCATCGCCGGGCGCGGCCTCCGGCGAGATCGTGTTCAACTCGGATGACGCGGAAGCCGCAAAGAAGGCTGGCCGCAAGGTCATTCTCGTGCGCATCGAAACCTCGCCTGAAGACATTCACGGCATGCATGCGGCGGAAGGCATTCTCACCACGCGCGGCGGTATGACTTCGCATGCGGCGGTGGTTGCCCGCGGCATGGGCAAGCCCTGCGTCTCCGGCGCCGGCTCGATCCGCGTGGATTACAACGCGCAAACGATGACGGTCGCCGGACAGACGCTGAAGAAGGGCGAAGTCCTCACCATCGACGGCTCGAACGGACAGGTGCTGCTCGGCCAGGTGAAGATGCTGGAGCCCGAGCTCTCCGGCGAGTTCGCAACCCTCATGGGCTGGGCCGACAAGGTGCGCCACATGAAGGTGCGCGCCAATGCGGAGACCCCGCTCGATGCCAAGACAGCGCGCAGTTTCGGCGCGGAAGGCATCGGCCTCTGCCGCACGGAGCACATGTTCTTCGAGGGCGACCGTATCGTGGCGGTGCGCGAGATGATCCTCTCCGACGACGAGGCGGGCCGCCGTGCTGCGCTGAGCAAGCTTCTGCCCATGCAGCGCAAGGACTTCGTTGAGCTGTTCACGATCATGAGCGGGCTTCCCGTCACGATCCGCCTGCTCGATCCGCCGCTGCACGAGTTCCTGCCGCATACGGATGCGGAGATGGAGGAAGTGGCGAAGTCGATGAACACCTCGGCCGACAAGCTGAGGCACCGCGCCCGCGAGCTGCACGAGTTCAATCCCATGCTCGGCTTCCGCGGCTGCCGTCTCGCGGTGGCTTATCCCGAGATCGCGGAGATGCAGGCGCGCGCCATCTTCGAGGCTGCTGTGGAAGCAGGAAAATCGACCGGCAAGCCTGTCGTGCCTGAGGTCATGGTGCCGCTCGTCATGACGAAGCCGGAACTCGACCTCGTGAAGGAGCGCATCGTCGCCATGGCCGAGGCCGTGGCGAAGGAAAGCGGCGTGAAGGTGGAGTATCAGGTCGGCACGATGATCGAGCTGCCGCGCGCGGCGTTGCGGGCGGGCGAGATCGCGGAATCGGCGGAGTTCTTCTCCTTCGGCACTAACGATCTCACGCAGACCGCGCTCGGCATCTCGCGCGACGATGCGGCGTCCTTCCTCGGTTCGTATACCCAGAAGGGCCTGCTCCCTGCCGACCCGTTCGTCACCATCGATCAGGAGGGCGTAGGCGAGCTGATCAAGATCGCAGCGGAGCGCGGCAAGAAAACGAGAGCCAACATCAAACTCGGCATCTGCGGCGAGCATGGCGGCGATCCGGCCTCGATCCATTTCTGCCAGTCGGTCGGCCTCGATTATGTGTCCTGCTCGCCCTATCGTGTGCCGATCGCGCGGCTTGCGGCAGCACAGGCGGCGCTCGGCAACAAGGCTGCGAGCCAGGCATGATGACGTTGTCCCGCGTAAAGCTCCTCTATATCGGGGCGGTGCTGGTTTCCGGCATCGCCATCGGTCTGGTCGTAAGGAGCAAGCCCGAGTGGCAGCAATTAGCCGTGCCGCCCGCGGCATGGCCGTTCGCAGTGTCGCTCATCATTGATCTTGTCATCGGACAGTTGGCGGCGCAGGGTAAGACCGAGCCGCTGACCATGGGTGACCGCTTTGTCGCCGTGATCGGCGCAGGGCTCATCGTGACGCTCATGACGGCACTGTAAATCAGGGGACGGATATGGCGCTTCACAAAGGATCATGCCATTGCGGCAAGGTAGCCTTTGAGGTCGAGACCGACCTGTCTCAGGTCATTGAATGCAACTGCTCCATCTGCCGCAAGAAGGGCTACATGCTCACCTTCGCGCCGCGCCGCGCTCTGAACGTGCTTCGCGGCGAAGAGAACCTGTCCACCTACACCTTCAACACGCACACCATCCGGCACCGATTCTGCGCCACATGCGGTACGGCGACTTTCGGAGAGGGGCAGCAGCCGGGCGGCGAACCGATGGTCGCGATCAACGTCCGCTGCCTGGATACGGTGGATTTGGCAGATGTGAAATCCATGCCGTTCAACGGAAAGGACCGGTAGTTCCAATCTCAGGAATGCCGGCTTCACGGCGTCATCCCGGACGGCATCAGCCGGTCCGGGGATCGTCGTCAGGATAAAGCACTATACTCGTCATGCGATCCCGGGTTCTGCTGCGCAGCCCCGGGATGACGCGTTTGTCAGATCGCCGCTGCATTCGACCGGCGCAGTCCGACAATCTGAAACTCCGCATACATGAGCACGACGAGCGCCTGCATGATCACGAAGGCATAGCCCGCACCCGTGGGCGCAACCCATCCGCTGACGAGCAGCAGCAAGCTGTCGATGACCCAAAGGATGTTGCCGAGGATCACGGCCCACGCAACGCCCTTGTGCATCTGTTCGCGAAGGCTGAGCCATGCAAGCAGCGCGGCGTAAGGAATAAGGATTGCGCCAGCAGCACGCAGGAGCATCTCCGGCAATCCGAGAAGCTGGCTCAACGGTCCCGCTGCAAGCAGCATCAGCAGTCCGAACGCACCGCTCGTGGTGGCGTCCGCCAACAGGGCTTGGCGAAGAAGCGGGGAGGGGTGGATCGTCGTCATGGCAGGCTCCTTTCAAGGGAAGTCCGGTTGTCTCAACCGGCTTGAAGGATCGTGCAGACGCAGAATGCAGTCGATTACGTCTTAGGTAATGGAGTTGAGGACGATACCACGTTATGGTCCTGCCCATGAAAACGAGCAATCCTGTCCAGCATTTCGGCGATTTCCTGCGTGAATGGCGTCAGCGGCGGCGCATGAGCCAGATGGATCTGGCACTTGAGGCCGAGATATCGACACGGCATTTGAGCTTTCTGGAGACGGGCCGCTCGCAGCCGAGCCGCGAGATGGTGCAGTTGCTTTCCGAGAAACTCGACATGCCCTTGCGCGAGCGCAATGTGATGCTCGCGGCTGCCGGTTTCGCGCCGGTCTATTCCGAACGCTCCCTGAACGATCCGGCTTTGCAGAGCATGCGCGAGGCCATCGATCTTGTGCTGAAAGGGCACGATCCTTATCCCGCGCTCGCCGTTGACCGGCATTGGTCGCTGATCACCGCCAATGATGCGCTTTTGTCGCTTGTTCAGGGCGTCGACCCTGCATTGCTGAAGCCGCCCGTGAACGTATTGCGGTTGAGCGTTCATCCTGCGGGCCTTGCACGACGCATCGTGAACTTTTCCGAATGGCGCGATCATCTCATCGCACGCCTGCATCATCAGGTGAATGTGACGGGCGATGCAGTGCTCTCGGCGCTCATCGAGGAGTTGCGCGCCTATCCGATCCCCGACGTCGCCAAGCGCGCGCCTGTCTCAAAGGCGGACCATGCGAGCATTATCGTGCCGCTGCAGTTGATGACGGAGGAGGGCGCACTCACCTTCTTCAGCACCACGACGGTGTTCGGCACGCCTGTGGACGTGACCCTCTCGGAACTCGCCATCGAGGCGTTCTTCCCCGCCGATGCGCAAACGGCGGATGCCTTGCGGCGCATGGCCGCGAAGCGCCCGGCAGGGACCTCTTAGCGCTCAGTCTTAACCACCCATCAACCTTAACCCGCGATAACTATGAGCAACGGAAGCGTCCTGTTCGATGCTTCCCTTCAGTTTGAGTGGGTGTTCGCGTGCGTCTTCGGAATCGTCGCTCTCGGGTGAAATGGATTTGCGCCACCACCGCGCCCTGGGCGTTGGCGACCGGTCTCCTGATCTCGTTCACCGCCGCCGCCAGCAACGATCCTCAATCGGGTGTGAGCTTCGCGCCGCGGGGCTCCCTCGCGCGGCTGAGTCAAACGGCCCTTGTGCCGCCCATCACCACGTCCATCGCAGGCGGGCGGCTGGACCTCGAGCGCGACGTCCTGAGGTTCGTGCCGCGCTATGACCTGCCCGATCATATGTTGGGCGGAACGCTTCCCAAGGCCGACCGCAAGGCAGGCGCCGGTACCGATCCTGTCGTCGTCCGGACGGGGAAGGGCGATCCTCTCGTCGCTCCGCATATCACGCTGTCGCTGCGGGCAAGCCAGCTGCGGCCCGATCTCGCGCAGGTCGGCGGCTCCCGCCTTCTCTTCGGGCAAGACGAGCGCCTTCTGCCTCCTACAATCCTCATGGAGGGGCAGCTCGAAGCCCCCGAGACGGAGCAGGGCTTCGAGCCCTGGGAAGCGCCGGAATTCACCACCACGCGCCAGACGGTTTCCGTGCAGTCCCCTGTCGCAGCGGCAGCTGGTTCGACAGGTGCGGCGGCGAGCCTCACCACGCCGATGGTGAAGCGCGCCATCACCCTCTCGTCCACGACACCGGCTCCGATGGAGGCGATCCCTATCGAGATCGCCGCCGCGCCCGTCTCGCCACGCCTCGATAAGGGCGGCTTCGGCATCAGCTCCGTGCCTAAGACGGATGAAGCCTTGCAGCCGCGCTACGCGGATCTGATCGATCCCGACAATCTGAGCAAGGAGCAGCGTTGCCTCGCGGAGGCTGTCTATTTCGAGGCGCGCAGCGAGCCCGAGGAAGGGCAGGCGGCTGTGGCGCAGGTGGTGCTCAACCGCGTGAAGAGCGGCCTTTACCCATCATCGATCTGCGGCGTGGTCTACCAGAACCGCCATCGCCATCTCGCCTGCCAGTTCACCTTCGCCTGCGAGGGTAAGGCGCTTCGCACGACCGATACGGTGTCCTGGGAGCGGGCCAAGCGGGTGGCGAGCGCCGTGCTCGAAGGCAGGACCTATCTCGCCGATGTGGGTGGAGCGACGCATTACCACGCCAATTACGTGCGTCCCTACTGGGCCCGCCGCCTGAAGAAGATGGACGTGATCGGCCGCCACATCTTCTACAAGCTCAAGCCGGGACAAACCTGACGCCTGCGCCAAACGTGCGCCCCGGCACGGATTGAAATGAAGTTATATTGCATGTAGCTCTCGGTCATAAGTGATTTGGGGGCTGTAATGGCTGGCTTTAAGACAATCCCGGGTTCTGGATACGGTAATGCGCTGATCGATTCCCTGATCTGGGGCGGGCAGATCTGGAACAACGCGACGGGGCCCATCAAGGTAAAGTTCGGCACCTCCCTCACCATGTGGGAGTGGGAGGATGAGATCGCTCCTGTCACGCCCCACGGCGACGAAACGCCCTTCGGCAACATCAACACCGACTTCAGTAGCATCAAGGACTGGAAGTGGCGCTATACGTGGTATAGCGACGAAATCAACGCCATGGTCTACGCGGCAGGCCTTTATGAGACCGTCGCCAATATCGAGTTCGCCTACGCGGACGGCTACGCCGACGCCAACATGGTCTGGTGGAAAACCAAGCTGTCCGGCGGAGCGCTGGGAGCTCATGAATCCCCTGACAATTTCCAGGAATCGGGCCATCAGCGCTGGGGCTATTTCGATCCCTATGCGACGGCATCGTGGACGGAGATGGAAGCTGGCGGCGACGGCCTGAACACCATCATCCACGAACTCGGCCATGCCTTGGGTCTAGCGCATCCGCACGATGGGGGAATGCGCCCGGACGCGACCACATTCCCGGGCGCGTCGGACGGCAGCATCGGCACACTGGGCCATAACCAGAGCGTCTATACGGTGATGTCGTACAATCCAGGTCACACCAGTGCGCGCGGCGACAACACCTATGGCACGCAATATGGCCTCGGCGCGCTCGACATTGCAGCTCTGCAGGTCATGTACGGCGCCAACATGACGACCGGAACCGGCAACAATACCTACGAGCTGCCGACCGGGAATGTGCGCGGCACCGGCTGGTTCTGCATCTGGGATGTCGCCGGAACCGACACCATCAGCGGTCAGAAGTCCACAATATCGGTAACCATCGACCTGCGTGCGGCAACCCTCAACCCTAGCGATAAGAACGCGGGCGGCTTCCTCTCGCAGCAGAAAGGAATCGCGGGCGGCGTGACGATCGCCAACAATGTCGTAATCGAGAATGCTCTCGGCGGTTATGGGGCCGACAAGCTCATCGGCAACTCTGCCAAGAACACGATCAAGGGCAATGGCGGCAACGATACCATCGAGGGCGGCGGAGGCAACGACATACTCTACGGCGGAGCGGGCAAGGACAGCTTCGTGTTCAACTCGACACCCAATGCCAAGTCCAACAAAGACACGATCAAGGACTGGAAATATAAGGACGACACGGTCCGCCTGGAGAATTCGATCTTCAAGGCGCTGAAGAAAACCGGCGCGCTCAAGAAGGATTACTTCGCGGCCGGCTCCAAGGCCAAGGACAAGAACGACTTCGTCGGCTACGACAAGAAGACCGGCGATCTCTGGTACGATTCCAACGGAAGCTCCAAGGGCGGACAGGTGGTGTTCGCCAATATCGGCAAGAACAAAACCATCTTCCACACCGACTTCGTCGTGATCTGACGGTCTCCGGAAAAGGTGCTGGCCATCCAGGATGGCCGGCATCCATGGGGAGGGTGATCAGCGATCATTCATCACATTCCTTCATCCCTTTCCCCATAAAGTTTCGATATTGAAGGCTTGAGACTTCGGATAGGATCCGCCCTCCGATTTGCCGTTTGAGGGCCGTGCCCCATGTCCGCACCTAAGTCCGCGCCCGCCGCTCCATCCCGCGTGTCTCCCGAGATCATCGTCCTGGCAGGCTGCCTGATCGCGCTGATCTCCTTCGGGCCTCGCGCGTCAGTGGGATTGTTCCAGATCCCTATGACGACGGAATTCGGCTGGGGGCGTGACACGTTCAGCTTGGCCATTGCGTTCCAGAATCTTCTCTGGGGTGTCGGCCAGCCCTTCGCGGGCGCGGTGGCGGATCGGTTCGGGGCCTTTCGGGTGCTCTGCGGCGGTGCCTTGCTCTATGCGCTCGGCCTCATCGTGATGGCCAATGCCTCGACGCCCGGTGCTCTTCACCTCGGCGCGGGCGTTCTGATCGGTTTTGGCCTCTCCGGCTGCTCGTTCAATCTGGTGCTCGGCGCGTTCAGCAAGCTCCTGCCGGAGAAGTGGCGTCCGATGGCCTTCGGCGCGGGCACGGCGGCGGGTTCTTTCGGCCAGTTCCTGTTTCCGCCCATCGGCAACGTGCTCATCGACTCGTTCGGCTGGCAGCAGGCGCTTGTCATCTTCTCCGGCTCCCTCCTGATCGTCATGCCTCTCGCGCTGGCGCTCGCGACCCGTCCGGGCTCCGCGACGCAAGCGAGCGCGGCCAATATGCCGAACCAATCCATCAAGCAGGCGCTCACGGAAGCCTTCCGGCATCGTTCCTACGTGCTGCTGGTTTTGGGCTTCTTCACCTGCGGCTTCCAGCTCGCCTTCATCACCGCGCATCTTCCCGCCTATCTGAAGGATGCGGGCCTCTCCGCCGCCGTGGGCGGCTGGACGCTGGCGGTGATCGGCCTCGCCAACGCCTTCGGCTCCCTCGGCTCCGGCTGGCTGTCCACGCGCATGTCGAAGCGTTGGCTGCTCGCCTGGATCTATTTCGGGCGCTCTATCGCGATTGCTGCCTTCATCCTGCTGCCGGCATCGCCGATGACGTCCATCATCTTCGGCATTTCCATCGGTCTTCTGTGGCTTTCCACCGTGCCGCCCACATCATCGCTTGTCATGCTGATGTTCGGCACGCGCTACATGGCCATGCTCTATGGCTTCGCCTTCTTCTCCCATCAGGTCGGCGGCTTCCTTGGCGTCTGGCTCGGCGGCGAGTTGTATGAAATCTACGGCAACTACACGCTGGTGTGGTGGCTCTCGATCGCCCTCGGCATCGTATCGGCCCTGATCAACCTGCCGATCAAGGAGCGTCCGGTCGAGCGCGCCCCCGCGCTCCAGCCCGCGGAGTAAATCGCGTATCTCGTCCGAAGGGATGAGGCCCGCGCGCTTGCTCTGATCTTTGCCCGCGCCAACAATTGGCGCGAGGAGGATTCATGCTCATGGGAACGTTCAAAGCGCTCGTCATCGACAAGAACGAGGCAGGCCAGTCCGTCGGGTTGCGCGACTTCGACGAGGCCGATCTCATGGACGGCGACGTCACGATCCGCGTGTCTCACTCGACGCTGAACTACAAGGATGGTTTGGCGCTCACCGGCAAGGCGCCGGTGGTGCGGCGCTTCCCGATGATCCCCGGCGTCGATCTTGTCGGCACGGTGGAGACATCCTCCACCCCTGAGTTCAAGCCGGGTGATGCCGTCATCCTGAATGGATGGGGCCTGGGCGAGACGCATCTCGGCGCCTATGCCGAGAAGGTCCGCGTGAAGGGCGATTGGCTGGTTCCGCTCCCTCCAGGCATTGCGCCGCATCAGGCCATGGCCATCGGCACGGCGGGCTATACGGCGATGCTCTGCCTGATGGCGCTTGAAAAGCACGGGCTCACCCCGGATCGCGGCCCTGCCATCGTCACCGGTGCAGTCGGCGGCGTCGGCTCGGTGGCCGTGGCGTTGCTCGCGCAGGCGGGCTGGCATGTGATCGCCGCCACCGGACGGCCTGAAGAGGCGGATTACCTGAAGGGACTGGGCGCTTCCGAGATTCTGGATCGCAGCGAGCTCACCGGGGCTGTGCGTCCGCTCGGGAAGGAACGTTGGGCCGCGGGTGTCGATACGGTCGGCTCGATCCCGCTCGCCAACGTGATCTCCATGACAAAATACGGCGGCGCGATTGCGGCCTGCGGCCTTGCCGCGGGAATGGACCTGCCTTCGACCGTCGCGCCCTTCATCCTGCGTAATGTGGCGCTGCTCGGCGTCGATTCCGTCATGGCGCCCAAGGCGCTGCGCGTCGAGGCATGGAGCCGGCTGGCGCATGAGCTCGACCATGACAAGCTCGCCTCCATGACCTCCACCATTTCCCTCGACGAGGTGATGGAGGCAGGCCGCAAGATCGTGGAGGGTCAGATCAAGGGGCGCGTCGTGGTGGCGGTCGCCTGATCGGCGGGCCTCTTGCCGCTGCCCTCGATCCAACGCCGCTGCTTGGCGATTTCGGCGGCCATGAAATCCATGAAGGCGCGCACGCGCGCCGATTGGCGCAGGTCGGGATGAGTGAGCAGCCACAGGCCTGCCGAGAATTCCGGATTCACGTCCGAGAGGCGCACGAGGTTCGGGCTCGCATCCGCGATGAAGCAGGGCAGGGGGCCGATGCCGATTCCCGCTTCCACAGCCTCTGCCAGACCCAGTACCGTGTTGACCTTGTAGGCGATGTTCTCAGGCGCTACCCGGTCGCGGACGAAGCGGGCTGCCTTCAAAGCCGCGAGATTGTCGCCGAGCGCGACCCAGGGGCGGCTGTAAAGCTCGGGCGAATTGAGATCCGACGGCTGGTGATGATCCGGGAACTCCTCCAACCGTCCGTAGATGGCCCAGGCGATTGTGGCGACGCGGCGTCCGACGAGGGTTTCCGGTGGGTCGTCCGTGGCGCGGATCGCAACATCGGCATCGCGCTTCGACAGGTTGAGCGCCTGGTTCGCAAGCACCACGTCGAGCCGCATTTCCGGGTTGGTCTTCACGAAGCGCGAGAAGAGATGCGTCAGCATGTGGACGAGCAGCGTATCGTTCGTCGTCACCCGCAACTCACCGGCCGGCGCGACGGCCTGGCCTGCGAGCTTGCGCGTGAAGGAAGTGACATTTTCTTCCATTTGCTCGGCAAGGGCAGCCATCTCCTCGCCGGCAGGGGTCAGCACATAGCCGGTGCGGTGGCGCTCGAAGAGCTTGACGCCGAGATTTTCCTCCATCTGGCCGAGCCTGCGGAAAACCGTGGAGTGATTGACGCCTAGCCGCTCAGCCGCACCCGCAAGGCCGTTAGCCTCGGCAATGATCTTGACGAGCCTGAAATCATCCCAGTCGAGCTGTTGTTGCTTAGCCATGCTCTCTTGCATCGGTGCAATGGAAACCCTGCATATCTAGCACTGGTTTTGCATGCTGGAAAGGTTATCCTCTGAGCATCACCCAGTTGCAGAGCGTTTTCGCTGGGGCTGTGCATAAGCCAGCCTGGCTTTACCCGTCTGCACTCAGCCGTATGTATTGGAGATCACATGGCCAAGGTTCTTGTACTGTATTATTCGTCCTGGGGTCATATCGAGCAGATGGCTTATGCCGCTGCCGAAGGCGCGCGTGAAGCTGGCGCCGAAGTGGTGGTGAAGCGCGTGCCGGAACTGGTGCCCGCCGAGATCGCTCAGGCCGCCCACTACAAGACCGACCAGAAGGCTCCCATCGCCACCGTCGAGGAACTGCCGGAATACGACGCCATCATCTTCGGCACTCCGACCCGCTACGGCACCATGACGGCCCAGATGAAGAACTTCCTCGACCAGACCGGCGCGCTCTGGGCGCAGGGCAAGCTCATCGGCAAGGTGGGCTCGGTGTTCACCTCCACCGCCACTCAGCATGGCGGGCAGGAAGCCACCATCCTCACCACGCTGCCGGTGCTCCTGCATCACGGCATGGTGGTCGTCGGCTTGCCTTACTCCTTCCAGGGCCAGATGGGCGTCGATCAGATCCGTGGCGGCTCGCCTTATGGCGCCTCCACCGTCGCCGGCGGCGACGGTTCGCGCCAGCCCACCGAGATCGATCTCGACGGCGCCCGCTTCCAGGGCAAGCACGTGGCGGAAATCGCCGCGAAGCTCGCTGCGAAGTAAGCGCCTTCACGCGGAGCGGATCACCGCTCCGCGGCAGCGCGGCGGAGGCGGTCGTTGATGGCCTCGCCCAAGCCTGTCTCCGGAATGGCCGCGACCGCGATGGTCTGAGCGCCCGAGGCATCGAGCTGCCTGAGATACGAGAACAGATGAGCGGCGGCCTCCTTGAGGTCGCCGTTTTCGCTGAGGTTCAGGGCAGCCTTCGCCTGCTCGCTCCCCGGCTGAGGGGCGGAACCGAAAAGCAGGGCAGCTTCTCCGGGCTGCATATCGGTTGCGTTCAGGCGCACCTGCGCGCGCGGCGCATAATGCGAAGCGAGCATGCCCGGCGCGAGCGGGCTCTTTCCCTCTTCTAAACCGCTTTCAAGCCTGCGCCCGATGAGCGCCTCGATGGCCTCGCGCGGGACGCCGCCGGGACGCAGCAGGCGGGGAGCGCCACCAAGGCATGCGACGATAGTGGATTCCACGCCCACATCGGAGGCGCCGCCATCGATTACCGCGTCGATGCGCCCGTCGAGATCGCCCAGCACGTGATCCGCATCGGTCGGGCTCACCCGGCCCGAACGGTTGGCTGAAGGCGCGGCCACAGGGCGGCCGGCCGCCTTCAGGAGAGCATGGGCGAGGGGATGGGCGGGCACCCGCAGGCCTACGCTGTCGAGGCCCGCACGGGCGAGATCGGAAACCGTGCAGCTCGGAGCCACCGGCACCACGAGGGTGAGGGGGCCGGGCCAGAAGGCCTCCGCCAGCTTGCGGGCGGTGTCGTCGAAGAGGCCCTGAATCTGCGCGGCTTCGAAACTCTCCAGATGGGAGATAAGAGGATTGAAGCTAGGGCGCTCCTTGGCGGCATAGATGCCAGCGACCGCTTCTGCCTGGGTGGCGTCTGCGCCCAGGCCATAGACCGTCTCGGTCGGGAAGGCCACGAGACCACCGCGCCGCAGAATGGCCGCAGCCTCGGCCAGACCGGCCTCATCCGAGGCAAGGCGCGCCGTCCGTCCCATTGACCCGTGATCGTTCACTTCTAAACTATCCCTTGCCCGAGGAGCGATGATACCTTGGGCGGGTTTAAAGGCGCGGGAGAACGCGTCAATATCCAAAAGCCAATTGCTTCAAGAGGAAATGCCATGAGTTATCGTGCGCCTGTGTCGGACATTGTCTTCACCATGCGCCATGTGGCGGGGTTGGACCGCGCCGTTGCCGATGGTCTCTATGGCGACCTCTCCGCAGAGCTCACCCAGGCCATTCTGGACGAGGCCGGACGCTTCGCCAATGACGTGATCGCCCCGCTCAACCGCGAGGGTGACAAAGTCGGCGCAACGGTCAAGGATGGCGTCGTCACCACGGCCCCCGGCTGGAAAGAGGCTTACAAGGCATGGACGGAGGCCGGCTGGAACGCGCTGCCCGGGCCCGTCGAATTTGGCGGCCAGGGCCTGCCGACGCTCCTGAACTCGGCTTGCGTCGAGATGTGGAATTCCGCCTCCATGGCCTTCGGGATCGGTCCGGTGCTGACGCATGGCGCCATCGAAGCCATCGAGACGCATGCCTCCGAGGATCTGAAGAAGCGCTATCTGGAAAAGCTCGTTTCCGGCGAATGGACGGCGACGATGAATCTCACCGAGCCGCAGGCGGGCTCGGACCTCGGGGCGCTCCGCTCGCGCGCCGAACCCGTGGGTGACGGCACATACAAGATCACGGGTCAGAAGATCTTCATCACCTACGGCGAGCACGATCTCACCGACAACATCATCCATCTCGTGCTCGCGCGCCTGCCCGATGCGCCGCAAGGCACACGCGGCATCTCGCTCTTCCTCGTGCCGAAGTTCCTTCCCGACGGCACGCGCAACGATCTGCGCTGCCACAGCCTCGAGCACAAACTCGGCATCCATGCCTCGCCGACATGCACCATGATCTTCGGCGACAATGGCGGGGCTGTCGGCTGGCTCGTGGGTGAGGAGAACCGCGGCCTCAATTGTATGTTCACGATGATGAACAATGCGCGCCTCGCGGTCGGGTTGCAGGGCGTCGCCATTGCGGAGCGCGCCTATCAGCAGGCGCTCGCTTATGCCAACGAGCGCAGGCAAGGGCGCGCCATCGGAGCCGCCGAGGGCATGAGCCCCATCGTCGTGCATCCCGACATTCAACGCACTCTTCTCACCATGAAGGCGATGACGGCGGCCGCGCGGGCCATCTGCTACATGACGGCGGAGGCCATCGACCGCGCGCATCTGGAACAGGATCCTGCGCTCCGCAAGAAGGCTCATGAGCGTGCATCCCTGCTGACGCCCGTCGCGAAAGCCTTCTCCACCGATATCGGCATGGAGGTGGCTTCCCTCGGCGTGCAGGTTCACGGCGGCATGGGCTTTATCGAGGAAACAGGCGCGGCGCAGCATTACCGCGATGCCCGCATCGCGCCGATCTATGAAGGCACCAACGGCATTCAGGCCATCGATCTCGTCACCCGCAAGCTGCCGCTTTCCGGTGGTGAAACGGTGCATGCGCAGATCGCTTCCATGCGCGCCGTCGTCGCGCGTCTTCTGAAGGAAAGCACCCCGGCCTTCGGCGCGACGGCCTCGCGGCTGCGCGATGCAATCGAGAGCCTCGACCGCGCGACGAGCTACATGCTCAAGGCTATCTCATCCAACGCGCAGGGCGATGCGCTGGCTGGCGCGACGCCTTATCTTCGCCTTTTCGGGCTCGCGCAGGGCGGCGCCGCGCTTGCGGAAGGGGCGCTTGCTGCGAGCGCCTTGATGGCGAGCGGGGATGCCGATCCCGCCCATGCGGGCCGCATCGCGCTTTGCCGCTTCTTCGCGGAGAACATCGCGGTTGGCGCGAAGGGGCTGGAGGACACTGTTCTCGGCGGCGCGGGCTTCCTGCAGGATGCAACCCTGGCGCTGGCGAGTTGATATCATGAGCCTCAAGGGAAAGACGCTCTTCATCACCGGCGCCTCGCGCGGCATCGGTCTCGCCATCGGCCTGCGGGCCGCGCAGGATGGCGCGAATGTCGTGATCGCGGCGAAGACCGCAGAACCGCACCCCAAGCTCCCCGGTACGATCTACACGGCGGCGGAAGAAATCGAGAAGGCGGGCGGCAAGGCGCTGCCGCTCATCGTGGATGTGCGCGACGAGGCGGCGGTGAGCGGCGCTATCGAAAAAGCGGTCGAGACCTTCGGCGGTCTCGACATCGTGGTCAACAACGCCAGCGCCATCAGCCTCACGCCTACATCCATGACCGACATGAAGCGCTTCGATCTGATGCATCAGATCAATACGCGCGGCACCTACATGGTCTCGAAATACGCGATCCCGCATCTGGAGAAGGCCGAGAACCCGCATATCCTCATGATGTCGCCGCCGCTCGACATGAAGGAGAAGTGGTTCGCGCCGCATCTCGCCTACACCATGGCGAAGTACGGCATGAGCCTCTGCGTTCTCGGCCTTGCCGGCGAATTGCGTCCGAAGGGCATTGCCGTCAATGCGCTCTGGCCGCGCACGACCATCGCGACGAGCGCCGTGAAGAACCTGCTTGGCGGCGACGAGATCGTGCAGGCAAGCCGCACGCCGGAGATCCTGTCCGATGCGGCCCATGCGATTTTTCATAAGCCGTCCCGGAGCTTCACGGGCCACTTCCTCATCGATGACGTGTTCCTGAGCGAGGAAGGCGTGACGGATTTCGAGAAGTACCGGGTCGATCCGACAAAGCCCTTGATGCCGGATTTCTTCGTGCCTGACGATATTCCGCCGCTGAAACAAACATCATAAGGGTGACGTTGAACTCATCCGATAAAGCGGAGATGGGCATGATCGTGATCCACAGGCCGGCGCAGACGGCGTTTCCCATGGGGGAATCCCTCGACCGTTATGTGTTGCCGGAAGGCGAGGCGATCCCGGAGGATGCTCTTTGGGTCGATTTGATCGATCCCGTCCACGGTGAGGATCGCCTCGTTGAGCGGCACCTCAATATCGAGATCCCGACCCGCGAGGAAATGGCGGATATCGAGCCCTCCGAGATTCTCTATCGCGAGAACAACGCGCGTTACATGACCGCCCGCGTGCTTTGTAGCTCCGACACGGAGAACCCGAAGCTCATCGATGTCTCGTTCATCCTGACCGAACGAACGCTCGTGACCGTGCGCTACGGCGAGCCGCGCTCCTTCAGCATGTTCACGGCCCGCTCCGGCAAGCCGGGCGGGTGCCGCCATCAGCCGGAGGCGGTTCTCGATGGACTCATCGAGACGATCATCGACCGCGCCGCCGAGATTCTCGGAACCATCGGGACGCACATCGACCGTCTCTCACAGACGATCTTCGAGAACGAGAAGAAGGGCAAGCGCCGGACGGCATCCTTCCGGGCCGCGCTGAAATCCATCGGGCGCAAGGCCGATGTGATCTCCAAGGTGCGCGAGAGCATGGTGTCGGTGGAACGTCTTCTCCTGTTCCTTTCCGCCAGCATGCCGCGCCCGCAAAAGACGCGCGGCTATCAGGCCGAATGGCGCACGACCTTGCGGGACGTTCAGTCCATCGAGGAGCACGCGACCTTCCTCTCCAGCAAAGTGCAGTTTCTGCTCGATGCCACGCTCGGCCTCGTCT
The DNA here is from genome assembly GCA_023450615.1 of Pseudomonadota bacterium. Classification (GTDB taxonomy): domain Bacteria; phylum Pseudomonadota; class Alphaproteobacteria; order Rhizobiales; family Beijerinckiaceae; genus Microvirga. The sequence continues at coordinate 20,934 of JAEXGT010000046.1, read as the reverse complement.
CCATCGAGCAGAACGACGTCATCAAGATCTTCTCGGTGATGTCCGTAATCTTCCTCCCGCCCACGCTGGTGTCGTCGCTCTACGGCATGAATTTCAGGCTCATGCCGGAGCTGAACTGGGAATACGGTTATCTCTGGGCTATTGGCCTCATGATTCTGGCGGCTGTCGTCCCTTATGTCTTCTTCCGCTGGAAGCGCTGGCTTTAGGAGGCCTTCATGTGCGGGCGATATGCCATCACCCTTCCTCCCGGGATGTTCCGGGACTTCTACGGCTATTCCGAGCAGCCGAACTTTCCCCCTCGCTACAACGTGGCGCCCACGCAGCCCGTGCCTATCGTGCTGGAGGATCGCGGCGAACGTCACTTCATGCTGGTGCGCTGGGGATTCCTGCCATCATGGGTAAAGGACCCGAAGGACTTTCCTCTCGTCATCAACGCGCGCGGTGAGACGCTGGAAACGAAGCCCACCTTCAAGGCGGCGCTCAAGCGCAGACGCTGCATCTTTCTCGCCGACGGCTTCTATGAGTGGCGCCGCGACGGGCGCGAAAAGACGCCGTTCCTCATCCGCCCACGCAACCGCAAGCCGTTGCCGATGGCAGGATTGTGGGAAACCTATTCAAGCCCCGACGGCAGCGAGATCGACACTGCAGCCATCGTCACGACCGATGCCAACGGCCTCATGTCGGCGGTACACAACCGCATGCCGGTGATCCTCTCGGAAGACGACATCGCGGCCTGGCTCGATGTGCGCGACGAGCGCGCCAACGTCATGCCCCTCGTACGGCCGTGCCCTGACGATTGGCTCGAGGTGCTGCCTGTCTCGAGCCGCGTCAACAAGGTCGAGAACGACGATGCGGGCCTGATGGAGCCGCTCGCGCATCCAAAACCCGCTCCGGTGAGACAGAGCAAGCCGAAAGCTAAAAAGCCGCTCTCCAGCGATGAGGACGAGCAGGGGAGCCTGTTCTAGTTGCCAGCCCGGACCGCGGAGCCCGCCCGCTTCGTTCCCCATCGTCAGCGGGGATGACAAGGACCATATGTGTCTTGCGATCCCGGAGCTGCTCCAGGAATGACGCGAATTGCGCTACCGCCCCGAAGCGCCTTCATCACGGCCGGTTGGGCCATGAGCCGGACCCTCGTGCGAGAATACCGTCCCGGCTTAACGATCGCTAGACGGATCAGCGCTAATGATGACCTGCGTGTCTGGATCCAGGCCCGTTCTGTCGATTGCCGCGCTAGGAGTTTTCATGGCCAATCCGTCAAATCTGCTGAGGGCGTATGAGCGGATGGTGGCCGCGGAGGAGGAAAAGCATCGCCTGATGCCTGAGCGGCTTGTGACGCTCATCGCGGACAAACCTTGGATCAAAGCCGTAAGCATGCACTCCGAGGCTCGACAAGCCTTCCTGGAGGCGGCCATTGATTTCTGCCGGTCTGAGAAAGCCAAAGCGCCAAGGACCTCCCGCAAAACCCATCCAAAGGGGACGATCAGAAGCGATCGAGACATGTACATAGGCTAACGGCGGTGCCAGGCCCCTCGGAAACTCAATTGTTGGGTTTCAGCAAGGTTCTGTACAAGCGTATGGTTGCTCGATTTCCGCGCTTGCGGCACGATCGGACATTTCAAGGCTTCGGCGCTATGTCCCGGTATGACCCGTCGCCGGGCTTTTCCGTGAAACGACCGGCTGAAGCAGCCGGTCGTTAAGCATCAGGAGCCTAGACTCCTTCGCAGCCCAGTCGCTTCAAAGTCTCGTCGACCCACGGCTTGGAAACATTGCCGGCCTGGGTTGCGGCCATGATCTTCGCCTCGGCTTCCTGCTTCGCCTTGGCGTCGGCGTAGATCGTTGCGGTGTCGCCGAAGGGGACACAGAGAAGGCCGTCGTCGTCACCGAGGATCAGGTCGCCGGGCTCCACGACCATTCCGTCAATGGCGATGGGCACGTTGATCTCGCCCGGGCCGTCCTTGTAGGGGCCGCGGTGCGTCACGCCGGCTGCGAAAACAGGGAACTTGCCGATACGGATCGCACCGTAATCGCGCACCGCTCCATTGATCACGATTCCGCCCAAGCCGATTTTCTCGGCGTGGGCGAGCATGAGCTCGCCGATGATTGCGTTGGTCAGATCTCCTCCGGCATCAACGACGATGACGTCACCCGGCTCTGCGATCTGAAGGGCCTTGTGCACCATCAGGTTGTCGCCTGGGCGGGTCTTCACGGTCAGGGCGGGGCCGGCAAGAACACCGCCTGCATGAAGCGGGCGCAGCCGCGTGCCGGCAGCCGTCATGCGGGACATGACGTCACTTACGTTGGCAACGGGCAACTCGCGAAACTGTTGGACAACGTCCGCATCGACTTTCCGTTGGCGAGGCAGGACCCTGAATCCGATGGTCATTCTCAATGCTCCCTTTCACGATCATGTGTGGTTCTGAACACGACGCGGGGCCAGAAGGACCCGAGTGCGTCATGTCTGGTTGGTCAGCGCGCGGCAGACGCCGCGGACTGGAATGCCGGGTTGGCAACGCTCTTCAGGTCAGCCCCATCGCCGTCGAGGACGCTGATGATGTGGCGCGCGGCCGTCTCCGCCATGGCCCGCATGGCGCCTTTTGCGGCTCCACCCGTATGCGGGGTCACGATGATGTTTGGCAGTGACCAGAGCGGGCTGTCCTTAGGGGGCGGCTCCGTCGCGAAGCTGTCGAGCCCTGCTCCTGCGATGGTGCCGCTTCGCAACGCCTCAACCAACGCGGCCTCGTCGATGATGCCTCCACGTGCCGTGTTCACGATGAAGGAGGTTGGCTTCATGCGGGCAAGGCGTTCGGCGTTGATGAGGTGGCGCGTCTCCGCTGTCAGGGGACAATGCAGGCTGACGATGTCCGACGCCTCCAAGAGCGCATCGAGGTCGGTCTCGCGCCTGACCTCTTGCGGCAGTTCGGGGGTGTATGGGTCGTAGACCGTGACGGACATTCCAAGCGCGCGCGACAGTGTCGCGACTTCCTGTCCGATGGCGCCGAAGCCCACGAGGCCCACCTTTGCGCCGCTAAGATCGCGCCCGATATAGCCCGCCTTGGGCCAGTCCCCGCCTTTGACCGCCCGGTCCAGCGGCACGATGTCCTTCATCAGGGCGATCATCAGTGCAATGGTGTGCTCGGCCACCGAACGGGCATTCGCGCCGAGGGCCCGAAGAACCGGGATGCCGCGCCGGGAGGCGGCCTCAAGATCGATGTTGTCGACTCCAGTGCCGTGCTTGGCGATCACCTTAAGACGAGGCGACGCGCCGATGACGTTCTCGTTGACTTGGCCCTGCCGTACGATCAGGCCCTCGATCTGAAGTTCCGCCGCGAGCCTCGCGATATCCTCAGGTGAGGCATAAGGCTTGCAGTAGTAGGTCTTGAGGTGGCGCGCCTCTAAGGCTGCAACAGCTTCCTCCGCAAGGGCTGAGCCTGTGACCAGCACGGCACGCCCCTCGACTGGTTGCGCCGCATCATCCGACGCGGGTTCCTTAGGCTGATGTCCCAGCACTTCCTTCTCCCGTCTCCAAGCCTGCTGGGGTGCCTGCAATGCACCCAACACAGACCCTACAAAGGTTATGAACAATTGGGGGGCTCTACGCGAAACCTTCTTGCGCAAAAGCCTTCTTTGACAGAACCACATTTCTGCGGTATTTCATAGTGAGAAATAGCGTTACGCAGAGTGAAACGCGCATGGCGAGAGAAGCCTTGGACATCGAAGCGCGCGAGGAAGGTGGGGTGATCGCCGTCGAGCGTGCTCTATCGTTACTGGACGCCTTCACCGCCAACGATCGGGTACTGGGCTTGGCGGAGCTGGCCCGGCGGGTTTCCCTGTCGAAGCCGACCGTGCTGCGCCTGGCGAAGTCACTGGCGCGAGGCGGCTACCTCGTCCGCAACGACGATGCGAGTTGGCGGCTGGGACCGAAACTCGCCCGGCTGGGGGCGCTTTACCAAGCCGGTTTCCGGATCGAGGATTACGTCCAACCGGCCCTGCGGCGCCTGGCGCAGGAAACTGGTGAGAGCGCGGCGTTCTACGTTCGCGAAGGCGACATGCGCCTCTGCCTTTTCCGCGTGGATTCGCCGCAATCCATTGGACATCACGCCCGGACCGGCGATCTTCTTCCTCTCGACCGCGGCGCGCCAGGGCGCGTGCTTCTCGCCTTCAGTGGCGAGCCGGGGGAAGTCTACGATCAGATCCGTCACGACTTCTTTTACGCAACGTGCGGTGAACGCGATCCGCAGGTCGGCAGCGTTGCCTGCCCCGTGTTCGGGATCGGTCAACAACTTGCGGGAGTCCTTGCCGTGACAGGTCCGACGAGCCGTTTCGATGATGAGACCGTTGCCCGCCATCTAGGTCCGCTGAGGTCCATTGCTAACGAACTCACACGACAACTCGGCGGAACGACCGAGATTCAGAATTCGACCCGCAGGCCACGTGCGTCCGCTCGCGCCTGAGGCGAATAAACCCGATCAACAATGATCAAACGGAGGAAAATGTGCTGAAGGCTCTGAAAACACTTTGTGTCGGCGCTCTCGCCATGAGCGCGACCGCGACTGCCGCTTACGCCGAGTGGCCGAAAGACCGTCCCATCGAGATCGTCGTGGCGTTCGCGCCAGGCGGAAGCACCGATGTCATGGCCCGTGCGATGCAGCCTTTCCTGGAGAAGGAACTCGGTGCCAAGACCGTGATCGTCAACAAGCCCGGAGCTTCGGGCGAGATCGCCTATACGTACCTGTCGCAGGCCAAGCCGGACGGATATACCTTCTCGTTCATCAATACGCCCGGCTACCTGTCCATGCAGGTGCAGCGCAAGCTGCGGTACGATCCGAAGAGCATCCAGGCGGTGGCCCGCATCGTTAATGATCCGACGGCTTACGTCGTCAAGTCGGATTCCCCGATCAAGTCGGTCAAGGATCTCATTGACCAGGCCAAGGCGAAGCCGGGATCAGTGTCGGTCGGAAGTTCCGGCGTCGGAACCGATGATCACCTCGCAATGATCCTGTTGGAGCAGGCGGCTGGCGTGCAACTGACCCACGTCCCATTCCCCGGGGCCGGTGAAACTCGGACAGCCCTTCTCGGTGGCCACATCACCACGGGGGGCCTGAACGTCAGCGAATTCGCCAGTGGCGACACCAGCAGCATTCGCCCCCTGGTCACGTTCGGCGACAAGCGCTCTCCCGAGGCGCCCGATGTCCCGACGGCTCAGGAGCAGGGCATCGAGGTTTTCATGAGCTCGGAGCGCGGTCTGGCCGCGCATCGGGATGTCCCGGCTGACATCCGCAAGAAGTTCTCCGATGCGGTGAAGAGGGTCGTCGACAATCCGGAGTTCCAGAAGCAGGCCAAGCAGCTTGCGCTTCCGCTGGCCTATCTGTCTGGCGAGGAGTGGGAGCAGCAGATGCCGAAGCGCCTCCAATCGTTCCAGGACATCTGGAACAAGACACCCTGGGTGCAGTAATGGCCAACCGCTCGGAACTCGGGCGGAAAGGTAACCAACCTGATCTTCTTGCAGGCTTGATTTTCATCTTCATCGGAGCGCTCGGCCTTTGGGCCGGGCGTGACCTGAGGGTGGGCAACGCCGCCATGATGGGTCCGGGTTATCTTCCGCTGATCGTCTCAGGCCTGATCCTGCTGATCGGCCTCGCGGTGACCGTCATGGGCCTCATGCGCTCCAGCGAGCCTATCGGCGTCGTTCGCCTGCGCCCGCTCCTGATCATTCTGATCGCGGTCGCCGGCTTTGCCTATGCGGCAGGATCCTGGGGCTTCATCATCGCGGCCGCGTGGCTCATCGGCGTCGGCAGCCTGGCCGATCCCGAAACGCGCCTCCGTGAGATCGCCGCCTCCATCGTGGTGCTGACGGTCTTCGGCATCCTCGTTTTCATCATTGGACTGGGCGTCCAGATGCAGTTGGGGCCGTTCTGATGGAATTATTTGACTCGCTCATTCTCGGGTTTAGCACGGCTGTCACCCCGACCAATCTCCTGTTTTGTCTCATTGGTGCCCTGCTCGGTACCCTCATCGGCGTGCTGCCGGGGATCGGCCCGACCGCGACCTTGGCGATCCTCCTGCCGATTACGTTCTTCCTGCCGCCGCTGGCGGCACTGATCATGCTCGCAGGTATCTTCTACGGCGCGCAGTACGGAGGATCGACGACTGCCATCCTGGTGAACCTGCCGGGCGAGGCCTCATCGGTGGTCACCGCGCTTGACGGCTACCAGATGGCCAAGCAAGGCCGGGCCGGCGCGGCCCTGGCCATCGCGGCGCTGGGATCGTTTTTCGCTGGTACGGTCGCGACCATCGGTCTCGCGATCATGGGGCCGACGCTCGCAGGCTTTGCACTCTCGTTCGGGCCGGCTGAGTACTTCTCGCTGACGATCTTTGGATTGCTGTGCGCCACGATCCTGGCCAGCGGGTCGGTGATCAAAGCCATTGGAATGATCTGCATCGGCCTTCTTCTTGGATGGGTTGGAACAGACGTCAACAGCGGGTCCGAGCGCCTCACCTTCGGGGCGGTGGAACTGTTCGATGGCATCGAGTTCGTCGTCATTGCCGTAGGGCTCTTCGGGATCGCCGAGATCATCGTCAACCTCGAGACACCGGAACTCCGGGGTCTGATCGCGACCAAGATCAGCCGCCTTTGGCCGACACGCGACGATTTCCGCAAGGCGTGGCCTGCGGTTCTGCGGGGTACGGGTCTCGGGACCTTCCTCGGGATTCTTCCCGGAGGCGGAGCAACGCTCAGCGCGTTCAGTGCCTACACCTTCGAGAAGAAGGTTTCGCGCAACCCTCAAGAGTTCGGCAAGGGCGCCATTCAGGGTGTGGCGGGTCCGGAGGCGGCCAATAATGCCGGCGCCCAGTCGTCCTTCATTCCATTGCTGACGCTGGGCATTCCCTCGAACGCCGTAATGGCCATGCTGCTGGGCGCCATGACCATCCATGGCATCACCCCCGGCCCGTCCGTCATGCAGAACCAGCCGGACCTTTTCTGGGGGCTCATCGCCAGCATGTGGATCGGCAACCTCATGCTTCTGGTCATCAACCTTCCGATGATCGGCTTGTGGGTCAAGCTCCTGACGGTGCCATACCGTCTTCTTTACCCGGCGATCCTTCTGTTCTGCTGCGTCGGCGTCTACAGCGTCAGCAACCGGGCATTCGACGTCGCGCTCGCGGTGGGCTTTGGCTTCCTTGGCTATCTCTTCCGCAAGGCGAAATGCGAGCCTGGTCCGCTCCTGCTCGGCTTCGTTCTCGGTCCCTTGCTGGAGACGAACCTGCGGCGAGCCCTGCTGATCTCGCAAGGAGATCCGAGCGTGCTCATCGAACGACCGATCAGCCTTGCCCTCCTGATCGCGTCTGCGGCCCTGTTCGTTCTCCTCCTGGTTCCGGCCATCCGCAAGACCCGTAAGGAAGCCTTCGTGGAGGAGGACGCTTGAGACACTCAGGCGGGAGGGGTTGATTTAAGATCTGGCCCCGGCGAGGCATTCGTGGTTCGCGGCCTCGGCTGGGCCTTATCTCGGTCTCCGGACCATTCATCCATGGTCCCTTTCAATCTGTGGGAGCCTCCGCACGTGTCGTGTGCCTGCGGGGGCGTCCCGCAATGTGGTGAGTATCATCATGCGAAATGGATGGCATGGCGTCCGTGCGGCATTGTCCGAAGCCAACTATCGCAGTTTCACCATCGGCAATGTCTTCTCGCTCGTCGGCACCTGGGTCCAGCGGGTTGCGCTCGGCTGGCTCGTCTGGGAACTGACGGGTTCTGGGGCTTGGCTCGGCGCAGTTGCCTTCGCCGATCTGTTTCCGATGGTCTTGGTTACACCGCTGGCAGGGGCTCTGGCCGACCGCTCCGACCGGCTCAAGGTCACGAGGATCAGCCAACTCCTGCTCATGGTCCACGCGGGACTGCTCGCCATTCTCAGCGCTCTTGGTCTGCTCGCTCCATGGCTGATTCTTGTGCTGGCCCTGATCGGAGGCATCATCACGGCCTTCAACCAGCCGTTCCGCATGGCGCTTCTGCCCAGTCTCGTCGAACGCGAGAACCTGATCAGTGCCGTTGCGGTCAATTCCATCGTCTTCAACACGGCCCGTTTTGTCGGCCCGGCCATTGCAGGTCTCGTGATTGCGAAGGGCAGCCTCACCCAGGCCTTTGTGATCAATTTCGCGACTTTCGCAGTCTTCGCATGGACCCTTGCGCGCATTCGCCTCGTCGGAATTGACAAGATACCAACCGCCAGCCGCGGCTTGATGACCGCCGTTGTCGAAGGTTGGCGCTACGCCATCGGGCATGTCGGTCTTGGCACCATGCTTTTGATGCTGGCGGTGGTTTCGCTGTGCGTCCGGCCCATTCTCGAACTCATGCCGAGCTACGCAGCCCTGTTCGGATCCGACGCGACCGGGTTTGCCCTCATGACATCCGTGATTGGCCTCGGCTCCCTCGTCGGAGCAATCTGGCTCAGCCGGCAAGCCGACCCGCCGGCCTTGGCCACGATGGCGCTATCCAACGGACTCTTGATGGGCGCGGCCATGCTCGTTGCCGTGCTTGCACGTCAGGAATGGCTGGGTCTCCTTGCCCTGTTCATTCTCGGCTTCGGCATGGTCGTGAGCGGGATCGCGAGTCAGACGGTGATCCAGCTTGCGGTGCCCGACCATCTGCGAGGTAGGCTTCTCGCCCTCCACAGCATGATCTTCCGTGGAGCGCCGGCGCTCGGCGCACTGGCTATCGGGGCCCTTTCCGACTTGACCGGTCTCCGAGGCCCACTCGCAGCCGGTGCGGCCGTGACGTTTGTTTTCAGCGGGATCACCTACGCCAAGCGCAAGGTGATCCTGAAGAGCCTCGATCTATGAATGCGGTCTTGGAATGGCTCGCGCTTGGGATCCCTCTGCTGATCACCGATGCCCCGCGCCGTCTTTTGTTGATGACGAATGGAAAGAAGATCTAGATGGGAAATTCTGACACGCCTCGCGGTCTGGAACGTTCCACGACGGACTTGGAGGCGACACCTGTGAAGAGCATCGTGCGAACGCCTCCCGCCGCTCTCCCGCGGCGCCTGCGCCGGATCTTGTCTCTCGACGACTTTGAGGCGGCCGCGCGGCGCCATCTGCCACGGCCGATCTTTGGCTACGTCTCGGGAGCCGCCGAGACCAGCGCCTCCCTGCGGGACAACAGGTCTGCCTTTGGTGAGTACGGCTTCGTCCCGCGAGTGCTCGTTGACGTGTCCAGGCGGACACAACGGGTCGAAATGTTCGGGCACACCTACTCGGCCCCTTTCGGCATCGCCCCCATGGGGATCAGCGCCTTGTCGGCCTATCGCGGCGATCTGGTTCTGGCACGGGCAGCAAGGCAGGCGAACATCCCGATGGTGATGAGCGGTTCCTCCCTGATCCGACTGGAGGAGGTCGCCAAGGCGAATCCCGCGGCTTGGTTCCAGGCCTATCTTCCGGGCGAGCCTGACCGGATCCTTGCGCTGCTGGACCGTGTGGAGCGAGCAGGCTTTGGGACACTCATGCTGACCGTCGATACGGCGGTTCTGGCCAATCGTGAGAACAACGTACGAAGCGGCTTCTCCACGCCTCTTCGGCCCAGCCTGCGTCTTGCGTGGGATGGCATGATCCGACCGAATTGGACGCTGAACACGTTTCTTCGGACGTTGTTGAAGCATGGCATGCCTCATTTCGAGAATTCCTATGCGACCCGTGGGGCGCCGATCCTGGCCAAGAGCGTGATGCGGGACTTCGGGGCGAAGGATCACCTGAACTGGCGTCATCTGGAGTTGATCCGGGAACGGTGGAAGGGACGCTTGGTCGTGAAGGGCATCATGGCTAAGGAGGATGCCCTCATTGCCCGGGATTGCGGCGTCGATGGCATCGTTGTTTCGAACCACGGCGGACGGCAACTCGATGGAGCGGTTTCGCCCCTCCGCGTCCTGCCGGCCATCGCGGATGCCGTGGGCGCTTCGTTTCCCGTCATGATGGATGGTGGTATTCGGCGAGGCTCCGACGTGCTGAAAGCAATCGCTCTTGGCGCCTCATTCGTCTTCGTCGGTCGTCCGTTCGTTTATGCAGCAGCCATCGGAGGCGAAGCCGGAGTCAGCCATGCCGTCACCATTCTCTCATCAGAGATCAGCCGAAACATGGGGCTTCTCGGGATCAATACGCTGAGGGAGATGCACCCGGAGCGGTTGCTCAGGCTCAATGCGTGAACAATGATCGGACCTGAGAGATGCAGCATTCGGTAGCAAAGACCACCAAACGGTAGTTAATTGCTTGAATGGATGGATTCTATCCGGCCGTAACGATGGGAAAAGTTCGGGTGTCAGTGAGTGCCGAGATTGGCGTCCCTGGAGACGCCAATCGGCCTGTCAGCGACGGGTCATTAGCACGGTGGAGCTTTGGCCGTTCGTTCCCTGCCAGATGTAGTCGGCCTGGCCATCCTTACGTGCTTTCAAGGTTACGGACGCACCTTCAGCATGTTTGATCGACACGCTCTGAGCGCCGACAGATGAACGTGCCAGAGGCTGGTCCTGACCGTTTGATCGCCAGTATTGGACCTTCTTTCCAGAGATAGCGATCTCTGTCACTCGCCCATTGGCTGCACGCCCGCTCCAAACACCTGTCCAATCGATTGCCCATGCGGGCGATAGAGTCGATGCAAGGCTTGCCACGAGCGCAAGCGACAAAAGCCCCAGTTTCTTAGAAATCATAATCAGTCTCCCTTATCCGGCCGGAATGCAGAATGCTCCTACTGCCAAGCTTGGAAGATGCCGGATCGATGAATGTCCCCTCAATCCGCTCAAAGTGAGTAAGTATAATCTTAAGATAGGAAATTAGGTATATTGGGTAGGTCGCCGCGATGACGATGCAGGTAGCAACAATGGTCAGTCAATGTGAGGGCGACCGTCATAGCGCCGGTTCGCACAGCCCAGACCTGGACTCCTGATGGGCTTCATCCCTCTCTGAGGTCAAGTTCCCGTCACTTATGAGTGGAACTGACGGGGCACTCGTGGCTAGGCGCGTCGGACCGCGCGTAGTGCGAGGGCGGCAGTCCGACATAGCGGGTGAAATGGCTCTGATCGGCGAAGCCACAACGGGTCGCGACCTCATCGAGCGGAAGCGTCGAGCGCCGGAGCAGATCCTGCGCGACCTCGAGGCGCCGCTGCAAGAGCCACTTGTGGGCAGGGTGGTGGCGGACACGCTCGACCACGCGGAGAGCGCGCTGCCAACGCGCTGCGCGTCAGCTATTGACGCGGTTGCACCGGAGGAATCCGGTCTGACCTCTCCGAGCACTGTGCCCGTCCACAACATGCTACGATCGCCTCGTGCGCTGGCGGGGCATGGTGATAGTTGCGGTCATGATGTCATTTCATCAATGAGCCGCGCGACACGGCGCAGAGCCAGCTGATAGCCCTGTGTACCAAAGCCGGCGATAACCCCGTCAGCGCGTCCAGACACGAAGGAATGGTGCCGGAAAGTCTCGCGTTTATGTACGTTAGAGATATGGATCTCGATCACAGGGCCCTCGAATGTATTCAAGGCATCGAGGATGGCCACGGACGTATGCGTAAAAGCTGCCGGGTTGATAACGATGCCACCGGCAACGTCTCGGGCCTCATGGATCCAATCGATAATTTCATACTCGCGATTGCTCTGATGGAACCGAATATCAATCCCGAGTTCTTGCCCCACACTCCGGCACTCCGCCTCAACGTCAGCAAGGGTCTCATGGCCATAGATGTGTGGCTGACGCTTGCCCAGAAGATTGAGATTAGGACCGTTTAACACGTAAACAAGGCGGCTCATGGATTGCCTTTCTGAAGCGGAGTTTGTCTTGAGCACCGAAGCGTTCCGACTCCGTGCTACTGATTTGGTGAAACTGGAGCGGTTTCATTCGCGGTTAGAGTCTCGAAATGCTGGCGCATCCGCATCGTGTCAGGTTCGATACCCGCGAAAAGACGCAACGCGCCGGCAGCTTGATAGACGACCATGCCACCACCATCGAGGGTCCGGCACCCGCGCTGACGAGCAAGCGCCAGCAAAGGGGTGATCAAGGGCATATAAACGATGTCCGCCACCCAATGGCGGGCTTCCAGCCAGGATTCATCCAGGGGAAGCCCGGGATGATGGCGCATGCCAGTGGGGGTGGCATGGATGAGGCCATCCGAAACCCGCATGGCCGCAGCAACATCACTTGTCGCGGAAGCACTTCCGGTCGAGAACTGCGCATTCAGCGACTCAGCGAGAGCTTCAGCTCGAACGGGGTCACTGTCGGCTATGAAGAGGTGCCCAACACCCAGTGAGAGCGTAGCATGGGCTACCGCCGCACCGGCACCGCCAGCACCAAGCAGGAGCGCACGATCCCGAGGGACGTCGGACAGCCCCTGGCGGAAGTTCTCATAAAAGCCAAACCAATCGGTGTTGTGACCGACGCGCTTTCCATCACGGAGAACGACCGTATTCACCGCGCCCAGAGCGCGCGCCTCGTCGGACAGATCCGTCAAATGCTGGAGCACCGCCTGCTTCGCGGGGAATGTGATATTCACACCGGCGAACCCAGCTGCCTCGACCTCATCCAAGAGCGCCCCTAGGCGCTCAAGGCCCACGTCGCGTACCCTCATGTCAATTAACTCGTACGAATAGTCGAGGCCGTGGAGGCGTGCCTCCCGTTCATGTAGCGCGGGTGACTTCGACGCTTGGATGTCTGATCCGATAAGACCGACCTTTATCCTGACTTCGGGTGAACTATTGGCTGGACCGTTCATAGTGTCTCGCGTTCATCGACAGATGCATTAAGGGGCTGCTTGCATGGAACGGCTCAGCCGATCGCGTGCGTCTCGAGCAGGGTTCGGGTGGCTTTGAAAAGGTGACGTACATGGTCCTCTGGGGTGCTTCCGTCCACCTGAGGCACCTCAACGGATAAGACGGCATCGCGCGGAAGGGCCTCAAGAAGTGTCTGCAAGGGCAGATCTCCTTCACCAGGTGCAAATCTGCCTGCGCGAGCCTCGCGGATCATATCATCCGGCAGTGCTGGGTGCAGGCCGCGGGCGTCACAGAGCTGAACGCTCCTGATCCGATTCTCGTCCTTTGAAAGCGCGGACGCTTCGGCGCCGTTCCGGAAGAAATGCAGGGCGTCGACCAACACTCCCGCATTAGGCGCAGCGGAAGCCGAGACGATCGAGACAGCTTGCTCAAAGGTGGCTACGGTGCGCCAGCCCATGTTCTCCATATCGACTGCCATGCCATAGCGGGCCGCGATCTCACAAAGGGCTGAGAAGTTTGCCGTCAGGCGTGATGTGTCACGATCATCGCCGGAGACGGTTAGCCGCTGAGCTCCAAGAAACTGCCCGGTTTCTAACATGGGCTCGAGAGCGAGCGGATTGAAGGCCTCATCGATAACGACGGCCTCAATATCATAAACTTGTATGCCCTCGCCGGTTACTTGCTCAAGAAGGTCGCGGGTCTGCCGACTTCCCACGCGCAGCGGATAATACGGAGCTCCCTCAAACGGAGGAATAAGACGGAAGCCGACCCGCGCAAAACCCGCTTGAGCGGCCAGGCTCACCAGTTCGGCTGGGCCCACGGTGATAACCGAAAAATGCGCCAGCCCGAGTCCTCTTCCTGCGTTAGCTACGTCCGCCATAGTCATAGCCTAGCATTCATCATCCGAAGAATCGCTGATACGGCAGTTGGATAACCATCCACGCCGAGTCCAGCGATGACCGCCGTCGCAACCCTCGATACCAAGGAGTTGTGATAGATCGCCTCGCGCTTGTGGATGTTGCTGATGTGCAGCTCGATGATCGGCCCTGGAAACATCTTCAGAGCGTCAAGGATCGGAATCGACGTGAAGGTCAGCCCCGCCGGATTGATAATGATCCCACTTCCTTCGTCGATGGCCTCATGGATCCAGTCGATAATCTGCGATTCAGCATTCGACTGCTTGAAGACAACCGGATGAGTCCCGGCAACCTCCCTGGACATGGTTTCAACCTCAGCGAGGGTCGTTGTGCCGTAGATGTTAGGCTCCCGAACGCCAAGACGGTTCAGATTGGGACCATTCAGAATGTAGATTGGCTTGGTCATGATGTTGGGTCCAATTGCAGAACTCAGCCTTGGTAGCCGAAAAGGCGGGGCAACCAGAGGACGGTTTCGGGTATGAAGGTAATGATCGCCAGTGTTGCAATCATTACCCAAAGAAACGGAAGGGTTTCACGAATTAGGTCTCGCAGTGGGACTTCTGCAATTTTTGTCATGATGAACAGCAGCAGTCCGTAAGGAGGCGTGATGAGACCGAGCATGATGTTGACCACGGCCATGATGCCAAAGTGAACCATGTCGATCCCAAGGGCCTGAGCAGTCGGGATCAGGACCGGGACGATGATCAGTAGGATCGTCGTCCCTTCCAGAAGGCAACCAAGAATGAGAAGGAGCAGGTTGACCAGGATCAGGAAGCCCGTCGGGGACAGGTCTACTGATTGAAGGTAGTTACTGATCGACTGTGGTATGTTCTCGATGGTCACAACATAGTTGAAAACCATTGCACCCGCGATCAGCATGCCAATCGATGCAGTCATCCGGGCACTGCTGAGAAGTGAATGACCGAGACTTTTTAGATCCACGGAACGGTAGAGAAAAACAGAGATGAGCAGTGCGTAGGCGGCCGCGATTGCTGCGGCTTCCGTCGGTGTCGTCGCGCCGCTGTAAATGCCCCCAAGAAGCACAACTGGCATCATCAGCGCTGGAAACGCATTGAGGGTGATCCTTGGAAGCTTGCGAAGAGGCACCGGCTTTTCGACCGGGAAGTTGCGGCGCCGCGCGACAATCGCAATCAGTGCCATCTGAGCAACGCCCATAAGGAGACCAGGGACCATGCCGGCAAGAAAGAGATAGCCGACTGATGTATCCGACACGAGCGCATAGAGCACGACCGGAATCGAAGGAGGTATAATCGGACCGATGACAGCTGTGGCAGCAGTGAGCGCGGCGGCAAAGCTCGGCGTGTACTTCCCGTCCTGCGTCATCATCTTCTGCATCATTCGTCCCGTGCCCGCGGCGTCGGCAATGGCAGATCCGGACATGCCAGCAAAGATGATACTCTGAACGACGTTGACCTGGGCAAGACCACCGCGGAACCGTCCGACGAGCGCGTCGCAAAAGCGCAGAAGCCGCTCGGTCATGCTGCCGCTGTTCATAATCTCAGCAGAAAGAATGAAGAGCGGGACGGCCAACAGCGTGTAGCTTGTTGACATGCTGTTAAGGAGCTGCTCGGCGGCCGTGCCGAGATCAAGCCCGGCCAGGAACAGATACAGGATTGATCCGCCAATCATGGCGTGTCCGATCGGCAACCCGAGCAAGCTCAGGAAAATGATCGCAAGAAGTGTCAGGGAAAATGGGCTAGTGAGATTCATACGCCGGAACTCGCCTGAGTGGGGTCAAACTCGCCAGTGTCCTTGCCTCGTAAGGCGCGCCATACAATCCATCCATAACGCGCGATAACGGCTACGGCGAAGATAACGTAGATTGAATAGAGGTAATCTAGGCGGATCTTTAGGTAGGCGGTCGACTCGACCTTCATAAAGGCTACGTAATCGACCGTCGCCGGGAGCGAATAGCCGTATAGGATGATCAGCATGACACCTGTAATCACCGCCATGGCCCTGCGCACTCGATGGCTGACCGCACCATATACGAGGTCGAATCTTATCTCTTCACTTTCGCGCACCACGAATGCCGCGCCCCAGAGGACGAGCCAGAGCCAAGTGATAACTGTCAGCTCTGATGTCCACCCCATTGGGAAATTCAGAAGATAACGGAAGACGATCTGCACGATGAATGCAGTGAACATGATCCCGAGAAGGGCCGCAAGCACGCACTCCGCACCGCGATACATTAACGGACCAATTGCCTTAAGAGTATTGATCATGGGATTGTGCCTGCTTGTTTGTGCCCAATGAACAAGCCTTGTTTGAGGTTTGCATTCTGTAAGATGCAAGATTCCCGCCGGCCTACTTCATCGAAGCCGGCGGGAGCGTTTGTTAGAGCGCGTTGATCTTGTCGAGCATACCCTTCGGCCAATCCTTCGCGAGATCGGACTCCAGGTACATTTTCTGGGCGTGCTGACGGAAAGCGGCGATATCTGGCTTATAGACCTGCAAGCCTTGTCCCTTGAAGAACTCGACCAGTTCGGCCTCTTTCTTCAGGTGTTCGGCCGTGCTCCATGCAATAGCCTCGTCGGCGGCCTTCTGGAACCTCGCCTGTTGATCGGGCGACATCGCATTCCATACCTTGCTCGAGACCGCGAGCAGATCAAACCCGACGAGATGGTCAGTAAGGACGATTTGCTTCATGACCTCGTAGAACTTGAGGGTTTGAACGTTTGGCAGTGGGTTATCCTGACCGTCTACCGAGCCAGTTTGCAGGGCTGTATAAACCTCCGTTACCGGCATTGGCGTCGGATTAGCTCCAAGCGCCTTCCCAAGGAACTGCCAGGCATCACCTCCCGGCATACGCAATTTGATGCCTGCCATGTCGGCTGGGGTGTTGATCTTCTTTTCAGGACTGAGGCCGACCTGCCGTGTGCCGAAGAAAGTGGGGCCAAGGATATGAACCCCGAGTTTGTCTTCGACCATCTTGGTCATTTCCTTGCCAGCGTCGCTGGCGAAGAAGGTCTTCAGGTGATTAGCGTCGCGAAACAGGTAGGCTGACGTGAGAATTGACCAGGCAGGGATCTGTTTAGCAAAGTCCTGCGGGGCGATATTGCCCATCTCCAGGTTTCCTCGCTGAAGCGCTACCAGCTCTGTTCCCTGCTTGAAGAGCGAGCCATTATAGAAGGGCTCAATCTGAAAGTCTCCGGCGACACCAGCGGAAAACTTATTCATCATTTCGGCCCGGATATCCCGGTCGGAGAAAATTGCTGAGAAGCGCAGCTTGGGCTTCTGCTGCGCTGACGCTGGTGCAGCCGAGATAGCAAGGCCGACTGCGCACGCGGCCAGTAAAAGACGACGAGTGATGGCTAACATTTGATCCTCCCAGTTTTATTGACTGCCTCTGTTGGACGGCCACGCCCTGGGGGCGAGCCAGTCAAGTCTCGAGTGATGGCAGTCTGCACCACTCGAAATGATCAGATCCCTTCTTCGCCGCGGACCAATTATTCACTCGCCGCAAGCAGTCTTACCTCCTGCGACCATCGCGAGCGCTCTCTTGAGGATACGCGCGACTGGAGTGGAGCCGAGAGTGACATAGTCATAGATCTCCCTGTGCTACGATGTGCTTGTACAAGTTGGTGCCGGTGCGGTGGATATGCTCACGCAGCCGTTCGCAGGCGAAGTCGGCATCGCGGGCAACCGCTGCTTGCGCTATCTCGCTGTGCTCGAATGCCACGTTTCGGTCGCCTGAGGTGGTGCGCAAAAAGGTGCGGCGATAGCGGTCGTTCAAGTTGAGAAGCATGCTGCAGAAATTCATGAGAACGGGCATGCCGCAGCCGGCTATGAGCGTAAGATGAAATTCTCGGTGAATTTCCTCCCACGCTTCGAGCGTCTCTGGGCGTGACGCATCACGCTCCGCTCGATTCAGGCGATGCAGCGTGCGAATGACCTCGCCCTCCCAGCGCGAGTCGCCTGACTTGGTCGCCTCACGCAGTGCATAGGTTTCGAGCTGCACACGTAGAGCTGTAATTTCCTCGAGGTTTGCCGGCGACATCGGTGCGACG
Organism: Pseudomonadota bacterium; assembly: GCA_023450615.1. GTDB lineage: Bacteria > Pseudomonadota > Alphaproteobacteria > Rhizobiales > Beijerinckiaceae > Microvirga. Next base: position 3,245 of record JAEXGT010000046.1, on the reverse strand, counting down.
CGATAGCCTCGGTTGTCCTCGAATACGACGAGGCCATCGGAGATCAGGCGGGCAAGAGCCTCGCGGAGAGGGCTAAGGCTGACCTGGAACTGCTCCTTGGCACGATCGAGATTGATCTTGCTGCCAGCCGTGAGTTGTCCTGACACGATCGCCTCACGCAGCCGCGCGACGAGTTGGCTGGCCATGGTGTTCTTGCCGCCATCGCCACTCGATGATGCGCGACTGACAGTCCCGATGCTGGACAAAGCCTGGCCCGCTCCTTCGACAAAGGCCTGTGTATCGGACTTGACCTTCAACACCATCTCCACGTGGGCAACGAGCAACTCTCGCAGGCTATGATAATCGATTATTTAGGTCAAGGAACTAAGACAATAGGCCCAACGATGTTCAAAGCACTAATCCTTTAGGCTTAAGGGGCTGGCGTTTATGAATTAAATTGGGGTGTCGCCAAGAGGGCCGGAGGTGCAGGCATCGACCCAGCTCGTCTGCTTGACAAATAATCGATGATTTTTGAAGAATGAGGACGGGAGGGCGTTATGAGAATCAAGACCCAAGAAGATGTGACAAGCGCAGTGCTGGAGGTCATGAACAGAACTCGCGACCCCAGATTGCGCGAGATCATGATATCGCTCGTGACGCATTTGCACGCCTTCGCGCGTGAGGTCAGGTTGACTGAACCGGAATTCAGGGAGGCAACGGCCATCCTTAATGAGATCGGCCAGCTTCAAAGCGATTCCCACAACGAGATGGTACTGATGTCGGGCTCCCTTGGTGTGTCCACCTTGGTCTGCCTTCTCAATAACGGTGACGGAGGGCAGACTGAGACATCTCAATCCCTGCTCGGGCCCTTCTGGCGGCTCAATTCACCGCGGGTCGAAAATGGCGGCACCATCATTCGCTCCGATACTCCGGGCATGCCGCTTTTCGTCACCGGTCGCGTTATCGATACCTCGGGTAATGCGATTGCGGGAGCTGAAGTGGATGTATGGCACGCCTCGCCCGTAGGCCTTTATGAGAATCAAGACCCCGATCAGGCGGAGATGAACTTGCGTGGTAAGTTCACAACCGATGATGAGGGCCGTTTCTGGTTCCGAACGGTCAAGATGGTGGGATACCCGATCCCAACGAACGGTGTTGTGGGGCGATTGCTTAAGGCACAGGATCGGCATCCTTTCCGCCCGGCCCATCTGCATTCCCTGATTTTCAAGGAGGGCTTCAAGACCCTCATTTCGCAGGTCTTTGACCCCACAGATCCATACATCGACTCGGATGTGCAGTTCGGTGTGACTGATGCTCTAACCGGGGATTTCATTCGCCACGACGAGCCGCATCCAAGCGAGCCGGACGTGCCGACCCCATGGTACTCACTCGACTACACTTATGTCATGGAGCGCGGTGAAGCTGTGCTCCCTCGTCCTCCGATCAAATAACCGGCCTGGAACCGGCTTAAACCACGTTACACATGCACAGGTGAAGTATGCTGACTGAAGAACAGCGCCGCGAAGCCGCACAACAGATCCTTCAGGCTGAGCGCGACAGGAAGCCAGTTAGGCAACTGAGTCAGACCTTTCCCGCAATGGAGATTGAGGACGCTTATCGTGTTCAGGCTCTCTGGGCGGAAGAAAGAATTGCCAAAGGCGCCAGGGTCGTTGGCCACAAGATCGGACTCACGTCCCGGGCAATGCAAATGGCGTCCAAGATGACCGAGCCGGATTACGGCCGGATCCTTGATGATGCTCTCTACAACGATGGCGCGCAGATTGCGGCAGATGCGTTCATTAAGCCTCGCCTAGAGGTCGAACTTGCCTTCGTGATGGGAGAGGACTTGGAAGGCCCTGGAACGCGAATCTATGACGTCCTGAGGGCGACAGAGTTCATCGTACCGGCGCTCGAGATTATCGACTATCGGACAGAAGTTCCCCGTGCCATCACCGACACGATTGCTGACAATGCAGCATTTGGCGCCATCGTGATCGGCGGACGCACAATAAGACCCATGGACGTGGACATACGCTGGGTCGGCGCAACTCTGTCCAAGAACGGCATCATCGAGGAATCGGGTGTGTCTGCCGCAATCATGGGCCACCCTGCGGCAGGCGTGGCATGGCTCGTAAACAAGCTTCACGCGGTCGGTGCGAAACTGTTGAAGGGACAGATCGTTCTCGCCGGATCTTTCACACGTCCCGTCGATATCGCGGCGGGAGATGTCATTCACGCCGATTACGGGCCGCTGGGCGCCATTGGCGTCTCATTCAAGTAGATGTCCATGAACCTTCCACATAATCGTTTTAAGCAAGCCATCAACGCCGGGCAGCATCAGCTTGGCCTTTGGTGCAGTCTGCCAGGTAGCTATGTCGCGGAAGCGGTCGCTGGATCGGGATTTGACTGGCTTCTCTTCGACACTGAACATTCACCGAGCGACCCTCTCACCGTGTTGCCACAGCTCCAAGCTGTGGCCTCGTACGAGGTTTCAGCGGTCGTTCGGCCGGCGAGCAATGATACCGTTCTCATCAAGCGGTTGCTTGATGTCGGTGCGCAGACCCTCCTGATCCCCTATGTTCAGTCCCGCGAGGAGGCGGAAGCTGCGGTTGCTGCCATGCGGTATCCCCCGGAGGGCGTCAGGGGCGTGTCGGCTTTGACCCGCGCGACGAGGTTCGGGCGGGTGTCGGATTATGGCAAAAAAGCCCATTCGGAGCTTTGCCTGCTGGTGCAACTTGAAACACGCACCGCGCTGGATCGCCTCGAAGAGATTGCGTCCGTGGAGGGAGTAGACGGCGTCTTCATTGGGCCTGCGGATCTAGCCGCCAGCTTCGGCTTAGTCGGGGAGCCTGGGCACCCGAAGGTTGTGGCCGCTGTCGAAGATGCAATCCGCCGACTGCGTGCCATTGGCAAGCCGGCTGGAATTTTAACCCCTGACAACGATTTCGCGCGCCGTTGCATCGAGCTTGGAACCGTCTTCACCGCGGTTGGCGTCGATGTGGGCATTCTCGCCCGTGGCACCGAGGCCCTGGCAAAGAAGTTCAAGTCATCCTCGATGTAACACGCCTCAAACGAGCTTCCATCAGCAGGAGATCCTGGTGTTGAACCACCTCAAGCCTTATGGCGACCTTTCCAGCGTTCTAGCCAAGGAAGATCGCCTCCGCGCTGCGATTAACATCGGGAATGCTGCCTTGGCTCAACGCGATGGCCGAACAGGGGATATTGGAGGCGTAAGCCCATCATTGGCGAAAGAACTGGCAAGACGG
>JAEXGT010000103.1 GCA_023450615.1 Pseudomonadota bacterium | reverse complement strand
ATTCTGGAACTGGCCGACATGATCGCCGTCAACAAGGCCGACGATGCGGGTGCGAAGGCGAAAGCTGCCGCAGCGGAATACAAGGCGGCTCTTCACATCCTGGCCCCCGCTTCCCCTACCTGGACACCGCCGGTGCTGACGATCTCAGGGCTGACCGGCCAGGGGCTCGACGACCTATGGTCCAAGGTGCTCGACCACCGCAAGCGCCTGGAAGCGACCGGAGAGCTTCAGGCCAAGCGCCGCGCCCAGGACACCAAATGGATGTGGGCCCTCGTCCACGAGCGCCTGCACGAGCGACTGACCCACGACCCGATTCTGAAGAAGCGGGTGCCGGAGATTGAGAAAGCGATTGCTGGGGGAGTCTTGTCCCCAGACGCCGGCGCAAGCGAGATCGTGAAATTGCTGGGTCCGTAGCTCCAAACAGCGCCTTTTGCTTGCATTTCAGCAAACAACACGCAGTTTAAGGTCTCAGGGTTATTGCCACAGGCCCCAGAAACGCCCCATAACGTAATGTTATAGGGTTAAGAGGCCGTTTGGCGGCCGATATGGGGCATAAACAATGATTCTACCGGTGACTTGGGGCGAGTTTCTCCTGAATACGACGACAGCTGGAGTTCAGACCGGTGTGCAGCTTCATGCTTTGGACAATGGCCGGTTCCTGGCCCTCTGGCAAAGCACGAGCACAAACGCAGCCGGCGAGGAAGTCAGCGCGATCTACGCACAGCGTTTTTATTCCGGTGCGGAATCCCAGGGTGCTCCCGTCCAGGTGAACACGACAACGAGCGGAACGCATTCGGCTCCTGTGATGCAGGTTCTGGACAACGGCAACATCGCCTATGTCTGGGAACATCGGGATATGGTCGATGGCGTCGAGACCTTCTCGCTCCGCATGCGTATCCTCACCGCTGATGGCACGCCGGTCGATACGAATGGCGACGAGGAAGGCGGAACCGACGATTTCGTCATTGCCTCAAGCACGACGGGCCCGCTGACGACACCGCAGATCACACTGTCTGCGGACGGCCGCCCGGTCATCAGCTACACAGCACAGAACGGTGCTGCGTCAGGCGATCCGTCCGTGCCGACCGATCATGATGTGAAGGCCGTGATCGTTGGAGCGGATTACGGACTGACTGAGGTCCAAATTGAGGTCGCAGCCGGTTCGCAGACCAACAGCTCCATGATCAAGCTGAATTACGGCAATCTGGTCTCCATCTACAATGACACCGGCGCGGCATCCGGCGACACGGAAGAGGCCGTTATCAAGGTCTTCTCCCTCACCGGAACAACGCTGAGCATCGTCAACGAGATTCGCCTGACGATCAAAGAAGGTACGCACGCTCAAGCTGCGGCCCTTTCTGATAGCCGATTTGTCGTCACTTGGACTGTCGATGCCGACGAAGATGGCGATGGCGTGATCGACAGCGTCAACGTCATGGCGCAGGTATTCGAGCAGGATGGCTCTGCAGCTGACACGGCCTTCATCGTCAACAAAATCACGGCTGGCAACCAAAGCAGCCCGAGCGTCACGGCGCTGGCTCAAGGCGGTTTTGCCATCTCTTATCTCGATGGCGACGGCGCGGATGCGCCCAAGGTTCGCGTCGCTGTCTTCGACGAGAATCAGGTCCGCGTATCGGAGCAGGATGTGATCGCCAACAGCGGCACCAACTATGCAGGTGTCCGCACTGCTCCCAAGGTGATCGAGCTAGCGGACGGCCGATTGATCGTCGCATGGAACGAGAGAATCCCGGGCCGAAACGATGACGCGGACGGTATCCGCGGCCAGGTCATCGATGCACGCTTCAAGCCGATCAACTTTGGAGGCACGAACGGCCACGACCAGGTAATTGGCTCTGCCTTCGACGACACGCTCACCGGCGGCGCTGACGGCAATGATCAAATTCTGGGCCGAGATGGTAACGACGTACTCTATGGCGGAACGGACGCGGATGCTGGATTGGGCGACGATACGCTCGATGGCGGCGTCGGTGCCGACAGGATGCACGGAGGCGTCGGCAACGATACCTACCATGTCGACAATATCGGCGATGTGGTCGTCGAACTTGCAGGCGGCGGCATGGATCTGGTCAAGACCACCATCAGCTATACGCTGTCCGGCCATGTCGAGAATATCCTGGCTGAAGGTACCAACGCCATCAACCTTACCGGTAACTCTCTCGACAACACGATCACCGGCAACGCGGCCGCGAACGTGCTGAAGGGCGGCCTCGGCAACGATACCTATTATGCCGACAATCTCGACACCATCATTGAAGAGGCTAATGGAGGCACGGACCGGGTCATCACCTCGTTCAGCCATACCCTTGCCGCGCATGTCGAGAACCTGACGGCTATCGGAGCGGCGGCCGTCACCCTCACCGGCAACGAGCTCGCCAACACGATCACCGGCAACAGCGCCAGCAACACGATCAATGGCGGAGCCGGCAATGACTTCATGGCCGGCGGCCAGGGTGACGACACTTATTATGTCGACAGTGCCGACGATCACGTATCGGAAGCGGCCGGGGAAGGAACCGACAAGATCATCGTCGGCTTCAACTACACGCTTGGCGACAACGTGGAGAATCTCGAAGTCACCGGCTCGGGCAATCTTACGCTGAACGGCAACAGCCTGAACAACCACATCAAGGGCAATGGCGGCGCCAACGTCCTCAATGGCGGCGCAGGCAACGACACCCTCGACGGCGGCAGCGGCGCGGATCGCATGGTCGGCGGCGCCGACAGCGACAAGTATTATGTCGACAACGTCAAGGACGTCGTCGTGGAGGACAAGGGCGGCGGCTACTACGATGAGGTCGTGACCACGATCAACTACACGCTCGGCGCCAATGTGGAATGGGGTTGGATCTGGAACGCGAAGGGCCTCACGCTCACCGGCAATTCGCTGAACAACCATCTCAACGGCAATGTCGGGAACGACAAGCTCAACGGCGGGGCAGGAAACGACACGCTGGTGGGCGGTGCGGGCGCCGACACCATGACCGGCGGTTCGGGCAACGACAGCTACTTCGTCGACAACAAGAAGGACAAGGTGATCGAAACCGCCAAGGGCGGCAAGGCCGACATGGTGACGACGGGCCTCAAATACACGCTCGGAGCCCATGTGGAGCACCTCACGGGCGTCGGCAACTCGGCCCTGTCTCTGACCGGCAATTCGCTGAGCAACAAGATCATCGGCAATGACGGCAAGAGCACCATCAAGGGCCTGGCCGGCAACGACACCATCGATGGCGGATACGGCAACGACGTGCTCTACGGCGGCCAGGGCAAGGACGCGTTCGTGTTCAGCACCGGCTTCGACAAGGGCTCGAACGTGGACACGATCAAGGACTTCAACGTGAAGGACGACACGATCCACCTGGACAACGCGATCTTCAAGTCGCTCCCGAAGAACGGCAAGCTCAGCAAGTCGTTCTTCAAGATCGGCCCGAAGGCGAAGGACGCGGACGACTACATCATCTACGACAACAAGAAAGGCATCCTCTATTACGATGCCGACGGCTCGGGCGCAGGTGCGGCGATCAAGATCGCGACCTTGGGCAAGAAGCTGAAGATGACCGCCGCAGACTTCCTCGTCATCTGAGGCTTCAGGCTCCATTACGATGAATGAAGACGGGCTGCCTCGCGAGGCAGCCCGTTTGTCGTTGGAAGCGATTGAGCCTTCGGGGTTGGGTCATGGCCTTGGAAGGCAGCTATGCCTTTACGTGAGCGGATTGCTTGCCTCTCGCGGAGAACGCGGCTAGGTCTTTACGTTATATAGTTAATATTCAGCAGCGAACATTACGCAAGGGAATACTGATGGTAACGCCGACACCTTGGGGCAATCCACTTGACGTCAGCATGAGCAAAGGTGGTCAATTTAATCTGAACACCGCAGCCTTTGCGGATGGCTCTTTCGTAGCCGTTTGGAAAGATGCAAGCAGAGAAGGCGCTGATCCTGATGCCGTTCGCGGGCAGCTCTTCAATGCCGACGGCAGTAAACGCGGTAGCGAGTTCATCATCAATTCCACGTTCAAGGGCAGTCAATATGAGCCGGCTGTTACGGTTCTTGCTGATGGACGCTTTGTCGTGGCGTGGACGGATAATAGTGAGACGGACGATCCGTCATCCACAGGCATCCGCGCCCGTATCTTCAACGCGGACGGCACCGCCTTCAACCGAACGGGAACCCCCGGTGGCGACGCGGATTTCCAGGTCAATGGCACTCTGAAGGAAGGTCAACAGGAGACCCCTTCAATAGCCGCGCTCACGAATGGCGGCTTCGTCATTGTCTTCAGGGATCAGGAGACAGGTTACGCCTACGCCCAGACATTCGATGTCCACGGCTTGCACGCCGGAGAGGAAGTTGCTTCCCGAAAAACGAGTGGCGTACCTACGGTCATTGCCTCGACCGACGGTTACAGGGTCTTCGATGTATCCGGTGGCAAGATCTACACCAGAAATTTCTATACAGACGGGCGAGAACCATCAGCAGAATCCCTTATCTCAGCCCCGGAGACGAATTCTAGCGACCTGAATGTAACGAGGCTCTCGGACAACCGTTATGTTGTCACCTGGCTGACTATGGTACTTCCTGAGGGCGCATCCAAGCCGATCTTCTCCAATAGGGCACAGATCTACAATGCCGACGGGAGCAAATTTGGTGCCGAGATCAGCATAAGCGGCTCGGATGCAGCTTCCCAATATCTGAACGGTGTGACGGCTTTGCCCAATGGGGGCTTTGCCGTTTCTCTCGTGTCCAACATGCAGCCGGAGCCCTCAGAGTCCGATCTATTCGATATCGGCCTGATCTCCTTTGATGCCAATGGCAACAAAATCGGCACTAACATGAAGCTCGGCCAAGTTTCGGCACGTAGCCTGGAGAGCATCCATCTTTCGACACTGACCGATGGTCGTGTCATCATTTCGTGGGACACATTGAATGAGACCGATGGCGCCACTGTGCGCGGCCAGATCGTGGATGCCCGCACAGCAGGCGTCTCTCTTCCTGGCAGCGCCGGTAACGACGAATACTACGGATCTGACTTCAACGATGATCTGAATGGCGCTGCCGGCGACGACAAGCTGGTCGGCGGGGACGGTAACGACACGCTCACCGGCGGCACCGGCAGCGACACCCTTGATGGCGGCATGGGCGATGACACCTACACCTACGATGCAGAGGATGTGATCATCGATGCGGGCGGGCGCGATACGCTGATCGTCTCGTCGCATTACACCTTGGACAGCACCTCGGTGCTCGAAAATCTCACCGCGTCGGGCACCGCCGCGATTACCCTGACGGGCAATAGCACGCACAACAGGCTAACCGGCAATGATGCGGCTAACACGCTCAACGGCGGTGACGGCGACGACACCCTTGATGGCGCAGGCGGCGCGGACCGCTTGGTCGGCGGCAAGGGCAACGACGTCTACTACGTCAACCACAAGTCCGACATAGTGGTCGAAGCCAAGTCCGGCGGCACGGATACGGTCTATACCCGCATCGGCTACACGCTCGGTACCCATCTCGAGAAGCTCATCGGCGAAGGCTCGGGTTCCATCGCCCTGACCGGCAACGCCTCGTCCAACACCGTCACCGGCAATGCAGGCAAAAACACCATCAAGGGCCAGGGCGGCAACGACATCATCGATGGTGGGCTCGGCAATGACGTGCTCTATGGCGGCAAGGGCAAGGACGCGTTCGTGTTCAGCACGGCGCTGAACAAGAGCAAGAACGTGGACAGGATCGCCGACTTCAACGTGAAGGACGACACGATCCGTCTGGACAATGCGATCTTCACCAAGCTCGCCAAGACGGGCAAGCTCAACAAGGCGTTCTTCAAGATCGGGTCGAAGGCCAAGGACAAGAACGACTACATCGTCTACGACAGCAAGAAGGGCGTGCTCTCTTACGACGCCGACGGCTCAGGCAAGAAGCACGGACTGGTCAAGTTCGCGACCTTGTCCAAGGATCTCAAGATGACCGCTGCCGACTTCATCGTCATCTGACGAGGCTTCACGATAAAAATGAAAGGGCCGGAGATCGTCACTCCGGCCCTTTTTGCATCTCGCGAACAGGACAATCATCATCCTGCTCGCATCGCAATCTTCATCCCATCAGGGCGGGCGTGGCGCGCATGCTGCCGACTTCCAGGCCGTTCCAGTTCTTGAACACCGGACGGGCCAGAGCCTCGACGGCGATGCGCTCCTGATCGTTCAGGGGCAGGAAGCGCAGGACGAGCCCGGCCATCATGATTTCCGCCGCGCGCACATGGCCGTCATCGGCCTTCAACGCGACGCCGTATCCGAGCTCCGGGAAACTGGCGCAATAGACGCCCTCGGCCCCCACCTTCACGAAGACGCGCTCCTTCAGTATTTCCATGAGCTTCGTGTCGAAGCGTCCCGTGCCCGCCACCATGAAGGGATGGGCGGCCACGGCCTTGCGGATGCGCTCCGCCGCCGCCTTCGTCTCGGACGGAAGATGCGCGCCGGAGCCGAACTTGGCGAAGCCGAAAGCCAGCGAGGGCAGCGGGATGGCGTAGGTCGGAATCGAGCAGCCGTCGATGCCGCTTTTCTCCATGGTGTGGCAGGCGCCCGTGATGTCCTCCAGGGCTTCGCGCACCATGCGCTGCACCGGATGATGCGCGCTCACATAGCCCTTCGGGTCCTCGCCCGTGCCGCAGGCAAGGCAGATGAAGCCCGCATGCTTGCCCGAACAATTGTTGTGAAGGGCGTTCGGGGCACCGCCCTCAGCCGCGAGCGCCCGGTTGGCCACCTCCCCCATCGGCCAATGGGTGCCACATTCGAGGCATCCCGCGTCCTGTCCGGCCTTGGCCAGCATGGATGACGCCACCCGCACATGATCCGGCTCGCCGGAATGGGAGGCGCAGGCGAGCGCGATCTCTTCATCGGTGAGGCCGTACTTGTCCGCGATGCCCCGCTCCAGCAGGGGAAGTGCCTGAAGCGCCTTGACGGCCGAGCGCGGGAAGACCCGCCTGTCGACGTCGCCGATGGAAAGGACGGCCGCGCCCTCCGAGTCGACCACGGAAACGCTGCCCCGATGGCGCGATTCGACCAATGGTCCGCGGGTGACCTCGACAAGAAAAGGGTTATCCATGAATGCCCCGTTTTGGAAACGGCGGTCTTTTGGGCGTGCTTTGTTCAGATGTCAAAGGGGGTATTGTTTCAAAAGAGCCGGCTCTCCTGCCTTTGCCTGGGTTGCAGCCCGGTCCCAGACGCCCTAAACCGTCGCTTCACGACAATGGGGAGTGATCCTGATGCGCATTGCGATGATCGGGTCTGGTTATGTGGGACTGGTGTCCGGGGCGTGCTTTGCCGATTTCGGCCATGAGGTGTGCTGCGTAGACAAGGACCCGAGCAAGATCGAGGCCCTCAACCGCGGCGAGATCCCCATCTTCGAGCCGGGCCTCGACGACCTCGTGGCCAACAACGTGCGCGAAGGCCGCCTGACCTTCACCACCAACCTGCCCGACGCGGTCAAGAACGCCGAGGCCGTGTTCATCGCCGTCGGCACCCCCTCCCGCCGCGGCGACGGCCATGCCGACCTGTCCTATGTCTATCAGGCCGCCCGCGACATCGCCGGTGCCATGAGCGGCTACACGGTGGTGGTCACCAAGTCGACTGTGCCGGTCGGCACCGGCGACGAGGTCGAGCGCATCATCCGCGAAACCCGCCCCGACGCCGATTTCTCGGTGGTCTCCAACCCGGAATTCCTGCGCGAAGGCGCGGCGATTGCCGACTTCAAGCGCCCCGACCGCATCGTCATCGGCACCGACGAGCCGCGCGCCCAGGGCGTCATGAACGAGGTCTACCGCCCGCTCTATCTCAACCAGTCCCCGGTGCTCGCGATGTCCCGGCGCACGGCGGAGCTGACGAAATATGCGGCCAACGCCTTCCTGGCCACCAAGATCACCTTCATCAACGAGATCGCGGATCTGTGCGAGCAGGTGGGCGCGAACGTGCAGGACGTGGCGCGCGGCATCGGCCTCGACAACCGCATCGGCTCCAAGTTCCTGAATGCGGGCCCTGGTTATGGCGGCTCGTGCTTCCCGAAAGATACGCTGGCCCTGATCAAGACGGCGCAGGACTACGAGGCGCCGATCCGCATCGTGGAGACGGTGGCGGCGGTCAACAGCCAGCGCAAGCGCGCCATGGGCCGCAAGGTCATCGCCGCCTGCGGCGGCTCGGTGCGGGGCAAGACCATCGCGGTGCTGGGGCTGACCTTTAAGCCCAACACCGACGACATGCGCGATGCGCCCTCGCTCGACGTCATCACGGCGCTGCAGGATGCAGGCGCGAAGGTGCGGGCCTATGACCCGGAAGGCATGAAGGCGGCCAGCGCCATGCTGACGGACGTGGAATATGCCAAGGACGCCTATGATTGCGTGCGCGGAGCGGATGCCCTGGTTCTGGTGACGGAATGGGACATGTTCCGCGCGCTCGACCTCAAGCGCCTGAAGACCGCCCTGGCGGCCCCGGTGGTGGTGGACCTGCGCAACGTCTACCGGCCGGAGGAGATGGAGCGCAACGGCTTCACCTATGTGAGCATCGGACGGGCTTGATAACGGCCGTGGAAGATGTTCACGCGGACGCCGTCCCGTGCCATATCTGCCGCAACGTCATCGTCGCCTGAAGCAGACGCCTTTTGGAGCGCCCCATGCAGACCTTCTTCGTCGAGATCAAATGCAAGCTCGGCAAGACCTACGCAGTCGCCAACGCCCTCGCCGACCGGGAAATCGCGTCCGAGATCTACTCGACTGCCGGCAATTACGACATTCTCGCCAAGTTCCATGTGGATGACGGCGTCGATATCGGCCATTTCATCGCCCAGAACGTGCAGGTGATCCCCGAGATCGCCGACACGCACACGATCATCACGTTCAAGGCGTTCTGATTTTCAGGAATTCGGCAATGGATAGGCCCCAAAAGTGAAATCCACTTTTGGGGCTGCTTCCTTAGCGCGTCACCGCGCTGGTCTCGACGACATCGGCACCCGCTGCCGGGCGGGTGACTTCGGCGAGATAGGGGCCGATGCCCTCATAGCGGTCGAGGCGGCGGACGATCTTCGAGTCGATCTTGTTGTAGAGCTCCGCCACCGAGACTGGGCGGCGCTTACGGCCCTTGCCTTCCATGAACAGGCCCGTATTGGCCTTGGCGGCCTTCGGGAAGAGCTTGGAGGCTTTCATGTTCGGATCCTGGTCGAGCACCTCCAGGAAACGCACGGCGCTCGTGGCGCCGAGGAAGTGAGCGAGATAGAGCTCGGCTTCCGCAAGCTCGCGCTCGCCTTGCGCGATGAGGGCGCGCTCCACGTCCTTGATCAGCTCACCCGCCATCAGCGCCGAGAAATAAGGATCGGTGCGCAGGTTCATGACCCATTCCCGATCCTTGTCGCTCACCACCGGCTCGCCGTTGACCATGCGGATGGCTGCTGCGGCGGCGGTGAAACCGTAATCGGCCGCGTGCATGGAGACGATCTCAAGCCAGGTGCGGTCGATGAACTGGAACAGGCCCTCGGCGGAGGAAGTCGGGGCCTTGGCTTCGGGAGAGAGGCTCGATTCCACGTCCGCCAGCGTCATCATGTAGACCGGGTCCACACCCGTCACATGCGCCGCCTTGAGGATAGAATGAACCAGCCAGCGCGGAATGTTGCGCCCGTTGAAGGGAATGATCTCGTCCGGATTGGCGGTTGCGTCGGAGAGCATTTCCTCGTGCTGCGGCTTCGGCTTGGCCTTCTTGTTGAGGGAGAAAGCCCCGTCGAGGATCGCCTTGAACAGCCCCGGCTCCTTGCCGAGCTCCGGCACATAGGCCACCGAAGCGGTGACCGGATTGGCCACGGCCAGGGTTTGGGCCGGGGAAGAGTGGTTATAGTCCACCATGGCGGTCGGCAGGGTGGCGACGGCGGCAGGTCCCGCCGTCAGCCCCTGGAATCCAACCATCAGGCCCAGAGCAAGGGCCACGCGAACCGCCTTGAGGCGGCCATCCCGGCGTGTGTCCGCAACAGGTTGCGGCACAGCGCACAGCAGCGTTCTTGCATTACTCGGCATCACACTTGTTCCCGCAAGGTCCGACGTAGGGTTCGAACCACCCCTTGTGTCATTCTGGGACAAGAGTTGACGGGTAGATGTGTCGAGAATCGGTCAGCTTGACCGTAAAAATGTGTTCCCGAGGCTAGAAATTGCCTTTTCCCCGGGAATAGATCCCTAAAATCGAGATTTTCCTCAAGAAGATTGGGCCACGAGCTGGGCGTTCGTCCGTTCGAGACGCTCCGCCAATTCGCGCATCACGGCGAGCGACATCTGAGGAAACTGGGCCAACAGCTCGAGGAAAACGCGCTTGTCGATTCGAAGCGCCGTGGTGGGCTCGGCGGCCATGATCGTGGCGGAGCGCGGGGTGTCGGAGAGGATGCCCATCTCGCCCACAAGGGCGTTGCCGGACAATTGGGCCACCTGGATTTCGCCTGTCGGCGTGTTGAGCAGCACGCTCGCCCGCCCGTCGAGGAGAACGTAGGCCGCGTCGGAGGGGTCCCCCTGGGAGAAGAAGCGCTGGCCTGCGGCGAATTGCACCCGCTCGCTGGTGAACGCGAGAAGCTTCAGGCGGGCCGGGTCCACATCCCGGAACATCGGCACCTGTCTCAGGGACTGAACCTCGGTTTCAAGGGTCATGCCACCTCTCCTGCAACACTTGGGGCGGGTTCCATCGGGAGCGTCTTGGCCCGACGTGACGGATCGGCCGTATTCTCTGTGACAATACGTCCATCGCTGAAGCGTATCTGAACATCGAAAGCCTCGGCCTGTCGACTGTTGGACAGCACCATGAACAGGCTTTGTTGTTCAAGATGATCGAGAAGGGCCTGAAGAATCCTGTGGGCGCGCTCCTCGTCGAAGGGCGCAAGCGCCCCATCGATGACGAGAATATCGGGCCGCTTCACCAGGCAGCGCACCAGATTGACGCTCGCCCGCTCCTGCGGTGACAGAAGCCGGCCCGCGGCGCCCACCTCGTGGTCGAGACCGATCCGCGCCACATCCTCCAGCAGGTCGAGTTCGCGGATGACGGATGCGATGGCTTCGGCAACCCGGTGACGGGCGTCGGCCACCTGATAATTGACCCGGCCGAAGAGCAGATTGTCGCGCAAGGGAGCGGCCATGCAGATCCGCTCGGGATCGTAGAACTCCACCCCGGTGGCGCCCGCCTTCTCGAGAGTCTCGCGCACCAGGCTGCGGGCTTCCACGACCTGTTGCTTCAGCGCGTCGTCCAGCAGGCCGAGGCGGTGCTTGGCCTCGATATAGGCGAGCGGCAGGGACAGGAGCCTCGTTCTCTCGTCCCGTTTCAGATTGGCGCCGCTCCTCGATCGGCGGCGCAAGATGGCCTGGAATTCGGGAAGTTCATCCGCGCCGATGAAGGAGAACTGCGCGAACAGCGAATGGCCCGGCGGCAGCCCTTGGAAGATTTCGGTCATGGTCTCCGCGATTTCCACGCCCATCTGGGTGAGCTTCTCGGTGAGCCCTGCCCTGTCGATGGCACTGCGGAACAGCGGGTTGTCCGCGAGGTTGCGTCCCATGAACTCGTCCGAGACCGGGACACCGAACAATAGGTTTTCGGCAATCGTCGCCTGATCGTTGTAGCGGCCGATATCGAAGGGCTCGACGAGCCCCGCCATTCCGTTTGAGAGGAAGTTCTGCTGCAGGCGGCTGCGGGCCTCGACCACCCGCTCCGCAAGCGCCGTGTGCCGCTCGGGGTCGATCCGACCCGCGAGCCCGAACAGATAGATCGCCTCCCCCATCTCGACCCGCTCAAGAAGGGTGACCAGCACCCTGTCGAGATCCAGCTCGTCCTTCACGCCGACGCTCTGGTAGTCGATCCAGCTATCGGCGACGCTCTCGAAGGGATTGCCGGTTCGCGCAGCCTCGGCGATGCGCTGCGCCACCTCGCGCTTGTCTTCCTCGGTCCTTCCCATGGGCCTGAAACGAAGGCCATAGACGAGATTGTCGCGAATGCTGCCGGGAAAGAGGATGGGGTCCACGCCCGCATAGGCGATCCTCCGGCCGATGACGGCGGGAGGAAGCCGCGCGAGATCCCGCTCGCCGATGCTGATGCGTCCGCCGAAACTCGGGATGCGGCGGGCCAGAACGCGAGCCAAGATGCTTGCAGCAGGACTGCCGGGGGACATGAGCGCTACTTTGGCCGGAAGCTCCAGCGAGAAGGAGGCCTCGTCGAGGATCAGGTCACCGTGGGGCCCGGTGATGCTGATCCCTTCGCCCACGAGGGACCCGACGAGAGGCGCGGCCTCGGCCTCCTCCTTGGATTCGATCATCGGCCCAAGCCGCTCTTCGGCGAAATGCTGGGTGACCTGATCGTATTTCACCTGCACGTCGAGGCGCTGCTGATCCCAATCGATCAGTTCCTTCAAGGGCGGAGGCAGCTCGCGATAGGCGTTGATCACGGCCACGAGCTGACCGATGTCGAGCGTGCCGCGCAGGGCAAAGTAACCGCCCACGGCGTAGAACAGGAACGGCGTCACCTGCGATAGAAAGTTGTTGAGGAATTTGACCGCGAATTTCCGGTTGTAGATCTTCAGGCGGATCCCGAAGAGCGTGAAGAGACGGTTGCCGATCTCCGCCCGTTCCCAGGCATAGGCATTGTGAACGTGCACGACCTCGATGCCGTCGAGCACCTCGCCGATGCGGCCTGCCAGTTCGCGAGAGGCAAGCTGGCGCTGCTTGCCGAGACGCAGGAGCTCGCGGCGCAGGCGGGGTATGATGGTGAATTGGACCCCGATCACGCCAAGCGCCATGAGGCCGAGCCAGACGTTCTGCACCATGATGAAGATCAGCGCCGTCAACGCCTGCATGCCGAGCAGGACCGGCGTGATGAAGGCATCACCGATGAAGCCGCCGATAGGCTCGACTTCGTCCTTGATGATCGTGGCGGTTTCCGAGGATTTGACGGTTCGCAGGGCCTCCGGCGTGAAGCGCAGCACCATCGCGAAAAGCTCGAAGCGCATGCGCCTGAGCATCCGCTCGCCCAGGACGCCCTTGGCGAGGTTGATCCAGTATTTGAAGCCGTTGTTCACGATCACGAAGAACAGGAACAGGGACGAGAGGCCGAGCAGCAAGCCGACCCTGCCCACCTGGAATCCATCGAAGAGTTGAAGCGATCCCCCGCCCAACCATTGGGGCCAGTCGATATGGAGCTTCAGAAAGGGTGCCGTAGCGTTACCGTCCTTGAACGCCTCTCCCTGAATAGCTTCATTCACGATCTGGCGAGGAAGATCGAGAGAAATGAAATAAAACGGTTGAGACAAAAGCACGACAAAGCATATGAATAGCTGGTCGCGCCGGGAGTGAGTCCAAATATATCTAAAGAGGCTCTTTTCCATTGCCGTAGAGTTATAACCTTCAATTCTGAAGAGAACCTCTTTCCCATCTCCGATCATGCATTATCTGATCGGTGGGGGCTTGAGAACAGGTAGAGACGGTAGACGCGTCGTCAACCGACGCGCCCTCCGACCAAGGGGCATGCGGATGGCGGATCTGGCGACCATTGCGAACAAAAACCCGTCTCCGCACGCGATCTGGCCCGGTCCTGCCCGAGGCCCCCGCGTTCTGATCTACAGCCACGACACATTCGGCTTGGGGCATCTGCGCCGCTCGCGGGCTCTCGCCAATGCCATCGTCGGCGCCCATGCCGACGCTTCGGTGATCATCATCTCGGGCTCGCCGGTGATCGGCAATTTCGAGTTCGGCAGCGGGGTCGACTACATCCGCATTCCCGGCGTTACCAAGCTTCCGGACGGCGATTACCGCACCCTCAACCTCAATGTGAGCCTGGACGAGGCGGTCGGCCTGCGTCAGGCGCTCATTCTCCAGACCGCGAAGGCTTTCCAGCCGGACGTGTTCATCGTGGACAAGGAGCCGACCGGCTTTCGCGGCGAAGTGGTCCCCGCCCTCGATTATCTGCAGGCCATCGGTTGCCAGCTCGTGCTCGGCATCCGCGACGTGATGGATGAACCCGCCCTGCTCGTTCCGGAATGGGAGCGCAAGGGAGCGCGGGAAGCGCTGATCCGCTACTACGACGAGATCTGGGTCTATGGCCTGAAGGATGTGCATCAGCCGCTCCAGGCCTTCGACCTGCCGCCGGAGGTGGAAAGCCGCATCACCTATACCGGCTATCTGCGCCGCGAGATGCCGCCAACGCCCTCGCTGACCAAATATCCGAAGATCACCAAGCAGCCCTTCATTCTCGTCACCACCGGCGGCGGCGGGGACGGCGACGATCTCATCGACTGGGTGATCTCGGCCTATGAGGCAGATCCGACCCTGGAGCAGCCCGCCCTCATTCTCTTCGGCCCCTTCATCGACCGCGACAAGCGCCATGCCTTCGTGGAGCGCATCGCAAGGCAGCCGAAGCTCGATGTCATGTCCTTCGACACCAAGATCGAGCGGCTCATGAAGAAGGCCGACGCCATCGTGGCCATGGGCGGATACAACACGTTCTGCGAGGTACTGTCGTTCGACAAGCGCACCCTCATCGTGCCGCGCACGAAGCCGCGGCTTGAGCAATTCATCCGCGCCATCGAAGCGGAGCGTCTCGGCCTCGTGCGCATGTTGAGCGACCGCGATGAACCGCGCGCGCCGGAACGCATGGCGGCGGCCCTGAAGGCCCTCTCCTCGCAGCCGCGTCCCTCCGAGGTGACCGTGCCCGGCCTTCTCGACGGACTTGACCGGGTGCAGGAGCGGCTTAAGGCTCTCATCAAGCCTGCCACCCAGTTCACGCCTGCCTATCGTCAGGCGGCCGAGTAACATTTCCGATGCTCCCTTCTCCTGATGCCTGGCGGATCGCCATTGTCGTGAAAGGCTATCCGCGCCTGTCCGAGACATTCATCGCACAGGAGATCCTGGCGCTCGAAGAACGCGGGCTCGATCTCGAAATCTGGTCTCTCCGCCATCCGACGGAGCGGGCCATTCACCCCATGAACAAGAAGATCAGGGCGCGGGTCGCCTATCTTCCCGAATATCTCTACGAGGAGCCCCTGCGCGTCCTCAAGGGCGCCTGCTGGAGCCTTGGACAGAAAGGGTTCGGCGCGACCGTCAAAGCCTTCTGGAGGGACCTGAAGCGGGATCTCACGGCGAACCGCGTGCGGCGCTTGGGGCAGGCTTTCGTCATGGCGCGGGAATTGCCCGCCGACGTGAAGCACCTGCACGTTCATTACCTCCACACGCCTGCCTCGGTGGTGCGCTACGCGGCGCTGCTCACCGGCCGCACCTGGTCCTTCTCGGCCCATGCCAAGGATATCTGGACCACGCCTGACTGGGAGAAGCGCGAGAAGATGCGGGAAGCCTTGTGGGGCGTGACCTGCACCGCCCACGGCGCGGAGCACCTGCGGGCCTTGTCGACGCCGGAGCGGATGACCCTTGCCTATCACGGCCTCGACCTTTCGCGCTTTCCCCCGCCGCCGGAGAGCCGCCCGGCGCGCGACGGCGCCAATCCCATGGACCCGATACGGATCGTTTCCGTGGGACGCGCGGTCGCGAAGAAAGGTTACGGCGATCTGATCCAGGCGCTTGCGGCGCTTCCGAGCGATCTGCATTGGCGCTTCGCGCATGTAGGCGGCGGCGAGCTTCTCGCCAGTCTCAAGAAACAGGCGCAACAGGCCGGCCTCGCCGACAAGGTCGCCTTCCTTGGATCGAAAGCGCAGCCCGACATCGTCGCCTTGCTGCGCGAGGCCGATCTCTTCGTGCTGCCCTCCAAGAAAGCAGCCTCCGGCGACCGGGACGGATTGCCGAACGTGATCATGGAAGCGGCGAGCCAGGAGCTTGCGATCATCGCCACGGACTTCGCCGGGATTCCAGAATTCATTCGCGACGGACAGGAAGGCAGGCTCGTTCCCCCCGGGGATTGGGAGGCCCTGTCGAACGCCCTCAATCTGCTTGCCCGCGAGCCGGAGCAGCGCAAGGCGTTGGGCAAGGCAGCCTACAGCCGCCTGCGTCGCGACTTCTCGATGGAAGGCGGCATCGACATGCTGACCTCGCGTTTCCGCGCGCTCGGCGGCGGCCAGCCCAACCAGCCGGAGCCCGTGTGACCGCCAAGAAGCCTGTTGCGTTCTATGCCCCGCTGAAGAGCCCGAACCACCCTCTCCCGTCGGGCGACCGCACCATGGCGCGCCTTCTCATGAAGGCGCTCGACCGCGCGGGCTTCAAGCCGCAGCTTGCAAGCGAGTTGCGCAGTCTCGACAAGAACGGCGACAGGCAGGTTCAGGAAAACCTCAAACGGCAATCCCTTGTCGAGGCCTCCCGCCTCATCGCGCATTATTCGGCGATGCGGCAGGAAGACCGGCCCTGCCTGTGGTTCACCTATCACGTCTATTACAAGGCCCCGGACTGGATCGGCCCGCAAGTCAGCACGGCCCTGAAGATTCCCTACGTGATCGCCGAAGGCTCGCGGGCGGCCAAGCGCGCTAAGGGACCATGGGCCCTGGGACACGAAGGCGCGGAGAAAGCCCTCGATTCCGCGAATGCCATCCTCGTGATGACGGCGAAGGACCGCGTCGCACTGGAGCGCGGCCGCCCATCCCGCCAACGGCTGATAGACCTGCCGCCCTTCATCGACGCGGAGGAATGGCCCAGCCCCTCTCCTAAGCAGACACCGGAAACCTCACGCCTTCTCACCGTCGCCATGATGCGCGACGGCGACAAGCTCGCCTCCTATCGCATTCTTGCAAGCGCGCTTGAGCGCATCGCGGATCTGCCCTGGACGCTCGACATCGTCGGCGATGGCGAGGCGCGCGCCAGCATCGAACACCTGTTTGCGCCCTTCAGGGATCGCATATGCTTCCATGGGGCGATCGAAAGCCGCAGCGATCTCGCGGCTCTTTATCGAGGGGCGGACCTGTTCGTCTGGCCTGCGGTCAATGAAGCCTACGGCATGGTCTTCCTTGAAGCGCAGCTCTTCGGCTGCGCCGTCATCGCCGGGCATTTCGGCGGTGTCGCCAGCGTGGTTAAGCCGGAAGAGACGGGCCTGCTGATCCCGCCCGGAGACGGTGCCGCTTTCGCGGATGGAATACGGAACCTGCTCGTGCATCCCGAGCGGCTTCAGGAGTTCGGCCGGAATGCGCAGCGTTTCGTGAGCGGGCAACGCAATCTCGACAATGCCGGATTGCGCCTGCGCGAGGCTTTGTCGTCGCTGTCAGAGGGAGCACCAGATTGCGGGTCCTGATCGTTGTCACGCATCTGCTTGGAGCAGGCCATCTCACCCGCGCCGCCGCGCTCGCGCGCGCTTTCTCAGAGGCCGGGCATGCGGTTACCTTGGTTTCGGGAGGCGGCCCTCTTCAACCGGCGGGGCTCGACAACATCGCCTTCGTTCAATTGCCGCCGGTGCGCATCATCGGAACCGACTTCAAGACGCTGCTCGACGAGGACGGCGCTCCGGTCCACAATTTTCGCTTGGCAGACAGGCGCATTCTTCTTCTCGATACGTTGAGGCGTTTCCGCCCCGACATCGTCATCACCGAACTCTTTCCCTTCGGCCGCCGCGTGCTGGCGGATGAGTTCGCGTTGCTTCTCGACGAAGCGAAAAGGCAGAATCCGCGCCCGCTCGTTCTGTGCTCGATCCGTGACATTCTCGCCTCCCCTTCGAAACCGGATCGCATCGAGGAGACGCATGCGCGCATCCTCGCAAGCTATGACGCGATCCTCGTTCACGGCGATCCGAAGATCGTGCCGCTTGAGGCCACGTGGCCCATGGACGAGCGCATCCGCCCGCTCATCCGCTACACCGGTTACGTGGATGAAAACCCGGAAACCTTGGAACAGGGAGAGCGTGAAGGCATTCTCGTCTCCGGCGGATCGAGCGCGGCGAGCCTGCCGCTTTATCGCGCGGCCCTCGCAGCCGCACGGGAGATCACGGACAAGCCCTGGCGCATCCTGATCGGGCGCGGCGTCGCGGAGGCGGATTTCCTGGCGCTGCGCGACAACGCGCCGTCCCATGTGACCATCGAGCGGGCTCGGCCCGATTTCCGCGCGCTTCTGGCACGAGCCGAACTCTCCATCAGCCAGGCTGGCTACAACACCGCCGTCGATCTTCTGCGCAGCGGCGTGAGAGCGGTTCTCGTGCCGTTCGAGGCCGGTCACGAAACCGAGCAGCGCCTGCGCGCGGAGCGCCTGAAGGCCCTCGGCCTCGCCGAGATCGTGTCTGAGGCAGAGCTTTCCCCTCAAAGCCTCGCCGAGGCCGTGCGGCACAGCCTGTCACGCCTGAAATCGGCCTCTCCTCCTGTCGAACTCGATGGAGCCCGCCGGACGGTTGCCATCGCAGAGAACCTCACGCCCACCCGGCCCGCCCTTCACCGCCGGTTGGACTGGTCCGCAGTTGTCCAGGCGCTCGACCATGCCAAGGATCGCGGCTGCCCCATCCGGTTCTGGTGGCGCGATGACGATGTGGTGGCGGACACGCCCCAACTTGAGCGCCTGCTTGACTTGAGCCATCGCGTGAAGGCAGGCGTTGCGCTCGCCGCCATTCCCCAGGCCATTGAGCCTTCGCTCGCCGCGCGGCTGCGGAACGAGGATTCAGTCTTTGCTCTCGTTCATGGCTGGTCGCATGCCAACCATGCGCCTGCCAGTGAGAAAAAGGCCGAGTTCGGGATGCACCGCTCCATCACGACGATGACAGAGGAAGCGGAACTGGCGCTTCGTGTCGCTCGCGAGCGGCTCGGCCCGAAGCTCCTCCCTGTCTTCGTCCCACCCTGGAACCGGATTACGCCCGAACTGGCGCTGCACCTGCCTCGCCTGGGCTTTGCGGCCCTCTCGGCCTTCAACGACCGCAAGGCCGCCTTCCCGTCCGAGGGGCTGTTGCAGGTCAATGCCCATATCGACCCCATCGACTGGCATGGCACGCGAAGCCTGACCGATCCGACTTCCATCATCGCCAACCTTGCCGCCACCATCGAGCGCAGGATCGCAGGCGAGGCCGACGGTGAGGAACCGATCGGCCTCCTGACGCATCATCTGGTGCATGATGACGCCATCTGGTCGTTCTGCGAGGAACTGATGGCGCGCCTCGTTGCCAAGGAAGTTCCGATCCTCGATCCTACTGAGGTGTTTTCGCCAAGAAACAGGATCACAACCTTGGCCTGATGCGTTATGATGAGGGCCTATTGGAGAAGCCTATGGAAGCGCCGCTCCTGTCGATCCGTCAGCTGACGGTCGATTTCCATACCGATACCGGGGATTTCCGGGCGGTGGACGGCCTGACCTTCGACATTCCGAAGGGCAGGACGGTGGCGCTTGTAGGTGAATCCGGCTCCGGCAAATCGGTGACCGCGCAGGCCATTCTCCAGATCCTGCCGAAGAAGGCGCGGATCGCCGGCGGCTCTATCGTCTTCAACGATCCGAACCTGCAGGCGCCCGTCGACATCGCCGCCCTCAAGCCCGAGGGCGACGCCATGCACCAGCTTCGCGGCGGGCGCATCGCCATGATCTTCCAGGAGCCGATGACCTCGCTCTCGCCGCTGCACACCATCGGCGACCAGATTTCCGAGGCGCTCCTGATCCATGCGGACGTGACGAAGGCCAAAGCGCTGCAACGCACCCAGGAAGTGCTGGCGCGCGTAGGCTTCCCCGATCCGAAGCGCGCCCTGCGCACCTTTCCCTTCGAACTTTCAGGCGGTCTGCGTCAGCGCGCCATGATCGCCATGGCGCTGATCACGCGTCCCGCCCTCCTGATCGCCGACGAGCCGACCACTGCCCTCGACGTGACGACGCAGGCCCAGATCCTCGACCTCATCAAGGAGCTTCAGGCCGAGACCGGCATGTCGGTGCTGCTGATCACCCACGATCTCGGCGTGGTGGCCAACATTGCCGATGAAGTCGTGGTCATGTATCGCGGCCGGGTCATGGAGGCGGGCTCGCGGGAGGATATCTTCCGCAAGCCGCAGCATCCCTATCTCCAGGCGCTCATGCGCGCCGTGCCGCGTTTCGCCATGGGTGAGAACGAGCGCCTCACGCCGATCCGCGAGGTGAAGAGCGCGACGCTTGCCCACGCCCATGCGCCCGAACGCATTCAACCCCAAGGACCGATCCTCAAGGCCGAGGGTCTGACGAAATGCTTCAGGCTGCGCTCGGGCCGTTTCTTCGGCAAGCCGAGATTCGTTCGCGCCGTGAACGAGGTCGACCTCGCCCTGCCTGTGGGCAAGACGCTTGGCCTCGTAGGCGAATCCGGATGCGGCAAAACCACCGTGTCGAAGATGATCATGCGCGCGCTCAAGCCCGATGCGGGCCGCGTGCTGTTCGACGACGGTACGAGGCCGAAGGACGTTCATGAGATCGAAGGCGAGGACCTGACGGCCTATCGCCGCTCCGTGCAGTTCATCTTCCAAGACCCGTTCTCATCGCTCAATCCGCGCATGACGGTCTATGAAATCCTCACCGAACCTCTGCGCATCCACAATATCGGTACCCCTGACGAGCGCTACGCGCGCGTGAAACAGCTCCTCGACATGGTGGGACTCGACCAGCGTGCGCTGCGCCGCTATCCGCATTCCTTCTCGGGCGGACAGCGTCAGCGCCTCGGCATCGCGCGCGCCCTGGCTTTGGAACCCCGTGTGCTGCTGTGCGACGAGCCTGTCTCCGCCCTCGATGTCTCCGTGCAGGCGCAGGTTCTCAACCTGCTGAAGGATCTGCAAGCGGCCCTGGGGCTTTCCTATCTCTTCGTGTCGCACAACCTCGCGGTGGTGGATTACATCGCCGACACCATCGCCGTGATGTGCCGGGGCTACATCGTCGAGGAAGCGCCGAAATCCTCGCTCTTCCGCAACCCCGTGCATCCCTACACGCAGGCGCTTCTCGCCGCGGTGCCGGACCCGGATCTCGACCGGCCCCTCGATTTCGCGAAGCTGCGCGCCGACCGGTTTTCCAACCCCGCCGAATGGCCCGAGCCCTTCCGCATTCCTGACGGCGAGTTCGGCGTGATGCAGGAGATCGAGCCTGGCCACAAGATCCGCCTGGGGCGCGCCATGGTGAAGGAGGCCGCGGAATGATCGCTCGCCTGCTCAAGCCTCTCGTTCTGCTTCTCGCATACAGCTTTCTCGCACTGCCTGTCGGAGCCCTGGAGCTTCGGGAAACGCCATTCTTCGAAAAAGCGCAGAAGCCGCTCCCGCCCATCGCGGAGCGCATTCCATCGCCTCCCCTCGTGGTCGATAGCGTGGGCCAGCCCGGCGGCGAGATCGTGACCCTCGTGCCCCGCGCCCGCGATATCCGCTACATCTCGACCTATGCCTATACGCGCCTCGTAGGCTACGACAGGCACCTCCAGCTTCAGCCCGACTTGCTCGAGACATACGAGAACCAGAACGATCAGGTTTTCACCTTCAGGCTGCGCGCCAATCACCGCTGGTCGGACGGCACGCCCTTCACGGCTGAGGACTTCCGTTATTACTGGGAAGACATCGCGCTCAACAAGGAACTTTCGCCCGCCGGTCCGCCCGAGTTCATGCTGGTGGACGGAAAGCCTCCGCGCTTCGAGGTGATCGACGAGCGCACGATCCGCTACAGCTGGGACAAGCCCAACCCGCGCTTCCTGCCGCAGCTCGCGGGGCCGCTCGATCCTGGCATTTACAGGGCCTCGAAATACCTCAAGCAGTTTCATGGGACCTATGCGGACAAATCCGCCCTGGAAGAGAAGGCCAAGCAGCAGAAGCTGAAATCCTGGGCCTCCCTTCACAACCGCATGGACGACATGAAGGAGCAGACGAACCCGGATCTGCCGACCCTCATGCCCTGGCACGTGATGAATGCGGCGCCGGCCAATCGCTTCATCTTCGAACGCAACCCCTATTATCACCGCATCGACCGGGAGGGGCATCAGCTTCCTTATGTCGACCGCATCATCATGGATGTCTCCGCCCCCGGTCTGTTCGCGGCGAAAGCCAATGCGGGCGAAACGGATCTCCTGTTCCGCGGCCTTTCCATGAGCGACATTCCGGTGCTGAAGGAAGGCGAGAAGATGCATGGCTACAAGACCCTGCTCTGGCCCTATGCGCGCGGCACCGAACTGGCGCTTTATCCCAATCTCAACACCATCGATCCTGTCTGGCGCCAGCTGAACCGCGACGTCCGTTTCCGCCGCGCCCTGTCGCTCGGCATCGACCGCAAGACCCTGAACAACGCTTTGCTCTTCGGCCTCGGCACGGAGGGCAACAACACGGTGGTTCCGGAAAGCCCCCTCTTCTCCGAAGACCTGCGCACGCTCTATGCCCAATACGATCCGGCACAGGCCTCGCGGCTTCTCGACGAGATCGGTCTGACCAAGCGCAACGGCGCGGGCTTTCGCCTCTTGCCCGACGGGCGCGAGCTGGAGATCATCGTCGAGACCGACGGCGAGAGCAGCCTCGTGGTGGATGGGCTGACGCTCATCGGCGAGTTCTGGCGCGAGATCGGCGTGCGTCTCTTCGTGAAACCGCAGGACCGCACCGTCCTGCGCAACCGCTCCTTCTCGGGCCTCACCGTGATGGTTGCCGCCCCCGGCTTCGACAACGCCATTCCCACCGCCATCATGCCGCCGACGGAGCTCGCTCCCATGCGCCAAGACAACTATGCCTGGCCGAAATGGGGACAATACGTCGAAACGAAGGGTGCGAACGGCGAGCCGGTGGATCTGCCCGAAGCGAAGCGCCTGTTGGAGCTTTACGGCACATGGATGGACACAGGCGACGAAGCCGTGCAGGCGCAGGCCTGGAAAGAGATGCTGCTCAACCATGCCGAGAACCAATGGATCATCGGCACCGTGGCGGGCGCTCTGCAACCCATCGTCAACCGCAACGGGCTGGAAGGGCTGCCCGCGAAAGCCCTCTACAGCTGGGAGCCCACGGCCATGATCGGCATCTACCGAGTCGATGAGCTCCACTGGAACAAGCTCCCCGGCAAAGAGGCCCGGCGATGATCAGCTTCCTGTTGCGTCGCCTTGTGACCATGGCCGTCACCCTGTTCATCATTTCGGCCCTCGTGTTCTTCATCATCAAGCTCCCGCCCGGAGACTTCCTGTCGAACCTGATCTTTGAGTTGCGGGCGCAGGGCGACAATGCCGCCATCGCGAAAGCGGAGTTCCTGATCAAGCAATACGGCCTCGATCGTCCGGCCTGGGAGCAATACCTGATCTGGATTGGCGCGATGCCCGGCCCCAACGGATTCTCCGGCCTTTTGCAGGGCGATTGGGGCTGGTCTTTCGAATACGACAAGCCGGTGGTGGACGTGGTGGGCGACGCCCTGTGGCTGACGCTGCTGGTGAATCTCGCAGCAGTGGTTTTCATTCATGTGGTCGCGATCCCCATCGCGATCTATTCGGCGACGCGGCAATATTCGATCGGCGACTATCTCGCGACCTTCATCGGCTATATCGGCCTTGCCACCCCGAGCTTCCTGCTCGCGCTCATTCTTCTCTATTACCTGAACCGCTGGTTCGGCGTTTCCATCGGCGGCCTTTACGATGCCCAATATGCGGGCGAGCCTTGGACCTGGGAGAAGATCAGGTCGCTCCTCTCGCATCTCATCGTGCCCACCTTCGTGATCGGGCTGGCAGGCACCGCGTCCATGATCCGGCGGATGCGCGCGAACCTGCTCGATGAACTCGGCAAGCAATATTACGTGACCGCGAAAGCCAAGGGCCTCGGGCCCACGAAGGCGCTGCTGAAATATCCCTTCCGCATGTCGCTCAACCCCTTCATCGCCGATATCGGAAACCTGCTGCCGCATCTGGTATCGGGCTCGGTGCTGGTGTCGCTGGTGTTGAGCCTCCCAACGGTCGGGCCCATCCTGCTCAGCTCCCTGAAGAACCAGGATCAGTTTCTCGCGGGCTTCATCCTGATGTTCGTGGCGGTGCTCACCGTGGTCGGCATGCTGATTTCCGACATTCTTCTCGCCTGGATCGATCCGCGCATCCGCATGGGAGGAGCGCGATGAACACCCTGCCCCGCGCCCGCCATTACGTCGATCCCACGCCCTTCGATCCGGGCGCGACGGAGCCCATCGGCACGGAAAGCGAGAGCTTCTACCGCGCCTCGTCCTGGCAGCTCATGTGGTGGAAGTTCCGCCGCCACAAAGTGGCGGTCGCGGCGGCGTTCGTGCTGCTCGCCTTCTATCTCATGGTGCCCTTCGTCGAGATGATCGCGCCCTATAACCAGACCAAGCGCAACGGCGACTTTCTCTATGCGCCGCCGCAGGGCATTCACCTGATGCATGAAGGCCGCTTCGTCGGCCCCTTCGTTTATCCTTACGAATACAGCTTCGACCTCGAGACGTTCCGGCGCGTCTATACGGTCGACAGATCACAGCCGCAGCCCATCCGCTTCTTCTGCCGGGGCGATGCTTACGAGTTCTGGGGCATCTGGAACACGAACGTCCATCTCGTCTGCCCGCCTGAAAACGGCACGATGTTCCTCCTCGGAACCGACCGGCTGGGGCGCGATCTCTTCTCGCGCATCATCTACGGCGCGCGCATCTCGCTCACCATCGGCCTCATCGGCATCGCGGTGTCGTTCACGCTCGGCCTGCTCTTCGGCGGTTTGGCGGGCTATCTCGGCGGCTGGGTCGATCACGTGATCCAGCGCATGATCGAGATTCTGCGGTCGTTGCCGGAACTGCCGCTCTGGCTTGCGCTCTCAGCCGCGCTGCCCGCGAACTGGAGCCCGGTCCTCGTCTTCTTCGGCATCACGATCATTCTCGGCCTGCTCGACTGGCCGGGCCTTGCGCGCGCCGTGCGCTCGAAGCTTCTGTCCCTGCGCGAAGAGGATTTCGTGAAAGCCGCCGAACTGATGGGAGCCTCGAAGCAGCGCGTCATCGCGCGCCATCTCATCCCGAATTTCATGAGCCACCTGATCGCGTCCGCGACGCTCTCGATCCCCTCCATGATCCTCGGCGAAACCGCCCTCTCCTTCCTCGGATTGGGCCTTCGTCCGCCGGTCACGAGCTGGGGCGTTCTGCTCAACGAAGCGCAGAACCTCGCCGCCGTGCAACTCCACCCATGGCTGCTCTTCCCCATGGTGCCGGTGATCATCGTGGTCCTCGCCTTCAACTTCATGGGCGACGGATTGCGGGATGCGGCCGATCCGTATCATTGAGAGTCAGCAACCTGAAAAGGATACACAATCCAGATTGCCGTGATATGTAACAAAGATACATATCCCGGTGTCACGACATGCTGATGAACCAAGCCGAATACGACAAGCATCTCAAAGGTTTTGAGATCACCGGTTGCGCGATTCGCTCCAAGGATGTCTTTTATTTCGTAGCTGTTGAGGAAATCCTTGACCGCGCCCTTCCAGACGGCGATCTCACGACCCGCGTCATTCCACATTTCTTTCAAAAAGCGGATAACCGCTGGAGCCACATTTCCTATGAGGGCTACAGTAGAACGCTGGCCGGAGCCGCCCAAAATCCTGGGTCAAAGTTCGTCGGCGTGGACAGAGGCGGTCAGGTCATGGTGGTGGGTGGCGGCAAGATGGAGATCGAGGATATTCCCGGAGGCCGCGCCGGGCCGATCCGGGGATCGGTCAATCGCGTCAAGACCATCAACGGGTTCACCCACGTTTGCTCGAACAATCGCGGATTGGCGCGCCGAGACGGCACTGATCGCTGGACATCGCTCTGCGCGGATCTGCCGGTCAAACCCGACCCGAACGGCTTCGGAGACGCTTACGGCTTCAACGACTTCGATGCCTTTGACGACGGCGAGTTTTACTGCGTCGGCGGTCAAAGCGATGTCTGGCGCTTCGACGGCACAAGCTGGATCCAGATCGACGTTCCGGGCAATCACAGCGAGGCCTCGAACTTCCTGACGAAGGCCGGCAGCAAGATCGCCCGCGTGCCTCTCCATTCAGTCTGCTGCGCTGGCGATGGATACGTCTATATCGGCGGCCCCGATGGAAGTGTCTGGAAGGGGCGAAACGAGCAATGGAAGCTGATCCACGACGATCGTCTGTCTCTGCCCTTCAAGGACATGGTCTGGTTCCAGGATCGCGTCTATTGCACGTCGCGCTATGGTCTCTGGGAAATCGTGAACGATGAGGTGCGCCATTGCGATGTGCCGGAAGAGATCAGCATGTGCTCCGGCAATCTCGCTGTCGCAGACGGCGTCATGCTTCTCGCGGGGGAATGCGGCGCTGCCTATCACGATGGCCTTCAGTGGAGGCTGATCTTCAACACGTCCAATTTCTCGTAAAAGAAAAGGCGCCTCGCGGCGCCTTTCTTATTTCTGTTTAGCGGCGGCGCGGGCTCTTTTCGAGCCATGCGACCTGGGCGCCATCGCCGCGGCGTCCCTCGGAGCGCTGCGCGGGCTTGCCCTGCGCCGAACGCTGAGGCTGCTGCGGGCGCTGGCCTTGAGCGGGCTTCTGCGCTTGCGCAGGACGCTGCTGTTGACCGGCTGCCTGTCCGTTGCCCTGCGGCTGAGCACCGCCCGGCTTGCCGCCACGGCGGCGGCGGCGCGGGCCCTTGTCGGAATTCGGATCGGCACTGCGTGGCTGGCCGTGGCCCTGGTGACCGCGTGCATGCGGCGCAGGACGACCGCGCTGCGGCTCACGACGTTCGCTGCTTTCCGACGGAGCGGAAGCGGCGGGCAGACCTTCCGGCAGCGGCATGACCGGCACCTTCAGGCGCGTCAGCTTCTCGATGTCCTTCAGGTACGCCTTTTCCTCGTCGTTGCAGAACGAGATCGCGAGACCCGTCGCACCGGCGCGCGCCGTGCGGCCGATGCGGTGGACGTACGATTCCGGCACGTTCGGCAGGTCGTAATTGATGACGTGCGTCACGCCTTCCACGTCGATGCCGCGCGCGGCGATGTCGGTGGCGACGAGCACGCGGCACGAGCCGTCACGGAAACCGGCGAGAGCACGCTCGCGCTGCGGCTGCGACTTGTTGCCGTGAATGGCGGCACCCGAGATACCTGCCTTGTCGAGGCCGCGGACGACCTTGTCCGCGCCGTGCTTGGTGCGGGTGAAGACGAGCACGCGGTCGATGCTTGGGTCGCGCAGGAGCGTTTCGAGCAGAACCTGCTTGCGGTTCGTCTGCACGAAGATGACGCTCTGCTCCACGCGCTCGGCGGTGGTGGCGACGGGCGTCACCGCCACATGGGCCGGATTGCGCAGGAAGGACTCTGCCAGCGACGAGATCGTCTTCGGCATGGTGGCCGAGAAGAACAGGCTCTGACGCTCCTTGGGCAGAAGGGTCACGATACGCCTCAGCGCATGGATGAAGCCAAGATCGAGCATCTGGTCGGCCTCGTCGAGAACGAGGATCTCGACGTCACGCAGGTTCAAGGCCCTGCGGTCCACGAGGTCGATCAGGCGGCCGGGCGTTGCCACAAGCACGTCGACGCCGTTCACGAGCGCCTTCTCCTGACGGGAGATGGTGACGCCGCCGAACACCACTTCCGTGGAGAGACGCAGGTTGCGGCCATAGGCCTTGAAGCTGTCGGCGATCTGGCTGGCAAGCTCGCGGGTCGGGCTCAGCACAAGCACGCGGGGGCTCTTGGCCCTGCGCGGCTTCGGATTCTCGCTCAGGCGGTGCAGGATCGGCAGCGCGAAGGCAGCGGTCTTGCCGGTGCCGGTCTGCGCGATGCCGCAGACGTCGCGGCCTTCCATGGCATAGGGAATGGTCTGGGCCTGAATCGGCGTGGGCTTCTCATAGCCCTCAGCGGACAAGGCCTTCAGGATCGGCTGGGCCAATCCGAAATCGGTAAAGAGTGTCAAAGTAGATCTTTCGAACGGATGCGGTGAGCCGCAAAGCTGGTTCGGCTTGTTTTTAAAGCTAAGGCGCTTCAGGGCTCTCAAGGCGACAACCCGCGTGATGGGGCCGTCGAATGGGTCAAGCGATTGAAGAAGGGGACCGGGCTTTCGCTTGAAGATCGCGAATTTCCGTCACGCAGTCCCGCTCAAGCGGCTCATGAAGAGCGCTGACGCCGTGGGGTTCATATGAGGGCTGAGTGTCACAATGTCAATGAGAAGTGCTTGGCGCCGGGGAGTGCGGGGACGAAGAAGCCATATCGCCGGATGCGGGGATGACAGCGAGGAGGAGTCTGCGTCCGTCCCGATGGCGATCCCGCTTCGACCACCCACCGCCCTCATCCTGAGGAGGTCGCATCAGCGACCGTCTCGAAGGAGGGCCCAGAGTGCACTGGAGGCCTCCTTCGAGACGCAGCTGCGCTGCCCCTCAGGATGAGGACAAAGAGACAATGTTCTTACTTTGTTCTTGACGAGGTGCCTAACCTTGGCTATAACCTTCGCATCTCGGCTCAGAGAGGGGCGCACTCGCGAGGCGTCGTGATTGTGGAGCCGGGAGCGGTCCTGCGGATGAGGCTGACGCAAGTCCTCCGGCAGGAGGCCGCCCGCACATCCTTTGCAGGAATGATGCGGTGCCCGCCTAAAAGAACCGTGCGCGAGGAGCCGTTTGGTTCTTCTCACACTCCACAGCGAGCCGGACGCCTCCTCGCGCCTCCCTCGACCTCATCCCCTCGGAGCCAAAAGCTCGCGAGGTCACTCCCGTTTGCTCTTTGACATCAGTTGAAGCGCCATCTGCTGCATCCTCCTTGCACAGGAACCGCGCGGGAAACGGGCGCGAACCCTATCCGTCTATTTGACGGCATGACATAAAGTTTCGAACCGGCGCCAATGGGAATGAAGACCATGCAGGGGCAAGTCTTTCTGTTCGATATGGACGGCACCTTGATCGACTCCAATGGCGTCATCGAGGAAATCTGGCATCGCTGGGCCGAGCGGCACGGCATCGACGGGGATGCCGTTCTCGCCAAAGCCCATGGGCGGCAGGCTGCTGAGACGGTTCGACTCTTCGCGCCAGAGGGCGTCGATCAGAAGGCGGAGACCGCCTGGATCAACGAACAAGCCGGCAATGTGACGAACGGGATCAAGGCCATTCCGGGAGCGGGCGCGTTCCTGGCGCAGCTCAAGCCGGATGAATGGGCCATCGTCACGTCCGCGAAGCGCTTCATCGCCGAACGATGGCTTGCGGCAGCTGGCCTGCCCCTGCCGAGAATGCTCATCACCGCCGAAGACGTATCGCGCAGCAAGCCCGATCCCGAAGGGTATCGCTTGGCCGCGAAGAGCCTTGGACGCTCCGCAACGGATGCCATCGTTTTCGAAGACGCCCAGGCAGGGATGGAAGCGGGGCGTCAGGCCGGAGCAAAGATCGTGGGTATCGGCCCTTCCAGCCACCTGCCCGGGCTCGCCGATATCTGGATTTCGAGCTATCGGCAGGTTGAACTGATAAGAAATCCTTCAGGCGGCTTCAGGCTTCGATTCTGATCTGCCGCCCTTTGAAAAGCACCACGGCCGAAAGTCCCGCCTTCCGATGACCTCCCCTGCCCGCATGCCCTGGCGCTTCGTCCTGGCGCTGTCCTTCACTCAGCTGATTTCCTACGGGACTCTCTTCTATTCCTTCGCGATCCTCATCGAGCCGATGGAGCAGGAACTCGGATTGTCGAGATCGGCGCTATCGGGCGCCTATTCCCTCTCCCTCATCGCATCCGCCTTCTTCGCGGTGCCCATCGGGCGGCTGATCGACCGGGGATATGGCCGGCGGGTGATGGCCTGCGGCTCCGCCCTCGCCGGTCTTTTTCTCGTCCTCTGGGCCCATGCCGACCAATACTGGTCCATCGTCCTGATCTGGCTCGGCCTGGGAGCCGTCACGAGCGCCGTCTTCTACGAGGCCAGCTTCGCGGTGCTCACTCTCCATCTCGGCCTGATGGTCCGCCGGGGCATCACCATCATGACCCTTGTCGCGGGGTTTGCCAGCACGGTCTTCATCCCTCTCCTGCACTGGCTGATCGAGCTTTACGGCTGGCGCGGCGCCCTTCTCGTCCTGGCGGCCCTCAATATCGGCGTCTGCGCGCTGGTTCACGCCCTTATCGTCCCGAACCTGCGTCGGGAACGAGGAGATGGGAGCGCCCATCACCCGGCTGCTGCCGTGTCCGATCCGCGCCGCGTTCTGCGCAAGCCGGCCTTCTGGTTCTTCGTGGGCACCTTCGTGCTCCAGGGCGTCATCTCGATCGGCATCTCCGTCCATCTCATCCCGCTCCTGCTCGAACGCGGCTTCACCCTCGAAATGGCCGTGGCGGCTTATGCAGTGATCGGACCGGCCCAGGTCGCGGCGCGCTTCCTGACCGGTTTCGGCGAGCGCGGCCTGAGCCTGACGACGATCGGCCTCGCGACCATGGCGATCTGCACCCTCGCCTTCCTGCTGTTGCCCTTCATCCCGGCAGGCACATGGCTGATCCTGGGATTTGCCGCCCTCTATGGGGCCGCCAACGGGATGATCACCATCGTGCGGGCCCTTCTGCCGCCGGAGCTGTTCGGCCGGGAGGATTATGGCACCGTCCAGGGCATGATCGCCATGCCGATCCGCCTCACCACGGCCATGGCTCCGTTTCTGTTCGGGGCGCTCTGGGCGTGGTCGGGCAGCTACAGTTCGGTCATGATCCTGTGCCTGGGCATGGCGGCATGCTCCCTCGCGTTTTTCCTGGCCGTTCTGATGCAGCAAAAAGGAAGGTGAAAATTCCGAAAATTCTCTTGCGTTAGACGGCTAAAGAACTCATGTGCTGGGAAACAGAATTGCTTTGATTTTGAAGAAAGACGCGTTCCGTGACGGCAGTAACTGATCTCCTCATCGTCGGCGGCGGCATCAATGGCGCGGGCATCGCGCGCGATGCGGTGGGCCGGGGCCTTTCCGTGGTGCTCTGCGAGCAGGGCGATCTGGCGGGCTACACCTCCTCCGCCTCGACCAAGCTGATCCATGGCGGCCTGCGCTACCTGGAATATTACGAGTTCCGTCTCGTCCGCGAGGCCCTGTTCGAGCGCGAGCGCCTGCTCAATTCCGCGCCGCACATCATCTGGCCGCTGCGCTTCATCCTGCCCCACGAGAAGGGCATCCGCCCGGCCTGGTTCGTGCGCCTCGGCCTGTTCCTTTACGACCATCTCGCGCCCCGTAAGAAACTGCCGGGCACGGAGACCATCAAGCTCACCAAGCACCCTGCCGGCCAGGGCCTGAAGCCCGGCTTCGACACCGCCTTCGTCTATTCCGATTGCTGGGTCGAGGACAGCCGCATGGTGGCGCTGAATGCTCTCGACGCCTTCGAGAAGGGCGCCGATATCCGCGTGCGCACCAAGCTCACCTCTGCCCGCCGCGACGGCAAGGTCTGGGTGGCGACGCTCCAGAACACCGAGACCGGCGAGACACAGGACGTGCGCGCCAGGGTCATCGTCAATGCGGGCGGCCCCTTCGTGGCGGACGTGCTCAATTCGAAACTCGGCCTCAACACCACGAAGAACGTGCGCCTCGTGAAGGGCAGCCACATCGTGGTGCCGAAGCTCTTCGACACGGAGCAGGCCTTCATCCTGCAGAACACGGACAAGCGCATCGTGTTCGCGATCCCCTATCAGGAGAAGTTCACCCTCATCGGCACGACCGACATTCCGGTCGAGTCCGTGCCGGACAAGAAGGTGGAGATCAGCCCTGAGGAAGTGCAGTACCTCTGCAACATCGTGAACCACTTCTTCAAGAAGCAGGTCACTCCCGCTGAAGTGGTCTGGAGCTATTCGGGCGTGCGCCCGCTCTTCGACGACGGCTCGTCCAACGCCTCCGCCGTGACCCGCGACTATGTGTTCGACATGGACACGCCGGAAGGACAAGCGCCGGTCCTGTCGATCTTCGGCGGCAAGATCACCACGTTCCGTAAGCTCTCCGAACATGCTCTCGAAGAGCTGAAGGCGTTCTTCCCGGACATGAAGGGCTCTTGGACGGAAACCGCCAAGATGCCGGGCGGCGACATCATCGACGCCGATTTCGACAAGTTCCTGAAGACCGTGCGCCAGCGCTGGCCGTTCCTGCCCGAACAGGTCGCCTACCGCCTGTCGCGCGCCTATGGTACGCGTATTCTGGAACTCCTCGGCGATGCCAAGTCCATGGCCGATATGGGCGAGGATTTCGGCGCGGGCCTGACGGCGGCGGAAGTCGACTACCTCATGCGCCGCGAATGGGCCCGCACGGCAGAGGATATCCTCTGGCGCCGTTCCAAGCTCGGCCTGCATGTTCCGGCTGGCGCCGCGGCCAAGATTGATGCTTACATAGCCAAGCAAAAAGCCGCATCGATCGCAGCGCAGTAAGACCATCAGGGAGAGATCATGGCTACCTATGTCGGCGCTATCGACCAGGGTACGACGAGCTCGCGCTTCATCGTGTTCGACAAGGCGGGCAACATCGTCTCCGTCGGGCAGAAGGAACACGAGCAGATCTATCCCAAGCCCGGCTATGTGGAGCACGATCCGCTCGAGATCTGGACCAACACGCAAAGCGTGATCCAGGATGCCCTGGCGAAGAAGGGCCTCAAGCCCCAGGACCTCGCCGCCATCGGCATCACCAATCAGCGTGAGACCACGCTGATCTGGGACAGGCGCACCGGCAAGCCGCTTCACAACGCGCTCGTCTGGCAGGACACCCGCGTCGACGCCATCGTGGACGAGTTCGCAAAGGACGGCGGCCATGACCGCCTTCGGGCCAAGACGGGCCTTCCGCTCGCGAGCTACTTCTCCGGCCTGAAGCTGCGGTGGCTGCTCGACAACGTTCCCGGCGCGCGGGAGAAAGCCGCAGCGGGCGACGTGCTGTTCGGCAATATCGACACTTGGCTCGTCTGGAACCTGACGGGCGGCGTGAACAATGGCTGCCACATCACCGATGTGACCAATGCCAGCCGCACGCAGCTCATGAACCTGCAGACCCTCGAGTGGGACGAGGAGATTCTGAAGCTCTTCGACATCCCCCGCGCCTGCCTGCCCGCCATCAAGTCATCGAGCGAAGTCTACGGCATCGCCAAGGACGATCTGGCGGGGGTGCCGATTGCCGGCATCCTCGGCGATCAGCAGGCGGCCCTCGTGGGCCAGGCCTGCTTCCAGCAGGGCGAGGCCAAGAACACCTATGGCACCGGCTGCTTCATGCTCATGAACACCGGCGAGACGCCCTACCCGTCCAAGTGCGGCCTGCTCACGACCATGGGCTACAAGTTCGGAGACGCGAAGCCGGTCTATGCGCTGGAAGGCTCCATCGCTATCGCGGGCGCTCTGGTGCAATGGCTGCGCGACAATCTTGGGCTGATACAGGCAAGCCCCGAGATCGAGACCTTGGCGCGCAGCGTCGAGGACAATGGCGGCGTCACCATCGTGCCCGCCTTCTCGGGCCTTTACGCGCCGCATTGGAACTCCCATGCGCGCGGTCTGATCGGCGGCCTCACGCGCTATGCCACCAAGGCTCACATCGCCCGCGCCGCCCTCGAGGCCACCGCGTTCCAGACCCGCGAGGTGCTGGAGGCCATGACGAAGGATACCGGCATCGCGGTGAAGGAGCTGCGCACCGACGGCGGCATGGTGGTCAACGAGCTGCTCATGCAGTTTCAGGCTGATATTCTCGACGTGCCGGTGGTGCGCCCGAAGGTGATCGAGACGACGGCTCTGGGCGCGGCCTATGCGGCGGGCCTCGCGGTCGACTTCTGGGCCGGCACGGACGACCTCGTCCGCAATTGGGCCATCGATAAGCGCTGGACCCCCGCCATGGACACGGTCCGCCGCAGCCGCCTCAATGCGGAATGGGACAAGGCCGTTTCCCGCTCCCTCGACTGGGCGGAGTAAGCGCAATCGAAAAGCGGCCCGAAGGCCGCTTTTCTTTTCTTGCATCAGGCCTGCAAAGCGGCGCGGATCTTTTCGGCAAACCCGGCCAGCTTGTCGTTGGCTTCCATCTGGCCCGTATGAGGCTTCAGAGGCACGCCCTCGAAGCGCGGGATGATGTGGACATGCAGGTGAAACACCACCTGCCCGCCAGCGCTTTCGTTGAACTGCTGGATCGTGAGGCCATCGGCGGAGAACGCCTCCTTCGTAGCGCGGGCAACCACCTGTACAGCCTTGGCAAGTTCCGCGAGATCCTCGGGCCGCGCGTCGAGAATATTGCGAGCTTTCACCTTGGGAATGACCAGCACATGGCCATCGCCACGGGGCATGATATCCATGAAGGCCAGCACGTGCTCGGTCTCATGGACCTTGTGGCACGGCAACTCGCCCCTGAGGATCTTTGCGAACACGTTGTTGTCGTCGTAGGTCATCCTGCCCTCTCGTTGGTCATAGCTAGAGCACTCATACACCGACCCGGGACCTCCGGAAAACGGCTGGCATGACCGCGTGAGCACCGGATTTCACATTTCAAACCCTTTGGGATTTGGCTTCCCATTTTGAGTCAATCGGTGAAAGGGAGAAAAATCTTGAGCCGAACCTGAGCGCCTATCGAGTCATGGAATGACATTTACAGAATATAGGGTGTGAATCGCCTGCGGTTTAATGCACTGGACGACAATCATGAATCTTGTAGGCATTACCTCTAGACTCAATCGAACCCAAATACTGAGGCGCTCAACACGTTAATTTCTGAAATAAATCTGCTCTTATTCTCTGGTTAGCCAACTTGTCGCACCCCTAAGCGAACCCTATTCAAGCAAGAGAGCACGGCAATTATTTGAGCCTGGCAATCAAACTGAACTCCATTTCTCCTATACATTGATTTTTTTCATGAAATTTTTTTGCAAAGGTTCCCCCTACTCCTCGGAACCATCGATTTTGCGAGCGGTTGTTCAAGCACGAGCACAGTCCGCAAAGGAGGCATTAGATGACGTCCAGTGGTTCGACTTCGAAGCGCGGTTTCGCATCCATGGATTCAGATCGTCAGCGCGAAATTGCAAGTAAAGGCGGCAAGAGTGTTCCGGCGGAGAAAAGATCTTTCTCCCAGGACCGCGAACTTGCCTCCGAGGCAGGCCGCAAAGGCGGTCAGGCATCGGGCAATACCCGCGGCAATCAGGAATAACTGATTTGCAAGACTATACTTAAAGGGGCCGCTCAGCGGCCCCTTTGTTTTATTGAAACGTGGCAAAACCCTCAGAAGCTGAAATGCCGTCCGGGTCTGTCGGTGGATTCGATGATGGCTTCCATCCGCTCGCTCTCGATGCCGATGATGGCCCTAAACTCCTCAAGCCCCGGCATCGGGAAGACGATCGTTCCAAGATCGATGTGCCGAGCAAGCTCGCCGGCCAAAGCGGACAGGAGATCGAGTGGCGAAACGCCGAGAAACGCCGAAGCGTCGCGGGCCACATCTGAGGCAGGCTGACGCGAGGCACCAATCAACGCCATGAGGCAGTATTCATCGAGGCTTGCATGACGCGACCGAACCTGCCGATGGTCGAACGCCCTTCCCCGCTGGCGGGTCAAGGCAAAAGCCAGGAGCAAGGCATCCGATACGATGCCTTTGGCCGCAGCTGGCGCCACATAAACGGAGAGCGCCTGCTCAGGAGCGTCCAGTAAGGCTAGGTCGTACTGGTCGTCGAGGCAGCCGATAGACCGAAACACATCGATGACCGGGACAGCGCTGGGATGGAGGAGAACAGCGACAGTCTCTTGCGCGGGAAAATTCGAGGGTGCTTCGATCATCAAACAAACAAGCCTAAAATGGTTTGAACTTTACGAATGGTGCTGAATGGCCGGGGTAAAGCTCGGGGACCAAGCCGGCACCACCAAGTGCCTTCTCAGCATAAGGGGGCATGTGACCTCATCCTGCTGGCTCGTCGAAACGATGCCGCTGAGCATCCAGGCCACGTTCGGCTTCTCATGGGAGGAGGAACTGGAAGAAAGCCGGGAGAACTCATCCGGAAGGTCTTCCTGGCACAAGGCCGCATCCAATTCGTTGGTCGCAGTCATGGTAGTCTCCGCATCAATCCTGCTTCGGCAACGTGCCCGAAACGCCCCGGTTCCTCCGGAGGCAGAACTTCGCCTTCCGCTGCGCTGCAAAATTTTCAGAAATTCCGGGAACCCTCTTCTCTTGAGGAACGTTGTGTCTGCAACCGGTCCGAATGCCCCCTCGGATTGGCACCTTTAAAGGCGCAGTCATTCGTGGCTGCGCCTTTTATTTTGCTTGGCCCAGCCCCAAAAAAGAAACGGCGCCCCGGATCCGAGGCGCCGCCGATCAGCTGTGAGGTTGTCTTACTGCTGAGGAGCAGTGCCGCCCGCACCGGTTGTGCCGGTATTCGTGCTGCTCGCGTTGTTGTCGCCATTCGGCTTGAAGGTGGGAGCGGCCTGAAGCTCGGCCTTCGTCATGCGAAGGACGACGCGGCCCGGGTCATTGGAGGAAGCCGAGCTATTGTTGGCCGCGGGGGCGTTGTTGGTCGCCATATTCGAGTTCGACGTTGCGCCTGCCGAGCCCTGGCCTGTCGCGGTCGAGCCGGTGGTTGCAGTGTTGTTGTCCATGGCCCTCGCCTGTTGATTATCGGCGAACTCCAGGGCCTCGAAGGAAACAGCCACATTCTTCTCGCCAATGCCGAGGAAGCCGCCGACGCCCACCACGGCGGCCAGAACCTTGCCGTCGCGATCAACGATCACGTCGTTGACGTCGCCGATGGATTCATTGTTGCTGCTGACGACACGAGTTCCGATCAGATCGGACGCCCTCATCTGGCCCGTCTGCATCTGAGTCATGAACTGGGTCTGAGCGCCCGCGGCCTGGTTCGTCGCCGACGCGCCGGAAGCGGGAGCGGCCGTAGAAGAGTTCGTGGTCGGGGCACCCGATGCGCCGGGCTGCATGGCCGGAGAACCCGAAGTCGTCGATCCAGAGCCCGAAGCGGTCGGGCGATCGGTCGGAGCCGACGGGGATGTCTGAGCGAAGGCAGGCGCAGCCGCGAAAGCCGTCACAACAAGGCAAGCTGCCATATGCTTCTTCAGCATTCTAAAATTCTCCTGGTTATCCAATGAATCACGCCAAGCACCAAAGTGCGCTTGAGCAAAACGCAAAAAAGCCACAGATGTTCCAAATTCTTTGAGCCCCCGGCGCAAGCCAGAGCGGTAGTATTGTAAAGTTTTATTCTGAACGAATATTCATCGAGATCAAAAAATTACGTTATCTTCTGCTCCATGAACCCTCCCTGCGGGAGCTTCTCCACATCATGACAGAGATAAGGAAGCGGCTTCCTCACCGCTTCACGACAAGGGAGTGTCCAGGGATGCAAGGCACAAGCTCGGCATCCGGTTCACGCTGGCTTGCGCCAGGGGGCTGACATCCGCCATGCAGCCGACCGTATTCTGCCGCTTTGGCTTGCGCGGCTCCTCAGGACGCTCCTGGGCGGTCGGCGAATGCTGCATGGAAGGAGCCTTCATATCGTCCTTCATGGTGAGAACCGGAAGGTCCATGTTCTTTGAGATCGCAGTCATGCCGGAGCGCGGATCGGAGCGATAGAGAACCTTGCCGTCCTCCCCACGAAGGATGACCGTAGCATGGGCAAGGCCGACGATTTCGACGATGGAGACACCGATCTGGGCTTCCGCAGGACGTGCGCTCGCCAGGCGATCACCTTTAGGCGCGACCTGCTCCTGAAACAGCGCCGCCTTGAGAAAGTCATGCGGCTGCTTAAGGGGGGCAAAGCTTGTATCCGCAAAGGCGATACCACCGGCCAACAAGGCGGCTCCAGTCAGAACGTAGAATCTCGTGGACGTAAGGAGCATCCTTGTCTCCCGCTGCTTAGCTGAACCATTCGAGAAAACAACGCGACCTTATCTTTGATGTTCCTGCGTCCCCCTAGAGGATAATCCAAGAAAAAAGGTGGGAACCTTTATTTTCCAAGAGGCGTTCTTTAAGCACCGGCCTCCTGGTCCTCCCCGCATTCCCCTTGTGCATTGGCCGGCACCTTTAGACGGGCATCATAGCCCGTCTTTTTTTATGCCGATTACAATGTGACAAAAGAAAAGCCCGGCTCAAAAGCCGGGCTATTACTTTCAGAAAACGTAGCCGTTGGTCAGGCCGTCGCGGCCCGGGGCTCTCGCCGCTTGGCGCTCTGCTGGAAGAACAGGGCCTGGCTGATGACGGCAGAGACGTTTGCCGGCTGGAACGGTTTGGCGATGAGGAAGGCAGGCTCGGGCCGCTCACCGGTGAGGAAGCGCTCCGGATAGGCGGTGATGAAGATCACCGGCACCTCGAACGACTTCAGGAGGTCATTGACCGCGTCGAGGCCGGAACTGCCATCGGCAAGCTGGATATCGGCCAGGATGAGGCCGGGTTGCTTGCTGGAGGCAAGCTTGACCGCTTCCGTGCGCGTGCGGGCCACGCCAGTCACATTGTGACCGAGGCCCTCGACCAGCGCCTCGAGATCCATGGCGATCAGCGGCTCATCCTCAATGATGAGAATGTCGGTCGCCATGTCGGCAGCCAGTTCACGGCCGGCTTCATCGACGAGATCGCGCACCGTCCTGG
Source organism: Pseudomonadota bacterium (assembly GCA_023450615.1). GTDB lineage: Bacteria > Pseudomonadota > Alphaproteobacteria > Rhizobiales > Beijerinckiaceae > Microvirga. The sequence continues at coordinate 7,037 of JAEXGT010000103.1, read as the reverse complement.
TGTCCACATCGAGGATCTGGCCGACCTCCTCCTCCCCGAAGCCTTCAAGGCAGGACAGGAGAAACGCCTGACGAGGCAGTGGGGTGATCTGGCCGAGGCGAACCTCCGCCGGCAGATCGCGCTGGATCTGCTCGCTGCGTCCGTTGACGGAAAGCGAATTCCAAATGCGCGTGAAGACCTGGAAGAGCTCGACCTTGACATTGCCGGAGGGCCCGATGGTCTCGGGTTCGCTCACCAGCGTTTCAAGGGTTGCAGCCACATAGGCATCCCCGGCCATCTGGCTGCCGGTGAGAGCGCGTGCGTAGCGGCGAAGGTATGGTAAGTGCTGGACGACAAGCTGAGCTGTCGACATTCGCTTCCCCTTATTGTGCTTATGACTCGTTGTACCGATGGTCCATTCAACGCTGCAAAGCTGCAAAAGTTCCATCTCTGGAACCGTGGTCAGCAACAGGCGTTATTGCTCGAAAATGAGTATAGAGCTACTGCCAAGGTTGGCTATCCCTTAATAATAGACGGGGTAGCAAGGGGAATCAGATGACAGGTGACAAAGGTAACAAGCTGGCTCGGGCGCTCCCGGGCGCATCCGCCGACGGCAAGCTTGGAACCGACGCAAAGCTCGACAGCAGCAGCCAGAAACGTATCGGCGACCAACTGCGCGCCATGTACGACGAATTGATGCAGCAACCCGTTCCGGACCGTTTCAAAGAACTTCTGGATCAGCTCGACAAGAAAAAAGACGGGCCGCAATGACATCGGAGCCCGATCTGCGAGAGGCCTTATTGGCTGCCATCCCCGGCCTACGCGCCTTCGCAATCTCGCTCTCGGGCCAAGTCGACAAAGCGGATGACCTTGTCCAGGACACCCTCCTCCGCGCCCTTTCCAATCTTCACCGCTTCGAGCCCGGCACGAACGTCAATGCATGGCTCTTCACGATCCTCCGCAATCTCTTTCATTCCGAATACCGCAAGCGCCGCCGAGAGGTCGAAGACCCCAATGGCGCCTTCGCAGGCCGCCTGAGGATCCAACCCGAGCAGGGCTCGCATCTCGACTTCGAGGATTTCCGCGTAGCCCTCGACCAGCTTCCGCCCGATCAGCGCGAGGCCCTGCTCCTCGTCGGCGCTTCCGGCTTCTCCTATGAAGAAGCCGCCGGTATCTGCGGCTGCGCCGTCGGCACCATCAAGAGCCGCGTGAACCGGGCCCGCCTGCGTCTGGCCGCCGCTCTGAACGTGAACGACATGGACGATCTCGGCCCCGACAGCATGACCCGCGCGGCCCTCCAGGGCTGAGACGAGAGAACCTCTCGCCACAAAAAACGCCGCCCGAGGGGCGGCGTTTTCATGAACCGGGAAGACCCTAAGGCCTACGTCACATAGGGCTTCGTCCGCGCAGCAGGCCGATGACGGCCGAAATGGCGAAGAGCACGATTGCGACGAAGAAGATCAGCTTGGCGATTTCCACAGCGGTGCCAGCGATGCCGCCGAAACCGAACAGAGCCGCGACAAGCGCGATAATGAGAAAAGTGACAGCCCAACCGAGCATGGTGTTACCTCGCTAAGATTTTAAATCAGCCTTGAGCCGATGACGTTGAAACAACGCCAAGCGCGGCTGTGCGGTTCCGCAAAAAGGCATTCGTCTTTAATGTAAGGAAGCTCGACATAAGTATTCTTCAAAGGCGCCCTCAGTATGGAACCCCATTCTCCCGGGTACGTTTCTCAAAACACTTGGGAGATATGTCGATGACCCGTTCCGTTGCCCTTCGTGCATTTATTCTTTTCGCTGTTCTTACTTTGCTGGCAGCCGTCACCGGCGTCGCATCGCAAGCGGTCGTTGCAGAAGTCGTCTTCCTGATAGGCGCGTCGCTCTCTGCCGTGCTGCTTTTCTTCGCACTCACCGTGCAGGCGCCCTCGCCGGTTCCGGTCCGTGTGCGCCGCCGTCGCTGAATTCCCGACCCTTCACGAAAAAGGCGGCTCGAGAGAGCCGCCTTTTCGTTGTCAGGATTCGGTCGGGTCGCCGCCATTCGGGTGCAGAATGGAGCCCGTGATGTAGGAGGCGTCGTCGCAGGCGAGAAAGAGATATGACGGCGCAACCTCGTTGGGCTGTCCGGGACGTTTGAGCGGCGTGTTCGCGCCGAATGTCTTCACCTTCTCTTCCGGGAATGTCGCAGGGATCAGGGGCGTCCAGATCGGCCCCGGCGCAACGCCGTTCACGCGGATGCCCTGCTCAGCGAGCTTCTGCGCCAGAGAGCGCGTGAACGCGACGATGGCGCCTTTCGTCGCGCTGTAATCGAGAAGGTCCGAGCTGCCGCGATAGGCCGTGACCGAGGTCGTGTTGATGATGGCCGCTCCCTGCTTCAGGTGAGGCATCGCCGCCTGAACCATGTAGAAATAACCGAAGATGTTGGTGCGGAAGGTGCGGTCGATCTGCTCGGGCGTGATTTCGGCAATACCGCCTTTGGGGTGCTGCTCGGCCGCATTATTGATGAGCGCATCGAGCTTGCCGAATTGCCGGATCACCTGATCGACGGCGGAGCGGCAGAATGTGGGATCGCCGACATCGCCCGCGATGGTGAGGCACTTGCGCCCTTCCCTCTCCACGAGCTTCTTCGTCGCCTGCGCGTCTTCGCCCTCATTGAGATAGAGAATGGCGATATCCGCGCCTTCCCGTGCGAAGAGAACGGACACCGCGCGGCCGATGCCGCTGTCGCCGCCCGTGATGAGAGCCGTCTTGCCCTGCAACCGGTTGCTGCCCGGATAGCGCGGCTCGTAATCCGGCTTCGGATTCATCTCGGTTTCATGACCGGGCTGCCGGTCCTGCACCTGCGGAGGAAGTGTCTGCTTCGGCTCGGAGCTCATTGCATCATCCATGTTGGCGAAAAACGATGCGGGCTCTCGTCGGCATTGAATGAAAAGAGCCCGCGTTGATGGCTCAACGCGGGCTCCGTGGACGTGTTCCTGGACAGGGCTTAAGCGTGCGGATTCCGGTCGGCGCGCTGAGGCCCCATGTTCAGGAGGTGATACAGGATGATCGCGCCGAAGGTCGCGGTGCCGATGCCGTCGAGGGTGAAGCCCGCGACATTCAGCTTGAAATTGCCGGCGCCCAGGATGAGGGCGGCCGCCACCGTGATCAGATTGCGCGGGTTCGAGAAATCGACCCGGTTCTCCACCCAGATCCGGCCAGCCGTCGCGGCGATGAGGCCGAACACGACGATCGAGAGGCCGCCGAGCACGGGGCCCGGAATGGTGCCGATGAAGGCGCCGAATTTCGGCGAGAGGCCGAGCAGCAGCGCGAAACCGGCGGCGATGATGAAGACCAGCGTCGAGTAGATGCGGGTCACGGCCATCACGCCCATGTTCTCGGCGTAAGTCGTCATGCCCGTGCCGCCGGCGGAGCCCGAGAGCATCGTGGCGAGACCGTCGCCCATGAAGGCGCGTCCGAGATAGGGATCGAGGTTGCGGCCCGTCATGGCGCCGATCGCCTTGATGTGTCCGAGGTTCTCGGCGACCAGAATGATAGCGACAGGCGCGATCAGGCTCATGGCCCTCGTATCGAAGACAGGGGTATGGAAGGACGGCAGGCCGAACCAGGCCGCCTCGCCGATCTTCGTGAAGTCGATGGGCGTGCCGTAGCCCAGGCGGTTGGCGAAGATGTAGTAGGCCAGATAGCCCATGGCGCCGCCGAGCAGCACAGGCAGGCGCTTCCACATGCCCGGTGCATAGACCGCGACGAGGCCGACCGAAAGCGCCGTGGCAAGCGCGATCCAGCGGGCGAAGTCGGAGCCGTTCGCGTTGTCCGGAGTCACGCCCGAGGCGCTGTTGATGGCGATCGGCGCCAGCACGAGGCCGATGGCGGCCACGATGGCGCCGGTGACCACCGGCGGCATGAGCTTCTCGATCCAGCGGTGCCCTGCCATCTGGACGATGAGGCCGATGATGAAATAGAGCGCACCGGCTGCGATGATGCCGCCGAGAGCCAGAGGAATGTTGGGGTTCGGGCTGCCGACCGAGGCGCCGGTCGCCACCAGGACGGGGCCGATGAAGGCGAAGCTCGAGCCGAGATAGCTCGGCACACGGCCGCCGACCACGAAGAAGAAGATCAGGGTGGCGAGGCCGGAGAAGAGAATGGAAACGTTGGGATCGAAGCCCATCAGGATGGGGGCAAGCACCGTGGCGCCGAACATGGCCACCACATGCTGCAGGCCTACGACGACCATCTGGCCGGTCGGAAGCCGCTCATCGGGCATGATGGTGCCCTCGGTCTTCAAGGTCCATTTAGGCAGGAAGCTATCGCTCATGTTTTATTCCCCCAGACAATGACGCTTGAGGCGGCACCCTAGTGCCAGGGCTGGAGGGAAAGCTAGAGCCAGAAAAGACTTATTAACCGCTGCCAAAGCCCCATTTCTGGACAAGTGCCCGCTGGACAGCCACATCATGTTCCCCCGACGAGAGACAAGGATCAGCAATGCGCAAGGACCAGAACGTGCCCGAGGGCACAGTGCATTCCCTCCGGATCGACAGCGACTGTCTGAAAGGCAATCTCCTGGGCGATCCCTCGAGGCGGCGCATCGACGTCTATGTGCCGGCGGGCCATGACGGGCGCGGACTGCCTCTCCTCGTGGACCTCGTGGGCTACACGTCGGGCGGGCCCGGCCACACCAATTGGAAGAACTACGGCGAAAACGTCCCGGAACGACTCGACCGCCTGATCGGCACGGGCGCCATGCCCCCTGTTGTGGTCGCCTTCCCCGACTGCTTCACCCGCCTCGGCGGAAACCAATATGTCGACAGCGCCGCAATGGGCCCCTGGGAGACCTTCCTCATCCGCGAGATGGTACCCTTCGTGGAAGAACGCTTCGGCTGCGGCGGCGACGGGCGCCGGGGCGTCTTCGGCAAGAGCTCGGGAGGCTACGGCTCCCTCGTTCATGCCCTGCGCCATGGCGGCTCCGTATGGGCGGCGGCGGCCTCCCATTCCGGCGATGTGGGCTTCGAATATCTCTACCATCTCGGGGAGTTCGCGGGCGCGCTGCGCCACCTGGCGAGCCACGGCATGTCCATCGAGGCTTTCCTGAACAGGTTCGCTCAAGGCCCCAAGGCGAAGGACCAGGATTGGCATGTGCTGATGATCCTCGCACAGGCCGCGAGCTTCGATCCCGATCCGAGCCAGTTCTGCGGCATTCGGCTTCCGGTGGATCTGCACACATGCGAGATCATCGAGGAGCGCTGGGCCAACTGGCTGCGGTGGGATCCGCTGCGCATGGCGGATAATGCCCGATGCCAGGAAAACCTGCGCAAGCTGAAGGCCTTCTATATCGATTGCGGCGACGTCGATCAGTACAACATGGTCTATGGCTCGCGCCAATTGCACCGGAAGCTGGATGCCGCCGGCATCGCCCATGTCTACGAGGAATTTCCCGACAATCACTCGTCGGTCGATTACCGCATGGATGTGAGCCTGCCTCTTCTTGCGAAGGCTCTTGCCTGACAAGGATCAGGCCCCGCCCGGCTCGTCCTCGGTGGGCAATTCGCAATGATTGTGAATGTGCGTGGCGGCATGCGCGGCATGCCCCATGCCGACGACGATCTGGTCGAGGCCGCGCACGATATCGCCCGCAGCATACAGCCCCTTCACGCTTGTCTGGCAATGGCTGTCGACGATGAGGCTGCCCGTCCGGTCATGCTCCGCGCCTAAGGCCAGGGCGAGGTCGGACCGGTATTTCAAGCCCAGCGCCGAATAAAGCACATCGAAGCGGTGCTCCTTGCCGCCGAAATGGAGCGCGGAAATCCGGTCATTCTCCATGTCGAGGGACTCGACAGGCGTCTCGACCACCTTGATCCCATGCTCCTTGAGCCGCGCCCATTGCTCCGCATTCAGCTCCAGGGGCTGGCCGAGGGTGAGCAGGGTCACGTCGCGGGAATAGGTGCGGGCGATGAACACCGCTTCTCCGATGCCGTGCGCCCCATAAGCGATGACGGCAATCTTCCGGTCGCGGGACTCGTATCCGTCGCAGATGGGGCAGTAGCGCACCAGCCCGCGCTGCACGGCATTGGGCACATCCGGCAGATCGGGCTCGATATCCACCGCGCCTGTCGCCAGGATGACCCGCCGGGCCGAGACCTGATCCATACCGCCGTCATCGTCCTCGACGATGGCGATGAAGCGATCCGGCTGCTTGCTCAGGCCCGTGACCCGCCCTGCCCGGATGCACTTGCCGTATTGCTCCAGATTGGCGCGCGCCCGCACCAGCAGGTCCTTGCCGGAAATGCCGTCCGCGAACATGGGAATGTTGTGGCTCGTCGGAATCCACGCTGCCCGCGGCGTACCGCTGTCCACGACCAGGAACCGCCGCTTGAACCGCGCGAGGTAAAGCCCCGCCGTCAGTCCTGCGGGCCCGCCGCCGACGATCAGGCAATCGAGCATGTCTGCGTTGGACGCCATTCAGACCCCTTCCCTCTCGTGATGCCCCTGGAAGTGACAAAACACATCAGGAGGGAAAAAGATCACCGTGAGCTCTCACGCTTGCCCTTCCATGCCGCGCCCAGAGGCAGCCTCAACGGACATGCCGCGAGAGAGATAAAGAAAAACCCCGGCAGCAGAGCCGCCGGGGTTTAAAGATCAGACTATGTCGATCGCTTAGATGACCATGAAGTCAGCTGCGGTCAGCTTCAGCTTCGTGCTGAGCTTGGCGATCTCGACTGCCGCCTTCTTACCGCTGCCATCGGCATCGTAGTACAGAATGCCGGTCTTCTTGTCGTAGATGATGTAGTCGTTCTTGTCCTTGGCCTTTTCGCCAATGCGGAAGAAGTTCTTGTCGAGAGCCGCCGGAGCAGCCTCCGACCCAGCCTTGCCCAACTTCGTGAAGTACTTGTTGTCGAGCCAGATGGTGTCATCCTTGACCTTGAAGTCCATGACCTGGTCCAGGTTGGTCTTCGCGTTCGCCTTGGTGTTGAACACGAACACGTCCTGACCGGAACCACCGTAGAGCTTGTCGATACCGGCACCGCCATAGATGGTGTCGTTACCGGCATCACCCTTGACGAGAT